>NZ_LR590470.1:3380259-4056311 GCF_901472535.1 Sphingobacterium daejeonense | reverse complement strand
AATCCTATTTCCATTTTTGAATGGTCCACATTCAGACCTCGACCTATTTTCGCCTCAACGACATTTAAAATATTTTGAATTTCAGTCTTAATTTCCATGTTTCACCCTCCTTTGTACTTTTATTAAATTCCAGATAATAAGACTAACAGATGATACTATAAAAAGGCCGACCAGGAAAATTCCAGTCTCATCATTCGATTCCATCACCTTCAGAATAACACCAGATAAAATTATAACGATACTGAATGGAAGTAAACCCATATAGAAAATACTCCTGTTTCTTATTCCATGCCATAACCCTAAACCATAAAATAAAATTGTAGCGAATATGATAAAGGGAGCAAAAGAAGCCTTCCCATCTAGAATCCAATATAAGTTGCAGTAAGTTCCCCAAATCACTGCTCCAATCGATATAATATTGATGAAGTAAAGCGGAATATTTCCTTTTTTCTGATCATTTATCCAAGTGCTTAGAAGAACAACACTCGCATTTAGTACAAAAAGACCCGCAGTTAAATAAATAAAATCCCAATGCTTGGCAACTTGATCCCAGTATAAGTAAATGGTAAGGTTGCCCAAGAATAAGTACAATAACCAAAGGGGTGGAAAATTAGAAATTAAAACCCATATGGTAATAAAGACCGTCCAGGCTAAAAAGAAATCAAATGCATTTGCCCCAGTTTGGTAAATCTGACCAAAGACTGCGAACATAACTCCGACAAGAATAGCTGAACCGGTCAGAATAATATTTCTGTAAATAGTATCTATTTTTAATACTAATGCTAGGATCGTAACTAAAACTACTAATCCTTGGACTATGCCAAGTTTCGCAAATTTGCCCAAATCATCCCAGTTGTATGCAAAGAAGAATATGATTCCAGCAGCCATAAAACCAACTCCTAAAGTGATCAAGGTGATTCTGATAAAAGTGGCCCATGAATCCTGATCAGGATAAATATCCTCCTCCAATGTTTTCTGTAATTCAACCTGCTGATATCACTATGCTGGGATAAAAGCTCAAGGTCATTTCGTTCAAGATCTCTCATGTTAAGGTTTGTTGAATATGAGTATTGGAAAAATAGCGCCGTCGAAAAATCCCTGCAGGCCAATTTGGACACTGAAGGGTAACCGCTAAGTTATATGTTTTCTTCCTTAAATAATTTAGCGTCACGAGTGTTTTTCTGAACGGCAATCGCAGAAAAAATACTCAGAATAAAAGAAATACCGTAAAACCCTTTCTCACTCAATAATAAATCTGCATTCCAAAGGCCAATTATCAACAAGATGATCGATGCTAAAGTTGCAAACCAGCTTATGCCATAATATAATTCTGTAACAGGTAAACCCTCAGCTTTATCTCGAACACTCTTTTGAACTGAAATAACAGCAAAAAGCCCGAAAAGTAGGATAACAAAGTAATAGCCTTTTTCATTCAATTCCATTGTCGCATTCCATAATCCAATGCAATAGCTAACAATCCCTGTAAGAAGCGCAACCCATGAAGCACCAACAAATGCTGCGGTCGGCTTAAATGACCCATTATGTTCTTCGGTCTGTTTTTGTGGAGTAAACATCTCCTCGTTTTTTGTATTTAGCGGTTCCATATTTTTTTGTTTTAATGATTAATACTGAACCAAATATCATAGAGTTTAATCGTTATAAAAATTCAATTTTATCAATAAACTGACGATATAAAATATAATATTATGTATTTTTAATGCTTATATATCTCATTATGGATACATTGCAAGAATTAGTAAATGTCCTTGATAAACAAGATAAAATAGATTTTAAAACCTACTTAAATCGAAAAAATAAAAGAAATGATGTTAAGAATATCAAATTGTTCAATTTGATAGAAACTGATGATATAAAATCATTAGATAAAATCTATAAAAATTTTAAAAATAAAGATGCATACCATGCGCTAAGAAAAAGACTGCAGGATAGCTTGCTACTTTTTCTTTCACAAAGAACATTTGAAAACAGTAATGATGAAATTTATGATATCCTCAGAAATATTGTTTGTAGCGAGATTCCTTTTAGAAAATAACCTGTCAAAAATTGGTTTTAAATCTTTGGACAAAGCCGAAAGAATGGCTATTAATCAAGAACAATTCAGTCTAGTGAATGAAATATTATTGTTAAAACTGCAGTTTTCACATTTGGACCCCAACATAGACCTCGAAAAACTGACTAGTATGTTCCGAATCAATCAAGATCATATGCAGAGAGAAGCAAAACTAAGGTTGGCCTATGCTTACTTAAGAAAGGAATTGAATGAAATACACCTCAAAGGAAAGGTGGTAAATCTTTCAGAATTAATAGAAACAACAATCAAGCAGTACCAAATCAATAGAATTGATTTCATGAATTATAAATCGTTATATCAAATTCTATTTATCGCCAACGAATATGCAGCTATAAACCAAAATTACAGCCTGATCCAAAAATTCTTGATCAAAAGTCATCAATTCATCGAAAGTCAAAAAGAAAAACCCGACTCGCAAATTTTTTACAAACTCCATGTTTTATATTACTTAGCGAATTTCTCCCTCAGAAATAAAGCCTTTGCTGAAAGCTTAGATTATTTAGGGCAAATGGAAGCTCTATTTGATAATAAACAACAATATAAATCAGTTCTTTATGCTAGGCAACAGCTGCTATTTGCACTCAATTATTTTTATATAGGCAGTCCTGAAAAAGGATTAGGATATGTCGAAGATGCGCTGGCAGATTTACCAAAACATGGTTCTCAATCTGATATCGAAGATCTCATGCTTACAAAAGCAATGTTCCTTACTCAACTCAATGATGACGAATCATTGAATATAATGGCTAAGCTAACCCATATAGATGCTTGGTATGAAAAAAAACTCGGAATGCTATGGTCTATCCGAAAGAATTTAATGGAAATATTGATGCAAATCCAATTTGGAAATGTGGAACTCTCAGTATCCAGAATAAAGAGCTTTAAAAGAAGATACAAGAAATATTTAAATCAGGTAAATGAACAAAGGGTGTTGAACTTCGTCGCGTTAGTGGAAAAATTTCTAGCAAAGCCTGATATTATCTATCAACAAACCTTTCAATCAACTGTTTATAAGATGTTAGAGATTGAAGAAAATAGAGATATTTTCAATATCAGTTTTATAGCCTGGTTAGTGTCAAGGTGGGAAAAAACAATCCCGTACAAAATAACAATAAGATTAATCCAAGGTTTAGTGGAAGTTTCACCGACAAAAATGACGTAATGACAGGACTTTTTGTGCCAATCACCTAATAGTGACAGGGAATGTTTACATTGGAATAAGAATTGGTGTATTTTTATAAAAATAATTAAATTTAGAGAATGGGTTGGGCAACGAAAAAAAGTAGACCTTGGGAGATAAGGCAACTGATGTGGACATTTTTTTCCATCCTGCTATTCCTGCCTTTGCCGATACATGTGCACCCTTTGGTGATGATGTCGCAGGCAAAGAAAGCGAAAGTTAGAACTTGGATGATAACGGCTTGGCTGCTTTTGGCAGTCGAGTTAGGACTCCTGTTTTCTTTTGTTATGTTCTTTGGGGCATTGAGCCAAGCAATGTTGTTGACATTAGGTGGATCTGTACTGTCTTATATTGTAGGTAATGCTTTATTGTTGAATCAAGCAAAACCTTACCTGAAGAGATTGGAACTCGCGGAAGTCCGCGATCTACATTGGATAGCATCTGCAGATTCAATGAAAAGAATCGAATTGTCGGCTCCAACAATAGACACACCCCAGTTTTTTGTGGAAAGATTACTCCACTGGAGAAAAGAAATTGACAACACAAAAATTCATAAGGATATCGATAATATTCTCCGACTATTTCAATTGCTCGAGAAAAAAGACAAAAGAGAAGCTGAGAAATTTTTGGTAAGACACTCGACAATTGTGAACGTATTGATGCAATATGATGAATTAGAAAATGCAAAATTAAATAATACAGTCACTTTTGAATCTAAAAGAAAACTTGAAGAGGTCATTAGACAAGCTGCGGTAGCAGTGGAACAGGAAGTAACAAATCAATTTAAAATGGGAATGTTGGATGTATCTGCCGAAACAGATGTGTATATCCAAACACTCAAAAGTAGAAAACCTTTTAAAAGAATAATATGGCAAACTTAGATTTGACACATCTAGATGATGATCAAAAACCAGAATAAGCCCTCAGAGGTAAAAGTTAATTTTACTGACGAGGAAAAACAACTTATTAAACAATATAAAGACAAAATTAATCTGACATCCACAACGGATATCATACAGTTTGGGGTAGGGGCGCAAAGTAATGTGAGCAATTTCTCCAATGAAATTTTGAAACAGGTCAGAACTAAAGATCTGGGCGGAGCTGAAGACATTTTGGTAAACCTCAGATCTGAAATCCGTGAATTTGATGATAAGGTTAATAAAAAACCATTAATCCCTTTCTTTGATAATATCAAAAAGAAAATCGGAAGAATGAGAACTGAATATGCATCCGTAGAAAAAAATATTCACTCGATTGAATTGAAACTCGAAGGCCATTATAAAAACTTGGCTAAGGATGTCAATATCTTTGATAAACTTTTTGTTCAAAACCAACAGTATTTCAAAGACCTATCTCTGCATATTCAAGCAGGAGAGGAAAAACTGCAAGAAGTGTTGAATACTACTTTGCCAGCATTGAAGGCAGAAGCAGAAGCTACTGGAGATCAGCACAAAGTACAAGAGTATAAAGACATGGAACAGCATGTCGTGCGTTTTGAACGCAAAGTCCATGATTTGAAGCTAACTAGAATGGTGGTTCTGCAAACAGCGCCTCAAATCAGGATGATACAAAGCAACAGTAGCTCGCTGATGGAAAAAATCCAGTCCAGTATAGTTAATACCCTCCCTTTATGGAAAAATCAAATGGTATTGACTTTAGGAATCGCTCACGCTCAAAGCGCATTGGAAGCACAAAGAGCAATCACTGATGCAACCAATGAATTGCTGAAGAGAAACTCTGAAATGCTAAAAGATGCAACCATCAATGTTGCTAAAGAAACCGAACGTGGAATAATCGATATGGATACCATCAAAAAAGCAAATACCGATATCATTACAACCATAGAAGAAGTGCTGAGAATTCAACGTGAAGGTCGTGAAAAACGTAAAGTTGCCGAAGGTGAACTATTACAGGCTGAAACAGAACTCAAAAACCATATCCTGAAATCATCAGATGATACCAGATTGATCAATTAATTGATCTTCAACATAAATATAAAAGCCGAGGTTTTTCTCGGCTTTTATATTTTTCAACGGTATGGTCGGTGTCCAACCAAGCCGTGGTCGGTGTCCCCACCGACCACTTAATTGATCGTTGCCGTGGTCGGTGTCTCCACCGACCACCTACAATTCCCATCTCTTCTTAGGAACACAAGTAATATCAGCAATCTTCCGCAATACAATTGGCCTGCTGTCAAACTTGTTCTCCAGTACTAAACTATCCTTACTAGTAGATTTGATCAAAAGCCTTGGGCCAAAGACCCCTTGTTTATGACAACCTGAAATCTTTTGTTTGCCGTTTTCTTTTGTATAAACACCATCAACAATCATGCTGTCAACTCGGATGGAATAAACACCTTTGGCGTATTCCTTCCACTCACCACCATTATAACAGCTGTCAGGGATACTCTGTACTTTATTATGCACGCGCATCTCGGCATATACCGAATCACAAGTGAACTTCAGCTGATATAATGTATAATTCAGCATTTCATCCTGACCCGGAATACTGTCTTGTACCCAAATACCTTGAAGGTAATCCGCTCCCTCTCCCTGCATATCTGAATGTCGTTGACAACTTGCAAAAAGAAAAAGCATACCTACCAAAATAGATAGGTATGCTCTTAATTGAGAATATGTAGTATTTCTTTTGTTCACTATATTATTTTAAGCTACCTACCATTTCTTCAGGCTTAACCCATTCGTCAAACTCCTCGGCTGTAACATAGCCTAATTGGATAGCTGTTTCTTTTAATGTTGAATTGTTCTTATGTGCTGTTTGAGCAATCTCAGCAGCTTTATAATAACCAATTTTGGTGTTCAATGCTGTAACCAACATCAATGAGTTGTCAACAAGCTGTTTGATACGTTCGTAATTTGGCTCAATACCAACCGCACAATGCTCCTCAAACGAAACACAGGCATCACCGATCAATCTTGCTGATTGTAAAAAGTTAGCTGCCATAACGGGTTTGAAAACATTGAGCTCATAATGACCTTGAGTCCCGCCAATAGTGATGGCTACATCATTACCCATTACTTGAGCAGCAACCATAGTCAATGCCTCACATTGAGTTGGGTTTACTTTACCCGGCATAATGGAAGAACCTGGCTCATTCTCAGGAATCAAAATTTCCCCAATACCTGAACGTGGACCTGAGGCTAACATACGAATGTCATTCGCAATCTTATTCAATGCAACTGCTAATTGTTTCAAGGCACCATGCGTCTCTACGATAGCATCATGAGAAGCCAAAGCCTCAAATTTGTTCTCCGCAGTTACAAATGGCAAACCTGTAAATTCAGCAATATATTTCGCAACTAAAACATCATACCCTTTTGGTGTATTCAATCCTGTACCAACAGCTGTACCCCCTAATGCTAATTCTGAAAGGTGAGCTAATGTGTTTTTGACAGCCTTGATACCATAATTCAGTTGAGCAACATAACCCGAAAGTTCTTGACCCAATGTAAGTGGAGTAGCATCCATCAAGTGTGTACGGCCAATCTTTACAACATTCATGAACTCGTCAGATTTTTTCTTTAACGTATCACGAAGTTTCTCAACACCAGGGATCGTAACTTCAACAACAGCCTTATAAGCAGCAATGTGCATTCCTGTTGGGAAGGTATCATTCGAAGATTGTGATTTATTAACGTCATCATTTGCCTTCAGAACAGGCTCCCCTTCACCAATCTTTCCGCCAGCCAATACTTGAGCACGGTTCGCAACAACTTCATTTACATTCATGTTCGATTGTGTCCCAGATCCTGTCTGCCAAATAACCAATGGAAATTGATCGTCTAATTTGCCAGCTAAGATTTCATCGCACACAGCAGCGATAGCATCTCGCTTCTCAACAGATAAAACTCCTAACTCGCAGTTAGCATAAGCAGCAGCTTTCTTTAAATATGCAAAACCCTCAACAATCTCATGTGGCATCGAACCCGATGGACCAATCTTAAAGTTGTTTCTTGAACGTTCAGTTTGGGCACCCCAGTACTTGTCAGCTGGAACCTGAACCTCACCCATCGTATCTTTTTCTATTCTGAATGACATAATTACAAATTTTGTGATAGGCAAATTTAGGACTGTTGATTTTCATAAGCAAATCTTTTAATAACCTATATTCAAAATACAGCAGATTTATAATGATTTTTGCCAAAAGAAAAGGAAAATTAAAACATGGAACTCTTGTAGTTCCTGTCCAAAATGAAAAAAAATAGCGACTGACGCTATTATTCTTTATTTTAGGTCAGGAAAGCCTTTTCTGAATATGTTCCTCAATATGGTGATAAACCTGTTTGGGCTTTAATGTTCGCCATGGAAAATTATTCAGGTATTCCCCAAAGTTGATAAAATAATCAATGTGATTATCTTGAAACTCCTTCACCACATGGTCGCGGAAATTGATCCCCGCAATCCATCCATCTTCAATATCATTGAACCATTCCTCATAATAGGAATCATCAGAAGCATGAAAATTCAAGATATTCTCTCCAATAAGAATGAATTTCGTAATTCCTTCATCGATCAATAAGTCAATAAGCTCACGCTTAAGTACCATAATATCATTATAAATGGCATCGTTCCATTCCCCAATAAACTCTATAATGCAATATCCTTTATCATAATCTGCATAGATAATCTTAAGGTATAAAGTCTGGGAGCCAAAGTAATCCCATTGCGGATGAAGTAGATAATTGTAGATTTTCTTATCGTATTCAAACTCACTATAAATAGTCCCATAAAATGGACTTCGCTCATCTTCTGCTGCTATATAATAGTCGCGCCAGTTGTAATATGGTTCTAATTCATGCATCTATCTGTAAAATTATTGAAAATTGCGGAATTATTACCTGTTAACCTACTTTTTGGACTGTTAATTGTTATAAAATAATTGTTATAATTTTCTTTTAAACAAATTGTTAAGTCATTAATTTTGCGGACCAGACCGTAAATGCAAAAAGGTAGAAAACGAAATATCTTTGTCGCAGCAACATATGCTGCTACTCTTCTATTGGGATTGATCCTCGGACAGAATTACTCTGACCAACAAGGATTCAATACCGGAGGATCTCTTGTGCCTATTGGATTATCAGATAACTCCTATAAAATACAACAGGTAGTCGATCTTATTTCAAATCGATATGTAGATAGCATTAATATGGACTCAGTTCAGAATGGAGCAATAAACCATATTATATCCCATCTTGACCCATATTCAACCTTCTTGACCCCAAATGAATCCCAAACCCAAACAGAGGTCTTGGAAGGTACATTTGAAGGAATTGGAATGGAATACTTCAACCTAAACGATACCTTATTGGTAGTAGGCGTTATTACAAACGGGCCCGCAGATAAAGGTGGATTTAAAGTAGGAGATAGAATCCTTAAGATCGGAAAAAGAGACATTGCTGGCCATTCAGTGTCTAAAGAAGAAGTAGAAAAATTAATGCGTGGAAAAAGAGGGTCAACAGTGCAGATGATAATAGAACGTGATTCTGCAATAATGCCAACGCCATTAAAAGCTGTTCGTGATCAGATAAATGTCAGCTCTCTTGACGTAGCCTATCTTATTAAACCAACCATAGGGTTTATAAGAATAAGAAGATTTTCCCTGAAAACTGCTGAAGAATTTAAAAATGCAATTATTGACCTTAAAAAACAAGGTGCGAAAAGTCTAATATTGGACCTTAGGGACAATGGTGGTGGATATTTTCACATTGCCATTAAGATGGCCAGCGAATTCTTTCCTGATCAGCGACTCATGGTATATACCGAAGGAGCTCATGAAGCCAGACAGGATTATCTTTCCGAAGGAAAAGGTAGCTATGACCACGGACGATTGGTGGTATTAGTCAATGAAAGAACCGCCTCAGCCAGTGAAGTCGTATCCGGCGCTGTACAAGATTGGGATAGAGGTACAATTATAGGTAGAAGGACTTACGGTAAGGCAACTGTGCAAGAACTGTTCGACTTCTCAGACGGCTCTACAATTAACCTCAGTATAGCTAGATATTACACCCCTCTAGGACGTAGCATCCAACGTAAGTATAGCCCAAATTGGTCTATTATGAATGACTATGTATCCATGTACAGTGGTTTATGGTCTCTTGATACAACCTATGCTCATGCACAGGCTTACCAAACCAAACTCGGAAAAAAATTGTATAGCGGTGGTGGTATTGTGCCAGATATAATAATACCAGTGGATTCTAATGAGGTGAGTCTTTTGTATAAAGACCTTGTACAGTCCAGTCTGATAGAACAATTTGTATACAGCCGATTCACCAAAAAATTACCAGCTTATTCAATCGAGAACTTTCTCCAGGGATATAACCTCCCAAGAACAGAATACAATAGCTTTATTAAATTCTTGACCGATCGAGGTTGGAATATATCCGCTGGGAAACAAAGAGATTTGCACGACCTCATACAAAGTGATATTGAAGCGCTTTTGGGAAGGTATTATTTCGGAAGAGAGGCTTATTTCAAAGTGAAAAATAGATATGACGCCTTCATAGAATCTGCATTGGCCCAGCTTGGAGTCGTCAACAATAATTCCTAATAAACCTATTAATTAAGACTGATGTCTGCATAAATAGGGTAGTGGTCAGACATCTTCTTCTTCACCACCTGATAATTGTTAACTGTAAAGTTCTTTTCACAGAAAATGTAATCAATCTGAAGAATGGGCAATAACTCATAATGGGTAACACCCCAACCATTTCCCTTTTCCTGAAATGCATTTTTCAGATCTTTTCCTATTAAATTAACCGAATAGGACATAGGCGTATCATTAAAGTCGCCCATAACAATCTTGGGATATTTCGTTTCTTCAATATGATCAAACAAAGATTCAGCCTGGTCGCTGCGCTGTTCAAATGCCCATTTTAATTTTCTGCCAACACGCTTTGTTTTGGTCTCTTCCGTACCATCTCCAGTTTTCGGATTCTGAATGAATTCCTTGTCTTCACTCTGAAGACCAAAGGAACGTAAATGAACGTTATATACCCTTACCGTATCCTCGTTCTTAACAATGTCAACATAAATAATCCGGTTGATACCATATTCATTCTTCTTGATCAAACCCGAATTGATAATCGGAAACTTAGAAAAAATAACCTGCCCATAGGCATTGTATTCATTCTGTTGCGAAGGAGCAAAATAATAGCTGTCAAAATTATTGTGAGATTTGATCTTCTCACTGAATTTTTTGTTCCCTTTGATCGTACTGCTGAACTCCTGCAAGCAGAGCACATCGGGATCAACATCTTTGATGATTTCCGTGAAAACATCCTTAGCAGGCGTCTCAGTTTTCTCAACAGATTCAAACATATGCACATTGTAAGTCATAACCCGCAAAGATGAATCGTTCTTTGTCCGTGGTTCAACAGAATTGAACGTGACATGCTTCGTCATTAAATTCCAACCTATTAAAATAGCAATAAGGGAAAACAAAGAATACTTAGGTTTCCGTAAAATCCAGTAAAAGATAAAACCTAAATTAATCAATAAGATGGGTAAATAGCCTAACCCTAAAAACGAACTCGGCCAAAAGGATTTGGGATTGATAATAGAAGCTGAATAACATACAAAAAGAGCAACTATAGCAGCTAGGTTGCCCAGCATAATGGTCTTGCTAAAAAAACCGAGATTCTTCTTTTTGATTAACATTATTCTTGCTCTTCTCTACTTATCCTAAATAGGATTTCTTTTTCCCGTGAAGATAGACTTTCGTATCCATTTTGAGAAATTTTATCCAAAATTTCATCTATAACTTCCTGGTTTGGAAGATCTCCTTTGTAGCTACGGTAAGTAGGAACTTTTTTGACAGGATGGACCACCCGAAGTTTCTTCTTTCGTTGAAAAACAAACCACTTGCTCAAATCATTTCCCGCCTGTAATTGATACATGAATATCGCTCCCCATAAAATCGCAATAGGAAAGGTTGCTGCCGCAGCTCGATTAGCAAACAAGTAAAATAAAATCTCTAATGAAAAGAAAACAATAGCAATGGTCCGAAAACGAACAGTCCCAAACAAAAACAATCTGATCTCCAAATTCGGAACCAAAACCATTATGCTCGCAACCAAAGAAGCCAATCCCATCGAATTCGAAAACAAAGAAGAATAAGGCCCCTTAGCCAAAAATTCAACCTGCGATAAAGCCAGAAAACTCAACCCGCTCAAGAAAAATGAAACAAAGAAAACGGTCAGTAATTGCCGCTTGTTTAGAAAATTCAGAAAAGTTGTACCCATCCAATATAACCAAAGACAATCGAATACAATCCGGAATAAACCGTCGTAGACGAATGGATAGGTAACCAACGTCCATGGACGCAAAATAAACTCCGAAAATGTATTCGGAAGAGTCAAGTTGGTCAACATCCAATCATAAAGCGGAAAGCTAATCACGCCTAGGTCAACTAATAAATCAGCAATATGAAGTAGGACGAATAGAATAATCTGAATAGATAGTATATAAGGAATTGGAGAACCTGTTTGATAGGTTGTCCTGAAGAACATTTTTAATCCACTTTCCTTTTTCATATCTATCGAGACAATCTTAATAATAATTTGTTCTTTTTATTCCCCACATTTTTAAAAGAATAAACCCAAATAAGGCTCCTCCAACATGTGCCAAGTGGGCAATTGATGAGCCTGAACTCGAAAAACCCAAAACAATTTCAATGACAATCAGAATGGGAATAAAGTATTTAGCCTTAATAGGAACCGGTAAAAAGATCAACATAAGCTCTGCATTTGGAAATAAATACCCATATGCCAAAAGCAACCCGTAAATCGCCCCTGAAGCACCTACCAATGGTGTGCCGTAAATCGAAAGTAATGTGCCTAATTGATCTTGTGTAATCGGTAAATTCGTTGAAACCATACCAGTAGTATAGTTGAAGTTCAAGAATTGAGATGCTTTAACAGTGCCAGCAATGTTATAAACCTCGAATGCTTGGACACCATATTGCAAAACCAAAGCCCCTAAACCACAAATTAAATAATAGTTCAGAAAGCGCTTCGGACCCAAAATTCGCTCAATAACAGCACCAAACATCACCAACGCAAACATATTGAAGAAAATATGGCCAAAACCTCCATGCATAAACATGTAGGTAATAATCTGCCAGATCTTGAAAAATGGTGAATCTGGATAAAAAACTCCAAAGAATCTCGTAGCTTGATCAAAAATCATCGAACCAATAAAACAAACAATATTGATGATCAATAGATTCTTCGTTACTGTAGGTAAATTTCCTAAAAGGTTATTCATATAATAATTTCAAAATTAAATGATCCTACCAAAGCGCTCGGCTAACTCCTGTAGGGTATAAGTAATAATTACGGGCTTCCCAAAAAGAGAAATGTTCGGCGACTCACAAGCAAATAACTTGTCGATCAATTCGGCCATACCGTCATTGTCTAATTTCGTGCCCGGTTTTATCGAAGCATTCTTCGCCAAACTTTTTGCTAATCGCTCCCTCTTGTTCAGACGCAAGTCGCTCTGGTTCTTGAAATCCTCCAATAACTTCTCGATAATCTGGCTCTCATTGATGTTTTCCAAATCCGCCGGAATTCCATCTACAATATACGTAGTTTTCCCAAATGGACGTAATTGAAATCCCAATGCGTGGATTTCAGGCAAAATATCCTGGACTAAAGCAAAATCAGCCGGATTCAACTCAATGGTCTGTGGAAACAAACTCTGCTGGCTCGTACCTTGATTATTAATTAATTGTTGTTGAAATTGCTCAAAAAGAATGCGCTCATGCGCAGCTTGTTGATCGATCAACATAAACCCAGAATGTATCTGCGATACTATATAACGGTTGTGCAACTGGAAAAATTGCTTCTTCGGCTGGTCGGATGGCTGGATAATTTCAGCCTCTGATTTAGCATCTTCCTCCGCGGGAAGAAGACTGAGTTGCTCCGCTTCTTCCGTCTCTGTAATCTGATATAAACTGTCCCAATTCTGTGGGATACCGCTCCTCCGTTCAACCTGTTCAGGTGCAATATAACTACGTGTATGTTTTTTTACACCATCATCAAATGGATTGAAATTCGGATTGAAGTTGATCGTGGGCGCTTGAATCTCATCCAAAGGTTTCGGAGTAATCAAGTTGTTGAAACCCGTTTCCTGTTCAAAATCCAAGGTGGGAGCAATGTTATACCTCCCAATACTGCGCTTTACCGCTGACCTAAGAATAGCATAGATCGCCTTTTCATCCTCATATTTAATCTCTGTTTTGGTAGGATGAACGTTGATGTCGATTTTTGATGGATCGATATCGATAAATAAGACATATAACGGAAATGTATCAGCTGGTAAAATCTCCTCGTAAGCATTCATGACAGCATGATTCAAATAAGGATCTTTTATGTATCGGTTGTTTACGAAAAAAAACTGCTCACCGCGAGTTTTCTTGGCAAATTCAGGCTTACCTATAAATCCATTGATGTTCAAAATACTCGTCGTCTCCTCAACAGGCACCAACCTCTGATTGTAGTTGTTGCCAAATAAGTGAACAATCCGTTGTTTCAAAGTTTCTTTGGGCAAATGAAACAATTCATTGCCATCGCTATGGAAACTGAAAAATATATTGGGATGTGCCAAAGCAACACGTTGGAACTCGTCGATGATATGCCGAAGCTCAACAGAATTGCTTTTTAAGAAGTTCCTTCTAGCAGGAATATTGTAGAAAAGGTTTTTTACAGAAATGCTCGTGCCTGCAGGAGCTTGATCTGGGTATTGTTGGATAACCTCTGATCCTTCGATCTCTACTACCGTACCCAACTCATCCTCAATGCGTCGGGTCTTAAGTTCCACGTGGGCAATAGCAGCTATTGAGGCCATCGCCTCACCTCGAAATCCCATCGTACGAATCGCAAATAGATCCTCTGCCTTCCTAATCTTCGAGGTAGCATGTCGCTCAAAACATAAACGAGCATCCGTAACGCTCATACCACAGCCATTGTCAATCACCTGGATCAATGACTTCCCCGCATCTTTGATAATAAGTTTTATATGATCTGCCCCAGCATCTATAGCATTCTCCATCAGTTCCTTGATCGCTGAAGAGGGACGCTGTACAACCTCGCCCGCCGCAATCTGATTTGCTACTGAATCTGGAAGCAATTGAATTATATCCGACATAATCTACAAAGGTACAAAAATGACTCCAATCAATAGGATTTTAGCCCACCTCTTTAAACTAATTATTGTCAAATATTTTGAATAACCATAAGACCTTTTATGATAAATGTTTATCCGCAATTAATTGGTCAAATATTTTTATGACTCCCGGAACTTGAGCCTCCTCCAATTCATACATCTCCATGTCAAAAAACTTAATTTCTTCTATTTCATTGGTTGGGTGAATATCTTCAATCAATTCGTAAAGAAAACAATCCTGCTCCATAAGAATGTTTGATGATTCGCCATAGTGCTGTTATTTGACATTAATATTGTAAGACCTGGTCGGTGCCTCCAACACCCCGCCCTGGTTGGTGTCTCCACCAACCAGTAAACTTGGCTCAAGTCTAGTTATACAGTACGGTGGTCGGTGAGGACACCGACCACGGCATCAAGCCCTGGTTGGTATCTTTAACACCCCGCCCTGGTTGGTGTCTCCACCAACCAGTAAACCTGGCTCAAATCTAGTTATAAAGTACGGTGGTCGGTGAGGACGCGGACAACGGCATCAAGCCCTGGTTGGTATCTTTAGCCCCCCGCCCTGGTTGGTGTCTCCACCAACCAGTAAACTTGGCTCAAGTCTAGTTATACAGTAAGGTGATCGGTGGGGACACCGACCACGGCATCAAGCCCTGGTTGGTATCTTTAACACCCGCCCTGGTTGGTGTCTCCACCAACCAGTAAACCTGGCTCAAATCTAGTTATAAAGTACGGTGGTCGGTGAGGACGCGGACAACGGCATCAAGCCCTGGTTGGTATCTTTAGCCCCCCGCCCTGGTTGGTGTCTCCACCAACCAGTAAACTTGGCTCAAGTCTAGTTATACAGTAAGGTGGTCGATGGGGACACCGACCATGGCATCATGCCCTGGTTAGTACCTTTAGCACCCCGCCCTGGTTGGTGTCTCCACCAACCAGTAAACCTGGCTCAAGTTTCAATTGTATCTTTAAAATCTCCTTTAATAGGATTGTTTTGCAAATAAAAAATCCCGCTTCTAAAAACGGGATTTTAATTTATTAATCAACTATTTTGTCAATAATAGCTATTGCTTTGTCCAAATCTTCTTTTGTGACGGTCAGATGCGGTCTGAATCGGATACTCTTATCGCCACATCCAAGGATCAACATGTTCTCGGACATTGCATCCTTCACAAATTTATCCCTGATTTCTTCAGAAGGCAAATCGAATGCGATGAGAAGTCCTTTACCCCGAACATTACTGATGCTTGGGTGTTTTTCTTCCAGTTCCATTAATTTAACTTGAAGATATTCCCCTAATGTTTCTGCCTTGTTTACTAATCCTTCCTTTTCGATGATTTCAAGAATCAACTTAAAGCGAATCATGTCCACCAAGTTGCCGCCGAAAGTAGAATTGATACGGCTCGACTCCTGGAATACATTCTTCTCGACACGGTCGAATTTCTCCCTGTTCGCCAAAATGCCACAAACCTGAGTTTTCTTGCCAAAGGAAATAACATCCGGTACTATACCGTAATGTTGGTAGCACCACATCTTACCAGTCATCGCAATTCCTGTCTGAACTTCGTCCAAAATTAGGATGATATCGTGCTGGTCACAGATCTCACGCAATTTCTGGAAAAATTCCTTCCTGAAATGATTGTCGCCACCCTCTGCTTGAATAGGCTCCAAAATTAAACAGGCAATGTCATTGGGATTGCTCGCAATGGCAGACTCAATTTCTTGTATCGCTTGCTTCTCGAGTTCTACGGTAGCAGCAACAGATTCTTCAGTCAATGGAAAAGTCAACTTCGGATTCGTAATCCTCGGCCAATTGAATTTTGGAAATACATGTATTTCCTCGGGTCTTTTGTGTTCGTCAAGGATAATGTATAACCAGTCCTGCCATGGAATGCCTGCTTAAAATGGATCACCTGACTTGCCTCTTGGTCAATCCCTTTTGAAAGGTTCAACCTCGTCTTCCAGTCGAAAGCAGCTTTTAGAGCATTCTCAACGGCCAATCCACCACCGTCAATAAAAAAGCAGTAGCTTAACTCTTGGGGAATCCCAACACGCTCAAAAGTATCCATAAAATCAGCATATTCGTCAGGATAAATATCCGATAAAGCTAATTTGTTAATCGATACTTTTTCAAGCTGCTTTTCATTCGCCAGAATATATGGATGATTATATCCAACCGGTGAGGATGCAAACATGCTGAACATGTCCAAATACTCCTTACCATCGATGTCTACGATATAAGAACCGTGGGATCTGTCCAGGTCCATAACAACAGGTAGCCCATCTGCCAATATATGTTTTGCTAATCTTTTATGTGTTTCTCTCATAATGGTTTATAAATCAAATTTAATACCTTGTGCCAAAGGCAAGCTTGTTGTGTAGTTAATAGTATTGGTTTGTCTGCGCATATATATTTTCCATGCATCAGACCCTGACTCACGGCCGCCACCAGTGTCTTTCTCTCCCCCGAATGCACCACCGATCTCAGCGCCGGAAGTACCAATGTTAACATTGGCAATCCCACAGTCAGACCCATTCTGACTCAAGAACAACTCAGCCTCTCGTAAACTGTTGGTCATGATCGCTGATGAAAGTCCTTGTCTTACGCCATTTTGCAGCGCAATCGCCTCATCAACCTCACCCTTGTATTTTATCAAATATAAAATCGGTGCAAATGTCTCATGTTGTACAATCTCATAATGATTTTCAACTTCCGCTATGACAGGTGTTACATAACAGCCGCTCTCATAACCTGATCCTTGCAATACTTCGCCTTTGGTCAGTAACTTGCCACCCTCAGCCTTGATCTTGTCAAGAGCTGATAAGTACATATCAACTGCCGCGGTGTCGATCAAAGGGCCCATATGGTTTTTGCTGTCCAATGGATCTCCAATCTTTATTTGTTTGTAGGCGTCAACCAATGATTTCTTAACCTTATCGTAAATGCTTTCATGGATAATCAACCTCCTTGTGCTCGTACAGCGTTGTCCTGCTGTACCAACCGCACCGAAAACCGCTCCAATGATCGTCATCTTTAAATCTGCTGATGGACTTACAATAATGGCATTGTTGCCACCTAACTCCAACAATGATTTTCCTAATCGCTGTGCCACAACTCCAGCAACAGCTTTACCCATACGCGTAGAACCTGTAGCCGAAACCAATGGAATCCGATCATCCTCAGCAATCCATTTCCCTACCTCAGCATCTCCGGTAACAACCGATGAAATGCCCTCAGGCAATTTATTGGATTTTAAAATCTCCGCAATGATGTTCTGGCAGGCAACAGCACATAGAGGAGTCTTTTCGCTCGGTTTCCATACAACAACATCTCCACATACTAATGCTAAGGCAGCATTCCAAGACCAAACTGCTACAGGAAAGTTAAATGCAGTGATTATTCCTACAATCCCTAGTGGATGATATTGATCGTACATCCTGTGGCCAGGTCTTTCAGAATGAATGGTATTGCCATATAACTGTCTGCTTAATCCTACAGCAAAATCACAGATGTCGATCATCTCCTGTACCTCACCTAAACCTTCCTGGTAGGATTTTCCCATTTCATAGGATACCAATTTCCCTAAAACAGGCTTCAATTCACGCAATTTCTCTCCTAATTGACGGACTATCTCCCCACGCTTAGGCGCAGGAATATCCCTCCAAATCAATTTAGCCTTCTCAGCCTCTTCTATAACTTTATCGTATTCCTTTTTTGTAGTGCACTTTACCTTGGCAATCAACTTTCCATTTGTAGGAGAGTAAGAATCAATCAATTCACCCTTAGCAAACCATTTGTTTCCCGTAGAGGTCCCTAGATTCTCAGACTCAATCCCAAGTGCTTTTAATTCTTTTGATGTCATAATATGGTTTATATTATTCGAAATTTTCATAAATATAGAGAATTATTTTTGTTATTTTATATATTAGACAGTAGATTGTTTAGAGTTATAAGATTTTGTGATACGAGAAATAAGAAATTTAACCAATAACAAGTCTCAAAAATTTAAATTGATGACCAATGTCATTGTTAAAAGATAAGAAGAACCTTAATTTAGAACTATAATCATATTATAAAAACAATAAATATTTAAACCCTAATAATTAAACCAGTTTTATCTCATATCTCATATCCCACATCTCACATCTAATATCTCACATCTCACATCTCAATACTAATATGGACTACTACCAAATCGAACAATTACTAACACCTGAACAGCTTTTGGTTCGCGATTCGATAAGTGAATTTGTCAAATCTGAAATCTCTCCTATAATCGATCAGTATGCACAAGAGCACAAGGAAATTCCTGATCTGATGAAAAAATTGGGCAGAATTGGTGCCCTGGGGCCATTTATCCCCGAACAGTACGGTGGGGCAGGCCTCGACCAGATCGCATACGGACTTATAATGCAGGAATTGGAATATGGTGATTCTGCAATCCGATCCGCAGCATCTGTACAATCTTCATTGGTCATGTACCCTATATATAGTTTTGGATCAGAAGACCAAAAACAAAAATTCCTCCCTGGTTTAGCAAAAGGTGAACTTATTGGTGCATTCGGCTTGACAGAACCCAACCATGGATCCGACCCAGCTGGAATGGAAACAAAATTGATAAAAGATGGAGATGGATATAGATTAAATGGTGCAAAAATGTGGATCACCAATGCGCCGATCTGTGACATTGCTGTGGTATGGGCTAGAGACGAAGAAAAGAAAATCAGAGGAGTCATCGTAGAAAGAGCCTTCCAAGGATTCAGTACACCCGAAACACTGAATAAGTGGTCCCTGCGGGCATCAAAAACAGGAGAGTTGGTTTTTGATCAAGTATATATCCCTAAAGAAAACATCTTACCAGAGGTGAATTCGATGCGCGGACCATTGTCATGCCTCAATTCTGCCCGATACGGAATCTCTTGGGGCGCGATCGGAGCTGCCGTTGATTGCTACCAAACAGCCCTGAAATATGCTAAAGAACGCCAACAGTTCGGAAAACCAATAGCATCATTCCAATTGCAACAGAAAAAAATGGCCGAAATGGTCACAGAAATCACCAAAGCACAGCTGCTATCCCTACGTTTGGGGCAATTGAAAAATGAAGACCAAGCAACACCAGCCCAGATATCAATGGCAAAAAGAAACAATGTAAATATGGCCCTGCAAGTCGCACGCGAAGCTCGGCAGATACTCGGTGCAATGGGCATCGTAGGCGACTATCCGATTATGCGACATATGATGAACCTGGAATCGGTCATCACTTATGAAGGAACACATGATATCCATCTATTGATCACAGGTAATGATATAACAGGAATCAGCGCATTTTAAATGTCGCCCCTGACCCAGTTGAACTTTTGTGTATGAAGGGGGATATTGTCCAGGTCTATTTTCGTCAATTCCAAGGTTATAGGAGTTTCAGAATTTAACGTGGTTAAGATAATATTCCCATTATTCCCTTTTTTGTAAGTGGCATGGATTCCTCTCTCGCCATATTTAGCAACAATCTTAACTTCCTTCTTTTTACGGTCTACTATGATCTGATAATCCGTGCTCTTGGACTCGTAATTCTGAATAATCAGTTTGGTGTCGGTCATAAATATAAACTTCTGCCAATTTTCCGATATGCCTATCAGATTTTTGTTCTTCTGTTCCCTGTCTGTAATATAGAAAGCTCCATATAGCTCTGATTCTGGATCGTTAAAAGCATTCCTTATTTCACTAGAATTGTTTTTCGAACTTAAAGACACGCCAACAGTAATCACAATCAATAAGTACTTTATACTAATAACTGAAACCCTGCCTATTTTCGAACTTATGCTCAAATTGGGAAAACTGACCAAGGAGGTGGATTTGCCCTGGCAGAGAAAAGCAAACAGTCTCTGGATATTTGGAGCTAATAGAAATAGGCAAAATAATACCAAAGCAGTCGAAACCATTTTTACCGGCACGTTGTAAAAGTAATTAATGGCCATGACGTTCAAACTTGTGGCCAATGTAATGAGAGCGCCCAATGTTGCGGTCTTCCTAAAGAGCAAGAGTACTCCCAATACCTCAACGATTCCTATAAATATATTATAACCATACGATGCTCCAAAAAATGTCCAAGCCAATGTCATGGGGTGCATATTGTAAAGAGGTGACACAAGAGTAAGATGGAAAGGAAATGGAAATTGGCTTTGGTAAAGTTTCGCAATGCCATATTGTATCATCATCAGGCCTATATAATATCTAACAATTACCGTAAGTAAATAATAGAGTTTGTTGTAGTTCTTCGTGCCTTTGGCAAAAATTGACCAAACAAGAGTGCCAATTAGCGAAAGTATTAGAACAATAAACAATGTGTACCAATGAAAGCTGGTGTCACCACTACCACCGAAACCGTAGGTGATGGTTCGGTCATCTTGAAAGATATGGTTGGCCACCCAATTCGCCGAAACCAGCAGCGCATCAATTTTCAATAGGGGTTGCGGACTCAATAAGATCAATGTCCCGTTGTTGAATAATAGTGTAAACAGGACTATAAACAAAAAAGTGAACCTGAATAATATAGGATTGCTTGGAAAGTAAGCTGAGCTTACACTTTGGTTATCATTGTCCATGGTTATGATTGGGTTTGATTAAAGATAATTGATTTTTGGGGGCTTCGAAAGCTGACATTATGTATTTAAGGTTTTTTAACAGCGACAGGTGATGGGGGTTTATTTGACTGCTATTTACTCTGAGGGATCTTGTTATGGTCTTGTTCCTGACTCGGTATACTCTGGTTCGTCTCTCGTTCGGACCTTGTACGGACCTTGTTCGGAGCTTCTTCGGAAAACACCCGAACGAGGTCCGAACGAGGTGCGAACGAAAGAGGACTGAGAGTGGACGGAGAGTGGAAGGAGAGTGGAAGGAGATCAAAACAACCGCCGTGGCCGGTGTCCCCACCGGCCACCTGTTAAACTGTGATTGATCGGATTAATCATGTTTGACATGATTATATGTGGAAAGGCTGAAAGGTGAAATGTGGAGCAGGGATGGTAATGATGAGCAAAAGCCCCATCGGGGTCAAATGCCAGGGGCATGAAATATATCTTAAATGCCGTTCCTTTTCCGTGCCCGCCGGAGTCTGCCTGGGGCGCGCTTTCCCCCGATGGCGCACCCGGGAGCCGGTAATCTGCTGCCCGGCCGAAAAATTATCTTTCAATGGGATAGCGAGTTACGCCCCTTGGGCAAAAAATGTTGTGCCGTGGTCTTGGAAGTAATGTGCAAATGTCCCTATCTTTGCACCACTCCGCAAGGGAGGGACGGCGGAAACGCCACTGAAATAGGGGGAAGGACGGGCGACACCGCAGGCGGCACATTGCCGGCACGGGAAGCCGAAAAGGGGCCGCGAAAATTATTTCAAAATAAATTTTGCGGATTCGAAAAAAGCTCCTACCTTTGCAGTCCCAACCAGGGGAAACGGCGATGGGCGCGACGCCCGGAGCCAACGAAAATGACAGTTCAGGAGTGCTCAAGCACTCTACGAAATACAGCCGAAGCGCGAAGCGGAGGCGAGATAAGTTCTTTAAATGATCATGTAGCGCAGCGGAGTTTCCGCAAGGAAGCATACGCTGAAAAGATATACAAGATAAATCAATTCAGGTATCCCGGAGCGGGAGGAAAACATTAAAACAAGACGTTTCTATTTATTATGAATAGTCACGGTCTTACACTTCATTTTACAATGGAGAGTTTGATCCTGGCTCAGGATGAACGCTAGCGGCAGGCCTAATACATGCAAGTCGGACGGGATCCGGGAGTAGCTCGCTACTTCCGGTGAGAGTGGCGCACGGGTGCGTAACGCGTGAGCAACCTGCCCATATCAGGGGGATAGCCCGGAGAAATCCGGATTAACACCGCATGACACGCCGGGACGGCATCGTTCCGGCGTCAAATATTCATAGGATATGGATGGGCTCGCGTGACATTAGCTAGTTGGTGGGGTAACGGCCCACCAAGGCGACGATGTCTAGGGGCTCTGAGAGGAGAATCCCCCACACTGGTACTGAGACACGGACCAGACTCCTACGGGAGGCAGCAGTAAGGAATATTGGTCAATGGGGGCAACCCTGAACCAGCCATGCCGCGTGCAGGACGACTGCCCTATGGGTTGTAAACTGCTTTTGCCGGGGAATAAACCCCACTACGTGTAGTGGGCTGAACGTACCCGGAGAATAAGGATCGGCTAACTCCGTGCCAGCAGCCGCGGTAATACGGAGGATCCGAGCGTTATCCGGATTTATTGGGTTTAAAGGGTGCGTAGGCGGCACTTTAAGTCAGGGGTGAAAGACGGCAGCTCAACTGTCGCAGTGCCCTTGATACTGAAGTGCTTGAATGCGGTTGAAGACGGCGGAATGAGACAAGTAGCGGTGAAATGCATAGATATGTCTCAGAACACCGATTGCGAAGGCAGCTGTCTAAGCCGTTATTGACGCTGATGCACGAAAGCGTGGGGATCGAACAGGATTAGATACCCTGGTAGTCCACGCCCTAAACGATGATAACTCGATGTTTGCGATATACCGTAAGCGTCCAAGCGAAAGCGTTAAGTTATCCACCTGGGGAGTACGCCCGCAAGGGTGAAACTCAAAGGAATTGACGGGGCCCGCACAAGCGGAGGAGCATGTGGTTTAATTCGATGATACGCGAGGAACCTTACCCGGGCTTGAAAGTTACTGAAGCATCCAGAGACGGATGCGTCCTTCGGGACAGGAAACTAGGTGCTGCATGGCTGTCGTCAGCTCGTGCCGTGAGGTGTTGGGTTAAGTCCCGCAACGAGCGCAACCCCTATGTCCAGTTGCCAGCACGTAAAGGTGGGGACTCTGGACAGACTGCCTGCGCAAGCAGAGAGGAAGGCGGGGACGACGTCAAGTCATCATGGCCCTTACGTCCGGGGCTACACACGTGCTACAATGGATGGTACAGCGGGCAGCTACACAGCAATGTGATGCCAATCTCGAAAAGCCATTCACAGTTCGGATCGGGGTCTGCAACTCGACCCCGTGAAGTTGGATTCGCTAGTAATCGCGTATCAGCAATGACGCGGTGAATACGTTCCCGGGCCTTGTACACACCGCCCGTCAAGCCATGAAAGCTGGGGGTACCTAAAGCATGTAACCGCAAGGAGCGTGTTAGGGTAAAACCGGTAATTGGGGCTAAGTCGTAACAAGGTAGCCGTACCGGAAGGTGCGGCTGGAATACCTCCTTTCTAGAGCCCGCGCCGGGGCCGCTGCGCCACATACATGATCTAAGGAAAAAGAAGATACATTCAGAAGAAAGTGCCCATCCCGGTATCGGGGTGAGGGTCACCGAGAGAAGATGAGAGAGATAAGCTAGTCCCGTAGCTCAGTTGGTTAGAGCACTACACTGATAATGTAGGGGTCAGCAGTTCAAGTCTGCTCGGGACTACCACCGCGGGGAATTAGCTCAGCTGGCTAGAGCACCTGCCTTGCACGCAGGGGGTCAACGGTTCGAATCCGTTATTCTCCACAGGTTGCCCGTTATCGTAGGGTGAATGCAGGTCACGGTGGCATGTCCACGCGGCCGCAGGACACCGGATGCACGGGAAACGAAGAGTTCTTTGACATATTGGAAGAAAAGAGATTAACAAGAGAAGACAACAGAGGCGCACTGCAGCAATGCGGTGCACCAAATGCAGCCCACCACTTGGCAAAAGGGGTGGTGGCGCGAAGAAAGTAAACAAGGGCACACGGGGGATGCCTAGGCTCTCAGAGGCGATGAAGGACGTGATAAGCTGCGATAAGCCACGGGGATCGGCAAATGCGACTCGATCCGTGGATTTCCGAATGGGGCAACCCGGCATGCTGAAGGCATGCCATCAAATGAGGCGAACGCGCTGAACTGAAACATCTAAGTAGGCGTAGGAGGAGAAAATAACAATGATTTCCCAAGTAGTGGCGAGCGAACGGGAAAGAGCCCAAACCATGCATGTCACGGCATGCATGGGGTTGTAGGACCACGATGTTGCACTGTGCTATGAACTGGAAGCAGGTGGGAAACTGCGCGACAAGGGTGAGAGCCCCGTACAGGCAAAGAATACAGGCATAGTGGTATCCTGAGTACCGCGGGACCGGAGAAATCCTGTGGGAATCCGCCAGCACCATCTGGCAAGGCTAAATACTCCTGAGAGACCGATAGTGGACCAGTACCGTGAGGGAAAGGTGAAAAGAACCCCGAACAGGGGAGTGAAAAGAACCTGAAACCGTGTGCTTACAAGCGGTCGGAGCGGAGCGATTCCGTGACGGCGTGCCTTTTGCATAATGAGCCTACGAGTTACTCTTGTCCGGCAAGGTTAATGGCTTAAGGCCAGGAGCCGAAGCGAAAGCGAGTCTGAACAGGGCGCAGAGTCGGACGAGGTAGACGCGAAACCTTGTGATCTACCCTTGGGCAGGTTGAAGGTGCGGTAACACGTACTGGAGGACCGAACCGATAAACGTTGAAAAGTTTCCGGATGACCTGAGGGTAGGGGTGAAAGGCCAATCAAACTGGGAAATAGCTCGTACTCCCCGAAATGTTTTTAGGAACAGCGTCGGCATATGAGTCTAGCAGAGGTAGAGCTACCGATTGGGTGCGGGGGAGTCAAATCCTACCAAATCCAGACGAACTCCGAATGCTGCTAGATATGGCCGGCAGTGAGGCTTTGGGTGCTAAGGTCCAAGGCCGAGAGGGAAAGAACCCAGACCATCAGCTAAGGTCCCCAAATCCGTTCTAAGTTGAACTAACGAGGTCCGGTTGCCCAGACAGCTAGGATGTTGGCTTGGAAGCAGCCATTCATTTAAAGAGTGCGTAACAGCTCACTAGTCGAGCGGCCGGGCGTGGATAATAAACGGGCATCAAGAACGGTACCGAAGCTATGGATTGCAACCTCGTGTTGCACTGGTAGGGGAGCATTCCATCGGGGGCGAATCCGCAGGGTGACCTGTGGTGGACCTGATGGAAAAGCAAATGTAGGCATAAGTAACGATAAGGCGGGTGAGAAACCCGCCCACCGAAAGACCAAGGTTTCCTGATCAACGCTAATCGGATCAGGGTCAGTCGGGACCTAAGGCGCATCCGAAGGGAGGCAGCCGATGGCCAACGGGTTAATATTCCCGTACTGTTGATGACTGCGATGTGGTGACGGAGTAGTGACACTGCCGCGAACTGACGGAATAGTTCGTTGAAGGGCAAAGGTATTGGACCGGTAGGCAAATCCGCCGGTACAGCCGAAGCCCGATAGTACAGCAAACCCTCGGGGGCGCTGATAGCGCAGGTAAGCAGACTTCCAAGAAAACCCGCTAAGCTCCAGGTCATCAAGACCCGTACCGCAAACCGACACAGGTGGTCGAGGAGAGGATCCTAAGGTGCTCGAGTGAATCATGGCTAAGGAACTCGGCAAAATGGCCCTGTAACTTCGGGAGAAGGGGCGCTTCCTCCACCTCCGGGTGGAGAAGCCGCAGTGAAAAGGCCCAGGCGACTGTTTAGCAAAAACATATGGCTTTGCGAAATCGAAAGATGAGGTATAAGGCCTGACACCTGCCCGGTGCTGGAAGGTTAAGAGGGGATGTCATCCGCAAGGAGAAGCATTGAATCGAAGCCCCAGTAAACGGCGGCCGTAACTATAACGGTCCTAAGGTAGCGAAATTCCTTGTCGGGTAAGTTCCGACCTGCACGAATGGTGTAACGATCTGGGCGCTGTCTCAGCCATGAGCTCGGTGAAATTGTGGTATCGGTGAAGACGCCGGTTACCCGCAACGGGACGGAAAGACCCCATGAACCTTCACTATAGCTTAACATTGAAATTGGGTACAGGATGTGTAGGATAGGCGGGAGTAGTCGAAGCGGTTTCGCCAGGAATCGCGGATACGCCCTTGAAATACCGCCCTTTCTGTATTCGGTTTCTAATCCCGCCCAGCGGGAGACATTGTTTGGTGGGTAGTTTGACTGGGGTGGTCGCCTCCAAAAAGGTAACGGAGGCTTTCAAAGGTAAGCTCAGTACGCTTGGTAACCGTACGAGGAGTGCAATGGCATAAGCTTGCTTGACTGTGAGACCTACAAGTCGACCAGGGTCGAAAGACGGACATAGTGATCCGGTGGTTCTGTATGGAAGGGCCATCGCTCAAAGGATAAAAGGTACTCTGGGGATAACAGGCTGATCTCCCCCAAGAGCTCATATCGACGGGGAGGTTTGGCACCTCGATGTCGGCTCGTCACATCCTGGGGCTGGAGAAGGTCCCAAGGGTTGGGCTGTTCGCCCATTAAAGTGGCACGCGAGCTGGGTTCAGAACGTCGCGAGACAGTTCGGTCCCTATCTGTTGTGGGCGCTGGAAGTTTGAGTGGATCTGACCTTAGTACGAGAGGACCGGGTTGGACGGACCGCTGGTGAACCTGTTATGCCGCCAGGTGTACGGCAGGGTAGCTACGTCCGGGATAGATAAGCGCTGAAAGCATCTAAGTGCGAAACTAGCCACGAGATGAGACTTCCTCATAAGGGTCGTCGGAGATTACGACGTCGATAGGCCACAGGTGTAAAGGTTGAGAGACCAAAGCCGAGTGGTACTAATAGCCCGAAGCTTTCCAATGCGGATAGTCTGTTGTCCTCTCTCTTTTTAACCCTCCTTTCTTCCAATAACATGTCAATGACAGATCAGTCTGTCAAAAAGGTATTCAGGTGCCTATATCGGCGGTGTCCACCTCTTCCCATTCCGAACAGAGAAGTTAAGCCCGCCAGAGCCGATGGTATTGCCGTAACAGGTGGGAGAGTAGGTCGGTGCCTAATTTTATACGGAAGCCCGTTGTCCATGAGGACATCGGGCTTTCCTGTTTTATGGCGTTCCCAATTGCCGGCCGCCTTCGGTCCCTTAGCCGAAGGGCAGGCGGCGCACACAATCCAGGTGATGGCCGGTGGGGACACCGACCATGGCGTCGGAGATACCTGCCACTGCGGTGAAACCCCATCGGGGTGTCACTATTATAGCAGGAGATTTAACAAACATGCCACACCTACGGCGCTGGTGTTTGGGGGATTTTCATTTCTATAGATATTTCATGCCTACGGCATTTAAGATACATTTCATGCCTCCGGCATTTAACGCCGATGGGGTTTTTGGCTGCATGGCCATTTTTCTATAATAGTTACACCCCTACAGAGTTCTATGCGTTATAATGACATTTTTCTAGAATAGTTACACCCGTAACAGGGTTGGTTCTCTAAGGCTAGTATTCCAACCGGCTATCTCACATCTCACATCTCACATCCCACATCTACTATCCATCTTTTTTCCATCTTTTAGTGAATTATATATTTTAAATAATTAAATTTAACTCTGATTTAGGTGAAAACGGTTTAATTGATGATATTTTAACAATGTTTTCACTCTCAGTTTGACTATTTCCGTGCTTTTTTTGCTGTGGAAATAAAATGCCTTAGGGTTTTATAATTTAATTAATTTACAAATAAAAATCCTACTTTTTTAAATAGTTACTTTCTTGTCTAAAGGACAAATAGTATATTTATAGTAGATGGTGTAACACCAGATTTGATTGATCCTAAATCAATCCAGTGAATTTAAGAAATTAGTTTATGCGAAGAATAAAGTTAGGGATAATAGATGATAGCATCTTTTGTCGAAATTTAACTAAGCTACAGCTTTTGAACTTTAACAAGGTGCGATTTGACTTCGTCCTTGAAGCTGAGTCTATTGCCGACTTTCAAACAAAAGCTGAAAAAACTGCTGTACCCGAGGTAATCCTGTTGGATGTTATGATGCCAGGAATAGATGGAGTATCTGGAATTCCTATAATTAAGCAAAAATTTCCCAATACGCATATAATTATGCTTTCGGATACTATCAATCCCGCCATTATCAGAAATAGTATATTGGGCGGTGCATATGCATTCGTTAATAAAGGTACCAAAACCTGTGAGTTGGTAGATATAATTAACGATGTGCTCACCGGATCATGTTATGCATGCCCTGAATTGACTAAATCACTTTTCTTCGGTATTCAAAAACCACCACAGGATAGAAGAAAGCTGTCCGAAAGAGAACTACATATCGTTCATCGGATGTTGGAAGGATTAAGTCTCCAGAAAATCGCCATGTCTTACAAGATCTCTATCGAAAGATTATGGGTACTTATAAACCGAATAATTGTAAAATTAAATATCAACTATAAACATCCATTTATTGGTTAATTTGATGGTTTAACCTAAATTTCCCGCCCAAGTATTATACTTGTTAAAATTCCCTTGATATTATCCTAATATTAGTATAATAACATTATTACACTATCTTATCCGTATTTTTCCTATTTTTCAGCTTAATTAAACTTAAATAATTTAAGCGTCTGCAACCTGAAAAATGAAAAGAAAATCTATAATTGTTTTATTGATAATAGTCCTAGTGGTCGGAGGAATGATCTTTTACAGGATCACTACGAACAAAGAAAAAGCCGCTGCACAGAATGGGCGTCCTGCTGGTCGTTCTGAAATGAAAGTCTATGGTCAGGTAGTCCAGGGGCAGCCATTTTCAGACTATCTAACTCTTTCGGGTTCCATTGAAGCTGATGAACAGATAGAAATTCATACTGAGGTCTCTGGGATTGTCGAATCAATAAATTTTTCTGAAGGTGGACGCGTGAGCCAAGGTCAACCACTGTTGCGAATTAACGATGCCGAATTGCAAGCTCAACTAGCACAAGCGCAAACCAGAAATAACCTCGCAGCAGAAAATGAAAGAAGAGCAAAACTCCTATTAGAAAAGGAAGCGATCTCTCAAGAGGAATATGACATTGCTAGTGCAGATTTTAGAACAGCAGAGTCACAGATCCAATTGATCAAAGCACAATTGAGTAAAACCGTCATCCGAGCACCTTTTTCAGGAAGAATAGGTCTTAGAAATATATCTAAAGGCAGCTATGTTACTCCAGCGACAGTTATCGCCCAGTTGGTAAACACAAATAGATTGAAAGTTTCTTTTTCAATACCTGAAAAATATGCAAATCGGGTAAAAGTTAACAATCAAGTGAAATTTAACGTTCAAGGTGTGCAAGGAGAATTTACAGCGAAAATCTATGCCACTGAACCTGCTGTTGAAGCAAATACCAGAACATTATTGGTGAAAGCCATTACAACAAATAATTCTGATAATATAATTCCTGGAACGTTTGCGAACATTATTTTTCCATTGGAGACGTTGGAAAATGGACTGTTGGTCCCTGCTGAAGCGTTGATCCCTGTACAGAACGGAAAAAAACTTTTTGTCATGAAAAATGGTTCTGCAAATGAGGTCATGGTTGAAACTGGTGCCAGAACAGATGAGGATGTTTTGATAACATCAGGTATCCAAGCTGGTGATACCGTTCTGACCTCCGGAGTTATGTCGTTGAGAAATGGTTCCAAAGTAAATGTTACTCTTCAATAATCTGAGAGAATGAGTTTATCAACCTTAAGTATAAAACGACCTGTACTGACTATTGTCATGAACCTGATCCTAATTTTATTTGGGATCATTGGTTATACATTTTTGGGAATCAGGGAATTCCCATCCATTGACCCGGCACAGATATCAGTGCGAACTAACTATGCAGGTGCAAACGCTGATATTATTGAATCTCAGATTACAGAACCTTTGGAGAAATCAATCAACTCCATCGATGGAATCCGTAATATTTCTTCATCCTCCAACCAAGGGTCAAGTAACATTACTATTGAGTTCAATTTAGGAAAAAACCTCGAAGAGGCTGCCAACGATGTTAGGGACAAAGTATCCCAAGCATTGCGAAGCCTACCTCAAGATATTGACGCCCCTCCAGTAGTTTCTAAATCTGACGCAGATTCAGAACCTATTATCACCATGACCATGCAAAGTGCCACCAAAAATGTATTGGAACTTTCGGACTATGCAGAGAACGTCATAGCACAAAGATTGCAGACCATTCCAGGTGTGAGTTCTGTGCAAATTTGGGGACAGCGGAAATATGCCATGAGGCTATGGATTGACCCCAATAAACTTGCATCTTATGGATTGACCGTTCTGGATGTCAGAAATGCGCTCACGACGCAAAATGTTGAACTGCCATCAGGGAAATTAACAGGAGCAAATACCGAACTAGCGATCAAAACTATCGGTAATTTGGCCAGTGAAGAAGAATTCAGCAATATTATCATCCGTTCAGATAATAATAGAATAGTCAGATTTTCTGATGTCGGTAAAGCAGCCCTGGAAGCAGAGAACTTTGAAACAAAGATGTCAGACTCAGGATATCCCATGGTGAGCTTGGCTATTATTCCGCAGCCAGGAACAAATTACCTCGAAATAGCAGACCATTTTTATAAAGAATACGATAAACTTCAAAATGAACTCCCGAAGGATTTGAATTAAATATCGCCATTGATAACACCCTTTTCGTAAAAAGAGCCGTACTTGAAGTAGTAGAAACATTGTTGATTGCCATTGTTTTGGTAGTCCTCATTATCTATCTGTTCTTCAGAAATTGGTCTATTGCCTTCAGACCTCTGATCGATATCCCAGTATCCTTGATTGCCACATTCTTTATTATGTATCTCTGTGGATTTTCAATCAATGTATTGACTTTATTGGCTATCGTTTTGGCAACAGGGTTGGTAGTGGATGATGGTATCGTAGTAACGGAAAATATATTCAAGAAAGTGGAAGAAGGGATGCCTCCTATTCAAGCTGCTATTAAGGGATCGAATGAAATCTTTTTCGCTGTTATTTCCATATCCATCACTTTGGCTGCAGTATTCTTGCCCGTGATATTCTTAGAAGGCTTTGTTGGACGACTCTTCCGAGAATTCGGAGTCGTCATCGGGGCAGCAGTTTTAATCTCTGCATTCGTGTCATTGACCTTAACACCAATGCTGAACGCATATTTAATGAAAGGTGGAGAACAGAAGAAATCCAAATTCTACATGCGGACAGAACGCTATTTTGAAATGATGAATGAAGAATATTCAAGTTCATTAAAAGGGTTTCTGAAGTTCAAATGGTTGAGCTTTGCTACTATTATTGGATGTTTTGCCTTAATCTTCTTTTTTTATCAGCTATTGCCCAAAGAAACTGCTCCTTATGATGACCGCAGTTATATCAGCTTGCGTGCAACAGCACCTGAGGGTGTGTCCTATGATTACATGGACCGTTTCATGACTGACCTAACTATGTTAATCAATGACTCTGTTCCTGAGAAAAAAGTAAGCTTGGTAATTACATCTCCAGGATTTGGATCTGCGTCCTCTAATTCAGGTTTTGTTCGTTTAGGATTAGTACAACCTGATGAAAGGGAAAGAACTCAACAAGAAATTTCAGATGATCTCTCAAGGCTGACGCGTGGATATTCTGAAGGAAGGGTATCGGTTTCACAACAACCTACCATCTCGGTAAATAGAAGAGGAGGTCTTCCTATTCAGTATATTATTCAAGCGCCAAATTTTCAGAAACTGGAAGAAAAGATTCCATTGTTCATGGATGAGCTTTCCAATGATCCAACTTTTTCAATTACAGATGTTAACTTGAAGTTCAATAAACCTGAGGTATATGTGAGCATTGATAGGGAAAAAGCGCAATCCTTGGGTGTTTCGGTTCTGGATGTTGCCCAAACATTGCAGATGTCACTTTCGGGACAGCGTTTCGGATATTTTATGATGAATGGAAAGCAGTACCAAGTAATGGGTCAGTTTGATAGAAAAGATAGATCGACACCTATGGATTTGGCATCTATCTTCGTCAAAAATAATCAAGGCCAATTGATACAGCTCGACAACATCGTTGAGATTGAAGAACGAAGCAGTCCTCCCCAATTGTTCCATAACAACAGGTATATGGCTGCAACCGTATCTGCAGGTCTAGCACCTGGAAAAAGTATGGGCGATGGAATCGAAGCGATGGAAAGGGTGAAAGCCAAAGTCCTTAATGAAACATTTACAACAGACCTAGGTGGTGAATCTCGAGATTTTGTCGAAAGTGGATCGAATACAATGTTTGCATTCGGATTGGCTGTTTTACTGATTTTCTTGATCCTAGCCGCACAGTTTGAAAGTTTTATCGATCCTATCATAATTATTATTACAGTGCCAATGGCTGTTGCTGGGGCCATGTTCTCCTTGTGGTTATTTGGACAGTCATGGAATATATTTTCTCAGATTGGAACAATTATGCTGATCGGTCTGGTAACCAAGAACGGTATTTTGATCGTAGAATTCGCCAATCAGTTGAGGGAGGAGGGGTACTCTAAGTATGATGCTGTAGTTACTGCATCGGTGGCTCGGTTAAGACCAATTCTAATGACCTCCTTGGCAATTGCATTAGGGGCACTCCCAATTGCATTATCCCTAGGAGCAGCATCGACTAGCAGAATTGGTATGGGTGTGGTTATAGTGGGAGGGACCATCTTTGCCTTAATATTAACCTTATTTGTAATTCCTGCTTTTTACCTGATGATGTCCAGAAAAAAGAACCTGCATCCAGAATTGGCAGAAATGAAAATGCTTGAAGAAATTGAAGAATAAAATGAAGAAAATAGCAGCGCTATTGATATTGGTGCTGAGCACAGGCTCTATACTGAACGCGCAAGGATTATTGACCGTAAAGGATGCTGTTCAGATAGCTTTGGAAAATAATTTTGAAATCAAACTGTCGCAGAATGACCTGAGGATAGCTCAGGAAAATACCACCTATGGCAATGCAGGTATGCTACCCAATGTCACTGGAAATTTTACCCAGAACAATAGTGTCATGAACTCTTCGCAAGTACAGGCAAGTGGAGAAAAACGATCACTGAGCAATGCAAAAAACAATAACATGAATTATGGCGTAAGCATCGGGTGGACCATATTTGACGGATTTGCCATGTTTTCACGTTATGAACAATTGAAAGAGCTTGAAAAACAAGGGGAATTCGAACTGAAAAAAACAATTCTTGCCAAAGTATCGGACGTCATATCAACCTATTATACCATAGTTGAACAGCAGAACCTATTAAATGCCATCGACTCCAATATACTGATATCGAATGAACGCTTGAGAACAGCAGAAAATAGATTTATGATCGGTAAAGCGTCTCGGTTAGAGGTATTGAACGTTCAGGTGAACCTAAATGAGGACGAATCAAACCGTCTACGTCAATTTAATGTTGTCCAAAACTTGAAAGTAACCTTAAACAGTTTGATGGCAAGAGATCTTTCTATTGAATTCGATGTAGAAAGAGAAGTCGATTATGACGACTCTTTGATATATGATGAATTGTTGCAAAAAGCAAAGCAATATAATCCAGATTTGCAGATTATCGCCATCAATAAAAGGATGGCTGAATTGGAAGTCAAAAGGGTTAAAGGAAATCGATACCCCGTTATTCGATTGAACACAGGATACAATTTCTCTGAATCAGAGTCAAGTTTAGGATTCGTCTCAAGTTCGAATTCCAGAGGATTAAACTATGGCGTAACAGCTTCTATCAATATTTTCGACGGCTTTAACCAAAGGAGGAATGAGCGCATCGCAAAAATCCAATTGGAGAATTCAGGACTGATGATTGACCAACAAAATTTGTTGATTCAGACAGCCATGTCAACAGCCTATCAAACCTACCAAACAAACTTGTCCTTGGCTAGACTAGAGGAAAACAATGCTGACATTGCAAGACAAAACCTGAGCATTACTATGGAAAAATATAAGATAGGTACTATCTCGGCAGTCGAGTTTAGGGATGCTCAAGAGAACTTCATCAATGCAATTTCAAGATTCAACTCTTCCAGGTTGCAAGCAAAATTATCGGAATTGGAATTAAAGGAAATGATAGGTAACATCAATTTATAAGGAATTGTATCTATATTTTGACGAAAAGCAAACGGTTGTGCAAATTGGACAAACGTTTGCGTGCCTAAATAGTTTTTGTTTTATCATAATTCATATTATTATTGTATTAGTGGTTTGATAATCAAGCCCCTCAACCAAATTATACCATTCGTTAATTTGTGATAAATCAAAATTTGACTGTTTAGTTTGTTTTAAAATAGGTGATTTATAGGGGGACAATGTCCCCCTTTATTTAGTAATTTAGTTTGATAATAAATTTATACTATGAATAACTCCCGTAGAGATTTTTTTGAAAAAAGCTGGTTTGTTGTCCAGTGTTGCGATAACATTGCCATCTTTGCAAAATGAGGTGTTCGCGTCTTCTAACTTTAATATGTCAGGATTCGCCGCTCCAAAAATTGAAAAGGTCAAAGTGGCGATCATTGGACTAGGTATGCGTGGTCCAGGTGCTGTAGACCGCATTTCTTATATTGAGGGTGCAGAAATTGTTGCTCTTTGTGATAGACATGCTGACAGGGTGACAAAAGCTCAAACAATCTTAACCAAAAAAGGATTGAACGAAGCTAAAGCTTATTCTGGTGAAGATGGTTGGAAAACCATGCTTAAAAATGAAGACCTTGATCTAGTCTATATCTGTACTCCTTGGGAACTTCACGCTCCAATGGCTATTGAAGCCATGAAATCAGGTGCACACGCCGCAACTGAAGTGCCAATCGGTTTGACGATATCTGAAATCTGGGAAGTAGTGAAAACTTCTGAAGCAACCAAAAAACATTGTATGATGTTGGAAAACTGTTGCTATGATTTCTTCGAAATGTTGACATTGAACATGGTTCGCCAAGGATTGTTCGGTGAATTAGTACACGCTGAAGGTGCATATATCCATGACTTATTGAGCTTAAACTTCGATAAAAAAGGATATGATAATATGTGGAGATTACGTGAAAACATCAAGATGAACGGTAATCTTTACCCAACTCATGGTATCGGCCCGATCGCTCAATGTATGAACATCAACTGTGGTGACAAAATGAATCACTTAGTTGCCATGCAATCCAACGATTTTATGATGGCTGATAAAGCTAGAGAATTGGCTGCAACCGATGAATTCTTCAAAGAATTCGTAGGTAAAAAATACAGAGGTAACATGGATACAACCTTGATCAAAACTGAAAAAGGTAAAACATTAATGGTACAACATGATGTAACTTCCCCACGTCCTTACTCTCGTATCCATTTATTGAGTGGAACTAAAGGTTTTGCTCAGAAGTATCCAAAAGAAGGAATCGCTTTCGGACACAGTTTTGTAAAACCAGAAGAATTGCAAAAACTATATGATCAGTATACTCCGGACTTGGTGAAATTCATCGGTGAACAAGCTAAACAAGTAGGTGGTCACGGTGGTATGGACTTTATGATGGACTGGAGATTAATCGACTGTTTGCGCAATGGCTTACCTTTGGATCAAACAGTATACGATGGTGCTTCTTGGAGTGCAATCGTACCATTAAGTGTACAATCTGTTGCCAAAAATAGTAGAACAGTGGATATCCCTGACTTCACTAGAGGTAATTGGAAAACAAATAAACCACATGACATGACCTTGAACGGCGGTGGAAATACTAAAATCCGTGCAAAAGTTGAGGCTAAAGATGTGCAATTAAACGTACAATAGTTAAAATCCAATATTTTCAACAAAGCCGCCATTTAATGGCGGCTTTTGTTGTTTAATAATCCTTACAGATTTATATCGACTATATCTCCTGATTTCCATTTTTGATTTACTCTGTTATCTTTGTATAAGTGATTTTCTAAACCTGATTCGATGAACATCTTTAAATCAATACCACTTTTCATTATAATATTTGTATCCTGCCAATCCGGAGCCAAGAACAAGGAAACAGTAAATTTTCCTGATTCTGCAGCGATGTGCTATACATCTGCAATTCCCTCCCGATTCTCCGCAATCCAAAAAGATTCGCTCGAAAAAAATATGATAGGGGAGGATAAAAGTGAAATGGTAATGATTGAAGGCGGTACTTTTGAAATGGAAGCAACAGTTTTCAAGATGCTCAACCCATACATAAAGTTACCGTAAATTCATTTTATATGGACGCTCACGAAGTTACTAATGCGCAGTTCGAAGCATTTGTAAAAGCAACAGGATACATTACGGTTGCCGAAAGGCCATTGGACCCTAAGGATTTCCCCGGAGCTGACCCTTCTTTACTTGTTCCCGGATCAGCCGTATTTAAAGCCCCGAACCAGGTGCAAGGATTGCAGAATCACCTCCAATGGTGGGAATATGTGCCAGATGCAAATTGGCGCCAACCTGAAGGACCAAACAGCTCCATAAAGGGAAGAGAAAACCATCCAGTCACGCAGCTCGCATACCAAGATGCTGAAGCATACGCAAAATGGGCCCGGTAAAAGACTCCCAACTGAAGCCGAATGGGAATATGCCGCCAAAGCAGGGAAACACCAACAAGAAACATACTATTGGGGATCCGAAAAATTGGAAAATGGAAAATGGCTAGCAAATATCTATCAAGGTGAGTTTCCAACAAAAAATACCAAAGAAGATGGATTTGAAAATACAGCTCCGGTGAAGTCATTTCCCCCTAATGCATACGGACTTTACGATATGGAAGGCAATGTATGGGAATGGTGTTCTGATTATTACAGACCCGACTTCTACCGAAACAGTCCAAAAGAAAACCCCAAAGGCCCCGCTGATTCATATGACCCACAAGAACCCGGCGCCATCAAAAGAGTTCAACGCGGAGGTTCATTCTTATGCAACGACAATTATTGCGAAAGATACAAAGCCGGTAGCCGAGGCAAAGGAGAAATTAATTCCCCAACCAATAATGTGGGTTTTAGGTGTGTCAAGGACTTAGACAGTAGTCGGTAGACATAAGACACTAGACATAAGACACTAGAATTATAAAGTTTACCAGATAACAACTTGTAAATAAGCATCTTATTTTCAAAAACTTTTACAATTTCATAGGTACTTATTTGATATTTAACAGTGCTATTTATATACAAAAGCCGAGATTCTAAAATCTCGGCTTTTTGTAGAAATAAAATCATCTAGTGTCTTATGTCTTATGTCTTGTGTCTAACGATTACTGAGCATTCAAAAACATCGACTTCTTGCTGTACAATTCTCTGAAGTGAGGATCGTTCAGGTCTTTGATAAAGCGGATGGCTTCACCTGTTGATTTCATCTCAGGGCCTAATTGTTTGTCAACCTCTGGGAATTTAGAGAATGAGAATACAGGCTCTTTAATTGCATATCCGTTTAGTTTGCGTTCAATAGTGAAATCTTTTAGTTTGTTTTCACCAAGCATTACTTTGGTAGCTATGTTGATGTAAGGAACATCGTATGCTTTAGCAATAAATGGAACAGTACGTGATGCACGTGGGTTAGCCTCGATTACATAAACGTTCTCATCCTTGATTGCAAATTGTATATTCAATAAGCCTCTTACATTAAGAGCTTTAGCCAATTTGATCGTGTACTCTTCCATTTTAGCCTGTACGTTGTCTGAAAGGCTGAATGGAGGTAATACCGCTGAAGAGTCTCCAGAGTGGATACCAGCAGGCTCAATGTGCTCCATCATACCGATGATATGAACATCTTCACCGTCGCAGATTGAATCTGACTCTGCCTCTTCGGCTCTGTCTAAGAAGTGGTCAATTAGAATATGGTTGCCTGGTAGGTTTTTCAATAAGTTAACTACTGCTTTTTCCAAATCTTCATCATTGATCACAATGCTCATCCCTTGTCCACCCAATACATATGAAGGACGAACCAATACAGGGTAACCAACTTCATTGGCTACTTTGATTGCTTCCTCAGCAGAAGTAGCAACACCGTATTTAGGGTATGGAATATCTAAATCTTTCAATAGGTCAGAGAAGCTTCCTCTATCTTCTGCCAAGTCCATGTTTGAGAAATTCGTTCCGATGATCTTAACACCTTCCGCTTCTAAGCGCTCAGCCATTTTCAAAGCTGTTTGACCACCTAATTGAACGATAACACCTTCTGGTTTTTCAAGCTCGATGATTTCACGAACATGTTCCCAGAAAACAGGTTCAAAGTATAACTTGTCAGCCATATTAAAGTCTGTAGATACCGTTTCAGGGTTACAGTTGACCATGATTGCTTCGTATCCACATTCTTTAGCTGCCAATAACCCATGGACACAAGAATAATCAAACTCAATACCTTGGCCAATACGGTTAGGACCTGAACCTAAAACGATGATTTTCTTGCGATCAGAAGTTATAGATTCATTTTCGTCCTCGAAAGTAGAGTAGTAGTATGGTGTTTGAGCTGGGAATTCTGCAGCACATGTATCTACCATTTTGTAAACACGACGGATACCTAATTCTTTACGACGAGCATATACTTCATCTTCTGTTGTATTGCCCAATAACCAAGCGATTTGAATATCTGAATACCCTTTTTGTTTTAAGGTCATAAAGAAGTCGCGTGGGATATTGTTTAATTGGTATCTACGTAATTCGCCTTCCAATTGAACAAGTTCTTGAATCTGTAACAAGAACCATTTGTCAATCAACGTAGCTTTGCGTACTGATTCCAAAGGAACTCCTAATTCGAAGGCATCTTTGATATGGAATAGGCGGTCAGCACTTGGATGTTCAAGGCTGTGCATGATTTCTTCTAAGTTTCTAGATTGACGGCCATCAGCACCAAGTCCTGCACGACCAGTCTCAAGAGATTGAGCTGCTTTTTGAAGTGCCTCGATGAATGTACGGCCAATTGCCATAACCTCACCTACAGCTTTCATCTGCAAACCTAACTCTTTATTAGCTCCTTTAAATTTGTCGAAGTTGAAACGTGGAACCTTTACGATTACATAGTCCAATGTCGGCTCAAAGTAAGCAGAAGTATTTTTTGTGATTTGATTCTGCAATTCATCCAAATTATATCCTATTGCTAATTTCGCAGCGATCTTAGCGATAGGGTATCCTGTAGCTTTAGATGCTAAAGCTGATGAACGAGAAACACGTGGGTTGATTTCGATTGCGATTATTTCCTCATTTTCTGGATTTACAGAAAACTGAACATTACATCCCCCAGCAAAATTACCAATAGAACGCATCATCTTGATCGCTTGATTACGCATGTCTTGGTAACATTTGTCCGAAAGTGTCATGCCTGGAGCAACAGTAATCGAGTCACCAGTGTGAATACCCATAGGGTCAAAGTTCTCGATCGTACAGATAATAATAACGTTGTCATTTGTGTCACGCAATAGTTCCAACTCGAACTCTTTCCATCCAAGTACTGCTTGCTCAACCAAAACTTCGTGTGTAGGTGAAGCATGCAAACCACGGTTTAATGCCGCATCAAATTCTTCTTTATTGTGCACAAAACCACCTCCGGTTCCAGCCAATGTGTAAGAAGGACGAATAACTAATGGAAACCCAATTAATTGAGCAGCTTCTTTACCTTCTAAGAAGGAGTTCGCAATTTTTGAGTTTGCTACACCAACGCCAATATCAATCATTAATTGACGGAATTCTTCGCGATTCTCAGTTTTCTCGATAGCAGCTACATCAACTCCTATTACTTTAACATCGTATTTCTCCCAAATACCACGGTTTGATGCCTCAATACATAAATTCAATGCTGTTTGACCGCCCATCGTAGGAAGTACAGCGTCGATTTGACGTTCTTGAAGTATCTGTTCGATACTTTCACATGTTAAAGGAAGTAAGTAAACGTGATCTGCTACGACACTGTCAGTCATAATCGTAGCCGGATTTGAGTTAATAATGGAAACGGAAATCCCTTCCTCTTTTAGGGACAATGCAGCCTGTGATCCTGAGTAATCAAACTCACATGCTTGTCCAATAACGATAGGTCCAGATCCAATGATTAATACCGAATTGATGGAGGTGTTTCTAGGCATTATTTTTTATTTCAGTTGTTAAATACAAATAATTAAGCGAGCTATTGCAGACAGATTTTGCCTTATAGGGAGGTGATATTCCGACTGCTTTGTCGGAGTGCAAAGTTACATTTTTATTTTAATAATGAACGAATAAATTCATTGAAAAAAATAGAAATTTCGTTTGTTAATAAATTACAACCTCGTCAGCAAATAAATACCCATTCATAGGATTGGTTGCCTTAATCTGAATATACCTGGCCATAAACGGGTTTCCCTAATTCAATTTCAAATTTTTGAAATTTTAAGGCTGGATCAACCCGTACTAACCTGATTGATAATCTTCCCAAGTTCACGGTAGCTTTTACCATTATCCGAAACCAAAACCGTAAATTCTCCCGGAAAATAAACCCCAGGACCTGGAATCTGCATGAAATTCAAAGCAACAGACTTTATCTCTTCTCTTCTTTCGAAATCAACCACGATATCTATACCCTTGGTGAATCCTTGCCATTGACCATCCTGATAAGTAAGTGTTCCTTTGATCCCCATTTGTTAAAGTTCTATTTCCTTGGGCAGGATAGCCTTCCCATGGAATATTGTACTTCACCTCTTTGCCAATAGCTTTGTGCAAATCCAATTCAATTGTTTCAACAGGACTAACCCTCGTGGAATCTATAAATGAAGCCGCTTTTATTACAGCAGATTTTGATAACTCGATAGGAAGGTTGTAAACTGTAGAGCCACCATTGGGCTCCGACCCATCAATTGTATATTTAATGTTGGGTATAAACTGCTCTGAAGATAAAATAACCGTATTTTTTACCTGCGCAGAATCAAATTCAACCTTATTGATCACATTATAGGAAGGTCTGTAATAGTTAACTTCGAGTTTCTGCAAAATTTTATATTGCTGTTGCAGTCTTTTTTGAAAATCTTTCCATGACCTGTTCTCTTGATCGGTCCATACTACTTCCGAAAGTGCCAATGCTCTTGGGAATGCCATGTATTCTACTTGCTGAAAATTCGGAATATATTCTGTCCATATATTGGCTTGCGCACCAAGAATGTGTTTTCTTTTGTCTTCAGGTAATTCTTCTGGGATAGGATTATAACTATATACTTTTTCTAAAGGAAGATATCCGCCGATTGCCTCAGGTTGAGTCCGTGGGTCTGTTTGATATCCATCAAAATAGAGATATCCGCCAGGAGTCATAATAACATCATGACCAGCATTTGCCGCTTGGATGCCTCCTTCCTCGCCTCGCCAACTCATGACTGTCGCACCTTCACTTAAACCACCTTGAAGAATTTCGTCCCAGCCAATCAATTTCCTCCCTTTTGATTGCAGGTACTCATCCATTTGTTTTATCGCATAGGATTGAAGCTCATCTTCCGATTTAAGACTGTCTTTCTGCATTAACGCTTGGCATTTTGGACAGTTTTTCCAATGGGATTTGTCTGCTTCATCACCTCCAATATGAATATATTGAGAGGGAAAAATCGCCAATACCTCATCAAGCACATTTTTAAGAAATTGATATGTCTTTTCATTGCCTAAGCAAAACTCTCCTTGAGTATATGGTTTCCCCGTACATGATAATTCAGGATAAACGGCAAGAACTTCCTCCGAATGCCCCGGCATTTCTATTTCAGGAATGATAGTAATCCCTCTTTTTTCTGCGTATGCTACCAGTTCCCTGGCTTGGTCTTGAGTATAGTAGCCTCCACTTGCATTCGGACTCCCTTGATCAACGTATTGACGGCCATTGTTCCACCAATCCTTCCATAACATATGTGTTCTCCATGCAGCCTTTTGGGTTAATTCAGGATATTGCTTGATCTCTAATCGCCAACCAGCACCATCAGTTAAATGCCAATGAAAATAATTGAATTTGTATAATGCCAGTAAATCAATGTATTTCTTCAGAAAGTTAAAAGGCATAAAGTTTCGTGATACATCAAGATGCATCCCTCTATATGAAAAACCGTGGTTTATCTTCAATTTTCACATAGGGTAAAAACTTGAGGTCATTTAGATAGCTTAATTGAACAAGACTGTATATTCCTGGCAACATCGCTTTGGCAGAATGAGCCTTCAATAGATCCCTTTCTCATCAATCTCCAATAAATAACCGTTCGGATCTACATGGTCAAATTCTTCAGCTTTTAATAATCGAAGACCTTGGTTATGCTGTTTTTTGAGTTTTTTGATTTGTTCGGAATTGCCAATCTGTAATCCGGGAACCTCACGCAATAATTCGGTGTTCGAAGCAAATTCCTCCGTATAATATAAATCAATTATTTGACCCAAGGGAAATTCACCATCCTGTACCATGATTTTTGAAGGCCTAGGAACAATATCAATATCCTGTTCTTGGGAAAATAGGAATAAAGGAAGTAAGTATAATAAGACTAGAAGTATTCTGTAACAATTGACCATATTGGAGAATTGGGGTTTGATTTAAGCAAATATCCAAAAATTCAATACTAAGATAACAATAAATGTTGTGACAAAGTTTTATGAGATAATCCTAACAATCAATTAATATTAATAATGTAAATATGTTTAACTTTGTCACATGATTGAACTTCCTGTAATTCCAGTAAATCAAACACAGCGTAAACCAGATTGGTTGCGTGTAAAGCTTCCAGTAGGTAAAGAATACCGACATGTTCGCGGTTTGGTTGATGAACATAAGCTACATACAATTTGTGAAAGTGGAAATTGTCCAAATATGGGAGAGTGTTGGGGTGCTGGTACTGCAACCTTTATGATCTTGGGAAATATTTGTACACGTTCATGTTCATTTTGTGCTGTAGCAACGGGTAGACCTCTGCCTGTAGATCTTGATGAACCTAACCGTGTGGCAAACTCAGTCAAATTAATGGGAGTAAAACATTGCGTAATTACTTCAGTTGACCGTGACGATCAAAAAGATGGTGGCTCCCAAATTTGGGCCGAAACTATCTTGGCAATCCGTAGAGAAAGTCCGGAAACAACTTTGGAAACATTGATCCCTGATTTTAAAGGACAATGGGAAAACTTGGATCGCGTATTAGCAGTACGCCCTGAAGTGGTATCTCACAACATCGAAACCGTAAGAAGACTTACTCGTGAAGTGCGTATCCAAGCGAAATATGACAGATCATTGGAATGCTTGCGCCGGATTTCAGAAGCTGGGTTGAGAACAAAATCCGGTATTATGTTGGGATTGGGAGAAACAGAAGAAGATGTAATCGAAACAATGCAAGATCTATATAACGTAGGGGTAGATATATTGACTATTGGTCAATACCTGCAACCTACTAAAGCCCACCATCCAGTAATTGATTGGGTAACTCCTCAGCAATTTGAAAAATATAAAGAAATCGGATTGAAAATGGGATTCAAATATGTTGAATCAGGCCCATTGGTAAGGTCTTCTTACCACGCTGAAAAGCACTTATTCGATATGCAATAAAATTAAATCCTTAGAATTTCTAAGGATTTTTTTTTGAAAAGCCCTATTTTTAAGAGACATCAATCTCTTAAACATGTTTTTCAAAAGAATTTTCTTACCGTTATTTATTCTTTTAATAGCCTTACTATTCTTGATTAGCATTTGTTATGCATTGATGGTGCGAACATGGAATGCAAATTGGCCGGAGTGGGCAACCACAGTTATCCCAATCATAATCAGCATTGCCGTGCTGGCAATATTCAAAGATAAATATCTTAAAATCCTGTTGAGAGGTCAGGGAGAAAGTAAAAGGTTAAATAACCAGTTGACGGTCGTCTTGTATATCTGTGTACCTATTCTTACAACTATTATGTTCTCGCCATTAACACAGAGCATTAAATATAATTTCGGTAAGGTCCTTACCTTAGAAAGTATCAATGACTTAAAACCGAATGAGAGCCCTGCGTTTCTGCAATTGAATGATTGGTATGTTGATAGGATGCGAGTAATCCCATTAAAAACTTTGACTCGGCCAAATTTATTCAATTTTAATTCATACCAAGTCAATCTCTTATTTATAGTGCCTATCTTTTCAAATAAAGATGCTTACCGATCACATGCCAAAGCATGGTTGGCGTTTGAATATGTTAAGGGATTTTCTAAAAAAGAACTTGAAGAAAAGTTGGATGATGAATTTGTCAAGGGATCAATGACCCATTTTAAAAGAATGAACATTCGTGAATTCCGATATTTGGAAATCTATCCTAGAAATGAGAATTATAACGCATTTATTCAGATGGCCCAAGTTCATAATTACTTTAAAAGTGGATTCGGAACTGTTTATAAAGGTCAAGAAGTAGACAGAGATATATTATCAGCTTATTTCTTTAAATACTTTTTATTCCTTTTTGCAATAGTTGCAATTCCTGGATTATTTATAATTTCTGGAATATCTCAATTTTTAATAAAGCGTTCTAAGGATAATATTGAAATAGGTTAATTTATTTTCTTAGGAATTCTGTTTTTCCAGCAATGACTGTTCTCAAGGTTTTGATGTCCCTAAGCTCTTCATTAGGGGCTTTCATGATATCCTCTTCAAGTATCACAAAGTCTGCATCTTTTCCTTTTTCTATGCTACCACGTTTTTTGTCTTGGAAACATGAATAGGCTGCCCAAATAGTCATCCCTCGGAGGGCCTGCTCGCGAGTAATGGCATTTTCCATTTGAAAGCCTCCGTCAGGAAAACCATTCTTGTCTACACGAGCAACAGCAGCATGAAATCCATATAATGGATTGTAATGTTCCACGGGGAAATCACTGCCTAAAGCAAGCAATCCATACTCATCTAAGAGCTTCTTATAAGCATATGCTCCTTTAATCCTATCTGCACCAATTCTGTCTTCTGCCCAATACATATCTGATGTGGCATGCGTAGGCTGAACTGAGGGGATTATCTGGAACTGTTTGAATTTATCAAAATCTGATGGAGCGATAATTTGCGCATGCTCAATACGCCATCTCCGCTTTTTACCATCTTTGAGATACTTGCCATAGGTATCTAGAATAATTCTATTTGCTGAGTCTCCAATAGCATGTGTGTTGACCTGAAAATTGCTGTTGGCTAATCTCTTGATGATTCTGTCAAATTCTTCGGGGTCTTGCAATAAGAAACCATTCGTAGGCGCATCATTATATGGGTGTAATAAACAAGCACCTCTTGACCCTAAAGCTCCATCTGCCATAAGTTTAAATGACCTGACCGTTAATCGGTCAGACTCAAATGTACCTGCTCTTAAATAATCTCTTATACTCTCATCTGTCGCCGTAACCATCGCATAATCCCGGATTGCTAGAGAATCTTCATTATAGAATATTTTTAATGATTCGATTTGATCTGGAGTCAATCCCGCATCTACTATACTCGTTAAGCCTACTGACAATAATGAATCTTGGGCTCTTCTAAGAATTTTCAGCAAGGCAGAACTTTGATTTTTTGGAATATGATTTCTAACCAGCTGCATGGCATTGTCAATTAAAATTCCATCTGGCAAACCTTCAGCATTAACTGAAATCACACCGCCTTCAACAAAATAAGCACTATCTAAATGTGCTTTTTCCAAAGCTTTAGAATTGACCACAGCAGCATGGTAATCTATCCGAGTTAGATAAATCGGGAGGTCTGGGAAATATTTGTCCAATGAATCTTTGGTAGGGAAATTTTTGTCTTCCCACAGGTTTTGATCCCAACCATTCCCTACGATCCATTTTTTGTCAGGATTGTGGGCAACATATGTTTTTAATCTTTCAAGAACCTCATTATAAGATAGAGAACCTACAAGATCTACCTCGTCCATAGCTTCAGCCAACATAAAGAAATGAGCATGTGCATCATAAAACCCAGGATAGATGAATTTCCCGTTGACATCTACTTTTTCTTTAGCATCGTATTTATTCAATAAATCTTGAGAGTCTCCAATTTCAACAATTACTCCATTGTTAACTGCAATAGCTTCAACCGTAGAAAAAACAGAATCAACAGTGTATACTTTTGCATTATAAACAATTAAGTCTATCTGCTTGTTAGTTGTACAGCTCAGAAAAAAGCTCAGGAAAAATAGAAAAATTAGGTTTGTTGTAATTTTCATCGTTGTTGTTTGATGATACAGCACAAATGTACTAAGAAAAAGCTGGAATTGATAAAATAGAAAAAGCTTCTTTTATGGTAAAAGAAGCTTTTTCAGTATTCAAAAATCAAAATACAACGATTGTTAGCAGTACTCGTCGAACGCAGCAACTAGGTTGTCCGCAATCATTTGAGCTGGACGGCCTTCAATCATATGTCTTTCTATCATATGTACTAATTTACCATCTTTGAACAAAGCCATTGCAGGCGATGATGGAGGGTAAGGTAACATATATTGACGAGCTTTGTCAACTGCATCTTTTTCCATTCCGGCAAATACAGTAACTAATTTGTCAGGGTGTTTTTCGTTTTTTACGGCAGCTTTAGCAGCTGGACGAGCGTTGGCAGCAGCACATCCACATACAGAATTCACTACTACGAATACTGTTCCTTCAGAAGGGATAGCGGTATCAACTTCCTCAACAGTCTTTAATTCTTGGAACCCAGCGTCAACTAATTCTTGACGCATTGGAGATACTAAATATTCTGGATACATATTCTTTTTTTCTAATGATTTATGCAAATATAGCGCTAAAAGATGCCATAGTCAAGCCAGTATCCTCAAGAAAATGTCAATTTATGCGGAATAATGCAGCAATGTTTTGAATTGATTTGTGTATCAAGTAATTTTGTGCTTCTATAAACAAAAAGTATAACTATGTCATCATTAGAAACTACCTACGTACCTTACAAAGTAAAAGATATTACTTTAGCTGACTGGGGGCGTAAAGAAATAGAATTAGCAGAAGCTGAAATGCCAGGCCTAATGTCATTGCGCAAAGAATTCGGCGCAACGAAACCCTTAAAAGGTGCTCGCATTGCCGGATGTCTACATATGACTATTCAAACAGCAGTATTAATCGAAACACTTGTTGAACTTGGTGCTGATGTTTCTTGGTCTTCATGTAACATCTTCTCTACGCAAGATCACGCCGCTGCTGCTATTGCTGCCGCTGGTATCCCTGTATACGCATGGAAAGGTATGAACGAGGAAGAATTCAACTGGTGTATAGAACAAACTTTGTTTTTTGGTGAAGATCGCAAGCCTCTAAATATGATCCTTGATGATGGAGGTGACTTGACGAATATGGTATTCGACCAATTCCCTGAGTTAATTGAAGGAATCAAAGGCCTTTCTGAAGAAACAACAACAGGTGTTCACCGATTGTATGAACGCATGAAAAACGGAACTCTTCACTTGCCTGCAATCAATGTCAATGACTCCGTTACAAAATCTAAATTCGACAACAAATATGGATGTCGTGAATCATTGGTAGACGCTATTCGCCGTGCGACAGACCTTATGTTAGCTGGAAAAGTCGCTGTGGTAGCTGGATTTGGAGATGTTGGTAAAGGATCAGCTGAATCTTTGCGCTCTGCAGGTGTGCGTGTAATCGTAACTGAAATTGACCCAATCTGTGCGCTGCAAGCAGCAATGGAAGGTTATGAAGTGAAGAAAATGGAAGACGCCATCAAAGAAGCTAATATTGTTGTTACAACAACAGGTAATAAAGATATTATACGCCCTGAGCACTTCAAAGCAATGAAAGATAAAACTGTAGTATGTAATATCGGTCACTTTGATAATGAAATCGATGTAGCTTGGTTAAATGAGAACCACGGAAATACAAAAGTTGAAATCAAACCTCAAGTTGATAAATATACAATCGACGGTAAAGACATCATTCTATTGGCTGAAGGGCGTTTGGTTAACTTAGGATGTGCCACTGGTCACCCTTCATTTGTAATGTCAAACTCTTTCACCAACCAAACGCTAGCACAATTAGAACTTTGGACCAACACTGATCAGTACAAAAAAGAAGTATACACGCTTCCTAAACATTTAGATGAGAAAGTAGCTCGTCTTCACTTAGCTCATATCGGTGTAGAATTGGATGTATTGACTCCGGAACAAGCCGAATATATAGGTGTCACCGTAGAAGGACCTTACAAACCTGAAGCTTATAGATACTAGAATAGTATTTAGTAGATAGTATTTAGTATTTAGATATTCAAAAGAAGGTGTCTAAAAAGGCACCTTCTTCTGCTTTATAGCTTTCTGGAGCTCCATTATAATTTCATGAGCAATATTAGGCTGCAAGTCGATGTTTTGTGCTTTTCAGCATGTTGATGGCTTGATTTATCGCAAATAGGGAGTTTTTGCCAACTGGTTTACCGATAAAAGCTTTGTCTTTCCACTTTTTTGCCCATTTTCTGAGGTTATGGGCAATGGCCATCAAACCGAATTCCACAGCGACCTTCTCCAGTCCTTTCATTGTGAACCGGGTAAACCTGTTGTTGCTTTTCATCTGGCCGAAAACGGCTTCCACTTCTATGGGTCGCTTGCTCCGATGGTACATTCCCTCTTCCGACAGCAGTCTTTCCCGGGCTTTAGCCTTGAGCTTATTGAGCCTGTGGTTCACTTCAATGAGCCGATCGCCTGTAGCTTTATGGCACCCACTCCGCATCGGGCAGCCTTCGCATCGCCGAGCCTGGTAACAGCTGACCCGGGCAGTGTATCCGTTGGCACTGACTCTGGTTGCATGACCGATAAAGCTGAGCTTCTGTCCGGCCGGACATACATAATAGTCATCCTGCTGGTTGTAATATAGGTTCTGTACCGAGAAAGGATCCTGTTTATGCTTGCGCTTCTGTTCCATATGGAAGTAATTGTACTTCACAAAAGCGGTTATACCCTGTCCTTCCATCAGCTCGTAGTTCTGCTCGCTACCATATCCGGCATCTGCGACGATGGATTCACTCTGTTTTCCGTAATGGGACTCAAAGCCTTCCAGGTGTTCGGGCAGGGTTGTGGTATCTGCGGCCGTTTGATGGATGCTATAATGGGTGATGAACTGGTCTTCGGTGCTGATCTGGGTATTGTAGGCCGGTTTAAGCTGGCCATTTTTCATGTGGTCCTCTTTCATCCGCATAAACACGGCATCGGTATCGGTCTTGCTATAACTGTTGCGATCTCCCAGTACTTCCAGTTGCTCCTCATATTTCTGCAATCGGGGCAGATAGTCGTCTTCAAGCTTCCTCAGCTGCCTATCGGTGGATCTATCCACTCCTTTGAGCTTGGCATTGATCGCTCTGATCTTTTCCTTCAGCTGGGCACTATCGATGGCCTTGCTGACTTGCTGATCCCCTAATGAAGATTGGTCCTGGCTGATCTGTGCATCGATATCCGAAAGGACCGAAGCGATGTTCGCCTCCAGCTTTACCTTGTTCTTCTCGATCGATCTCTTCCAAACGAAGGTATAGCGACCGGCGGCCGATTCGATCTTGGTACCATCTACATACTGGACTTTCAGGCTGACATACTCCATATCATGCAGCATCCGAACGATACTGGCAAACAGCTCCTGTATCTGTCCCTTAAGACGCTTTCCCCTGAAATAATTGATCGTACGGTAATCCGGCGTACTGTTGCCCGAAAGCCACATGAAATGGATGTTCTCGTGCAGGGCGCGCTCGATCTTGCGGCAAGAATAGATATTGCTCAGATACGCGTAGAACAGTACCTTGATGAGCATCCTGGGATGGAAACTGGTCGTGCCTCCGCCTTTATACTGACGGATGATATGTTCCAGATCCAACTGGTCAACAACCTGACTCACCAAACGAACCGGATGGTTCAAGGGGATACGGTCTAAAATATTCTCAGGAAAAAGACTCGGACTATTGGATGGAAGCGCTTTGAATTGTATGTTTGCCATATTGTTTTTTGGGTGCACCTTAAGATACAAAATCTTGAGGACAAAAAACAGAAAAACCCCGCCATTTTTTAATGACGGGGTTATTTTTTTAAGAGACCTTTTTAGACAGCCCCTTTTAAATTCTATTACTAATCTATTAGAAAATTCAATAATTCTATTAAATTGAAAATATAAAGTATTTGAAAATTATTTCTAATGGAAAAGCAAGGATTAATTTTTAACTTCTTTTAATTGTTATCCTAAAATTTCATAAGATTAAGAATATGAGGTTGAAATATTTTTTATGGGGATTTTTAATTATTAGTTCCTGCAATGAAAAATTAAATTTTAGTTATGAAGATTCAAAAAGGTCTGATATTGCATACTTTTTTGAAAACAGTGATGATTTTCATGTTTATCATGATATTGACCGTTCCATTATTCAGGATACTTTTAAGATTAATAACCTTGAAAATTACAACAACAAAGTAGATAGCTTGGCCAAACGAAATAATTGGTTTAAAGTTTTTGATAAAAACCATATCAAGAGATTTGTTAGAAAGGAGAATGAAATCAAATCAGTCTGTATTCTGGAAATTAGTGGAAATATTGTTAAGATAAAATTCTTTAGCGAGTAGTTTGCCAAACACTTCAATATTGAACAATGATAAATTTTAATTTGTTTTTATTGATTGATTGCTAGGGTTACTTTTGGTAATTTTTGGGTATTAATCAATAAACCAATTTATGAGTCGGTTCAAGTTTTTATTGATTGCATTAATCTCTCTTATTTTTTCTTCTTGTTCATTCTTTTATCCTCAATATTTCATTAATAAGCTGGATGAAGACGTAATCTTGAAAGTCTTTCCTTCCACAGTAATGGAAGTGAATCAAATAAAACTAATTAATTTGCCATTGGAAGGATATAAAGAGGAAAACTTCTCTGCTGAAGATAAGACTATTGATACACTAAATCTTATTGAAGCCAATACAGCATATTGGATGGTAAAGATTCCTGCTAAAAGCGTTACTTATCTTTACAACTTAAATAGCAATGATAGAAAACCAGAATTTTGGGAGATCTCTACAACTACTGGGAGTAAAAGGTTAAATGCAGAAGAAATCTATGAAAATTCCCATAGAAATAATCCCTTTAAGTTTTGGGGAGTTAAAACCTATTTTGAACTGCCTATTGATTTATTAAAAAAGATTTAACAGCCTTCAGACCATTTTCTAATCTTTGATTTTCCAAACCCGAAACTATGCTGTAATTAGCATCAATTGAAGATAATTCTTTTTTCCATACCTTCATAAAATGCTCTCTTTCGTTAGGGAAATCTCGCAACGGATCATCTTCCCAAGGTAAATCAATATCCATCAGCAGATATAAATCATATTTTCTTAGACTAATTTCATCCGTTACCTCCACAGGTGTATGTCCAAAAAGATGATCAGACCAAATCTTAACAGTTAAGATAGTGGTGTCGCAAATCAATAAATTATTGGATGCTGATGAAGTTAATGCCTCTTCTAATGCTAGCTGACCATAAAACATATTTACTTCATCCTGCAAAGTATATTGTTTGTTCAGGTTCTGGCAATAGAATCGCGCATATTCAGGGACACAAACTGTATCTAGTTTTTCCGCTAAGTAGGATGCCATCGTGGATTTTCCAGTAGATTCTGGACCTACAACAGCTATTTTTATGACCTTATTGTTTTTGGAATCCATAAGTTGGCAATATTACTGAAATTTTTGATAGGTTTTCAGCCAATCACGATAACCATTCCATGCTATGATGGCAAATGCAAAATATAGGATGGCAGTCAATAAGAGATCCTTGTGGAAATAAAGTGGGATATAACATATATCAACAAAACCCCATAATAACCAATTTTGTAGAACTTTTCTGGTCATAAGAAATTGAGCAACAAAACTTGTTGCGGTACAGAAACCATCTGCATAGGGCACATCGGTGTCTGTAAATTTATCCAAAACCAATCCTAATACAGCAGATAAAACTGCAATAATCAAAATAGTGACCATCATCTGTTTAGAATTGAAGGAACTGATAGGTTTGTCATCAGAATGAGCCCTTTTATTCCAATAATACCAACCATAAATTGCAGTGCTCAAAAAATAGATCTGCAATACAGAATCACCATATAATTTGTTGTGATAAAAAATATAGAGATAGGTGAGGACTGAAATAATACTAATTGGCCAATTCCAGATGTTTTGTTTTGCCGCTAGATAAACGCATAGAAAACCAGTTATGGTTGCTAACCATTCGAGAGGGGAGGTTAAAAGAAACTGTTCATATAGTTGATGGAAAAAATCCATAAAGTAGAAGCTGTTAATTTTCGTTGAATAAAGATAATAACTTCTTTGAGTTTTATTTCATTGAATAAATCAGTCAAAAAAGGGATAGGAATAATTAATTTTTACTAAAAAATAAGGGAGAAGAATTTACCTGACCTAAGGAATTAGATCAAAAAGATGGGAGAAGTTTATAACCTTCAATTATTTGGGATAATTAAAGATTGCAATAATTGGATAAAAAGAATCTTTAACAGTTATTGGACCAGTTTATTGGCACAATTTGTACTTGCAAAAGATTCAGGTTTCGCCTTAAAGATAAAACCCATTCCTAAGATATAACCCATGGCTTCTTTGAGTGCGGTGTTAGACTGGAAATTGGGGTTTGTATTGATGTCGGCGTGGACTTCTAGATCGATTTGATATTGATCCAGTAAAGGACAAAGTTCGTAGGCTGTTTCTATAGAGTGCTGAACTTCCAAAAGCATTCTCTCTTTGATGGACATGTTGTGGCTTTTTTTATCTTTCCTGATAAACATAAATCCACCCTCTGTGCTCCCTGAGGAAGACAACAACAGTCGCAAACTCAACAGTTCCTCTTTTTACTTGAGAATCTGTGCCGATATAAAACCTTGAGTTTGTTACCTGCGTTTTTCTCCCTAATGATGGTCTCCTCAACTGCAGACCATAATGGAAGCCTTATTGTCTCTCCGTTGTATTTTTGCCATTCCATAGTATGAAAATTTGTTTACTAAATTTACGGATATGTGGTTCATTATCTTGATTTTAAATGTTAACTAATTAATAAATGTATGTTTCCTAATGGTAAGTAAACTATTCCTTATTGCCGAATGCCAAATCGCCTGCATCGCCAAGCCCCGGAACTATATAAGATTTGCTGGTAAGCTCATTGTCAACAGCACCAATCCATAACTGAACATCCGGAAGAAATGCCCTTACATGCTGAAGACCTTCCTCAGATGCAATAATAGTAGCAATATGCAATTCTTTAATATCATAATCGCTCAGTAAATCTTTGCAACATAATACCAAACTGCGACCGGTCGCTAACATAGGATCAGCCATAATAACGACCTTGCCATCTAAATTTGGTGTGTTTTGATATTTTTTGTGAATCTCAAACTCACCACTCTTTTTCGTATGTCTATAGGCTGCGATAAAAGCACTGTCAGCACCATCAAAATAATTCAGCAGTCCTTGATGGAATGGTAAACCTGCCCTAATAATAGTTGCAATAACCGGCTGAGTACTCAATAAATGAGTATTTGCAACACCTAGTGGCGTATCCACTTCAGAACTCTTATATTCAAAAGTTTTGGAAATTTCATAGGCCATAATTTCCCCCAAACGTTCTAGGTTCCTCCTAAAACGCATCCTGTCCGTTTGAATATTCACATCCCTTAGTTCTGCTAAGAAATGATTTGCAATGCTGTTTTGTTTTGTTAGTATAGTGACCATGACAAAAAGTCTTGTTGAATACCAAAATAACAATAATTTTTTGGATTATTTTGTTTGCAGTTCATATATCTGGATTGGGAATAATATTTGATAACTTAGGGGTACGAAAGGCACTCTATGAAATTTCAATTAACTTCAGAATACAAACCCACAGGCGATCAACCCGCAGCAATCGAACAATTGGTAGCAGGTGTAAACCAAGGGGAAACTTATCAAACGTTATTGGGAGTTACAGGATCCGGTAAAACGTTTACCGTAGCTAACCTCATCCAAGAAACTCAGAAACCAACTTTGATCTTAAGCCATAATAAAACTTTAGCTGCCCAATTGTATGGTGAATTCAAGCAATTCTTCCCCAATAACGCGGTCAACTACTTCGTTTCTTATTATGATTATTATCAACCGGAGGCATTCATCGCCCATACCAACACCTATATCGAAAAGGATTTGGCAATCAATGAGGAAATTGAAAAACTGCGGCTCGCAACAACGTCATCCTTGATGTCTGGAAGAAGAGACGTTATCGTCGTTTCTTCCGTTTCTTGTATCTATGGTATGGGAAACCCTGAAGACTTCTCACGATCTATTTTCCGGTTTGGTGTAGGTACAACAATCAGCAGAAATGCTTTCCTGCATAAGTTAGTCGAAATTCTTTATGCAAGAACCACTTCCGAATTTAAAAGAGGAACCTTTAGAGTGAAAGGAGATACTATTGATGTCTATCCTGCTTACTTGGATACAGCTTATAGGGTTTCCTTCTTTGGTGATGAAATCGATGAGCTGAGTGAAATCGACCCTGTGTCTGGAAGAACTATTGAGAAACACGAAAGTTTAGCCCTTTTCCCGGCAAACCTTTTTGTGACACCAAAAGAAAAATTCACCCAATCTATTTGGTCAATCCAGGATGAGTTAGTTGCTCGAAAGTCGCAGCTCGAAGATGAAGGCAAGATGTTGGAGGCAAAGAGACTTGAAGAACGCGTGAACTACGATCTTGAGATGATGCGTGAATTGGGCTATTGCTCCGGAATTGAGAACTACTCAAGATTCTTTGATGGTAGGCAACCCGGTATGAGACCATTCTGTTTATTGGATTATTTTCCAGAAGATTATCTTTTGGTAATCGATGAAAGCCATGTTACTATACCTCAATTAAGAGCAATGTATGGTGGTGACCGGTCTAGAAAAATTTCCTTGGTGGAGCATGGGTTTAGATTGCCGGCAGCACTGGACAATCGTCCGCTGAATTTTCCAGAATTCGAATCCCTTACCAATCAAACCATATATGTTTCGGCAACTCCTGGAGACTATGAATTGCAACAAACCGAAGGTGTCGTGGTAGAGCAGGTTATCCGTCCAACCGGTTTATTGGATCCTGTCGTAGAAGTAAGGCCTGCAGTAAATCAAGTAGACGACCTTTTGGAAGAAGTAGATAAAACTATTAAAGAAGGTGGAAGGATCCTTGCAACTACTTTGACGAAACGTATGGCTGAAGAATTGACCAAATATATGACGAAGCTGAATATTAAAGTTCGTTATATCCATTCCGAAGTGAAAACATTGGAACGTGTAGAAATTCTAAGAGGATTGCGTCTTGGAGAATTCGATGTCTTGGTAGGAGTGAATTTACTAAGGGAAGGATTAGACTTGCCTGAAGTAACCTTAGTGGCTATATTGGATGCTGATAAAGAAGGATTCCTGAGGTCGGAAAGGTCATTGATCCAAACAATCGGACGCGCCGCAAGGAACGATAAAGGTCGGGTGATTATGTATGCCGATAAAATGACGGACAGTATGCAGGTCACTATTGATGAAACCAACAGAAGAAGAGATAAACAAATCGCCTATAACCTTGAACACGGAATCACCCCACGTACCGTAGGAAAGACAAAAGAAGAAATCTTGGAACAAACCTCCGTTGCTGACTTTAAAGGTGAACCAAAAGCATATATTGAACCAGAACCAGGCGCCGCAGTTGCTGCAGATCCATTGATCGAATATATGAGTGAAAAAGAAATGAAGAAGTCAATCGATACAGTGAGAAAACGTATGGAAAAAGCTGCAAAAGAAATGGAATTCTTGGAAGCAGCGAAATTGCGCGATGAAATGTTCGCTCTGGAAAAAGCCTATGAAGAAAAGTTTGGGAAGAGGTAAATTAGATTAGACATTAGAAAGTAGATATGAGATATGAGATGTGAGATATGAGAAAGTGGAAAGGAATTGTGTTTAGACAAGAGACAAAAGACATAAGACATTAGAATTGGTAGGGCTAAATTTTTAGCTGTTAAAAGATTTTTCAATAGTTTCCTCATAGCGGGATGAGGAAATTATTATCTAAGTATGATTCGAAGGTACAAGACAAAAAAAAATGTAAAAGGGATAAATCGTTTATTGTAGTTAAACCAAACTAATTTCGATGAGTCAATAATCAAACTAACTATTTTACTATGAAAGCTTTACGTTTGATTTTTCTGATGTCATTTTATTGCCTTTTTACATGCTACGCATTTTCTCAAGATTCAAAATCTCTTGTTATTTCTAATATGAATAGCAATGAAATATTGGACAACCTAAAGAGGTTTTCGCTCGAAAACGACTATTTTATTCAAAATATGGATAAGGAATGGCTTTGTCCAATTGTATTATTTATCTAAAGGTAAAGGCTTGTTTACGAGTGAGTATAGATTGACGATAAATATATTTGTAGTTTCTCATGCTGAAAATGAAAATATTCTTACTCTTCAAATTAAAGCTGATGAAATGTATACCAAAGATTTTATGACTTATTATAAGGATTTGGGGATATTGCCAGAAGGGAAATCCTATACTGATTTATTGGGCTTGATAAAACAATTTTTTGATAGGCTAAACTAATGCAATCAATGCCTTTATAAATAAGAATGCCAAAGTCAATCTTGTTCATAATCCCTATTCCTTTACCAACCGAAATACCTTGGCGCCCGCACTTTCAAATCCTATATTCAATTCGGAATTACTGCTTTTTTCCACTTGGCTGATCAAGTCCTTCATCTTAAAATTGCCTGTCAATCCAATTTCCTTTAAATCAAAGGCTATGTTTGCAACCTCAGGTTTAAAATTAAAGGCAATAAGGTATAAATTCTTTCCATCTTTCTTAAAATAAAGATTACTGCTTTTATTGTCCTTGATCACGGGGAGTGGCCTAAAACTTTTTCCATTTTTGACAATACTTAGGATTTCTCGATTTTGAAGAATAGGTTCCATTTCCTTTTGCCATTCAGCAGTTTTTGAAAAGTCATCTCCCAATATCAAGGGGCCCGCTACAACTCCTGAAAGAAACCTGGCAATATTAGTGTCGTGTGATTCGCCAGTAAAAACTAAATGATCTGCATCGATATAATCATAAAGATAGGTTTGCCACCAGCCAAAAGTAACCGAATTCAAGGTGTAGGCTGTTTGATCCATTGTTTTCCAAGCATCACAAGCAATTCTTCGCATATGTGCATATTTATAGCTCGCTAGAGAAGGAGAGATGGCCGCATATATCAGCATTTGATTATCCAAAATATCATTGAGATTCTTCATGCCTACGGCATAAGCTTGCATACCCGTTTTAATTGTTGGGTCGTAAAATCCTGTTGATTCAATTGCTGCATGTGATAGGAAATCAATCTTTATCATTTTGAATCCACAATCTTTAAGTTTTTGTAGAATAAATTTCATTCTAGCTATTGTTCCTGGATGTGTAGGGTCCAACGCTCGACCACCATCCAACTCATGATAGCCTTTGCTGGTCTTGGTCCACATTTCACCAAAAGTATAATCTGAGCCTTCCGCTTTTCGGGAAGGACCGCTTTTATAACCCCAATCTGTAAAAGGTGCCCAATAAACTCCAGGCTCAAGACCCGCCAATTTACAATAAGTATCAAACTCCTGAAGTTTGCTATAATCTCCTGACATCCCTCCAGGGACCATATTGTCCCAAAATGAATCCAAATCAATATAAGCCTTCCCATTCTCATTCCTAAAATCCGGAAGGTTACTCTTAAAGTAATCAACAGAGCCAGTAGCATTTTCCCAAGATAAATCTTGTTGAATAACCCCCCAACTGTTCCATCCAACTGGAGTGCCTCCTTCCCAAGTTTGAAGGTAGGGAGGAAATAATTTTCTTTGAAACTTAGCAAATTCTTCCAAACCATCTTGCCAATTACTAGCATAAGAGATAAATATCTTCGGAGACCTGATGATATTACCTTCTACAAATCCATGACCCATAGAATCTCGAGTTAAGGTAACTTCCGTGTATCCATTTTTGATCGAAAGTTCAGTAAGATTATTGCTTTGATTTTTTGCCAGAATTCCAGTTTTCCAAACAGATTGATCTAAGGAAGCGGCTACTAAACCTGCTTGTGACTCTTGATCATATAATATACCTACTTCTGAGCTCTCATATGTTGTATCTGTCAACTCTATTTGATCATATGAAATAAAGGTATCATTATCAAAAGGAACCTTTACAGCAGTTAAGTTTTTGTTGGCCAGGAGATTCTGAGGAATAATGTTAAACGGTAAAATAGAGTTTGAACTAATATTTTTCCCCTTAATTATTATTTCAAGAACGATAAAGGATGAATTATCATAAAAATAGAAGTTTTGCAGGGTTTTCAAGCCTTTTCCAGCAGGGCGCTCAATGGAATAACAGATTCCTGATCCCGCATTGTCCTTGAATTTCTGCTTCAATGCTCGAGTAGTAGGAAGGTTTAAGGTTTCAAGTTCGCTACCTTTAAGTTGAATGCTAGAAAATGCATGTTCAAAAATAGGATCATTGTTTTGGTATAATGAAAAGGACCCTGTTTTCAGGTTGTATTTAAACTCCTGATTGTTTTTTAATTGAACTGCTATCTGCGCTTGAGAAAATTTTATGGAAAGAATGAATAGACTTGTTAGCCAAAATAGGTTTATGTAATTTAATCGCATTATGTTTAGGTTGTAGATTGTAAAAAAATCAAGAATCTTTTTTTTGATTTTTTTACAATCTACAACAAAAATCTGGTTGTTAGGAATCCTAAAACGCAAAAAATTGGCCTACATGTTTAAGTAAACCAATTTTTACAATTATATATTGAATTATAATAATCTAGACGGGAATTGATTAATGTTTTCAATGCTTAATTGTTGCATCACTTGGTAGAGTTGAGCTTTGAACATGTTAATCGTATGGTCTCCACCTTCATCTCCCAAAGCACCAACGCCATACATAAATGGTCTACCCATAAAATTGAATTCTGAACCGACTGCATAGGCCCTTCCTAAATCAACACCAGATCTGATACCTCCGTCCATCATGATTTTCAACTTATTTTTATAAGCTGGGTTTTGAGTCAATCGAATCAAGGAATGGATTGAAGATTCTCCAGCGTCAATTTGCCTCCCACCATGATTGGACACGATGACTCCATCGACACCAATAGAAATTGCAGCATCCATGTCTTCCTGAGTGGCTATACCTTTTAACACAAGTGGACCCTTCCAAATATCACGAATGGCTTGAACCTTCTGTATATTTACTTTTCCGGTGAACGTTTTGTTCATAAATTGTCCTAATTGAGAAAGATCAAGACCTTTTTCCATATATGGTTTTAATGTTGCAAAGCTAGGTATCCCATATTGGAGAGTCTTGATTCCCCATTCTGGACAAATAAGGGCTTGTGCCACATTACTGATGTTCATCTTAGGAGGCATAGAAAGGCCACTCTTAATCTCTCTATACCGAAGGCCAAAAGAAGGAACATCAACTAAAACTACTAAAACCGGACATTCAACCGCTTTTAGCCTGTTCAATATATCATCCCTTAAACGGTCTTCAGTAGGGTGATATAACTGAAACCAGGCCTCACCATCAGATACTTCAGCAATGCGCTCAATGCTACTCGTAGAAACAGTGCTTAAGATATATGGTATATTGTTTTTCGCAGCAGCTTTCGCTAAAATCTCTGGTGCATTGGGCCACATAAGACCTTGAAGTCCTATTGGGGAAATCCCAAATGGAGCACTATAGCGTTTGCCAAAAAGCTCAACGGACATGTCTATTTCTCCAGATACATGTAAATATTGAGGCTTTAATAATATGTTGTCAAAATCATTTTCATTTCTCGCTAAATTTAGTTCCTCATTACATCCGCCTTCTAAATAGTCAAAGGCAAATTTTGGAATTCTCCATTTAGCTCTCTTCTTTAAATCTGCAACTGAAGGATACCCCGTATGGTAAGGATATTTGATCTTTACACTCATAACAATTATTAAGATATAGGTTGTAAAGCGAAATTACGGTTAAAATATTGAAATATCCATCCTGTGCTATATGCTAATTTCATTTTATCGAATATGAACACGCTCATATATTTCTTGGTATTCAAGAGGTGTACCGTTTTGGTCTGCTGTATAAAAAGTTAGGTATAATTGATTATTTCCATTTGTTAATAAATATGGGATCTTTAAAGTTTGTCCAATCATATTACTACCAATTGAAGGGCCTTGTTTTGCTATTTTTTCTGTTAAAATACCAGTGTCACTGATTTCTAAAGATCCTTCCAAAGTTCCTATCAAATGGATATCTGTTAAGCTTAAGTTCGTGAAGCCCAAATCTGACCTAATATGTTTAAAAATTGGAGCTTTTACTGCCAAGGAATCAGAAGCAGAATTGGCTTTCATAAATTTCAATTGCCAAAGGCCTTCAAGGTTATTGACATCTGATGATTTTTGTTGTGCATAACAACTAAAAATCATAAAAATGGATAGGAATAAAGTGATTAATGCTTTCATAATAAATAAAATTGATTTATAATATGTTTAATATAAAGAAATTATATTGAACATAAATAACGGTCAATTAAATTTCAAGCTTTAAAATTACTTCTTTGTTTTTGTGGGTTCCATAAAATAATATATAATCTAATTTGGTGCTAAATCCTGAAGTTCCGTCTTTTATACGAATAAATAATCTATTGACTTTGATTTTTACACCATTAACCGTAGTCTCTACGTAGGCTTTTCCTTTGGAAGGTATGGTTAGATATAGCTTTTGATCTGGGAGTGATACGATGGCAAGTTCATAGTGATTTGCGTTGATTTTATCTATATCAATACCGTATGCAAAGTTTTTCTGAATGGCGGTTAAAGGTTTTATTTCTCCATTTTTGTCAAATAATTGACGGGTAACTTTAACGGGCTCATCCGTGTCGATTTTATGGTTATTGCTGTAATTAATGGAATAAATAAATGCATTCTTACCTCTGTTATGTTGGATGTAGAACAATAATCCATCGTTGGAAGTTGGTTTTGGATAACCATCCTGACAAAAGGCTTGAAATGAAGATACGAATATCAGTACTACTAAGATAAACCTGGTCATGTACATTAATTTTGTACGAAAGATACTGATATTCGCATTAACAGATAGTGAAATTTTCGTTAAAGATTAATTAGTGCCTCCACGGCCACCACCAAATAATTTTGAAATTAACCAAATCACTAATACTACTGCCCCTACAACTAATATAATACCCCACCACATTCCTGCTTTGAATATTCCTTCAATTAAAGAACAACTACTGAAAAGGGTAGTGGTAAGAGCAATCGCTAAGAATCCTATATATCTATTCATAATATCTTTTTTTGTTAAACAATAAAGAGACCGAAAAGTTTGCTCATACTCGATTAAAAGCGGTAAAATAATAAAGCCGAGCATTTTGCTCGGCTTTGAACTAATATATTTTATAATACTAATTTTTGATTATTCTGCTCTAAGGATTTTCGCAGCTTCAACCATTGATTCTAAGGCAGCCTTAGTCTCTGGCCAAGCACGAGTTTTCAATCCACAGTCAGGGTTAACCCATAATTGCTCTGAAGGAACTACAGCTTTTGCTTTGCGAAGTAGGTTTACCATTTCTTCAGTGCTAGGAACACGTGGTGAGTGAATGTCGTATACACCTGGACCAATATCATTAGGATATTTGAAATCAGCAAATGCATCTAATAATTCCATTTGTGAACGTGAAGTTTCAATAGTAATTACGTCAGCATCCATTGCAGCGATGTCCTGGATAATATCATTGAATTCAGAGTAACACATGTGTGTGTGGATCTGCGTATCATCATCAACATTTGATGAAGAAACACGGAATGCACGAACTGCCCAATCCAAGTATTCTTGTTGATCTGCTTTACGTAATGGAAGACCCTCACGGATAGCTGGCTCATCGATTTGGATGATCTTGATTCCTGCTTTTTCTAAAGCTTGAACCTCATCTAAAATAGCCAAAGCGATTTGGTATGTTGTGGTTGAACGTGGTTGGTCGTTACGTACAAATGACCATTGTAAAATCGTTACAGGACCTGTCAACATTCCTTTAACAGGACGGTTAGTCAATGACTGAGCATATGCTGACCAACGTACTGTCATGTCTTCTGGACGGTACACATCACCAAAAATAATCGGAGGTTTAACACAACGAGAACCGTATGATTGAACCCAACCGTTTTGTGTGAATGCATATCCTGCTAATTGCTCACCGAAGTACTCAACCATGTCATTACGTTCGAATTCACCGTGAACTAATACATCGATGTCCAAATCTTCTTGTAATCTGATTGTTCTTTCAGTCTCAGCAGCAATTTCTTTGTCGTATTCCTCTTGAGAAATAGCTCCTTTTTTCAAGTCAGCTCTCCACTTACGTACATCTTTTGTTTGTGGGAATGAACCGATTGTTGTAGTAGCAATCCAGGAAGATTGAATTTAGCTTGTTGTGCAGCTTTACGAGCATCAAATGATGAAGTACGTTTTGCATCTTCATCAGTGATGTTGCTTACACGGTTTTTAACTTCTGGTTTGTGAATCAATGGAGAAGTACGGCGACTCTCAGCAGCTTCTTTGTTTGCTTCAAAGCGTTTCTGAGTATCAGCATCAACTTCACCTTCAGCCAATACAGCAAGATCTTTAACCTCAGAAAGTTTTTGTTTTGCAAATGCTAACCAGTTTTTAACTTCTGCAGGTAATGATTCTTCATTGTTTTCATTGTCCAAATCAAAAGGAACATGCAATAAAGATGAAGAAGGAGCAACCCAAACACGGTCTTTTCCTAACGCATCAACTGCTTGTTTGATTTTTTTCAATGAATTTTCGTAATCATTTTTCCAAATATTACGGCCTTCAATAACCCCTAATGAAAGAGTTAAGTTTGCAGGAACTTTTGATAATATAGTGTCAAGTTGGTTTTCACCACGAACTAAGTCAAGGTGTAACGCATGCACAGGAAGATTAACAGCGATATCCTCGTTATTTCCTAATGCCTCGAAATAAGTAGCAACGATTAATTTGATGCCTTTGGCTGCAGCAGCTAATTTTTCAAATACTTTGCCATACAGAGCTTTGGTAGCATCATCAATGTCTAAAGCCAAGAAAGGCTCGTCAATCTGAACATATTTCGCCCCAGCATCAGCAAGCTTGCCTAAAATCTCTTCATAAACAGGAAGTAATTTGTCGATAAGATCGATGCGGTTGAAATCTGCTTCTTTTTCTTTACCCAATAAAAGGTAAGTAATTGGACCAATTAAAACAGGCTTTGTTTCAATACCCAATTGTTTTGCTTCATTGTATTCACTTAAGAATTTCTCTGAAGTAAGTTTGAATTCTTGGTTTTTTACGAATTCAGGAACGATATAGTGATAGTTAGTATCAAACCACTTAGTCATTTCCATAGCAGTAACATCTACGCCACCTTCTTGGAAACCACGTGCCATCGCGAAATATAAATCAAGATTATATTGGCGATCGATTTTGTTTAATAAGGAATTGTAACGAGCAGGGATAGCTCCTACAGTTAATGACAAGTCTAAAACTTGATCATAGAATGCGAAGTCATTAGATGGGATCAACTCGATTCCAGCATCCTTTTGAGTCTTCCAATTGCTTTCACGGATTTTCAGTCCAGCCTGCAATAATTCTTCCGCGCTAATCTTCTTCGCCCAGTAAGCTTCATTAGCTTTCTTCAACTCGCGGAATGCGCCCACACGTGGGTAACCTAAATTGTTTGTTAATAGCATATTTTCTCTACTAAATTAAATATATTTCAATAAATCTTTTTGCTAAGAGAAGGCTACCAAGGATGTCTGTAACCAGCTTATCTTTCCCAATCAGGGGTAGAATGTAGCACCTTGTCAAGGGACAGGTTGCTAAGGCTTCATCGGGTCTAGTCCCTCTGCCTTTCTCTATAAGCGGGGGCTAAGTTAGGAATTAGATTTTTAATATGCAAAAAAAAGTGAAGAGACGGCTTGAAGTAGACATAAGACATAAGACACAAGACACAAGAGAGATGAAATAATCCATAAAATATTAATTACATTTTTAGAATTTGGTCGAGTTAACAGCTACTGTTAGAAAATTAATTAAAAAAAATAAATGAGGCTTGATATGCCTCATTTATTTTTAGAATTATAATGTTTTAATATAATGCTATTCGATCAGCTCTATTTAGGTACGGACAATGTATAAAAAAGGTAAACTATTTTAGAATTTGACAATAGTCTAATGTCTTATGTCTTATGTCTAGTGTCTTAACCAAACTATCTAATCCTTAGCTCACCAACAACTTATATCCTTTACCGTGGACATTAACTATTTCAACATTAGGGTCCTCCTTAAGGTATTTTCTAAGCTTGCTCAAGAAAACATCCATACTTCGGCCGGTAAAATAATTGTCGTCATGCCAAATCTTGATTAAGGCTTCCTCACGAGTTAAGACATCATTTTTCTTCAAGCAAAGTAAGCGCAATAATTCGGCTTCCTTCGTGGAAAGCTTCTGTTGTTGGCCCTTATACGAAATAATCTGACTGGTGTAATCAAAGAAATAATCTCCGATTTCAAATTTATCAGAAACTTCTTCCTCCTTATCTTTTGAAGCTCTTTTAAGAAGCGCATTGATGCGAAGCAATAACTCCTCAACACGGAATGGTTTTGTGATATAATCATCTCCACCCAATTCAAAGGCCTGTGTTTTATCTTCCATCATTCCCTTGGCAGTCGCATAGATAATTGGAACCGTTTGATTGATCTTGCGGATATCTTTCCCCAATGAAAAACCATCTTTCTTGGGCATCATGACATCCAAGATGCATAGATCAAACTCCTCTTTACGAAAAGCATCCATGCCTTCCTGACCATCGGTACAAAGTACCACGTCAAATTTTCCTTTTAATTCTAGATAATCCTTTAGTAATTCACCCAAATTAGGATCATCTTCTGCTAATAATATCTTTTGATTCATACTTTTCTTTATCTAATGATTATGCAACTTCCTTAGATGCATTTTTCAAAGGAAGAGTTACTTCAAATTGTGTGCCTTTATCTTTTTCACTCTTAACGGTGATTTTACCGTTCAAGCGTTTGACAATATCGTTTACATAGCTAAGTCCTAAACCAAATCCTTTCACGTTGTGAATGTTCCCTGTTGGGATACGGTAGAATTGATCGAAGATCTTTTCTTGTTGGTCCTTGGTCATCCCCATTCCTTTGTCTGCAACAGAAATTACAATGTTGTTCCCTCTATTAAAAGTCCTAAAAGTGATTTCTGGTTTTCCTTTGGAATACTTAATCGCATTATCAACCAAATTAAACATCACATTGGACAAGTGCAATTCATCTCCAACAACCAAGTCGTTATCAGCAGCAATATCAATGTTTAGGGTTCCTTCAGCCTTATCCATTTGTAGACGCATGCTTTCCAAAACAGCATTTGCAAGTGAATTGATATGAACATTGACGCGCTCGATCTTTAGGTTTTCTTTCTCTAACCTAGCTATGTTCAAAACCCTTTCAATATGTGAGCCCAACCGAACATTTTCATCATAAATTATGTTCGCAAGCTTATTGACTCTTTTGCCATCAGAGGAGATTTCAGGATCACGAAGTGATTCGCTGGCAATCATAATTGTGGCAACTGGAGTCTTGAATTCATGAGTCATATTATTGATAAAGTCTGTCTTCATCTCAGACATCTTTTTCTGTTTAAAAATGATACTCAAAGTGTAAGCGAAACAGCCAATTAATAGTGCCAATAATGCCAAGATAGTGGGGAATAACCAATAGCCCATTGTTTCGGCAATAATACCACCCCTTGTTAGGGAAGTGGATGCTTAATTCTCCTGGTGCATTACCGCGGTCACCCTGAAATAACCTAGCAGTATAGATCAGCGGATTTTTAACCTCTTCTAATTGCTCATTGTTAAATTGGTAAAAACCTTGAAAAACGGGAATTTTATTGAAATCTTTTATCTCCATGACAAATGACGACTTAATGCCGCGTTCATGCAGTTCATGAATTAAAAGGTCAACCGTTCTTTTTCCATTTATACGTTCTGCCAAAGGTCTTTTCGATAATTCCATGCCCATGGCTACATCCGCAATCACTGAACTTTTCTTACCCCCAAGAATCGCAATAGTATCAAACAATGTTGCGGCATCCGTTAGTTTTTGGTTCCTCAGGTTGTGAAGCTTAATCTCCAAAGCCTCAATTTTGGCAAGTGTTCTGTAATCAATCTTGGGCGGTAATGTCCTTATTTGATATGCAATAGCATTGGTCGCAGGTGGAGCAAACACAGGAATAATATATCTTGTGCTGTCGTCCTTTGGCTTGACCGGAGGTATAACCTTAATAGCATCTATTCTGGTAAATTCACCAATGGTATTGTCAGCTGTAAGACCTTGTTCTAAAGTAATTCTGACCAGGTGCTTATATTCTTTCCTCCTAAGATAAGTTTCAAAAAATTCGTTGTTGATAAAAACCGCAGGGAATTGCTGGTTTAGAGCAGTTTCAAGTTTGTTGAAATTTGTAGTATGTTGAAAAGCTATCCTTTGAAGGGTTTTTATACTGTCTTGATATTGAACCTGAAGTGCAAGGATCTTTTCGTTCTTTTGAATGCGTTCTTGATCGATTCTAAATTTCTCCTGGTTCTGGCGTTCTTGCTCTCGGGCAAAATCATAGATCTCCTGGCGCTCGATCTTATTGGCTACAGCAGATAAAGAAGCCTTGACTTCCTCATCAAATAACTTTGATTCTTTTATAAAGGATTCCCTCACAAAGTAATATTGCATAGCCATCACTCCAATTAGAGCAATAGACATGAGCCATATAATCAACGCAATACTTCTTTTCTTCATTTGTTACAAAAATAATAAGGGGAAACAGCTAATTTTCTCATTTAACACTATTTAACAGCGCTTTTTTAGCTTTTTTAGCAAAATAGACTTTGTTTTGGTAAATTAAATACTCTAAATAGACTAATTATGAAACACATATTAACGATCGCCATTTTGCTGTTGGGTTGGTGCATACCTTCTTTTTCTCAAATTACAGAAAAAATTCCGAAAAAGGAAAGCTTGTTCCAAGCGCCCAATTCAGCCAATTGATAAAATGGACAATGCTGCCAAGTTTCAATCAAAAATGGATTCCTTAAATAAATCATTTAATATGAATATTGAAATTCCAAATGCCTATAAAGGAAAAGGAGATAACTTGATAAAAGGATTGGAACAGAAAGATGATACCGTGATTAGAGAAAAGTATTTGAATGGTAAGGAAAGTGTAATTATGCCAGGCACAGAAAAATCGGACTCCAATAATCTCAATCTGCAGGTAGATACAGTAAAAAATATAAAGTTGATTCAACCGAAGAAGTCAAATCAATCCAAAAATAAATAAATTAAAAAAGCCTCAATCAAATGAGGCTTTTTTAATGGAGTATTATTTTACCTCCGAAACACGAATGGTATTTGTTCTACCTTTTTCATGTAATGGAGTTGAAGAAGTATTGATTACAATTTGTCCTGGTTCAACCAAATGACGCTCTTTCAGTAATCCGTTTACATCTTGGATAGTACCGTCTGTTGACTCGTACTTTTCGTAGATAAATGCTTTTACACCCCAGCATAAGCTAAGTGTGCGCAATAATGTTTTATTACCTGTAAATACGTAAATATCAGCATCCGGACGGTAACTTGAAATTTCCATTGCTGTATATCCAGAAGATGTCATTACAGCAATCGCTGACGCATGAGTTTTTTCAGCCAAGAAGATGGATGAACTACAAATTGCATCAGGGATACGTGTTACTGGAACTGTGCCTAATTGTTCTTTTTGGGCATAATATGGGTAAGAAGTTGCTTCAACATGTGTGATAACCTTAGCCATTGTTTCAATAACAATCTCAGGGAATTCACCAACTGAGGTCTCACCACTAAGCATTACTGCATCTGCACCATCAATTACTGAGTTAGCTACGTCGTTCACCTCCGCACGTGTTGGGCGTGGAGTAGTGATCATGCTCTCAAGCATTTGAGTAGCAATAATAACAGGCTTCGACAAGTTACGGCATTTTTGTGCTATGATTTTTTGAAGTCCTGGAACTTCTTCCATCGGCAATTCAACACCTAAGTCTCCACGAGCAACCATCACAGCGTCAGTAGCTTCAATGATACTGTCGATATTCTCAATAGCTTCAGGTTTCTCAATTTTTGCAATAACTTTTGCATGTGAACCTTTCTGCTTGATAATCTCTTTACATTGTTTGATGTCCTCTGCAGAACGAACAAAAGACATAGCAATCCAATCTGCACCATGATCAAGTGCAAAATTCAAATTGTCTAAATCTTCTTCGGTCAATGAAGGAATAGAAACTTTTGTGTTAGGAAGATTAACACCTTTTCTAGAAGTTAAAATACCACCGTGAACAACTTTACAAGTAACTGTATCTAAATGATTTGTGTTAATAACGCGTAATTGAAGTTTTCCGTCATCCAAAAGAATGATTTCATTTTCTTTTACATCATTAGGGAAGTTTTCATAAGTGATGTAAATCTTGTTTTCATCGCCTATTTGTTCATGAGTAGTGATTTCAACGGTGCTGCCATTCACAAGGATGGCTCCTCCTTCTTTCATTTTACCAATACGGATTTTCGGACCTTGCAAATCCGCTAAAATACCTACACTGAAAGGGTGTTCTTGGTTGATTTCGTTGATGGTGTTGATAACCTTAAGGTGGTCATCTTGTGATCCGTGAGAAAAGTTAAGGCGGCATACATCGACACCTTTAGCAATCATACGGGTTAAAACGTCTTTTTTTGAAGAAGCCGGACCAAGAGTGGCTACGATTTTGGTCCGCTTTTTTAGTTTATCCATTTAAATTAAATTTTAAATTTATATTCTTTTTCGTGTTTCTATCAGCTTTATTCTCCCCTTAAAGCCGAAGGTTAGGTTTATGTGTAATATATACACTATGTAAATAATTCGCTAAAATATCAGATTTTCTTTAGATTTCAATATTGTTGGATCTATTTCTTTTACTAACAATACTTCTGGAATAGACTTTATGTTTTCCAAAAGTGCATCTAAGTCTTCGTCGTCAATATAATGTTTAACCAATAAAAAATAATCAAAACTGCTTATTTCAGGTATTAAAGCGGCCCCTTCAACGGATCTATTGCTCAGCAAATAGAATTCAAATTCGAAGGTTGGGTTATGATATCTGAAAATATTAAAATGATTTTGAATGGAGGGTTTATTTTTTTTTGATTCGTAAATAATATGATAATCAAGTTCGTCCTTTGGCTTTTCTTTGGTATTGCCATTGTGGTCGAGATAGTCTTCCTTTCCATAGACAAACTGCAGTCCTGTATGTTTATTGATGAAATGGCAGAGTCTGTAATCTCTGAGCACAGAACTAATCCCAATAAGGATAAAATCCAGTTCAAGGTCAAAGTCAGTTTCGAGTTTAAAGGTGATTTTGCTCAAGCCAATTTTATTTTAATGATATACAAAATTACGTTTTTTGATTGTTTAAGTTTGAAGATTACGTAAAAATATCATTAATTATGCATTAAGTTTGTAAAACTTTATTTGTTTTAGTATTATTGAATAACGTTAATTAATAAGGTATTGAAAACTTTATTTAGGCTAACTTTGTTCTTTATTTAATTCCAAAAGTCAAAAAGATTTGATTTTTGGGAATATTTATTTTTTCTTTGCACAGATTTATTAAACAATTAAACTAGAAAATCATGTCAGATATCGCATCAAGAGTAAAAGCAATTATCGTAGAAAAGTTAGGTGTGGACGAAAATGAAGTAACACCTGAGGCTTCTTTCACGAATGATTTAGGTGCAGACTCACTTGATACAGTTGAGTTGATCATGGAATTCGAGAAAGAATTCAACGTTGCAATTCCTGATGACCAAGCTGAAAACATCAGTACTGTAGGTCAAGCAATCGCTTACTTAGAAAAAAACGTTAACTAACTAATTTTATTAGGCCAAACATCATAAATGGAGCTTAAGAGAGTAGTTGTAACAGGATTAGGCGCACTTACACCGATCGGAAATACCGTTGCAGAATACTGGGACGGATTGGTCAACGGTGTAAGTGGAGCCGCTCCTATCACGCATTTTGATGCGTCAAAATTCAAGACACAATTTGCCTGCGAGGTAAAAGGTTTTGATCCACACGTGTATATGGACCGCAAAGAGGCTCGTAAAATGGACCCCTTTGTGCAATACGCCATTGCATCAACAGACGAAGCCATTAAAGACGCAGGACTAGATTTTGATAATTTAGACAGAACCCGAATCGGAGTAATTTGGGGTTCTGGAATCGGTGGTTTGACCACATTCACGGAGGAAGTTGCACAATTTTCTAAAGGTGATGGTACTCCTCGATTCAATCCGTTCTTTATTCCTAAGATGCTTATTGACTTGGCCCCTGGCCATATTTCAATGCGTCACGGATTACAAGGTCCAAACTTCTCATCAGTATCAGCTTGTGCATCTGCAACAAATGCAATGATAGATGCATTCACCTACATTCGTTCAGGTAGATCAGATGTTATCATTACCGGTGGTTCCGAAGCTACTATCAATGAAGCCGGAATCGGAGGATTCAATGCTATGCATGCCCTGTCTACAAGAAACGATGACCCGAAAACTGCATCGCGCCCTTTCGATAAAGATCGTGACGGCTTCGTGTCAGGTGAAGGATCTGGTGCAATTGTTTTGGAAAGCCTAGAACATGCTCTTGCGCGTGGTGCCAAAATCTATGCTGAGGTAGTAGGTGGGGGTATGAGTGCTGATGCATATCATATCACAGCTTCTCACCCTGAAGGATTAGGAGCAAAATTGGCTATGACAATGGCTATTAAAGACGCTGGAATGGATTTCTCAGACATTGATTACATCAATGTACATGGAACATCAACTCCAGTAGGAGATGTAAGTGAAACTAAAGCTATCGTTGACCTTTTTGGTGAACATGCATACAAACTAAATATCAGTTCTACTAAATCCATGACTGGTCACCTTCTAGGTGCTGCTGGTGCAGTAGAAGCAATTGCCTCCATATTGGCAGTTAAAAATGATATTGTTCCTCCAACGATCAATCATTTCACAGATGACCCTGAAATTGACAGTAAATTGAACTTTACGTTCAATACTGCGCAAAAAAGAGTTGTTAATGCAGCATTGAGTAACACCTTCGGTTTTGGTGGCCACAATGCAACTATAATTGTGAAAAAGTATAATGGTTAAGATGAATTCATTTTTTCCATGCTAAACATTTTGAATAGGTAGTTGGATATCACAACTACCTATTTGTTATTTAGAGTAATCATGCCTATCACACAGGTTTATAATCTTTATCTGTCACCAAATCGTACTTATGTTCGAAAACTAAAGAACTTACTTGGTTTCGTGCCGGGTAATGTGCGCCTTTATCAAATGGCTTTCAGACATAAATCGGTCGCTGTACTCATCAAAGATGGTGTAAAAAACAGCAACGAAAGACTCGAATTTCTGGGTGATGCGGTTTTGGGATCTGTAGTGGCTGAATTACTTTTCAAACTTTATCCATACAAGGATGAAGGCTTCTTGACAGAAATGCGATCAAAGATCGTTTCTCGAGCAAACCTAAATCAACTTTCCCGAAAATTAGGATTCAATGAAATGATCGAATTCGACGCTAGAATGATCAGTTATCCTAACAAACAAGGATCTCTTCTTGGTGATGCATTCGAAGCATTGGTAGGAGCAGTATATTTAGATAAAGGATATACTTTTACTAGGGAGTTTTTGTTGACCAGAATCATCAAGCCACATGTTGATATTCAAACCTTGGAAGTAACTGAAACTAATTTCAAAAGTAGATTGATTGAATGGTGTCAGCACAATAACAAAGAAATTAGCTTTGTGCAAGTTGAAAACCCAGAAGGTGAATCTAATAAAATGTTCTCCGTAGTAGCTGTCGTTGATGGTGAAGAATGTGGACTTGGCCGCGACTTCAATAAAAAAAGCGCCGAAAAAATCGCCGCAGAAAGAGCATGTGAATACCTCAAGATTTTCGAAGAATAATTAACCCTTAACTATCCCCTCAACTTTTCCTCTTCCACTCCCTCTTCAATTCCTTTCCACTTTTCCTTTCCAATTTCCTCTTCAATTCATTTCCACTTTTCCTTTTTACGTTTCCCTTCAATTCCTTTCCACTTTTCCTTTCTACGTTTATTCTTCAATTTCTTTCAACTTTTCTTTTCCTCTTCAATTTCTTTCCACTTTCTCACATAAAAGTTCTAATGTCTTTTGTCTTATGTCTATTGTCTAATCACAATTCCTTTCCACTATCTCACATATAAGTTCTAATGTCTTTTGTCTTATGTCTATTGTCTAATCACAATTTCCCCTTCAATTCCTTTCCACTATCTCACATCTCATATCTCACATCTCACATCTCTTTTCTATATTTGCGCCTATGGCATCAATTAAACCATCATTAGCTAAAGGTACACGGGATTTTTCTCCTGTGGAAATGGACAAACGTAACCATATCTACAATACATTAAAGACAATATTCAGGAAATTCGGATATGCTGAGATTCAGACTCCATCATTCGAAAACCTGAGTACTTTAACTGGAAAGTATGGTGATGAAGGCGATAAGTTAATATTTAAAATATTGAACTCAGGAGATTACTTGAGTAAAGCGCCTGAAGACTTACTGGGAAGCAAAAATTCAACTTCATTGATTTCTCATATTTCCGAGAAAGCTCTGAGGTATGATCTAACTGTTCCCTTTGCCCGCTATGTGGTGATGCATCAAAATGACATAGCTCTTCCATTCAAAAGATTTCAGATACAACCGGTATGGCGTGCTGATCGACCTCAAAGAGGAAGATACCGTGAATTTTATCAATGCGATGTAGATGTGGTCGGTTCTGCTTCCTTGTTAAATGAAGCTGAGTTTATCTTGATCTACAATGAAGCATTGGTCGAATTGGGATTAAAAGATTTCAACATCAAACTTAACAATCGCAAAGTACTTTCAGGAATAGCGGAAGTAGTAGGAAAACCGGATCTCATTGTGGATATGACCGTTGCAATCGATAAACTCGATAAAATCGGACTTGAAGGAGTAAATAAAGAATTGCTCGAAAGAGGATTTACGCAAGATGATTTAGAAGTTTTGAAGCCAATTATTGAATTGAGTGGATCAAATGAGGAGAAATTAAGTTCTATGCGGGAGGTGCTTTCGAATTCTGAAATAGGGATGAAAGGGATTGCTGAAATTGAGGAAGTATTCGACTATGTGAGAAAATTTGGCAGAGGAGATTTGTTGGAGAAAATCGTAGAGGTTGATATCACATTGGCTAGGGGATTGAATTATTATACCGGATGTATTTTTGAAGTAAAAACAAATGAAGTACAGATGGGAAGTATAGGTGGTGGTGGTCGCTATGATGATTTGACCGGAATGTTTGGTTTGAAAGACTTGACTGGTGTAGGGGTATCCTTTGGAGCCGACCGTATTTTTGATGTTTTGGAGGAATTAAATCTTTTCCCAACAGAAGGTTCAGCGCGAACTAAACTGTTGATCGTAAATTTTGATTCAAACCTTGAGTCATACACATTGCCAATGCTATATCAAATCAGGCAGGCAGGCATAGCTGTAGAATTGTATCCTAGTGCTGTAAAGTTGAAGAAGCAGATGAGTTATGCAGATTCGAAGGGAATACCATTTGTATTATTGGTAGGGGAAGAGGAAGTTGAATCAGGACAGTTGTCATTGAAAGATATGAAGACTGGAGAACAGCAAAAAGTTTCGATCGAGGAATTAATAGAAAAAATAAAATAAAATAAACGGCCCTTTGGGGTCGTTTTCTAGTTGTGATCAAAAGTAGATGTCTTAATGTAATAAGCTGATGTTTGACGGAGATTATGGTAATAATTTGACATAATCCGCATAAATCAGTGAAATGTAAGGTAAAATTTATCAAAAATCTCGTTAATATTAATTAAATTTGTGGTCAGTTTAGTAAAGAAATTCAATACTTAGAAATGAGTTCAACACCTATAACAAAGAAACCTACCTAGAGTGGTATGAATCCATGCTGCTCATGCGCAAATTTGAAGAGAAATCTGGACAGCTTTATGGACAGCAAAAAATCCGTGGATTTTGTCACTTGTACATCGGACAAGAAGCAGTAGTTGCTGGAACGATGTCTGTGATCAAACCTGAGGATTCATTAATAACTGCTTACCGTGACCACGCACATGCCTTGGCTAAAGGTGTGTCTGCTGATGCATGTATGGCAGAATTGTTTGGTAAAGTTACAGGATGTTCAAAAGGTAAAGGTGGATCAATGCACTTTTTCTCTAAGGAACATAAGTTCATGGGAGGACATGGTATTGTTGGTGGTCAAATTCCATTGGGTGCAGGTATTGCATTTGCTGAGAAATATTTGGGTACTGACAATGTTAACATCTGTTACATGGGTGATGGAGCCGTACGTCAAGGTGCTTTCAATGAAACTTTGAACATGGCGATGTTATGGAAATTGCCTGTAATCTTTGTTTGTGAAAACAATGGTTATGCAATGGGTACTTCTGTAAAACGTACGACTAACATGCAAGATATCTACAAAATGGGTCTTGGATTTGATATGCCAAGTGCTCCAGTAGATGGAATGGATGTCGTAGCTGTTCACAATGCTATGGATGAAGCCGTTCAACGTGCTCGTGCTGGTGAAGGACCAACATTCTTGGAAATCCGTACATACCGCTACAAAGGACACTCCATGTCAGATCCGGCAAAATATCGTACGAAAGAAGAATTGGAAGAATACAAAGAAAGAGATCCAATTATCGCTGTAAAACATGCTATTGTTGAGAATAAATATGCTGATCAAGCTTGGTTTGATGAGGTAGAAGCTAAGGTTAAGAAAATCGTTGATGAATCAGTGAAATTTGCTGAAGAATCTCCGTACCCAGATGCATCAGAAATCTACAAAGATATTTATGTGCAAGAGGACTACCCTTTTGTCATGGATTAATTAATGATAATTACTTTAACTAAAATAGAACATTCCTAAACGATGGCTGAAGTAGTAAAAATGCCTAAAATGAGCGACACCATGACTGAAGGTGTAATCGCAAAATGGCACAAAAAAGTTGGTGATAAAGTTAATTCAGGTGACCTTATTGCAGAGGTTGAAACTGATAAAGCAACAATGGACTTTGAATCTTATCAAGATGGTACATTGTTATATATTGGCCCCAAAGAGGGTGAAGCTGTTCCTGTAGATGCTGTAATCGCGGTGTTGGGTGAAGAAGGTGAAGATTACGAAGCCTTGTTAAAAGGTGATTCTGCAAGCACAGACAAAAAAGAAGATAATAAAGCAGAACAAAAATCAGAAAACAAAGAAGAAAAAACTGAAGAGAAATCTGAAGAAAAATCTTCTGACGACGCTGGAAGCAACGTTACTGCTGAAGACTTAGGAGTTACTGTGATTACTATGCCTCTGTTAAGTGATACGATGACAGAAGGTGTAATCGCTCAATGGAACTTCAAAGTAGGTGATACCATCAAATCTGATGATGCAATTGCTGACGTAGAAACTGATAAAGCAACTATGGAAGTAACTGCATATGCAGATGGAACATTGTTGTATGTTGGTGTAGAGGCTGGACAAGCTGCTAAAGTAAATGATATTATTGCTATAGTAGGTCCTGCTGGAACTGACGTTACTCCATTATTAAATCAAAAACCTTCTTCAGATTCTAAAAAAGAAACTAAAAAGAAGAAGAAAAACCAGTTGTTCAAGAAAGCATATCTGATGCTCCTGTTGCAGCATCAACTTCCTCGGATTCAAGAGTAAAAGCTTCTCCTTTGGCAAAGAAAATCGCTAAAGAAAAAGGAATTGACTTGACCCAAGTGAAAGGATCTGCAGAAAATGGACGTATCGTAAGAAAAGATGTTGAAAACTTCAAGCCAGAAGCAGCTCCTGCTGCAGCTGCTGCAGCTAAACCTGCCGCAGAAGGTGAAGCTAAGACAATCAGCTTACCTCAGTTTGTAGGAGAAGAGCGTTTTACAGAAAAACCAGTAAATCAAATGCGTAAAACTATTGCACGCAGATTATCTGAATCTTTATTTACAGCTCCACACTTCTATTTAACAATCAGCATTGATATGGATAATGCAATGGCAGCTCGTGCTCAAATTAATGAGGTTGCGCCAGTGAAAGTTTCATTCAATGATATCGTAATCAAAGCAGTAGCTGTTGCCTTGAAACAACATCCTAACGTAAACTCATCTTGGCAAGGAGATAAGATCCGTTACAACGAGCATTCAAACATTGGTGTTGCAATCGCAGTTGAAGATGGATTATTAGTTCCTGTTGTACGTTTTGCTGATGGAAAATCATTATCTCACATCTCTGCAGAGGTAAAAGACTTTGCGCAAAAAGCTAAGTCTAAGAAACTACAACCATCTGATTGGGAAGGTTCAACATTTACTGTATCTAACTTGGGTATGTTTGGAATTGATGAATTTACTTCAATTATCAACTCTCCAGATGGAGCTATCCTTTCTGTAGGTGCAATCCAACAAGTGCCAGTAGTTAAAAATGGCGCAGTTGTCCCAGGTAATGTGATGAAATTGACATTAGGTTGTGACCACCGTGTAGTGGATGGCGCATCGGGTGCACAATTCCTTCAAACATTAAAAGGATTGATCGAAGCTCCTATCCGTTTATTGGCATAAGAGCAATCACATAAAATTTTGAAAGCCGGGTAGATCTTGATTTACCCGGCTTTTTTATTTCTACAAAATATAATAGTCAATGAATAAATAAATAATTCCTCAAATATTTATTGTATTGCAATAAGTTGGATTATCAATCGTTTTGAATATGATTATGTTAAAAATTAGCGTATCATTGATATGGGAATTTGTAACTACACTTTTATCAAAAGAAAGCTAAAATTTATTGTAATTTGTCACAATATGTAGTAATTTGTCTGCATAGTCAATTATGATTAAAAGGATTAATGATTCAGTTTAGGAGCGTGTCTATAAAAAATTTATTATTAGTATTGGGGTTGGGGACATTTACGATGTTCTCATGTTCTTCGCCAGAAGCAAAACAAAGAGAAATTAAAGTAGATCAAGGGAAAAAAGATAGTATAGCCCTGATATATGATTCTTCGAAAGCAGATCAGCAGATTGATGCTTTTATGCAGAAACTCCATAAAAATTCAGCATTTAATGGGAATGTTTTGGTCGCCAAAAAAGGAAAGATCCTTTATCAGAATTCTTTCGGTTGGGCAGATTATCTGTTAAAGGACAGTTTGAATATTAACTCCCAATTTGAGTTGGCTTCTGCATCAAAAACCCATTACTGCTTTAGGAGTAATGAAACTTGTCCAAAATGGCAAATTAAAGTTGGACAATACCGTAAATGATTTTTACCCTAATTTTCCATATCCTGGAATTACCATTGCTCAATTGTTGTCACATAGATCTGGTTTGCCTAACTATGTCTATTTCGCTGAAGAAGCATGGCCAGATCGTAAAAAGCCAATGACAAATCAGGATGCCATGAATTTGTTGATCGAAAAACATCCTAATCGTTATGGTGCACCTGATGGAAGGTTTCATTATAATAATTCCAACTATATGGTACTAGCAGCCATCGTTGAAAAGGTAACAGGTCAAGATTTCGCAGTCTACATGAAGGAAAATATTTTTGATCCTGCAGGCATGAAGAATACAGCAGTATATTCAACCGCTGTATATGAGAAAACTCCGTCCAATGTCATGGGACATGATAAAGTTTGGAGAAGATCGGTGGTAAGAAATTACTTGGATGGTCCTGTAGGTGATAAAGGAATATATAGTACTGTACAAGATATGTACCTGTTGGATAGAGCTGTTCGGGAAGGAAGAATTGTGAACGAAGCAACTTTAGATTCTATGTATATGCCTAGAAGCGATGCTAAGAGAAGCTTGTTCAGTTATGGGTATGGTTGGAGAACTTTCAGCCCGCCTAATGAACCGATGGTTTATCATACTGGTTGGTGGCATGGATTTAAAAGCCTATATGTACGTGACCTTAAAAACGATGTTACGATTGTTTTGTTAACAAATATGGCAAATGGGAGCTTGAATCATCTGGATGATTTGTATAAAATATTAGAAATACCTATTTTGAGACAAAATGCATATAATGCAAATGGAGAATTTGTAAATTAATAAACCTAATAGCAACACATGAAAAAGACCTTGATTTTAGGTGCGAGTACTAATCCGGCGAGATATTCGTATTTGGTAGCCAATAAACTGGCAAGAAAAGGGCATCCAATCGTAAATGTTGGACGCAAGACTGGAAAAGTGGCTGGTGTTGAAATCGAGCCTGCTGAGGAAATTCATACCGATATCGATACCATGACACTGTATGTCGGTCCGCAAAATCAACCTCAATACTATGACTATATCTTAAAGACTAAGCCTAAGCGCATAATCTTTAACCCAGGAGCCGAAAATGCTGAATTGGCAGATAAGGCCAGGGAGAACGGAATAGAAGTAGTAGAAGCATGTACTTTGGTTATGCTGAATACCGGTCAGTTTTAAGTAAACACTGAAAATATTTTTAAGGGCAATGGAAACATTGCCCTTTTTTTATGAAAACGTTATAGTAAATATTTTATAGAAATGTCTGTATATATTTCTATTTTGTATTAAACCTAATTTTTATTTAAATCATAATCTATGAAGACCTTTGTTTTATCCCTTTCCTTTTGTCTTTACTTTTTGCAATTTGCTAGTTCACAAAAACAAAACCTCAAGCTTACATCTGAATTTATAAATGGACAATTGAAGGCTTCTGCTGAACAATATAGTAAGTTGGTGGAAGAAGTGCCTAATGGTAAGTTCCCAAAAACATTCGATAACGGGAAACAAGAATTCTCAAATTCCTCGTGGTGGTGTTCTGGTTTCTACCCAGGGACATTATTGTACCTTTCTGAAGGAACTGGAAATGCAGGACTTGAGAAAACAGCTTTGGATAAGTTGAAGGATCTCGAAAAAGAACAATATAATAAAGGAACCCATGACCTCGGATTTATGCTATTCTGTAGTTTTGGAAATGCTCTGAGATTAACAGGAGATAGCGCGACTTATCAACCTATATTGGAAACTGGTGCCGAATCACTTATTTCCAGATATAATCCTAACACAAAAACTATTCGTTCATGGAACCATAACACTTGGAAGTTTCCAGTTATCATTGACAACATGATGAATTTGGAGTTTTTAATGCAAGCAGCAAAAACTACCGGAAACAAAAAATATGAAGAGATTGCAAGGACCCATTCCAATACAACCTTGAAAAATCACTTCCGAAAAGACAATAGCTCATACCATGTGATTGATTATAATCCAGAAAATGGCGAAGTGCTGGCTAAACAGACTGCTCAAGGTGCATTTGATGAATCTGCTTGGGCTAGGGGACAGGCTTGGGGGCTATATGGCTATACAATGATGTATAGAGAAACTAAGGATAAAACTTACTTGCAACAGGCCGAAAATATTGCTAACTATATTCTTAACAATAAAAGTTTACCTGCAGACCTGATTCCATACTGGGATTTTGATAAGGATAAGATACCATCAGACAATAAAACTTATTCTAGAAAGGATCTAAGAGATGCCTCGGCTGCAGCAATTATTGCCTCAGCATTATTGGAATTATCGCAATATACCAAAGGGAAAAAAGCTGAATTATATTTATCAAAGGCTGAGAGCATTCTAAAAACACTTTCATCGAATGAGTATTTTGCTAATGTAGGAGAGAATGGGGGTTACTTATTGAAGCACAGTGTTGGTGCATTGCCTTTGGATTCTGAGGTAGATGTACCTTTGACGTATGCTGATTATTATTATGTTGAAGCCTTGATCCGCTACAAAAGAATATTAGATGGTGAGCCGATCATCAAGATATAAATTTTGGCCTTCGAATAAATCTACATGCCATGCAAATTTTTGCATGGCATGTTTTTTTGAAAAATAATTGACTAACTATTTGATAGTTATAAAATTGTTTGTACTTTTGCAATCCCTTAATGGGAGAATTGTGTCTTGAGCGAAGCCCTACTGCTTCGATGGACGTTTAATTAATTAATTTATAACATGTCAGGAATTATTGGTAAAAAAGTAGGAATGACCAGCCTGTTCAATGCTGAAGGGAAGAATATCCCTTGTACAGTAATCGAGGCTGGGCCGTGCGTGGTAACGCAGATACGTACGGAAGAGAAGGATGGTTATTCGGCAGTTCAACTTGGTTTCGATGATGCCAAGGAAAAGAACACGACAGATCCTTTGAAAGGACACTTTGCAAAAGCAGGGGTTAGTCCTAAGCGTAAACTAGTTGAATTCAAAACTTTTACAGATGAGAAACAACTAGGAGACATCGTTGATGTTACTTTATTTGAAGAAGGTGAGTACGTAGATGTAGTTGGTACTTCTAAAGGTAAAGGATTTCAAGGTGTAATGAAGCGTCACGGATTTGGTGGTGTAGGTGGTGCGACTCACGGTCAGCACAACAGACTACGTGCACCAGGTTCATTGGGAGCTTCATCATGGCCGTCAAGAGTATTCAAAGGAATGCGCATGGCTGGTCGTACAGGTGGTGAAAGAGTAAAAGTTCAAAACTTACAAGTATTGAAAGTTTACCCTGAGCAAAACCTAATCGTTGTTAGTGGTTCCGTACCTGGAGCTAAAGGTTCATATGTAATCGTAGACAAATAGTAGAGATGGAAGTTAAAGTATTAAATTTATCAGGAAAAGAAACAGGTGCCAAGGTGCAACTTCCTGAGTCGGTATTCGGTGTTACACCAAGCGACCACGCGATCTATTTGGATGTGAAACAGTACTTAGCAAACCAACGCCAAGGAACTCACAAATCAAAACAACGTAATGAAATCGCGGGTTCAACTCGTAAATTACACAAACAAAAAGGTACTGGTGGTGCTCGTGCGGGCTCTATCAAATCTCCATTGTTTAACGGTGGTGGTCGTGTATTCGGCCCTCAACCTCGTGACTATAGCTTCAAATTGAACAAAAAATTAAAGCAATTAGCACGTAAATCAGCATTATCTTACAAAGCTCAAGAAAACAACGTTTTAGTATTGGACGAAGTAAACTTCGATACAATCAAAACTAAAAACTATGTAGCTCTAGTTAATGCATTGAACATTGCTGACGAAAAAACTTTATTAGTATTGCCAGCATACAATAACAATGTTTATTTATCAAGCAGAAATTTGAAGAAAGCAAAAGTTATCGTAGCATCTGATTTAAATACATATGATGTATTGAACGCTACGAAATTATTGTTAACTGCAGATTCTGTTAAAACTTTGGAGGAAGCATTCGCTAAATAATATGGAAATTATTAAAAAACCTATTTTGACTGAGAAAGCTTCGATTTTAACGGAGAAATTAAACCGTTATGCTTTCAAAGTAGATCATAGAGCAAACAAGATTCAAATCAAAGCTGCTGTAGAGCAAATGTTTGGTGTGACTGTAGTAGCTGTGAACACAGCAGTAGTTGCAGGTAAAGCTAAAAGCCGCTACACTAAAGCAGGATTTGTTTCAGGAAGAAGCCCTAAATATAAAAAGGCCATCATTACAGTTAAGATGGTGAAACTATTGACTTTTACAGTACACTATAATAAGAAATGGCAGTTAAAAGATTCAAACCGGTTACCCCTGGTACTCGCTTCAGAGTAGGTGCTGATTATTCAGACGTTACAACTAACGTTCCTGAGAAATCATTAGTAGTTAGCATCAAGAAGTCAGGTGGTCGTAATAACTCCGGTAAAATGACTATGCGTTACATCGGTGGGGGACACAAAAAATCATACCGATTAATAGATTTCAAACGCGATAAAAAAGATATCCCTGCAAAAGTTGCAACTATCGAGTACGATCCTAATCGTACAGCACGTATTGCTTTATTGCATTACGCGGATGGTGAAAAACGTTACATCATTGCTCCTGCTGGTCTAACAGTAGGTCAAACAGTGATCGCAGGCGAATCAGTAGCCCCCAGAAGTAGGTAATACTATGCCATTGGCTAACATCCCTTTGGGTTCAATCATTCACAACATTGAATTGAATCCTGGTCAAGGTGGGTCAATCGCACGTTCAGCAGGTACTTATGCACAATTGTCTGCACGTGATGGCAAGTATTGCTATTATTAAATTGCCTTCAGGCGAGACTCGTATGATCTTATTGACTTGTGTGGCTACAATTGGTTCAGTTTCAAATGCTGAAAAAGCGAACCAAGTATTAGGTAAAGCAGGTCGTAAAACGTTGGTTAGGTCGTCGTCCTAGAGTACGTGGTGTTGCAATGAACCCGGTTGATCACCCTATGGGTGGTGGTGAAGGACGTTCATCAGGAGGTCACCCACGCTCACGCACAGGTGTATTAGCTAAAGGCTATAAAACACGCTACAAGAAGAAAACATCGAATCGTTACATCATTGAGAGAAGGAAAAAAATAATGGCTCGTTCAATTAAAAAAGGTCCTTATATCGATCACAACTTAGAAAGAAAAGTTCTTTCTATGAATGAAACAAACAAGAAGTCAGTAATCAAGACTTGGTCTCGTAGATCAATGATCTCACCTGATTTTGTTGGCCATACCTTCGCAGTGCACAACGGGAATAAATTTATCCCTGTTTATGTAACAGAAAATATGGTTGGTCACAAGCTTGGTGAATTTGCGCCTACGCGTACTTTCAGAGGCCACGCAGAAAAGAAAAAATAATAGGTAATGGAAGCAACAAAAAAACTCAAAAAGTCTGTTTTAGTTAAACAGCGCAAAGAGCAGGAAAAAGCTCAAGTAGGAGGAGCTTCTACTGCCAAGTTATTGAATTGCCCTACTTCACCGCGCAAAATGCGTCTAGTAGTGGATCTTATCCGCGGGCAGAAAGTAGAAAACGCTCTTTACATCCTTAAACATTCAGGTAAAGAAGCTTCAATTCGTGTTGAGAAATTGTTATTGTCAGCAATCAAGAATTGGGAAGCTAAAAACGAAGGCGCTTCAGTAGAAGACGGTGGACTGTTTGTGAAAGAAGTATCTGTAGGTGGCGGTCGCCAATTGAAAAGATTGCGCCCAGCTCCACAAGGTCGTGGTTACAGAATCCGTAAGCGTTCAAACCATGTAACTTTGGTAGTAGATAGCATTAATAACGTAAACAACTAATTATATTAAGAATGGGACAAAAAGCAAATCCAATAGGTAGCAGATTAGGAATCATCAAAGGATGGGATTCTAATTGGTTCGGAGGCAACAACTATTCTGATAAGTTAGTTGAAGACGAAAAAATAAGAAAATATCTTTCTGTACGTATCGCTAAAGGCGGTGTAGCTAAAGTTGTTATTGAGAGAACTCTTAAACGTATCACGGTTACAATCCACACTGCACGTCCAGGTATCGTAATTGGTAAAGGCGGTCAAGAAGTTGATAAAATCAAAGAAGAGTTAAAGAAATTGACTAAGAAAGATGTACAAATCAACATTTTTGAAATCAAACGCCCTGAATTAGACGCGAAAACTAGTAGCAGAAGGTATTGCTAAACAACTAGAAGCACGTATTTCATTCCGTCGTGCAATGAAAACTGCAATCGCATCTACAATGCGTATGGGTGCTGAAGGTATCAAAGTAATGTGTTCTGGCCGTTTAGGTGGTGCTGAAATGGCACGTACTGAACAGTACAAAGAAGGAAGAACTCCTCTACACACATTGCGCGCTGATATCGACTATGCATTAGCAGAAGCATTGACTACATACGGTAAAATTGGCGTAAAAGTTTGGATCTGTAAAGGTGAAGTTTACGGAAAAAGAGACTTATCTCCAAACATTGGTCAAGCATCAGGAGTAAAATCACGTGGTGGAAACGAAGGTGGTGACAACAACAACCGTCGTGACAACCGTGGTGGTCGCGGTGGAAACCGTGGCGGAAACCGTCGTGATAACAACCGTGGTGGTAAAAGAGATTAATTAACAACAAGATTAAGATTGTCTGTAAAGCAGACTTAAAAAAATACGAACATGTTACAGCCAAAAAGAACGAAGTTCAGAAAGATGCAGAAAGGCCGCATGAAAGGTAATGCCACTCGTGGAGCGGAATTAGCTTTCGGATCTTTCGGTATCAAATCAATGGAACCAGCATGGATCACAAGCCGTCAAATTGAGGCAGCTCGTATTGCGGTAACACGTTATATGAAGCGTGAAGGTCAAGTTTGGATCCGCATTTTCCCTGATAAACCAGTTACCAAAAAACCTGCAGAGGTACGTATGGGTAAAGGTAAGGGTGCGCCAGAATATTGGGTAGCTGTAGTGCGCCCAGGCCGTATGTTATTTGAAGCAGAAGGAGTTCCTTTGGAAATCGCGAAAGAAGCATTGCGCTTAGCTGCTCAAAAATTACCGGTACAAACGAAATTTGTGATTCGTAGAGACTACGTTGAAGCATAATAATCGTCGGTAATGTCAAGAGTTTAGCCTTACTGCCGTTACCAGTAAGGCGGTTTTTAACTCAAGATAACCCGGCACAACAAATTGAAAAATGAAAAATTCAGAAATCGTAGAATTATCAACTGAGGATTTAACAGCTCGTCTCGCTGAAGAGAAAGCTGCCTTGAACAAATTGAAATTTGCACATGCTGTTTTCTGCTATTGAAAACCCTAACGTGATCAAAGCAGCTCGCAAAAATATCGCTCGTATCTCTACGGAGATCTCTAAGCGTAATAATGCAGCAAAATCTGAAACAGCCGCTGAGGCATAAAATTTAAGTCGAAATGGAAAGAAATTTAAGAAAAACAAGAATCGGCTTAGTAGTTAGCAACAAGATGGACAAATCTATCGTAGTAGCTGTTGAGCGTAAAGTGAAACACCCTATTTACGGTAAATTCGTTAAGAAAACTACTAAATTTAAAGCTCATGACGAAACAAATACCTGCGGTATCGGCGATACGGTATTAATTATGGAAACGCGTCCGCTGAGTAAAACTAAGAACTGGAGATTAGTAGAAATTTTAGAAAGGGCTAAATAACATGGTACAACAAGAATCAAGACTAAATGTAGCTGACAATAGCGGTGCTAAAGAAGTTTTAGTAATCCGTGTATTGGGCGGAACGCGTAAGCGTTATGCATCTATCGGTGATAAAATCGTTGTTACCGTTAAGAGCGCTATTCCTTCAGGAAACGTTAAAAAAGGATCAGTTTCTAAAGCAGTAGTAGTACGTACGAAAAAAGAAATCCGTCGTAAAGATGGTTCTTACATTCGTTTCGACGACAACGCTGCTGTATTATTAAATAATAACGATGAACCACGTGGAACACGTATCTTTGGCCCTGTAGCTAGAGAGTTGCGTGAAAAACAGTTCATGAAAATTGTATCACTAGCACCGGAGGTTTTATAATTATGGCATACAAGACAAACAAAACTACTCACAAAATCAAAATCAAAAAAGGAGATTTAGTGAAAGTTATCGCTGGTAACTCTAAAGGTGTTCAAGGTAAAGTTTTACAAGTTATTATTGATACTAACAGAGCAGTAGTTGAAGGCGCTAACATTGTGAAGAAACACACTAAACCTAGCGCAGCAAAACCCGAACGGTGGAATCATCGAAAAGGAAGCTGCAATCAACATCTCAAACTTAGCTCTTATCGATCCTAAGACAGGTAACCCTACCCGTGTGGGACGTAAAGTTAATGCAGATGGAAAAATAGTTCGTTACGCAAAAAAATCAGGGGAGGAAATTAAATAATGACTTACGTACCAAGATTAAAAGCGAAATATGCGGAGGAAATCCGTACAGCGCTTAAAGAAAAATTCCAGTATAAAAGCGTTATGCAAGTTCCTAAAACTGGAGAAAATCGTAGTATCGCAAGGTATCGGAGCAGCAACTGCTGACAAGAAATTAATCGATAACTCTATCACTGAGTTAACAACAATTACTGGTCAACAAGCAGTGCCTACGAAATCTAAAAAAGATATCTCAAACTTCAAATTGCGTAAAGGTATGCCTATTGGTGCTCGCGTAACTTTACGTGACAACAATATGTACGAATTCTTAGATCGTTTAATCGCGGTTTCTTTACCACGTATTCGTGATTTCCGTGGAATCAACGACAAAGGATTTGACGGACATGGTAACTATAACTTAGGTATTACCGAGCAAATTATCTTCCCTGAGATCAACATTGACAAAATCAACAAGATCCAAGGTATGGATATCACTTTCGTAACTTCAGCTAAGAACGATATCGAAGCTTTAGAATTATTGAAACAATTCGGTTTACCATTCAAAAACCAAAATTCGAATAACAATGGCTAAAGAAGGATTAAAAGCACGCGAAGTTAAGCGTCAAAAATTAGTTGCAAAATTCGCGGAGAAACGTGCAGCATTAAAAGCTGCTGGTGACTACGCTGCACTAGATAAATTACCAAAAAATGCATCACCAGTAAGATTACACAACCGTTGTAAATTAACTGGTCGTCCTAAAGGATATATGCGTCAATTCGGTATCTCACGTGTAACTTTCCGTGAGATGGCATTAGACGGAAAAATCCCGGGAGTGAAAAAAGCTTCTTGGTAATCAAAAAAATATAATTACTTTTGCCCGGATAAACCACGAACAGTGGTTTATCGGGTTTTTTTTGCATTGCAATATTTTAACCGATAAAAGGTCGGTGACTTCGGTTAGTCACGGAAACCATTATCACAACTTTTATATATAATGAATACAGATCCAATAGCGGATTACCTTACCCGAGTAAGGAATGCCATCAAGGCCAACCACAGGGTTGTTGAAATTCCTGCATCGAACCTTAAAAAAGAAATCACAAAAGTTCTTTTCGACAAAGGTTACATTGCTAATTACAAATTTATCGAAGAAGGTCCTCAAGGCTCAATCAAAATCGCCTTGAAATACCACCCAATTAGCAAAGTACCGGCTATTCGCACTTTGACACGTGTGAGTAAACCTGGTTTAAGAAAGTATGCAAGTGTTGACAACTTACCTCGTGTATTAAACGGTTTAGGAATTGCGATTTTGTCTACTTCTAAAGGAGTAATGTCAGACAAAGAAGCTGCCGTACAAAACGTTGGTGGTGAAGTTTTATGTTACATTTATTAATCTAGGAAAAAGCACAGAATGTCAAGAATTGGAAAAGCGCCTATCGCAATACCTTCGGGTGTTTCGATTACAGTGTCAGATAAGAATCTGGTGACTGTTAAAGGCCCTAAAGGTGAATTAACACAACAAGTAGACCGCGACATCACCGTTAAAGAAGAAGATGGTAACATCGTCGTGACTCGTCCTACTGAACAAAAAAAGCACAAAGCATTACATGGTCTATACCGCGCCCTATTGAACAATATGGTAGTAGGTGTGACTGAGGGATACAAAACTACCCAAGAATTAGTTGGTGTGGGTTACCGTGCTGCTAACAACGGTAATACGCTAGAGTTAACCTTAGGTTTCTCTCACCAGATTGTATTCGTATTGCCACAGGAAATTAAAGTAACAACAACTGCTGATAAAGGTAAAAACCCTACTATCACTTTGGAATCTATCGACAAACAATTGATCGGTCAAGTAGCGGCAAAAATCCGTAGCTTCCGTAAACCAGAACCATACAAAGGTAAAGGTATCAAGTTTGCAGGTGAAGTATTAAGAAGAAAAGCAGGTAAATCAGCTAAAAAATAATAACCATGGCAGGAATTAAATCAACTCGCAGAGAGCGAATCAAAAAAGGAATTAGAAAACACCTGGCTGGATCAACTGAACGTCCTCGTTTGACGGTTTTTAGAAGTAACAAAGGAATCTACGCTCAGATCATCGACGATACAACTGGTAAAACAATCGCTTCAGCATCTACTTTGTCAAAAGAATTTGCTGGATCAGGTAACAAAGTTGATCAATCGAAAGAAGTAGGTAAATTAGTTGCTGAAAAAGCGGTTGCAGCAGGAATTAGCAAAGTAGTTTTTGACCGTAATGGGTACTTATACCATGGCCGTATCAAATCATTGGCTGAAGGTGCTCGCGAAGGCGGTTTAGACTTTTAATTAAAGAAAGAAAATGGCATTAAGCAATATTAAAAGAGTAAAATCAAGCGAAATCGAATTAAAAGATCGCTTAGTAAGCATCCAACGCGTAGCCAAGGTGACCAAAGGTGGTCGTACTTTCAGCTTCTCTGCTATTGTGGTAGTGGGAGATGAAAACGGAATCGTAGGATACGGATTAGGAAAAGCTAAAGAGGTTACTGAAGCTATCACTAAAGGTATCGATGATGCAAAGAAAAACTTAGTAAAAGTTCCTATTATCAAAGGTACTGTACCTCATGAGCAATACGGTAAATATTCAGGTGGTTCGGTTTTAATCAAACCAGCTGTAAGTGGTACCGGAGTATTAGCAGGTGGTGCAATGCGTGCGGTATTGGAATCTGCAGGCATTACTGACGTATTAGCAAAATCATTAGGTTCCTCAAACCCACACAACGTGGTGAAAGCAACTATCGATGCATTAGCTAATATGCGTGACGCTTATACAGTAGCACAAACACGTGGTGTCGATTTAAACAAAGTATTTAACGGTTAATATCATGGCAAAAATTAAAATCACCCAGATAAAGAGCGTTATCGACAGAAGCGAGCGCCAAAAGAAAACTATCGAAGCATTAGGTCTGAAAAAAATCAACCACTCGGTAGAAGTTGAAGCTACACCAGCAATCATTGGTATGGTTCGTAAAGTGAACCACCTAGTAGCTATCGAAACTATTTAATAAGAATAGATGGAAAGGATACTCACTTCCTTTCCATTCTTTGTTAATAAATTTATGGAATGCTAAGGCCTGTTTAGTGAGAGCGAAGGCGTAGCACAATTTGATTAAAAATGAACTTAAGTAATCTTAAACCAGCAGCTGGTTCAATTAAAACTAAAAAACGTATTGGTCGTGGACAAGGATCTGGCCGTGGTGGTACATCAACTCGTGGTCACAAAGGAGCAGGATCTCGTTCAGGTAACTCTACTAAGATCGGTTTCGAAGGTGGTCAAATGCCTCTTCAACGTCGCGTACCTAAATTTGGTTTTAAAAACATTAACCGTGTAGAATACGTAGGTGTAAACCTTGACGTACTTCAAACTATCGTTGAGAAATATAACCTAACAACTGTTGATTTCGATACTTTAAAAGAACACGGATTAGTTTCTAAAAATGACTTAATCAAAATCTTAGGTCGTGGTGAATTAACCGCTAAAGTAGAAGTAAAGGCCCATGCATTTTCAGCTTCAGCTCAAAAAGCTATCGAAGCAGCAGGTGGTTCTATCGTTAAATTGTAATAATACATGAAGAAACTAATCACAACCTTAACCAATATATGGAAGATAGAAGAATTACGTAATCGTATTCTTAATACGTTACTTTTTCTTTTAATATACCGAATTGGTTGTCACGTGGTTTTACCAGGTGTCAATCCAGAGGCATTGGTAGTAAATAGAGAAGGTGGTAATGACATCATGAACCTGATTAATATGTTCGCAGGGGGGTCTTTCTCTCGTGCAGCTATTTTCGCGCTTGGTGTAATGCCATACATCTCAGCATCTATCGTAGTTCAGCTATTGGGGATTGCTGTTCCTGCGTTTCAAAAGATGCAGAAAGAAGGTGAATCTGGCCGTAAGAAAATGAACAATATCACTCGTTACCTTACAGTAGCGATTACATTAGTTCAAGCCGTAGCTTATGTGAAGACCCAAATCGGACCTGAAGCTAAGACTATTGCGGATCCAATGTTCTCAATTCTTTCAGCTATCGTATTGACTGCAGGTACATTGTTTGTGATGTGGCTAGGTGAAAAGATTACCGATAAAGGAATTGGTAATGGTATTTCATTAATCATTATGGCTGGTATTATTGCTCAGCTTCCTGCAGGTATTACTGCAGAATGGGCATCTAGGATGAGCCCAAGTGGTGGTGGTCCTATTCCATTGTTATTGGAGTTTGTTGCTCTGTTCTTTGTCGTAATCTTTACGATTTTAGTTGTACAAGGTGTTCGTAAGATCCCTGTGCAATACGCAAAGAAAATTGTAGGTAACAAACAGATTGGTGGTGTGCGTCAATACATTCCTTTAAAGGTAAATGCGGCGGGTGTAATGCCAATCATTTTCGCTCAGGCGATTATGTTTTTACCGATGTCCTTGACTCAGTTCTTCCCGAATGTCCAATCAGACTTCTTGAATTCGTTGAGTAACTATACTTCCGTTACGTATAACGTCGTATTTGCTTTGTTGATCATTGCATTTACTTTCTTCTATACGGCGATTATGGTTAACCCACAACAGATGTCAGAGGACATGAAGAAAAACGGTGGTTTTATCCCAGGAATCAAACCAGGGTATGAAACCAATTTGTTCATCGACAACGTAATATCACATATTACCTTCCCTGGTGCTGTATTTGTGGCGATCATCGCGATCTTGCCAGCAATTGCAACATTATTTGGAGTAAACAATCAATTTGCACATTTCTATGGTGGTACTTCTTTACTTATTCTAGTAGGGGTAGTATTGGATACGATTCAGCAAATTGAAAGTCATTTGTTAATGCGTCATTATGATGGATTGATGAAAACTGGTCGTGTAAAAGGTAGAAGCACTGCGACTACTGTTGAAGGCTATGATCAATCCGCATTATAAGTTTGAATGTCTAAAGTATATTATAAAACAGCAGATGAAATTGAGCAAGTGCGAGAGTCAGCAAATGTACTCTCGCAATTACTTGCTGAAATTGCAGGTTTAGTTAAACCAGGAATTACAACGCTTTCACTTGATAAATTCGCCTTCGACTTTATCAAAGACCATAAAGGAACTCCAGCGTTTTTGAATTACCAAGGATTTCCGTACTCACTGTGTATTTCTGTGAACGATCAAGTTGTTCATGGATTCCCAAGTGACTATGTTCTGAAAGAAGGTGATATCGTGACAGTGGATGGCGGTGTTAATTTGAACGGGTTCATCAGCGATTCTGCATATACTTTTGCTGTAGGTGAGATCTCTGAAGAAGCGCAACAATTGTTGGATGTAACAAAAGCTTCGCTTCAAGCAGGAATCGAACAAGCAATCGCAGGTAAACGTGTAGGAGATATTTCCGCAGCAGTTCAAGAATATGTAACACCATATAAATACGGTATCGTTCGCGAATTAGTTGGTCATGGAGTAGGTTTTCATTTGCACGAAAAACCAGAGGTGCCAAATTACGGAAAGCGTGGTTCGGGACCAAAGTTAGAGGAAGGTCTTATTATCTGTATCGAACCGATGATCAATGCTGGAAAAGCAGGGGTCAAGTTTTGGGACGATGGTTGGACAGTTAGTACAGTTGATGGAAAGCTTTCTGCACATTTTGAACAGATGGTAGCGATAAGAAAGGGCAGTCCAGACGTGCTTTTGAATTTTGAAGCAATAGAGAAAGTTTTAAATAAAAAGTAGTTGGTATTCAATTATTTTTATTTATCTTTGCACTCCTGTTTGCGGGTTTATCATAATTTTAAATAATAGATTATATGGCTAAACAAGCCTCGATTGAACAAGACGGCATAATCAAAGAAGCGCTTTCAAATGCGATGTTTCGCGTTGAATTAGAGAATGGGCATGAGATCATCGCTCATATTTCTGGAAAAATGCGCATGCATTATATCAAAATATTACCAGGTGACAAGGTTAAATTGGAAATGTCACCATATGATTTAACAAAAGGAAGAATTACATACCGCTATAAATAAACGTAAGTTTCTTCAATAAATAGCTTTTAAAAATATACTGTAATGAAAGTTAGAGCATCAATAAAAAAACGTAGTGCGGATTGTAAAATTATCCGTCGTAAAGGAAAAGTATTTGTAATCAATAAAAAGAACCCTAAGTTCAAACAACGTCAGGGTTAATTTTAAAATAATCGCTTAAAATATTATATGGCAAGGATCTCAGGTATAGATTTACCTAAAAACAAAAGAGGCATCATTGGCCTTACCTATATTTTCGGTATTGGTCGTTCTACTGCTGCTTATATCCTAGAGAAAGCAGGCATCAGTCAAGATGTTAAAGTTCAAGAATGGAATGATGATCAATTAGCAGCTATCCGTACTATCATCAACGATGAGATTAAGGTAGAAGGAGCTTTACGTTCAGAGGTTCAATTGAACATTAAACGCTTAATGGATATTGGATGTTACCGTGGATTACGTCACCGTAAACACCTTCCTGTTCGTGGACAACGTACTAAAAATAACTCGCGTACCAGAAAAGGTAAACGTAAGACAGTTGCAAACAAGAAAAAAGCTACTAAATAATAAGTAAGAAATGGCTAAAAGTAAAAAAGTTACTAAAAAACGTATCGTAGTTATCGAGCCTGTTGGACAAGCTCATATCAACGCTACTTTTAACAACATTATCGTAACTTTGACTAACAATCAAGGTCAAACAATTTCATGGTCATCAGCTGGTAAAATGGGCTTCAAAGGTTCTAAAAAGAACACTCCGTATGCCGCATCTCAAGCTGCTAATGACTGTGGTAAAGTTGCACACGATTTAGGATTGCGTAAAGTTGAAGTTTTCGTTAAAGGTCCGGGTGCAGGACGTGAGTCTGCAATCCGTTCATTGCAAACAATTGGTATCGACGTAACAACAATCAAGGATATCACTCCACTTCCTCACAACGGTTGTCGTCCTCCAAAACGCAGAAGAGTTTAATAAACAGATTTGTTTAAGATAAGATTCGTCAGTTAAAGGCTGATAGATACTTCAAACAGAATAAGAAATGGCAAGATATACAGGACCTAAGTCCAAAATAGCTCGTAAATTTAGAGAGCCAATTTTCGGCCCAGATAAGGCATTAGAAAAAAAGAATTACCCTCCTGGTCAACACGGACCATCGAAAAGAAGAGGTAAACAATCTGAATACGCAATTCAGTTGTTAGAAAAGCAAAAAGCAAAATATACTTACGGTGTATTAGAGCGTCAATTCGCTAACTTATTTGCTAAGGCAGCAGCAAAACAAGGTGTTACTGGTGAAAACTTCTTGAAATTATTAGAAGCACGTTTAGATAACATCGTATACCGTTTAGGAATCGCTCCTACACGTTCATCTGCTCGTCAATTAGTTTCGCACAAGCACATTACTGTTAACGGTCAAGTTGTTAACATTCCATCATACAGTATCCGCCCAGGTGATGTTATTGCAGTTCGCGAACGTTCTCAATCATTAGAGGCAATCGTAACTTCAGTAGCTGGAAGAAAAATCAACAAATTCAGCTGGTTGGATTGGGATGCAGACAAATTACAAGGAACGTTTGTTAACTTCCCTGAAAGAGCTGATATTCCAGAAAACATTAAAGAGAACTTAATTGTAGAGTTGTACTCTAAATAATAATTAATAACAACATGCCTTTTCTAAAAGTGCATGTTGTTGTTTTCATAAATAGTAAATAAACTTAAAAGAACATAAATGGCAATTTTAGCATTTCAAAGACCGGATAAAGTTATCATGCAGAAATCAACTGATTTTGATGGTACCTTTGAATTTCGTCCACTAGAGCCAGGTTTTGGAGTTACTATTGGTAATGCTTTACGCCGTATTTTATTGTCCTCTTTAGAAGGATATGCAATTACGTCGGTAAGATTTTCAGGCGTGTCGCACGAATTCTCTACCATTAAAGGTGTAGTAGAAGACGTTACTGAGATCATCTTGAACTTGAAACAAGTACGTTTCAAAAAAAGTGGTGAACAGGGCGATAACGAAAAAATCTTTGTGGTTATCAATGGTCAAGATCAATTTACAGCTGGTGATATTACGAAGTTTTCCAATAATTTTACTGTATTGAATCCTGATTTGGTCATCTGTAACATGGATAGTTCAGTAACTGTAGAAGTTGAATTGTCAGTTGCAAAAGGTCGTGGATACGTTAATGCAGAAGAAAATAAAGTGGTTGACGGTCCTGTTGGAGTTATTGCGATTGATTCAATCTACACTCCAATTAAGAATGTAAAATATACCATTGAAAACTACCGTGTAGAACAAAAAACTGACTACGAGAAATTGTTGTTAGATATTTCTACAGATGGTTCTATTCATCCAGAAGACGCTTTGAAAGAAGCAGCTAAAATCTTGATTCAACACTTCATGTTGTTCTCTGACGAAAACATGTTGTTAGAATCTCAAACTAAAGAAGAAACTAAAGTAGTAGACGAGGAAATTTTACACATGCGTAAAATCTTGAAAACTGAATTAGTGGATCTTGATCTTTCAGTTCGTGCTTTGAACTGTTTGAAAGCTGCTGACATCCGCACTTTGGCTGAATTAGTAACTTATGACGTAGCTGATATGTTGAAATTCCGCAACTTCGGTAAAAAATCGTTGAGCGAAATCCAAGAATTAGTGAAATCTAAAGGTTTATCTTTCGGTATGAACCTGTCTAAATACAAATTGGACGAAGAATAATAATTAAAATAATATAAGCGACCTGTTGCGTAATTCCTCTTGAATATGGAATACTCCATAAAGAAAGAACGGTACGCACAAAATCAAAACTAAAATGAGACACGGAAAAAAAGTAAATCACTTAGGCCGCACTGACAGTCACCGTAAGGCGATGTTAGCTAATATGGCGACTTCATTGATCAAACACAAACGTATTACAACTACTCTAGCTAAAGCTAAAGCATTACGTACGTATGTTGAGCCTTTGATTACAAAATCTAAAAACGACACTACTCACTCACGTCGTACGGTATTCGCTTACTTGAAAGACAAAGATGCAGTTTCAATCTTGTTCCGCGAGATTTCTGAAAAAGTAGCATCTCGTCCAGGAGGTTACACTCGTATCATTAAATTAGAAAACCGTTTAGGTGACAACGCTGAAATGGCATTTATCGAATTAGTTGATTACAACGAAATCTACGGTAAAACTGTTCAAGCTGAGAAGAAAACTACTCGTCGTCGCGGTTCTTCTAAAAAGAAAGCTACTTCAACTGCTGAATCTAAAGAGGCAAAAGCTGACAAAGCTGGCGATGATTTAACAATCGTTGAAGGTATCGGTCCTAAGATTGCAGAAGTATTAGCAGCTGCTGGTATCGCAACTTACGCTGAATTAGCTAAAACTGATGCAGAGAAAGTTAAAGAAATCTTAACTGAAGCTGGTTCTAACTTTAACACTGCAGATCCAACTACTTGGGCTGAACAAGCGCAACTAGCTGCAGATGGTAAATTCGAAGAATTAGAAAAACTTAAAGCCGATTTAGACGGTGGTAAAAAAGTTGATGAATAATCTTTAAACGAATCATAGAAAAGTCCTCTTAAACAAGAGGACTTTTTTATTTTATACACTTTTTAAGTAAGTTCAGCTATATATTTATTTGTACATTTGACTATTACTAAACTTTAGCATATTTTTTTCATTTCATGGAACTATTTAACGTATATCCTGTTACCCCTATCAATATTGTCAAAGCATTAGGCTCAACAGTATGGGACGAACAGGGCAATGAGTATTTGGATCTATACGGTGGACATGCTGTAATTTCCATCGGACATACTCATCCACATTATGTAAAAAGCCTAACTGATCAATTAAACAAAATCGGATTTTATTCCAATTCTGTATTGATTCCTATTCAACAACAAATAGCAAAGCAATTGGGCGAAGTTTCAGGACGACAAGATTATACTCTGTTTTTGTGTAATTCCGGTGCTGAAGCCAACGAAAATGCTCTTAAATTAGCTTCATTCCATACTGGAAGGAAGAAAATTATCGCTTTCAATAAATCTTTCCATGGCCGTACATCATTAGCTGTTGCAGCTACTGATAACCCAAATATTGTTGCTCCAGTAAATGAGACTGACAATGTCGTATTCCTTCCATTTAATGATGAGGAAGCTTTGGAAAAAGCTTTCAATGAATATGGTGAAGAAATTGCAGCTGTTATTATTGAAGGTATCCAGGGTGTCGGTGGTATTCGTGAGGCTTCTATTCCGTTCTTGAAATTGATCAGAAGTTTATGTGATCAATATGGTTCTGTGTTTATCGCAGATTCTGTTCAATGTGGTTATGGACGGACCGGTAACTTCTATTCTCATGATTATGCTGGAGTAGACGCAGATATATATTCTATGGCAAAAGGGATGGGCAATGGTTTCCCAATTGGCGGTATTTCTATTTCCCCAAAATTCAAAGCTTCATTTGGTTGTTGGGTACAACATTCGGAGGTAACCATTTGGCATGTGCGGCAGCAATTTCTGTTCTTGACATTATCAAACAAGATAACCTCATGGAAAACGCGTCCAAGGTTGGTCAATATTTGATTGATGAGCTTAAGAAATTCGATAAGGTTTTAGAAGTGAGAGGTAGAGGTTTAATGATTGGTATTGAATTGCCTGCAGAGTTGGCTCATGTAAAGAAAGATCTTTTGCTTAAGAATCGTATATTCACAGGCGAAGCAAAACCGAATGTGATCAGGTTATTGCCTGCCTTGAACATAACAAATGAGATTGCAGATCAATTTTTAACTGCTTTTGATGAAAGATTAAAAGCATAAAACAGTATAAAGATTAAATGAAGAAGTTTTTTTCCGTTGCAGACGTAGATAATCTGAAAAACATTGTTTCTGAAGCGTTAGAGATTAAATCCAAGCCTTATGCTGATGAGAATTTGGGTAAGCACAAGATGTTGGGTCTTGTATTTCTTAATCCGAGTTTAAGGACTCGCTTGAGTACCCAGAAAGCAGGGATGAATTTAGGGATGAATGTGATGGTGATGAATATGGACAAAGATGGTTGGGCATTGGAAACTCGGGATGGAGTTATCATGAACGGTACTACAGTAGAGCATATCCGTGAGGCAGCAGCCGTAATGGGGGAATATTGTGATATCTTAGGCCTTCGATCTTTTCCGACATTGAAGGACAAAGATGCCGATTATTCGGAAGATCTATTTCAACAAGTTCATTAAATATTGTGGCGTGCCGGTAGTTTCACTTGAAAGCGCAACTAGACACCCGCTACAGAGTTTGACGGACCTGATTACCATTACGGAGTATAAAAAGACCGATAAGCCGAAAGTTGTCTTGGCTTGGGCACCACATGTAAAGGCTTTGCCTCAGGCGGTACCTAATTCGTTTTCAGAATGGATGTGCCGTGCACAAGAAGAAGGATTGGTAGACTTTACAATTGCTCAACCTGCAGGATATGAATTGTCTGAAGATTTTAACAAATGGTGCAAACATAACAACAGATCTTGACCAAGCATTGGATGGAGCTGATTTTGTTTATGTAAAGAACTGGTCTTCATTCAAAGAATATGGAGAAGTTTATCCTGTTAATGAAAACTGGCTTTTGGACAATGAAAAACTTAAGCTGACCAATGATGCTAAAGTGATGCATTGTCTGCCTGTAAGAAGGGATTTAGAGCTTTCCTCGGAGATATTAGATGGACCTAATTCATTAGTTGTCAAAGAAGCTAGTAATAGGGTTTGGGCAGCACAGGTGGTGTTGAAAAGAATGTTAGAAGATTTGGAGGCTTAAATAATAATGTCGGTATTAAATATTATTAAGATTGGCGGAAATGTCATAGACAATCCTGATCAATTACAAACTTTTCTTGAGAAATTCTCAGCTTTGCCAGGGCGTAAGATTTTGGTTCATGGTGGAGGCAAGATTGCAACACGTATAGCAACAGATATGGGCATTGAAGCCAAATTGGTAGAAGGACGTCGTATTACGGACGCTGCCATGTTGGATGTTGTGACCATGGTTTATGCGGGACTGACCAATAAAAACATAGTAGCATCTTTGCAGAAATATAATTGCAATGCTATTGGTTTATGTGGTGCAGATGCAAACGTGATTAAAGCAGTCAAAAGACCTGTAAAAGAAATTGATTATGGTTTCGTTGGCGATATTCTAGCTGATTCTATAGATTCTTTAGCTATTAAAAAATTGTTGGAAGCAGAATTTATTCCTGTTTTTTCAGCGATTACGCACAATGGAAATGGTCAACTGCTGAATACGAATGCTGATACGATAGCTTCTTCGCTGGCAGTTGCACTTTCAAAATTATATGAAGTATCTTTAATTTATTGTTTTGACAAAAATGGAGTATTATTGGATATCGATAATGAAAACTCTGTCATCGAAACTATACGTTCAGGAGAATTTGAAAGACTTAAAGAAAGTAAGACCATCCATGATGGAATGATCCCTAAGTTATTCAATGCATTTGATGCTATATCTAAGGGAGTGAGCAATGTCTATATTGGTAATGCCAATAATCTGCATTTGTTCCAGCAAAGGAAATTTGGTACTTGCTTGATTGCATAAACCTAAATAAAATGAATAAGATAACAATTATTGGAGGCGGTAATATTGGATTATCCTTGGCTAAAGGCCTGGTCAAGTCAAATTATTGCAAAGCTGGTGAAATTACCATTACAAGAAGAACCTTGCGTCCCTTTCTCAAGAAAAAGAACAGGGTTATAATGTTAGTGATTCAAATGCGGAGGCTATAAAAGAAGCAGAATTCATCGTTCTAGCGATTTTGCCTCAGCAGATTCGTAAGGTAATGGATGAGTTGGCTCCGGTATTGTCATCGTCACAGACCGTTATTTCGGTAGTTTCTGGCGTTACCTGCCATGATATCAAAGAAGTATTGGGTCAAGATAAAATTGTGGTCAGGGCAATGCCAAATACGGCCATTGCTATTGGCCAGTCCATGACCTGTATTGCTACGGACAGTGCAGCAGAGGGAAAGGTAAACGAAGTTTCTAAAATCTTCGAATCCGTAGGATCTGTTGTAGTTATCAATGAGGACCTGATGACTTCAGCTACGGCATTGTGTGCCTGTGGGATTGCCTTTTTCTTGCGCAGTATTCGTGCTGCCTCACAAGGTGGTGTAGAGATTGGTTTTCATGCGCATGATGCTTTAAAGATGGCAATACAAACCGCTAAAGGAGCAGCAGATCTATTGCTCCAAATGGAAAGCCATCCTGAAAGTGAAATTGATAAGGTGACATCTCCAAAAGGATGTACAATTGCTGGACTGAACGAAATGGAACACAATGGTTTCAGTTCTGCATTCATCAAGGGAATTAAATTGTCTGCAAAAAAAGCAGGAGGTTTATACAATGACTAATATTGAGCATTTAATTGATGATAGTACAGTTCTTCTGAAACGATTGATTACGATTCAATCTTTCAGTAGAGAAGAAGATCAAACAGCTCAGATATTAGAGGAATTCCTAAGTTCAAAAGGAATCAGAACCGAGAGGGTTGGGAATAATGTGATAGCATACAATAAGTTTGTTGATGATGCTAAGCCATTTATTCTTTTAAACTCACATCATGATACGGTGAAACCTAATCCAGGATATCTAAAGGATCCGTATTTTCCAGTAATTGAAGATGGTAAGCTATATGGCTTAGGGAGTAATGATGCTGGAGGATGTCTAGTTTCCCTAATTGCTTGTTTCCGGTATTATTACGATCGGGAGGACTTGCCTTTCAATTTGTGTTTGATAGCATCTGCTGAAGAGGAGGTTTCTGGCAAAGGAGGATTGGAAGAGGCATATAAGCATGTCAAGCCATGCGAATTTGCCATTATTGGTGAGCCAACGCTTCTGAACTTGGCTGTTGCTGAGAAAGGATTGATGGTATTGGACTGCGAAGCAATAGGAGTATCAGGCCATGCTGCCAGGGAAGAGGGTGATAATGCTATTTATAAAGCAATTAAGGATATCAATTGGTTCAATACTTTTGAGTTCCCGAAGAAATCAGAATTTTTAGGTCCGGTTAAGATGAGCGTTACGATGATAGAAGCGGGTTCTCAGCACAATGTTGTGCCTGCCAGTTGTAAGTTTGTTGTTGATGTAAGGACTACCGATGTTTATACCAATCTCGAAGTACTGGAAATTATTAAAGAAAATGTGAGATCGAATGTGGAAGCACGTTCTACTCGTTTGAATCCATCATCTATTTCTATCGATCATCCGATAGTTTTGTCAGGAATTTCATTGGGTAAAGAATTGTATGGTAGTCCGACGATGAGTGATCAAGCGATTTTATCGATTCCATCTATAAAAACTGGCCCTGGTGACTCTGCGAGGTCCCATTCTGCAGATGAATTTATATATGTGGATGAAATTGGAGCAGGAATTCGATATTATATCGATCTTTTGGGGGGAATAATCTAAAAAAAATAGATAATAAGAAAAAAAAGCGGGCATTGCCCGCTTTTTTTTATAGTGTGATTTGTCTTTTGATGCTCTCTTCTAAGGAAATTATGGTTTCTGTACGCTGAATTCCTTTCAAACCTTGAATATCTTCGTTCAATACCTTACGTAAGTGTGATGTATCTTTGCAGATAATCTTAGCGAACATACTATATTGACCCGTACAATAGTGTAATTCTACTACTTCTTTTACTTGTCTTAGCTGTTCTACGGCGTCAGAATACTGAGAACCTTTCTCTAAATAGATTCCTAAGAAGGCTGTGATGTCAAATCCAACCTTTTGAGGGTTGATAATTAAGTTTGAACCTCTAATTATTCCCAATTCTTCCATTTTTTTCATGCGAACATGGATAGTTCCACCAGAAACTATTAGTTTTTTTGCAATTTCAGTATAGGGAATTGAGGCATCTTCCATTAAAATGGATAAAATTTGAACATCTAGGTTGTCTAAATCGTAATTTGAATAGTTTTTTTCCATAAAAATGGTATTTATCTGTTTATTTGTCTTGTGTTTTTTAAAAATATCTAAAAAAATCAAATAAATTTTAATTTATTTGGTATAAAAATTAAATTTGTATCAACAAACATGTTAAAACATTACAATGTTTGCATGTTACTTCCCTCAAAATAACATAGGTTTATAATTGGTTAGCGTAGAAGCTCCTCGCCCGGGGAGCTTCTTCCATTTATAAGCCTTTCAAATAATAATTCTTATTTTCTAATTTTTTCAAAAATAATAACAATTATTGTGATTATAATAATCAATTGTAAATTTATGTCATTTTTTTTAACATTTTTACATTGCTGTATACAACAACTATTTTTCGTACTTTAGTTTTTAATCACATTGGAGTGTTATGAAAGAAGATGATGTAAAGATTTCAAGGAAAAAACCGATTTTTCCAGTTGGACCAGGCTTGTTGAAATATCTAAAGGCTTATCAGCGAGATGCTAAGCTGCCATTATCTTACTTTGATTTGCTGAGTTTCCAAGAAACCATCCCTTCACTGGATAAATTTGGAAATGATACTCTTTGGGAAATTCCCTTATATCCGCCACATATCCAAGATGTACTCTATGATCAATTGAAAATTGTCTATGCCCAATTAAAAGCTTCCGGTAATACCAGAATAGTCCAGCATAAGGTTATTGAGAAAATTGAATTCTGTGCTTTTGGAAATACCCATCCTTTTCGTGTCAAGATTGTCAATCGACTGAATGACGTTTATGATTATTTTTATATCAAACAGGCAGATGCTTCGCGGATATATGGATTGGAGCTCGAAGAGATTGTTTCTCCAAATCAAGTCAATTATATATATGATAAGGATACCCTTGTAGAGGAGCATATTGTCGGCATCCCTGGAGACACCTTTGCCAAAACCCGTATGGAAACTCCGGATTATAATCAGACCAGGATTGCCAAGGAATTTGTAAAGTTCAATGAGCGATGCATTATATCGATGTTGGGAGATATGCGGGCTTATAACTTTGTTATGCAGATCACTCCTGATTTTTGATGATTTTCAGTTTCGGATTAGGGCAATTGATTTCGACCAACAGTTTTATGAAGGTAATATAAAAGTTTATATGCCTCAATTCTTCAAGGAGAATCTACCTTACGTGAAACTATCTATGGAGCATTTGAATGAGAAGACCGTCTTACAGTATCAACAAGAAGAGCGTTCTTCGATTGTTCATCGGGTTCGAAGTGAAAGGCACCGTATTAAAGATCTCAGAGATGCTTCCAAGACCCAGATATTATCCACCAAAGAGAATATCGAGCGACTTCGTGATGGCTATGCAAAATACTATAATAATGAAAAATACTACCATTGCCATTCGATGACAGATATAATTGAGCTCAATGTCAAAAATGTAATCCGGCAGGTTCAGCTTTAACGGATTCTTTTCTGGTTATCTTTTACGAATGCTTCCCATCCAGAGTAGTTTTTTCCACCTGTTGATTGATTTTGTTGGAATGCATGGCATACTGCTACGGCCAAGCCATCTGTTGCGTCCAGGAACTCGGGTGTTTCTTTAAATGAGAGGAGAGTTTGTAACATGGCTGCGACCTGTTCTTTGCTGGCGTTTCCATTACCGGTAACAGATTGTTTGATTTTTCTCGGAGAGTATTCAAAGATTGGGATGTCTGCGTTCAGCGCGGCGGCCATTGCAACACCCTGTGCACGTCCGAGTTTTAGCATCACTTGAATGTTTTTGCCGTAGAAAGGAGCTTCCAAAGCACGCAATCAGGGTTATACTCAGCAATCAGAGCACTCGTTTTTTTGAATATGCGCTGAAGCTTAAGACCATGATCGTCCAAATGCCCCATTTTTATAACTCCCAGCGTGATCAGCGAGATTTTTTTGTTCACTTCCTTTAGGATACCATATCCTAAAACCACTGTGCCGGGGTCTATCCCCAATATTATCCGCTCTTTTGCTGGTTCCTTTTTGCATAGTGCAATAATACGATTTTTCTAAACATTGCCCACTAAAAACGGTTATTTATTAAAAAATTGTTAAAATTGTGCTTTCATAAATAAAAGTTGACACAGACACAGCGTAAATATCTCAATCTACTGATAAAAATAGCCATCGTTGCATTAGCAATGTGGTTTGTTGTTACAAAGGTTAACAATCAGAAGAATTTGATAGAATTTGAACATTTAATTCATCAAATCGATCCGTTGACTATTCGTTTGATCTTATTTGCTGTGGTACTGCTGATGTTCATGAATTGGTTTTTGGAAGTCATCAAATGGCGGTTCTTGAGTCGCAGGATCGAGAAACTAAGCATTTGGAAGGCTACTAAATCTGTTTTTTGCGGACTTACTTGGGCTATATTCACACCAAACCGAATCGGTGAATATGGCGGTAGGGTAATGGTGTTGAAGCCGGAAAATCGAGCTACTGGTGCTGTTGCGATGGGAGTTGGGTTGTTTGCTCAATTAGTACTTACCAGTGTGTTTGGTTCTTTGAGCATCGCTTGGTTTATCACTACGTTTATTGATACCCCGTCCTCCGTCGATTTTGGTATATGGATTATTGCCGTGATTTATGCTCTAGCTTTTGTAATCCTATATTTCAAATGTTTCTTGGGTTGATTATTTAGTTGGCAAGGTTAAGTTCTTACAGAAAATAAAGCCGTTCTTTGCGGTATTGGAGGATTTTTCGGTTAGGGAGTTAGCATATGTTCTATTCTTGTCAGCATTTCGTTTTGCGATTTTTACCTCACAATATATCATTTTGATGCTGGTCATTTTGCCGGACTTGCCAATTGTTTCTATGGTATTAATGATATTTATTATGTTTTTTATTCAATCTGCCGTTCCCTTCTTTAGATATTTTTGACTTTAGTGTTCGTAGTTTTTGTGGCTAGCAATTTGTATGCTTATATTACTACGCAAGAAATTGCAGTAATGGCGATTGTGTCCTGTGTTTGGTTTGTTAATTTGATATTCCCTGCAATCATAGGAGCATTTTTTGTTTTTAACGTGAATTACATCAGTGATAATAAATCTTAGTTTTTTTCTGTTTATCATGACCATGGTCTATGTGGTCTTGGTACTTTATATGCGCAATGGTTGGGATGAAATTGCCATATTTTACTAATCATTCCAAGATGCCTATTTCTAAGGTTACAGTGATTATTGCTGCAAGAAATGAGGAACATAATATCGGGAAAACGTTGGATAATATTGTTGCTCAGCAATATCCTAAGGAACTATTGGAGATTATTGTTGTTGATGACCATTCTACTGACAGGACTGGAGAGATTGTAGAGAGCTATGCAGATAAAGGAGTGAAATTAATCACCTTGGATGAGGGCAACAAACTCAATTCTTATAAGAAATTTGCTATCAATCGAGCGATTAATGAATCTTCGGGAGAAATTATCGTCACTACAGATGCAGATTGTCGGATGGGATCACAATGGTTGCTCAGTATCATTCAATATATGGAACTCCACAATAAATTGATGGTATCGTCACCCGTGTGCTATGATGAGGAGAAGTCCTATTTTGAGAAATTACAGACCTTAGAATTCTTATATCTTATAGGCTTGGGTGCTGCTGGTATTGGTAACGGGAACCCAACAACATGCAATGGAGCAAACCTAGCTTATAGGAAATCCTTGTTTTTTGAAATGGGGGGATTTAATGGTATCGATGAATTGGCGTCTGGCGATGATGAATTATTGTTGCACAAGGTTGCTGAAAAATATGCCGACCGTATTGGTTTCTGTAAATCTAGAGAAGCAGTTGTCTATACAGATGCAAAAGAAAACCTTAAATCTTTCCTGAGCCAGAGAAAGCGTTGGGCATCCAAAAGTACCAAGTACAAGGACAAAAAGGTCGTTGTGCTGGGTGTTTGTATTTGGTTGTTCAACCTGTCTTTATTATTGAGTCTTATTTTCTTATTGTTTGGAATCTTTGAAGCCAGCGAATTGGTAATTATCTCCTTATTAATGAAGATAGGGGTAGAGCTTGCCTTTTTATATCCGATTGTTTCTTTTGTAGGACGTCGCGAATTGTTATGGAATTTACCTTTCTTGTCGGTAATCCATTCGCTGTATCTAGTTTACATTGGAATAATTGGAAACATTGGGAAATATGACTGGAAGGGAAGGACTGTCAAATAAACTAGAAGTTTTCTTCTTTAACTTTTTGACGGATTAGATCTTCTGCTTTTTTTCACAATTTCTTCTGCATTTAAGCCCTTTGTATCGATTGGGTCCAAAACTTCCCAAGACATATGAGTGAATGGTCTTAAAGGAAACACTCCCCATTGTACCATTTTATAAGAACCATTTATCGCGATTGGGACAACTAGCGCATCGGGATTTTTCTTTAACAGCGTTGCAATTCCTCCAACCGAAAATGCTTTCATTTTGCCGGTTTTTGTTCTAGTCCCTTCCGGGAAGATAAAAGCTGACCAATTGTTTTTCTTCATGTTGTTTGCTAATGTTAGAATTTCAGCGATCGATTGCTTTGGATCCTTCCTGTCAATATTAGCAGCACCTCCATGCTTTAGATTAAATGAAATACTTGGAATATTTGCAGTCATCAATTCAATTTTGGAAATAAATTTTCCATGGAATCTTCTTAGAAAGTAGATTAACGGTGGAATATCATATGTGCTTTGGTGATTGGCAATAAATACGATAGGTTTTCCAACAGGGATATTTTTATTGTCAATAAATTGTGTTCTATTGAAAAGAATGTAATTACAGGCAACCAAAAATCCGTTTAAAATATCCACACTTTTCTTGTGTGCAGAATAACCTCCAATCTTTAGGCATAACCATTGAATAGGATGAAAAATCAACAATGATAATACAAAGCAAATATAAAATATGGGGGTAAGGATAAATCCTAATATCTTTCTCATTTCTTAATTAAATTGTGCAAATATACAAATAAGAATATTTCTTAGCATTCAACAATTCCTTTCCTAATAAATATTGATAATAATTTTAATATTATTAAAGTATTGTTTAATTTTATTAATATAATATTTTATAATATGAAGTTTCCTATTCAATGTCCAGCATGTAATAATGAATTGACGGTTGTTAAATTACGTTGCGATAGCTGTGAAACCGAGGTCGCTGGAAAGTTTAATTTTCCACTTTTGATGCGACTGGAACCCGAAGAGCAAGAATTCATCATAGAATTTCTTTTGAATTCTGGAAGTTTGAAAGAGATGGCCAGCAAGATGGGTAAGAGTTATCCTACAGTCCGCAATAAATTGGATGATCTAATCCATAAAGTTAAATCACTTCAAACTACTTAAACATGACAAGTTTTAGAGAGTCTCAGAATATGTTTGCCTTATGGCTATTGTTGATCATCCTGCCTATTTTTGGTTATCAGGTTTATCAAGACATAAACAATCCTATTGGGATACTTAAAAATCCTGCGATTATTATTACTGGAATTGTTTTAATTGGTTTAATGTTATTACGGCTAAAGACTAATTATACATCAGAAGGTATTTATATTGTGTTTATACCCTTTCGTTTGGAAAAAGTTTATACCTTGGGATACAGTTTCATATGCTTATGTAAGAACTTATGGTATTTCAGATTTTGGTGGTTGGGGTTATCGGTTTGGCAAAGATGGAAGAGCAATGACTGCAAAAGGAAATCAAGGTTTACAATTAGTTCTAAAAGATAGTAGCAAAATATTGATTGGAACACAAAAACCTGAAGAGGTCCAAAAGATTATAAACCAATATAAACCATATAAAGATGAGTTCTAGAGATTTTATGAATGTCCTTATCAATCCATTTGAGGATGTTACCAGCGAAAAATTGTTAATTATTGGCGCTATAGGTTTTTTCTTGATGAGTGTGTTGAGTTATTTTCTACACTTTATCAATGATGGAATTATTCATTTGCATAAGTCAGAACCGAAAGAATATTGGAGGTGCTTATTGAATGGTACCATTAATACGGCAGGCTTGACACTGTGTATGTTCGCCTATGGCAAAATTGTATATTCAAAAACCAGATTTATAGATGTATTGATTGCTGTTCTGATTGCTCAGTTAGCGCTGATCATAGTGGTTTTGATAACCATGAATCCATTTACGATGGAAGTTAGTAATTCTATGGTTAAAGAGCTCGAAATGGAAATATCAAGAATATTAAGATGGATACCAGAAACCTGATTATTCTTACGATTAGTGGTTTATTGGGTATTTTTATTATTGTATTATTTCTTTCACTTATTGGTGGTAGGAATGAAAATTGCCATTAACAGTAAAAGGTTAGTTCATACTATTGCCATCGTTTTATTGACATTGGTTTTAGATATGGTTTTTAAGATTATTTATCCTTATTTATAAGTTTATGAAGAGTTATTTTTTAGCATTAATATTATTGTGTTCATGCACCATGGGGTTTACTCAATCCTTTGAAGGGAATTGGAAAGGAGATTTGAAAGTTTCAGGTATGGAAATGCCCTTAATATTTGGGCTCAAATATAATGGTGAATGGGAAGGGACAATGCAAAGTCCAAAACAATCAACGAATAAATTCCCATTGACCAGTATTGTATCTGAAGGTGATTCCATTTTTTTGGAGATGAAGAACCTTGGGATTAAATATGCAGGCAAGATCAGTGCAGACAGAAATTCAATTGATGGAAAATTTCAACAGGGAGGGCTCAAGGTGGATTTGATACTGAACAAATTAACTGAAGCACAAGCTCAAAAAGCTTCTTCCATGAAAAGAAGTCAACGCGTGAATCCTCCATATTCATATGATACGGTAGATGTGAATTTTGAAAATACGATTGATAAGGTTACGCTTGCGGGAACTATTACTAAACCAAAAGAGGCTGGTAAATATCCTGCAGTGGTGTTAGTTTCTGGGAGTGGTCCTCAGGATCGGAATGAGACATTGATGGGGCATGAGCCATTTAAGGTATTGGCTGATTATTTGACAAAGAACAACATTGTAGTTCTACGCTATGATGATAGGGGTATCAATAAATCTACAGGCGATTTCAGTAAGGGTACTACTGCTGATTTTGGAAAAGATGCTTTGGCTGCTGTAAATTTTCTAAGGAAACAGCCACAGGTAGATCCTATGAAAGTAGGTATTATAGGTCATAGTGAGGGAGGATTGATAGCAACGATATTAGCAGGTCAGCAGGCTTCAGGACTTAACTTCATCGTTACTTTAGCAGGTCCAATGATTCCAATGGATTCCTTGATGTTATTGCAAAATGAAGCGGTGATGAAATCGCAGGGGTTATCAATTTCAAAAGAGGAATTGGCAATGATCAAGAAGAACTATGAAATCATGGGTTCAGACCTTCCTAGTGCTAAGGCTTTTGATGCTATCCGCGAGAATATGAAGTCGGTTAAAGGTAGCCAGAATTTAGAGAGTGCTGATCAAATCGGCGCATTGGTTACTCCATGGTTCCGTCATTTTATAAAAATTGATCCTATACCATTTATCAAAAAAATTAAGATTCCGATATTTGCTGCTTTTGGTGGCAAGGATGTTCAGGTTCCGGCAGTTCAGAACATGGAAAGTCTGATGAAGAACCTTCCAAAAAATAAAAAAGCTGAATCCAAAGTTTACCCAACCTTTAATCACTTGTTTCAGCATGCTAAAACAGGGGCAGTGGGTGAGTATTCAGAAATCGAAGAAACAGTGAATCCAGAGCTAATGAGGGATATCGTTAGCTGGATCAAAACATTGTAATAAAAAAATCCGCTCCAAATTAATTGGAGCGGATCATGCTTGCTGTTTATATGATAATTGCCGATTGGCGAATTATTCTCTTAGATAATATTCTATTGACCATAGCCTTCATTTTGTTTTAAGGCAGGGTTTACAGAGATTTCACGGTAAGGAATCGGGAATACAAGTTCGTCAGCATTATATGCATACGTTCCCACATTTCTTTTAGTTCTCTTCAGGTCATGGATTTTATAGCCTTCAAAAGCTAATTCCTTATCCCTTTCTGTCAAAATATCGGCCAAAGTTACAGAAGATAATGCATCAATCCCAGCTCGGGTGCGTAATTTATTTATGTCATTTAATGGCGAGTCACCTGTGCTTGTTCTTAACCGTGAGTTACATTCAGCACGAGTCAGGTAAAGTTCTGTCAATCTTACGACAGGAATATTGTCGAAATAATTGTACCATTTCCTGGTAAACAGTCCAGTTTTAGCTCCATTTCCTTCATAAATCATCTGAGTTCTTCGTTTGTCAGTAGTCGCATAAGAGTTATAGAATGCAGGAATAATGCTTACATCACCACGACCAACTTTACCACCTGTCGCATTAGTATAGCTGGAGTAAAATGTTGCTAATCCATCATTTGAAGATCCGGCGTTACTTTGTTCGCTTTGTTGAATTTCGAATACACCTTCTGAAGAATTAGGAGTTCTGAAAGGTGTTTCTAAATTGGTTGCCAAATCATAGTCTCCACTTTCAATGATTGTATTAGCCAAATCTCTAGCTTTATCATATTTGCCTTGTTGTAAGTATAGCCTTGCGAGCATTCCTTGCGCAGCTGCAAGATCTCCTGGTAAATCTCCTAAATTTGAGATTGAAGCTAAGAGGTCATTTTCTGCTTGGGTATATGTTTCCGCAACGGTGTTTCTGGTGATTCCTTTAATGATATCATCCAATTTTTTCACAGCTTTGGTTGTGATTGGCACCCCTAAGTTTGTACTCGCGTTCCCCGTTTCATACGGTAAGCCATACAATCTCACAAGTTCAAAGTACATGATACCTCTGATGAACAAAGCTTTTCCTTCGATCTCTGCTTTTTGGGCTTCATCTGTTATGATATCTAAAGACTCCAATACAGTGTTTGCGATATTAATTGCTTTATAAGCATTTGTCCAAGTTCGAGTGACGTCTTCATTTGTAGCAATGATGTTTTGGTTAGATATGTCTCGAAAAGTTGAGAAAGTTCCTGTCCAGTTTACATAACCCGGGCTCGCATAAATATCTGGTAGCAAAACCAGGTTATTTCCATATAGGGCACCATTGGCTATGACAGTGTAAGCACCTATTAATGCGTTGTTAATATCTGCAGGGGTTGACAGCGCTATTTCACTAGATATATTATCAACTGGTTCTATATCTAATTTATTTCCACAAGATCCCATTGTCAGTGCGACTGCTACTGCGGGGATAATTATATATTTTGTTAAATTCATGATTAATCGCTTAGAAAATTAAAAACCTATATTGATTCCAAAAGTGACCATTCTTGGTTGTGGAGCAGTATAAAAATCTGTTCCTAATTGATATGCTCCAGCAAACGTGGTGTTTATTTCTGGATCATAACCATTGTATTTGGTGAAGGTCAATAAATTTGTCGCAGATACATAAACTCTGGCTGATTGCATGTATGCTTTACTCGCAATACTATTTGGTAGATTATAGCCAAGAACTACGTTTTTAATACGGAAATACGATCCATCCTGAACATATCTAGAAGAAGGTCTAGTTCCGTTTGCTTCATCAAACCTAGGTTGAGGGATCATGGTCACATCTCCAGGGTTCTTCCAATAATCCATTTGATCTAAAGTTTGGTTATCAAAATAATCTCCGTTAGTAGATTGGAATCCTCCTGCTGCATTGTAAATATCATTTCCATAAACAAATTGTGTCTGAATTGCTAGATCGAATGCTTTGTAAGAGAATGTATTGCCGAAGCCACCATAGAATTTTGGATTAGGGTCTCCAATAAATTGGTCTGCTGCTTCTGAATATGAATTTGTAGTAGTTGTTTTTGTATCATCAAGATAATAAAGGGCATCACCATTTTCTGTATCAACACCAGCATAAGCTTTGCCGTAGAAAAATCCATAAGGCTTACCTTCCTCAAGTCTGCCTAAATACCTTCCACCTGGATAAATTGGTTGACCATCAACAAGTTTTAGGATTTTGTTTTTATTGAATGAAAGGTTAAATGATGTGCTCCATTTAAATTCTCCTACAAAATTCTTAGAATTCAACGTGAATTCCATTCCTTTATTCGACATATCACCCACATTGGTAAGAATGGTAGTAAATCCGCTTGTAGATTCAATAGGCACATTTAATAATAAGTCTGTTGTCTTTTTAAAATAAGCTTCAACTGTACCAGATAATCGGTCATTGAACAATCCGAAATCAATACCATAGTTGCTTGCGGCGGTATTTTCCCAAGTTAATTCTCCATCCCCAAGATTCAGAGGAACAGTACCTGGAATACCTGCATAGTTGGCACCAGTATATAATGTTCTAGAGGCAAAGTTTCCAATTTCAGCATTACCTGTATTACCATAACTAGCTCTTAATTTCAAAAATGAAAGAGTAGGATTTCCTTTTAAGAATTCTTCTTCCGATACTACCCAGCCCACAGATGCTGCAGGGAAAGTTCCGTATTGAGAATCGCGACCAAACCTAGACGAACCATCAATTCTAAATGTTGCTTCGAATAAGTATCGGTTTTTCAATTTATAATTTGCTCTGGCAAAATAGGAAAGAAATGAGAATCTCGATTCAGAAGAACTAGCATCAGATTTAATAGCAGCACTCGTTATTTTAGTGAACAAGTCCGAAGGGAAGCTTTTTCCTTCCGCCATATTGTATCTGAGTTGACCTTCTTGATATGCCATACCTGCCATTGCAGTTATATTATGGATATCGTTGAAGGTTTTGGTATAAGTTAAAGTATTGTTGGTGTTGAAGTTTATAGATCTTGCTTGGTAATTCCATGAATATCCTCCCACATCACCACCATCTTGTGTTCTAGATCCTAAATATATTTCTTCTTCCAAATTTTGGAAGTCCATCCCGTACTCCGTTCTGAACACTAAATCAGGGGTAATTTTAGCATTTCCATATACTGTTGCAAAGGTTCGGTAAGTATTAGATAAGTTTTTACCGTTTTCAAGATCAATTAAATTGTTGTAATAAACTGTATAATTATAAAGTTCACCATTTTCATCCCTAATTGGTTGGATAGGAGGTAGAGCATTCAATTGCAATGGGTTGGAGAAGGCGTTATCACTGCTTACCCTGTAATTGTCAATTTTGTTAATATTCATTGTACCACCAACGTCTAACCAAGAATTAGCAGAATGGTCAAAACCTAGTCTTCCTGAGGTTCTGACGAAGCGGTTTCCAACAATAATACCTTTATTATCGTTATAGCTTCCAGAAGCTACAAATCTTGTTTTTGCATCACCACCGGAAATACTAAGGCTGACCTGCTGATTTCCTCCTCTTCTTAACCCTTCATCAACCCAATTTGAATTATAATTTTTGTCCCAGTCTTCTGTACCTGTCCAGTCCGCCCAAAATTCACTCATGCTTGGATAATCTGCATTCACTCCAATATATCCAGCATTGGTTACCGCTGCGGTCAACAATTCTTTATATTGGCTTGCATTTAAGAATTCTCCTTTTTTTGTTGGATCACTAAAGCCATTAAAATATCCAAGGTCAATTTTTGTTCTTCCTGCTTTACCTTTTTTAGTAGTGATCAAGACTACTCCGTTAGATCCACGTGCCCCATAAATTGCTGTTGCTGCGGCATCTTTCAAAACATCTAATGTTTCAATATCATCAGGGCTGATTGCTGATAATGGGTTGTCAGGCTCATCATATGTTCCCATGGCAGTTGAAATTACTGGAACACCATCAATTACGTATAGTGGTTGAGAACTAGCCGTAATGGAGGAAATTCCTCTCACTCTTATTTGAAGAGCTTGTCCTAATTTTCCAGAACTTGTATTGACAAATACCCCTGGTGTACGTCCTTGCAAGGCGCTCTCAACAGTTTGTAATGGGACATCTTCTAATTCTGACATTTTAATGTTAGAGAAAGAACCGGTCATGTCCTTTTTCATCTGAGTACCGTAACCAACAACAACGATTTCATCTAAATCCGAAGCCGTAGAGACAAGTTGAATGTCAATTTTACTTCTGTTGTTTATACTCACTTGTTGAGTGGTGTACCCTACGAAGGTAAAGTACAGGGCTTTAATGTTAGAGTTCAGCCCGATTTCATAGTTTCCGTTAGCGTCCGACTGTGCAGCAGAACTACTGCCTACGGCTCGGATTGTCACGCCGGCAATGGGCTGATTGGTAACAGCATCTGTAACTGTCCCAGAGATTGTTTGGTCTTGTGCTGTAGCAACGAAGTGCAGCAGACAAAACGTTATGAAAAATAACAGTTTGCTTTTCATAAATAGTTTGTTTCGGTTAGTAATATTGTTTTCATATAAGGAGCGATTCTAACTCCTAATTAGGTATTTTTATGATGATAAATATATAAAAAAATCAATTTTTATTTATTTTATTGTTAAAAATTTAAGGTGAAAAAACAGCAATTATTTAATTAAGTAACTTAACGTATGCTTAATAAATAGCAAATGCCAGTAATTTTTAAATTACTGGCATTTGCTATTTATTCTTTAAGTCTCTATTTTTTAGGGTGTTGTGTTTGCTACGGGCAATATTTTTCCATTATAAAATTTGTTGCCATTTTGGGCAAATTCGGCTACATATCTACCCATTTCAAAAGCTAATGTACCTGCTTCTATTCCTGGAAAGGCTGCTTCGAACATTTCTGTTTGTGAAGATCCAAGAGCTAAGCAATTGACCTGTATGTTTTTATCTTTAAATTCTTCGGCCAAACATTCTGTTAAAATACCTAAAGCACCTTTGCTTGAAGAATAAGCAGACAGGCCCGGGAATTTTGATGATCCTTGAAAACCACCCATACTACTGATATTAACAATATGTCCACCTTCAGTCATCAAGGGTACAATATGCTGAATCATTTGTATATGTCCCAATAAATTGGACTGAAACATCTGCGATACATCTTCCATGGTTGTTTCCATAAAAGGTTTGTTTATCAGTGCTCCCGCATTATTGATCAGTATATCCACTTTATCAAACTTTGATTTAATAAAAGGGACCAAAGATTCAGGATAATTATCAAACACAATATCAAATTGAGCAGGATAGAGGGTTCCGCCATCATGATTTAGTGAGGATGCTATCTCATGTAATTTCTCAATTTATCTGCAGATCTTGCTAAAGCAATAACCTTATGTTCTTTATTTGCAGTTAAATCCAATACAGCTTCAAAACCGATTCCACTGCTTGCTCCTGTAATAACAATATTCGCCATTATTCTTCTTCTTCTTTGTCAATTTCTTCTTCTACTTCTTTTGCCGAAGGAAGTTTATCAGCCCCCTAGTCTTTGCGGTCTGAAGATATAATAAACTCCACTTGAAGCAACCAATAGAGAAATGATATAAAATATTAAACTAATTGTCACAGCGATATGCTGATCTAATTTTAAATAAGTTGCCAAGGTAAATATCACGGTTTCTCTAAGTCCAATTGCTCCACCGATAGATGGGACAATAGCCACTAAAGAGGAAACCATAAATATCAATAGGTACGGCGAGAACTTACCGTCAAAATTCATGGAATAGAGGATGAAAATTGCGGCCAAAGTTTGGAATCCCTGTACACAAAGCGCTTTAAAATGTGTGGTAATAAAGTTTTTGAGAAACTGCTTGAAGAATAACCTTAGGACATAGAGATAGCTTATTGTTCCGACCGCTAATATGGCGATTGTCACTGAATTTGGGATAGCAAATCTCGGCATAAAAATAACCAATGCACCAATAATTATTGCCAATGCCCATAACCCCGAAAGTCTATCAAAAAACACCGCGCCAAGAACTTTTCTTCTGGAGATCTGAAAATTCTTTTTCAAGAAGAAGATTTTGTATCCGTCCCCCTCCAATACCTCCGGGCAAAAAGAAATTATAGAGGAGCCCTAATTGGTATAATCTGAAATTATATCGTTCTGTTAATTTTAATCCGATTGCAGCAAAGAAGGAGTTAAGGCGCGATGATGCGACTAGGATGGAACATATATATGCCAGCAAAGCAAAGAACAGATATAGAAAGTTGCTATTTTTAAGCGCTTCTGTAAGTTCTCCTAGGGATATTTTAGTAGAAACCCAGTACAGTGCTGCCAATGTGATGAGCACCTTCAGGATGTTTTTGAGGATATCCCAGATTTTTGATTTTTCCATTTACTCTATTTACTTATAACAAAGGGTATACTCTGGAGTAAAACAATATCAGGTAAACCAATAAGAATCCTCCACATAAACTAAATAACCAATTGTAGTCTATTCTATTGTATTTTTCCTTTAACATCATGAACATCAAAATGATAAAGATGAGGAAAAGGGAAATGGGTGCAAATATAGCCCATTTGTTTGGAAATTTAAAGAGATATTTTCTAGTAAATTAGCATCTTTGCTAAAGGAGAATGCAATACCGACGATTAAAATAATCATTACCAAACGCAGTATGGCCTTTGCAACAATTTTGCTTATGGTATGATTTTTGGAAGTGTTGTTCATCAATGAAAATTGAATTTTTTGTTTACTAATATACATTTATTATACTATTTTAAACTTTGTAATATGCATAAACGTATTATTTCGTTTTTATCTTTATTAACAGCATTGTTAGTATTAGGTAGTTGTGGAGCACCTAGGAAAGGTACTACAGGCGGTTCTGATTCAGGTACAACATCTGCACAGGGACCTTCGGCATCTCAATGGCGTTCTGGAGTTAAAGGCACATGGATTTTAAATTCGGTGACTCGTGAAAACATTCCTAGCAGCTATACTGTGAAAAATATGTTTGATGAAGCTCCGGTAGACTGTTTCATCGGATCAAGATGGGATTTGCCTGGGGGAAATCAAAGAGGAAGCATTACCTTTAATGCTGATGGCAATTTATGTGCAAGTGGAACTGTTCGTACCATTGTTTGGTCGATCTTTAATCCAGGTAAAACTGGAGGCCAACCATCTTTCCAATTCAAGAAAATCTACGCTGGCGACAAAGCATCGAACGTAACTAGCGGATACCGCTTAGATTTATCGTATGCTGATGAAAACTCCTTAGAGATGCGCTTGCCGGTTGAATTGAATGAAGGTACAGGAAACTTAGTGTTGAAGTTCAGCAGAGCTGGAGAATAATTGAGCTGAAGAATTTTTGAATTTAAGCCGTAGAATCTTCTACGGCTTTTTTTGTGGATGATTCCTGCACGTTTTTCTCAATCGTTTGTCTGAAATCTCTATATTTGTCATGTTATAACAATTAGAATGAGTCAGGAAAGCAAGAAAGTTGCTCTTATTACTGGGATAACCGGTCAGGATGGAGCATATTTAGCGGAATTTTTATTGAAAAAAGGATATATAGTCCATGGGTTGAAAAGAAGAAGTTCATTGTTCAATACCGACCGTATAGACCACCTATACCAAGATCCACATGAATTTGGGGCGCAATTTTGTGCTACATTATGGGGATTTAACAGATTCCACGAATCTCATTCGTATTATCCAAGAAACAAAACCCCACGAAATTTATAATCTTGCGGCTCAATCACATGTTAAAGTAAGTTTTGATACTCCAGAATATACTGCGAATGCTGATGGTTTAGGTACATTACGCATATTGGAAGCTGTTAGACTATTAGGGTTAACAGAGCATACAAAAATCTATCAAGCTTCTACATCAGAACTATATGGCTTGGTACAACAGGTGCCACAGAGTGAAACCACTCCATTTTATCCTCGGAGTCCTTATGCTGTTGCAAAACTTTATGGGTATTGGATTACGGTGAATTATCGCGAAGCATATCATATGTATGCTTGCAACGGCATATTATTTAACCATGAGAGTCCAGTTAGAGGGGAGACTTTCGTTACTCGTAAGATTACGAGAGCTGCTGCTAAAATAGCGTTGGGCTTACAGGATAAGCTCTATTTAGGGAATTTGTCAGCACAGCGTGATTGGGGGCATGCGAAGGATTATGTGGAGGCTATGTGGTTAATATTGCAACAAGAAAAGGCTGAGGACTTTGTCATAGCTACTGGGGTAACGACCACAGTTCGTGAATTTGTTCGTATGGCTTTTGGAGAGCTAGGTATTTCGGTTGAGTTTTCAGGGAAAGCGGAGGCTGAAAAGGGCGTTATCATCGATGTTGATATTGAAAGAGTAAAAGAGTTGGGACTTGATCCCGATAAGATAAAGCTAGGTCAAACCATTGTAAAAGTGGACCCAAGCTATTATAGACCAACGGAAGTTGATCTATTGATAGGCGATCCTAGCAAAGCAAATTCAAAACTAGGTTGGATTCCCAAATACAACTTAGAAATGTTGGTTAATGAAATGGTTCTATCTGACCTGAAATTAATGAAGAGGGAAGAATACCTTAAAAAAGGTGGCTTTGACATTCTAAATTATTTTGAATAACAGGAAGTTGGAACAATATTTGCTTTCGAAAATTAAATAATTATTAAATATTCATTTTGTAAATGTTTAGTCTATCACCGGCTATTCATTTCAATGGAGATGGTGGAAAATGAAAACAGACGTAAACAAGATAGAATCTAGAGAAGCGCAAGCGGCCCCGGTCGTTAAGCGGGATAATTCTAAGATCTACTTTTTCGTAATTGCAATTGCAGCCCTGCTTGCTACAAACATATATTTTTATGTAAAATATAAGTCCTCTGGCGAGAAACTATATACAGTTACCCTACAGAAAGAAAATTTACAGATAGAAATAGATCGTATTGAGGCGGAATTAGATAATATAAAATCTGAAGGCATTTCTAGTACAGCAGCATTGGTATCTGCCGAGCAATCCGCTCGTCAGAAAATTGAGGATTTACGAAAAGGGCTCGAAAAAAATGAAATATCCGGTCCACAAATTGAGGCTGCCAAATTAGAGGTTTCTCAATTGAAGGATCAGGTATCTAAAATGAAGGACGATTTTACAGCCTTGAAAATCAAGAATCAATTGTTGGCTGAAACCAATAATGAACTTAATGAAAAGGTCAAAGAAAATGAAGCGAAAACAGCATCTTTGGTGAATGAACGCAATGTTCTGAGCGATAAGATTGCCAAAGCATCCTCAGTTAAGGTTTCTAATGTTCATATTGTAGGAATCGAAGAAAAAAGAAACGGGTCATTGGAAAATGAAAACCGTGCAAAACGTATTGATAAACTTCAGATCAACTTTACGATTGCAGACAATCCTTTGGCTGCGATGGGAAAAAAGAACGTTTACGTAAGAATTATCAATCCTAAAGGAAATCTAATTGCTAATTCGGAAGATTTATTTTTTAGTGCATGGTGAGAAGCTTCAATACACTTTTAAAGAAGCTATCGAGTTCAATAATAACGGACAGGAATATCAATTCATGTGGTCGGATGACACCCACAAATTCCAAAAGGGAGCATATACCGTATTATTGTACGCAGATGATGCCATTATGGGTAGATCATCTGTCGTGTTTAAATAGAAAGGTTATTTTTTAAACATATGAAAAGGAGCTGGTATTGTACCAGCTCTTTTTTTTGTCATAGTTCAAGGACAATATGATTTATTAAAAGTATTTTTAGATCCAGGTAAGATTGACACAATCAAGAGCATGCTTTGCAAAAGATCTAAGAGCATTCCTTACACATTTCAATGGCATCTGATAATATACCCATATATACCAATGTCATTAAATTTAGCGTGTTAAACAAACATTCCAAGCTGATGGCGTTGTGTTGGATGTGATTCGCCGTGGTTGGTGAAAGCACCTACCACTATTGTTTTTAAATCATAAAAGAATGTGTCATCTTGAGCTTTAGCTCAAGAAACTATTTTGTCGCTTTATGTTATAAAGTGTGAGAGTCCTATCAAATTCCTTGCACTACAAAATAATCATCCGACCATTTTATGGTCCGTTTTTATTAATCCTGTGTTTCTTTGTAAACTGGAAGAATGATTGTGAATGTTGTTCCGATTCCTTCGAATGTTACGAATGATATATCGCCATGCATTGACTCTACGGTTTTTTTGACAAATGCCAATCCTAAGCCAGTACCGGAGCTTTTGGTCGTAAAGTTTGGTTGGAATATTTTAGGAATTACATCCCCTGGGATTCCCATACCGTTGTCTTTGACTATGATTTTGATTTTATCAACATCGAGGTATTCGACCAGAATGCTAATAAGGTGTTTTTTACGGCCTATTGAGGCTTCTATTGAGTTCTTGATCAGATTATTGAAGGATCTGAGAAGTTGGTCCTTATCGCCTAAAACATACACTGCTTCATCATCCGTATTGTTGATGATCTTAATGTATGTATTGTGGTTATTGTGGTATACGTTTGCTGACTTGTTGATTTTTTCGATAATATTAATCTTCGCAAGGTTTGTATCAGGGAGTTTCGCAAAATTGGAGAACTCTGTTGCGATCTTGCTTAAGCTGTTTATCTGTTCGATAAATGAGTTTGATATTTTGAAAAAACGTTCTTCAAACCTTGGGTCATTTTCGGTATAACTTCGGTTCAGTTGTTGAATTCCCAATTTCATTGGGGTGAGGGGGTTCTTGATTTCATGTGCGATTTGTTTTGCCATTTCGCGCCATGCGTATTCCCTTTCCGCATTCAACAGTTGTTTGGCATTTTCTTCCAATTTCACGATCATAAAATTGTATTCCTTTACTAATGCACCGATTTCATCATCTCTTTCCCAATAGAGTGGTTCATTTGGTTTATTGCTGAAGATAGTTTGCGAAAGCTTTTTCCCGATTAAGTTCAAAGGTTTGGTAATCGAGTTGGCAACCATAACTGTTAAAAAGCCTAGACCTAATATAATAATGGTATAAATATTCAATAAGGTATTCAACAATAAGTTCTGGCTTTCATTTTCCTCTTCAACAGAGGTAAAATATGGAATGTTCAAGAACAATATATTATTGTACTGGTTATTTTTGATAGTTGCGTAACTAGAATTGTATTCAAAATTCAATATTCTTTCCTTGTTGAAGGAATCAGTTTTCTTTAAAACGTTTAGGTTATTGAATGCTATAGGATTAATGAATTTTGACACTAAACCCATATCATATATTTTGGGCTGTGATGAAAATATCAGTTTACCGTTTTTATTATAGAGGTTGATATCAGTCACTGATTTTTCTGAGAACTCTTTCACGAATTCTTGGATTTGAGTTTCCGTTAGATTGTCAGAAGATTGGATTTTGTTTTCAATTTTTTTGACAACATCCATTATGTAACTCAATCTCTGTTGCACCTTAGATTTCTCTAACTGTCCAGATATACTGATAAAGGAGATTAAACCAGAGATTACAATTGCGAAAATTACGACCCCAATGATCATGGTTTGAATCCTGGTACTATACTGAATCCTGTTTATGATGAGCTTAAAATGGTATCGGATACTTCTAACATTGAATGATTTCTGAGTAATTGTGCTGAAGAAATATTTGATACTGTCAAAAATCAAGAAGCATATATATAGACATAAAAATAAGAAAGAGAATACGGCGACTGACTGCCATAAGCTCAGCTGCGGTGTACTTACCACCAAGGTTGTATTCTCATCCGGTTTATATACTACATTGAAGAACCCGTTATAATCTTCTACATTTACGTACTCTTCGACTTTACCACCAAACATTTCGTCTTTGTTGGGATAGGTGAATGCGCCATTTTGTGTGACTAGCGCACCGTCTCTATAGAGTGCAAAAGAAGTTGCATTACTTTGGTAACCTCTAATAAATTCAACTTTACTATCCGAAAGGATTTCCGGATAAGGCAATGAAGTGCCGTATGCTCTGTTTTTAAGATTTAAGAACACTTGTACGACTTGATCTTCAGCTTCATTGATAGGAATGTCAAACTGTAGAAAATATTCATGTGTTCCCAAATCACTTCGGACACGATAGAAGTGTTCTGTTTGCTGAACTTTTGTGGATTTATTGATTACTTTCTCACGATATTCATCAATTTTATTATTGTCATAAGAACCTAGCGGTTTATTATTATAATAATAAAATGCGCTGAATTCGAATTTTGATAAATAACCGCTGAAGTAGGTGTTCTTGATATAATCATTGATAATATCGGTCTGGGTATTTGGCAGACTGATTGCAAATGATTGTCTCAATCCTTCATCGGCAACGATCCTTTTCTCCAAATCGACGAATAGAGCTGTGGCATTAAGGTCATCCTCAGCTTCCAATTGGTTGACCGTCACTTTCATTTCCCTTTCTACTTTTTCCTCCAAGCTTCTGGTGTATACAGAGGTAGTCATAAATGCCAAGAAAACTAAAGTCAAGATAAAGGTAGACATTGAAAGATGAACCCTTACTTTACTATAAGCCCTTAGCATAATCACACCGGCTAGGAATATATTGAAGAAAGTATTTTCCCCAATCAGGATAGCATTTAGTATTATCGAAGTTACTAGTGCAATCAATTGAATGTTAAGGAAAGATGTGGTATTAGGTAATATAGATTTTAATATATTGACTACGGTGTCTATAAAATAAAGTAGGATCACCATATTGATACACATGATCAATATATTGAACCAACTGTATGAATTGAATGATAGGAGGTTTGTCAGATCAAGAGTAACGGCAGTACTGTTCGTTATCAGGGTTGATAAGTGGAAAAACAGGAGGTTACTGATAAAATAGATCGATAGTATTGCGATCAAAGAAACTATTGTGGATAAATTTGCCGATAGGTTCTTTAGTCTAATCTTGAGGTAAGGTTGAATTGCACGGAAATAAAATACGAGCCATCCAACCAGTATAGTTGTCATAAAGAATCCCCATAGGTTAGGCAACAGAGGGCTGTAAGCGTAATATTTGGGGTCAAAGAGACCAATACTTGAAGTCGTTGCTAACCAGTTTGTATTCAGATCGACATACCTTGTCAATACCAGGGTCAATGTGAAAAATATCAAGGAAAACCAAGGTTTACCTCTTTTAGCAATCATTAAGCAAATATTGTTTACCAGGATTAAGAAGCAGATACATGCGAACACCCAACATATAAATTGGATATCCATGAAGATATTATCTTGTTTTCCTTGGTTTAATTTTACAGAGAACAGATAAGATCCATTTTTGCTGTAAATATTCTTGATGTTCTCCGAATCCGTATAATCAGCTATTGTAAGATTATTTGTGTTAATAAGATCTTTGAAGAAGTGATTTTCGAGATATTGATTGGTTATGGAGAAGTGTGTTTTTATTGGTATTAGAGCGAGTACAGATGTATTTGCTGTTAGGTTTTTCCTTTTGATAATAAAGGATCGATTGTCTTCTTGGATGAAGACGACGTCCGACTGTATTCCCCCATCTGTTAGCGGTACATAGATGTTATTGCTCCAAAATATGGGTTTATGATCTTTGTATATATAGAAGAATATCTTGTGCTTATCGGCGTATTTATTGGTTGCATCGAGAACTTGAGTAGGGTATACCTCAACATTCACGAAAGCTTTCATTAGGTTGGAATCAGCAAAGAGGTCGTCAACGATTTCCTCGTATTTATTAATGCTGTTTGAAAGAGTTCTTGTATCTAATTCTAACATGTCATCCTTGGTAATCATGTTGTTTATCATGATTGCCGTTGCCAAGAAGGATACTGTTAGGATTAGTAAAAGTATTCTTATTTTGTTACCCATTTAATTTGTTTTTCCGAAGGGTAAATATAATAAAAAACTCCTCGCAATTACCATTACGAGGAGTTTTAAAGAGAAATTCACGCTTAGTGTTGGTGAACGTCTTCTTGACGGAAGAATTTTGCCGTAAAATATTCGCGGTTCATTCTTGCGATATTAGTCAATTTAATGCCTTTAGGACATTCTGCTTCACAAGCTCCTGTGTTCGTACAGTTTTCCGAATCCTTCAGCATCCATTTGGTCTACCATTGCTTGCGCACGTTCGTAGCGTTCAGTTTGACCTTGAGGCAATAGTGCAAATTGGGAAATCTTAGCAGAAACGAACAACATTGCAGAAGCGTTTTTACAAGCTGCAACACATGCTCCACATCCGATACAAGTAGCGGATTCGAATGCTTCGTCAGCTACTCTTTTAGGGATAAGGATATCGTTTGCATCTTGAGGTCCACCTGTGTTGATATTGATGTAACCACCTGCTTGTTGAATTCTGTCGAAAGAAGTTCTGTCAACAGCTAAGTCTTTCAATACAGGGAATGCAGCAGCTCTCCACGGTTCGATTACGATGGTTTGTCCATCATGGAAAGAACGCATGTGTAACTGACAAGTTGTAATGCCGTATTTAGGGCCATGTGGGCGTCCGTTGATCACTAGGGAGCACATTCCACAGATACCTTCACGACAGTCATGATCAAAATAAATTGGATCTTCACCTTTGCGAGTCAAGTCTTCATTCACCACGTCAAGCATTTCTAAGAAAGACATATCGTCAGCGATGTCTTTAGCTTGGATCGTTACGAATTGACCTTTGTCATTTGAGTTTTTTTGACGCCAAACTTTTAGCGTTAAATTCATATGTGCACTCATAATAATATTTTTGAGTATGCAATGGCTTCGTTAGAAGCCATTGAGCTTATTTATAACTTCTTTGTGTTAACTTAACGTTTTCGAATATCAATGGTTCTTTGTGCAATATTTCCGGTTGGTTATCACCGTTGTATTGCCAAGCTGCAACATATGGCATATTCATCATCATTACGTTTTGCTTCTCCTTCTTCAGTTTGTGATTCTAGTCTGAAGTGACCACCACAAGACTCATTTCTGTTCAAAGCATCGTCAACCATTAATTCTCCTAATTCCAAAAAGTCTGCAACGCGTCCAGCTTTTTCCAACGACATGTTCAATTCTTCGTTAGCACCTAATACGCGAGCATCAGTCCAGAATTCTTTGCGTAATTCTTGGATCAATCCTTTAGCTTTTTGTAATCCTTCAGCAGTACGCGCCATTCCACAGTATTCCCACATGATATGGCCTAGTTTTTTATGGATATCATCTACTGTTTTAGAACCATTAAGTGCCAATAATTTGTTGATTCTATCCTCAACATCTTTACGAGTTTGTTCGAATGCTGGGTTATTTTTGTCTACTGGTTTGAAGTTTCCGATTTTTGCTAAGTAATCACCTACAGTGTAAGGAATAACAAAGTAAACCATCTGAAAGACCTTGCATCAATGCAGAAGCACCTAAGCGGTTAGCACCGTGGTCTGAGAAGTTTGCTTCCACCCAAACAATAAAGTCCAGGTACGGTAGTCATCAAGTTGTAATCAACCCATACACCACCCATAGTATAGTGAACAGCCGGGTAGATACGCATTGGTTGCTCATATGGGTTTTCGTCAGTAATTTGATAGTACATGTCGAATAAGTTACCATATTTAGCTTCAACTACATCTCTTCCTAAGCGTTGGATTGCTTCAGCAAAGTCCAAGAATACCGCTACTCCAGTTTTACCAACACCACGTCCATCGTCTACCATTTCCTTCGCGTTACGAGAAGCAACGTCACGAGGTACTAGGTTACCGAATGAAGGGTATTTTCTTTCCAAGAAGTAATCACGGTCATCCTCTTTAATATCTTTAGGCTTGATTTCTCCTTTACGAAGTTTTTCAGCTAATTCTACCGTTTTAGGAACCCATACACGTCCATCATTACGTAATGATTCGGACATCAAGGTTAATTTAGATTGGTGGTCACCAGTTACGGGGATACAAGTAGGGTGAATTTGAGTATAGCAAGGGTTTGCGAAGTAAGCACCACGTTTGTGTGCTCTCCAAGCAGCCGTTACGTTACATCCCATTGCATTTGTTGACAGGAAGAATACGTTTCCATATCCACCAGTACAAAGCAATACGGCATGTCCTTCGTGTGCTTCGATTTCACCAGTCACCAAGTCACGAGTTATAATTCCTTTCGCTTCGCCATCGATTTTCACTAAATCAAGCATTTCGTGGCGAGTATAAGATTTTACTTTTCCTTTTTCTATTTGGCGGTTAAGAGCAGAATAAGCTCCTAACAATAATTGTTGTCCAGTTTGACCACGTGCATAGAAAGTACGGGATACCTGAGCACCCCCGAAAGAGCGGTTATCTAATAAACCACCGTATTCACGAGCAAAAGGTACACCTTGTGCGACACATTGGTCGATGATATTACCAGATACTTCAGCCAGACGGTAGACGTTTGCTTCACGCGCACGGTAGTCACCACCTTTGATTGTATCGTAGAACAAACGGAAAACAGAGTCACCGTCGTTTTGGTAGTTTTTAGAAGCATTGATACCACCTTGCGCTGCGATAGAGTGCGCGCGTCTAGGTGAATCTTGGTAACAGAAAGTTTTAACGTTGTAGCCTAGTTCAGCTAAAGCAGCAGCAGCAGATGCTCCTGCCAAACCTGTACCAACAACGAGAATGGTAAACTTACGTTTGTTGGCTGGGTTTACCAGCTTCATTTCAAATTTATGTTTGGACCATTTTTCGGCCAATGGGCCTGAAGGTACTTTTGAATCTAACATATCCTTTATTTATTTATAAGATCTTGCGTGAGCTTAATCTGTAAATAACCTATTTAACAAAATAAAAATACAATGGCATTGCAGCGAAAAGGATCGGGATAATGATACCGAATACCCATACACCGATAGCTCTGATAATTCCATTGTAGCGTCTGTGGTTGAAACCAATCGTTTGAAATGCTGATTGGAAACCATGGATCAAGTGGAATGCTAATGCAGCCATACCGATAACATACAAACCAACCAACAATGGGTTTTTGAATGTTTCTTCCACCTGTCTGTATAAATCTTTGGATTTGATTACTTCTACACCATTTTCAGGGTATTCAACATATCCATTGTAATCAGAAGGGATATCGTCCAATTTGACAACTTCTTGATTTCCAGTTGCTAGTTCCGTACGGTACTCTACATATGGAGTTGTTCCGAACTTGTACTGATACCAAAAGTTTTGCATATGCGTAACAATGAAAATTAATAGGATCGTTCCTAAAATTCCCATGTTGCGAGAGTTCCATGCACTGTTTGCTTTACCATCATACTGGTTGTATTCAATTGGTCTTGCTGCTTTATTCTTAGTAGTTAAGATCAATGCATAAACCGCGTGGACAATGATAGAAAGATAAAGTAAGTAGGATACTACTTTAATAGGGGTAAAGTGGGTCATGAAATAAGCGTATTTGTTAAACGCATACCCCGCATCATCTTTGAATAGTTGTAAGTTACCAATCAAGTGAACAATTAAGAAAGTACATAAGAACAATCCCGTCAAGCTCATGATTAGTTTCTTCCCTAGTGAAGATGTTAATACTGGCTTTGATTTACTCATTATTACTATGAATTTAATTTAAGTACGCAAATCTATCTATTTGGTGACACAAAAATGAGATTTATATATAAAAAAGGCCTAATTTAGAATGGTTCTAATTTCTACTAAAAAAATAGGCCTGATTTTTATCAAATCAGGCCTTAAATTTTTAGTTCTTTATCTACTATAAGAATGCATATCCCAATCCAATTGACCACATGCTGATCTTTTGTTTATGGTTAGCATCTTGGCTAATGTTATTCAATCCATGCTCATATCTCAAATCGATTGTAAATTTGCTGATATCCGCACCGACACCACCGATGATACCAGTAGATGATTTTTTGTATGTATCAGGGTCAGTCACTTGAGTTACTTTTCCGTCATGAGCGAAAGAGAACACTGGTCCTGCTTGAATACGTACACCTACAGGTCCTAAACCAATTCTAGTACCTAAAAGGATTGGCATATCTAAACTTTTGAAAGTTGCTTCACCATTTTCTCCATCTTCGGTTTCGTATCCAGCGTTTTTTTGTGCGTAATAAAGTTCCGGTTGCACGTGGAATCCTGCGATTCCTACACGTCCCCATAGACCTGCTTGGAAACCTGCTTTAGTATCTGAATTCAACCATTTTCCTTCTGATTTTAGACTCGAGAAGTTTACTGCGCCTTTAATACCTAATTTGAAGCTAGGTAATAATTGAGCTTGCGTAGCCTGAACGCAAAAGAATAAGGCAGCTAATCCAAGTAAGATTTTTTTCATGTCAAAAATTTATATATTTACTAATTCCAAACACTAAAATAGAAGTTTTTATTCAATTAGCGTAAATCAATATGTACAATTTTAAGATTCGTGCCAATGAATGGCCTATCCTCAAACTTAAATTGCAAAGAAAATATAATCATCTTACGGATGCCGACTTGGAGTTTCAAGAAGGGCAAGAAGATGATTTATTAAGGCGTTTAGCAAAACGATTAAACCGTAATATAGATTATGTTATTTTCACGCTTTCAAAAGAAATGGTGGATTTAGACTCGAATCAACTATAATCAAAACATGGATAAATTTATTAGTTGGGAAGATTTTGAGCAAGTAGACCTTCGTGTAGGAACTATTCTGGAGGTTTCTGATTTCCCAAAAGCCAGGAGGCCCGCCTATCAATTGCATATTGATTTTGGTCCAGAGATCGGGATATTAAAATCGTCGGCTCAAATCACCTATCATTATACCAAGGAGACTTTAGTAGGCAGGCAAGTAGTTGCAGTTGTTAATTTTCCGAAAAAGCAGATTGCGAATTTTATGTCGGAATGTTTGGTAACAGGGTTTGAGGATGAGCATGGTGAAATAGTGTTAACAAGTGTGGAACAGCAGGTTCCGAATGGATCCAAGTTGAAGTAATGAAGATTTATAATTTCGAAGAAGATTTAGACCGTCCAAGTCCAAGTTTGGATGAACAATATATGCAGGAAGCGTTAAAGCTTGCCAAGCGTGCCTTTGAGGAAGATGAGATACCAATTGGTGCCATCGTTGTATCGAATGGTAAAATTATCGGTAAGGGCTACAATATGACAGAGCGATTGAACGATGTAACTGCCCATGCGGAGATGCAGGCATTTACTGCTGCGGCAAATTTTCTTGGCGGTAAATATTTGAAAGATTGCACGTTATATGTGACTGTTGAACCCTGTGTCATGTGTGCCGGAGCGAGCTATTGGACACAAGTGAGCAAGATTGTGTATGGAGCAAGAGATGACAAAAGAGGCTATTCTACCATTGCGGAAAAAATCATTCATCCCAAGACTATTGTTCAATCTGGGGTTCTCGAGCGAGAGTGTGCTGAACTTATGATGTCGTTTTTCCGTAATAAACGTTGAGTTATCCACAAAATGGACGTAAACGAAACAAAAACGCCTCTAAATTGTTATATTCGTATTATTGATAATTAATAAATAAAATATAAACGTTATGGCATTTACATTAGAACCATTACCTTACCCAGCGGACGCATTAGAACCATCAATCGATAAAGAAACAATGATTATTCATCACGATCGTCACCATCAAGCTTATGTTGACAATTTGAATAAAGCTATTGCAGGTACTGATGCAGAGAATCTTTCATTGGAAGAGATTCTTAAAAATGTAAGCAAATATCCAGCTGCGGTTCGCAACAATGCAGGTGGTGTTTGGAATCATGATTTATTTTGGAAGGTTTTAGGTCCAAACGCTGGAGGCGAGCCTACTGGTGAATTGGCAGAAGATATTAACGCTACTTTTGGTTCATTTGATGACCTTAAGAAAAAACTACAAGAAGCAGGTGCTGGAAGATTTGGATCTGGTTGGTCATGGTTGATCGTTGGTGAAGATGGCAAATTAGCAGTTGTTTCCACTCCAAATCAAGACAATCCATTGATGGATGTTGCTGAAGTTAAAGGTACACCAATCTTTGGAATCGACGTTTGGGAACATGCTTATTACTTAAAATACCAAAACAAGCGCCCGGCCTACTTAGAAGAAATCTTCAATGTAGTCAATTGGGATGATGTAGCTAAGCGTTACCAAGAAGCTAAAAAAGGTTAATCTATAATAACGATTGATCACTCGAAGCGGATGTCTGAAGAAGATGTCCGCTTTTTTGTTTAAAAGTTTGTTTATTACGCTGTTATCGGTGTTTTTATAGAGTTTATTGAAAAATTTATAAACATTTATTTTGTATCTTTGTGATATAAAATCGAAATATGAACAAAATATGTTTATTATCGGTTGAGATATGTTTTCTCAAGCTTATCTATTATTAGTAATTTCGAATTGAAATTTTAGGGGAATAGCATGAAGGGTATAATTCTTTGTTATATTTAGTTATTTCTCTGTTCTTAAGCATATTATGCTTAGGGTTTTGAGTTTTTTATGAATCAAATTAATATTTATTATTATGTTAAAAGGATTTTTTAACGTTCCTACTCCTACAAATGAGCCTGTATATTCATACGCTCCAGGAACTAAAGAAAGAAGTTTGTTGAAAGAAGCTATTGCGGCTGCAAGAGCCTCTGAAATTGATATTCCAATGTACATTGGCGGCGAGGAAGTTCGCACGAATAAAAAAGTAAAAATTACTCCTCCTCACGATCACAAGCATGTTTTAGGTTACTTCAACCAAGGAACCAAAGCAAATGTTAAGGACGCTATCGAAGCTGCTTTAGCTGCAAAACCTGATTGGGGAAAACTTACCATGGGAGCAACGTGCTGCGATTTTCTTGAAAGCGGCAGAATTGATTTCTACAAAATACCGTTATAAGTTGAATGCAGCAACTATGCTAGGTCAATCAAAAAATGCATACCAAGCAGAGATTGATTCAGCATGCGAGATTGCAGATTTCTTGCGTTTCAACGTGAAATACATGAGTGAGATCTATCAACAACAACCTCCTATCAGTCCAAAGAATGTTTGGAATAGGGTAGAACAACGTCCTTTAGAAGGATTTGTATTTGCCTTAACACCATTCAACTTTACAGCGATTGCAGGAAATCTACCTACCAGCGCTGCTATGATGGGTAATGTTGTAGTATGGAAACCAGCTAACACACAGATTTATTCTGCGAATGTGTTGATGGAGATTTTCAGAGAGGCGGGAGTTCCTGCAGGCGTTATCAACTTGGTTTATGTTTCAGGTCCAGATGCTGGGGACGTTATCTTCAAGCACCCTGATTTTGCAGGTATTCACTTTACCGGATCTACTGGTGTATTCCAAGATATTTGGAAAACTATTGGTGAAAATATCCACTTGTACAAAACGTATCCTCGTATTGTTGGAGAGACCGGTGGTAAGGACTTTATCTTAGCACATCCATCTGCTGATCTAGAAGTATTGAATACGGCGTTGGTTCGCGGTGCATTCGAATTCCAAGGACAAAAATGTTCTGCTGCATCACGTGCATATGTGCCTAAATCATTATGGAAAGATTTGAAGAAAATGATGGAGCGTGACATCAAGACTTTCAAAATCGGTGGGACAGAAGATTTCAGCAACTTTATCAATGCTGTAATCGATGAAAAAGCATTTGACAAGATTACCAAATATATCGACAGAGCTAAGAACTCCAAAGATGCTGAGGTTGTGATCGGTGGTGAATATGATAAATCAAAGGGGTATTTCATTAACCCAACCGTTATCGTTGCTAAGAAAGCTGACTATGAGACCATGAGTGAAGAGTTGTTTGGTCCAGTTTTAACGATCTTTGTTTATGATGATAAAAAATGGAACGAGACTTTGAAAGTTGTAGACCAGACTTCTATCTACGCCTTGACAGGATCTATCATCGCTCAAGACCGATATGCGATCAACCAAGCGACACAAGAATTGCGCAATGCTGCAGGTAACTTCTACATCAACGATAAATGTACAGGAGCTGTAGTTGGCCAGCAACCATTTGGTGGAGCTAGAGGATCAGGTACAAACGATAAGGCCGGATCAATGATCAACTTATTGCGTTGGGTTTCTCCAAGAACAATTAAGGAGACCTTCAATCCTGATGTTGACTACCGTTATCCATTCTTAGCTGAGGAATTATAAGAATCAGTTCAAAACATTTAGATATAAGAACCGCCATTGAGAAATGGCGGTTTTTTTTTGACTCTTGTTCCACTCTCCTTCCACTCTCCTTCCACTCTCAGTCCTCTTTCCTTCGGACCTTGTTCGGACCTTGTTCGGGTGTTTTCCGAAGCAGCTCCGAACAAGGTCCGAAGGAGGTCCGAACGAGAGACGAAGGAGAGTGGAAGGAGTTACATGTAAGAGATATGAGATGTGAGATATGGGATGTGAGATTTTAGGCACAAGACACAAGACATTAGACAAAAGACACAAGACATTAGACAAAAGACATTAGTATTATGGTAGTTGCTTAATATTGCTTTAAATGCTTGGTATTTTTTATTAAATTGATGCCAGAAGATTGGGGAAAGTTCTCTTCGATTTTCTTTGGCCATTTTGTATGCTACCGATGGCATTTAACCAGATAAAGCTTAAATAATATATGTTCAAGAGATTGTTTTTATTGGAATGGCGTTCATTTTTTCGGTCTGCAGATTTGGGAAAAGGTATTGCGGTAAAGTTGTTGTTGGGCTTTTTGGGTTTATATTTTCTAGTATCGTTTTTGACACTTGGTATATCCTTGCATTTTCTATTAAAAGAATTGAAGCCAGATGATGAGCCCATCTATATGGTCAATAAATTTTTATTGATATGGTTTTGTTTCAGCTTTTTCATCCGGGTTATGTTTCAGAAACTTCCATTATTGAACATCAAACCATTGTTGATTCAAAATATTGATAGGAGAACTATAGTCAATTATACCTTATTCAAGACGGTTTACTCGTTTTGTAATTTTTTGTTGTTGGTTACGATCGTGCCATACGTGATTATTACCTCCCGAGTTACTGATTTCTCGAATATCCAGTTGTTGGGTTGGGCAATTGCAGTCATTGGTTTTGAGTATGCCATCAATTTTTTAAATCTCTACATTCAAAAGAATTTCAGCAGCGGATTCAAGAAAGTTATTCCATTTGTAGTAGTTGCCTTGCTATTGTTTTGTTTGGATTATTTCGGTTATTTCTCCATAACTGATTTGTTTGGGTCGTTTTTTACGCTGGTATTGACTTATCCGGTTTTGTTTTTGATTCCTGTTTTGTTAGTATTTCTTACTTATTTTATGCTTTTCAAGGATATACAAAGGAATATGTTTCTTGATGCTTATTTGCAGGTGGAGCGGAGTGAGTTTAAGGCTTATGATTTGGCTTGGACAAATCGTTTTGGTGGTTTGGCTCCATTTTTACAGTTAGATCTAAAGTTGTTATGGCGTTCCAAACGAGCAAGAAATACGGTTATAGTGTGTCTATTGTTTTTAGCGTATGGTTTGATATTTTATACCAATCCGGAATTAAGGGATTCGTCGATGTTGGTATTCGTGGGTATTTTTATCACGGGTATTTTTGTGATCAATTTTGGGCAATTTGTTCCGTCCTGGGACAGTGCATATTATTCGATGTTGATGACCCAGAATATGCCACTTAAACAATACTTAGAATCGAAAGCTATCTTGATGTACATTTCAATAGGGATATTGGCGGTTTTGAGTACGGCCTATTTATATTTTGGTTTAGATATTTTGTGGATCAATATTTCGTGCGCTATTTATAATATGGGGGTTAATGTTCCTTTGATTCTTTATTTTGGGTCGATGAATAAAAAGAGGATTGATTTGGACAATGGAAACTTTTTCAATTATCAGGGTACTGGCGCTGCACAATGGTTGGTTAGTTTTCCATTGATATTGATACCGATAATTATATGGGTTTTAGTCAAGTCTTTCTTTGGTTTACATGCAGCTAATATTGTATTGATATTTTTGGGAATAATTGGTCTTGCGCTGCGGAATGAAATTATCACGATGATTGCGAAGAAATACAGGGACAATAAATATAAAATGCTAGCAGGTTTTAAAGAGGTAAACAATTAAAAAGATCAATTGATTGAATCATGATTGAAATAAGAAACTTAAGTAAAAGTTATAAAAATGTGGAGGTTTTGAATATTCCGCAATTACATATTGGTAAAGGTGAAAGTGTTGGTTTGGTAGGGAATAATGGCGCCGGTAAGACGACCTTATTCAGTTTGATCCTAGATTTAATTCAACCAGATACTGGGGAAGTATTGTTGAACAAACTTCAAGTTCATGGTCATGATGATTGGAAGAGGTTTACAACTGCTTTTGTTGATGAGAGCTTTTTGATAGGGTATCTAAGTCCTGAGGAGTATTTTTATTTTTTGGGTGAATTGCGGGGAATGAATAAGGTTGATGTGGATTCTTTGGTTTCAGAATATGAAGAATTCTTTAATGGGGAGGTCATAGGAAAACAGGTTTACATCCGGGATTTGTCCAAAGGTAATCAGAAGAAGGTCGGAATTGTTGGGGCTTTGGTTGGCAATCCTGAGTTAATTATATTGGATGAACCCTTTGCAAATTTAGATCCTAGTACGCAGTTTAGGTTGAAGAATCTGATCAATCGGTTTGAAAGAGAGGAAGGATGTAACCCTATTGATATCTAGTCATGATTTATCGCATACCGTTGATACTGCTGATCGTATTATTGCTTTGAATAAGGGTGTTGTTGTTAAAGATTCGCTGAAGACAGAGGAGACGTTGGCGGAATTGAATTCGTTTTTTGCGGTTGAATAACGCAAGTCTGTTGGGGCTTCGGCTCCGCTCAGCCACCGGGCTGCTCGTAAGACTTGGGCTAGCTAAGCTTTAGATGGTTGGTGGGGACACCAACCATGGCGTGCTTCGACTCCGTTCAGAAACCGTGCTTCGCTAGCAGTATAATTTCTTTAGCCTTTGGTCATTCTGTTGATGATGGTGCCGTCGTCTAGGTTGAGTGATATCTGCAAGTTTTTGGCTGCTGCTGAAATATCGACATAGGTTCTGTTTCCGGCTTTTGGGCCGCCGCCGATGATGACATAGTAATTGTGGTTTTGGTCGGGAGGGTGGAAGCTATACTTATGTGTATGTCCAGAGATTACTGCATCGACATCATTATTGTTAATGAGTTCATGGAAGCACTGGTGGTTGTGTTTTGTGCCATGCCAATCGTCCGAATGTTGGAATGGAATATGGGTAATCACCAAGGTATGTTTCGCTTCTCTTCTTTCTTTAGACTGCAATACTTTTGCTAACCATTCTTTTTGTTCCAATCTATAGTTATCATAATCGACTGTTCCTCCATATACTTCATGGTCATCTGGTTTGTCTTCGCCACTATCTAAAATGATCCAATAAATAGGTCCCATTCTAAAAGCTTGGTAGAATTTATTTTCTGGGCAGTCAAAGTATCTTTTATAATCCCTGGCAAAACTGCCCCTTGTTTCATGATTTCCTCTGATCATGAGGAAAGGGTCTTGCTAGCAAATTTTTCTCCTATAGGCTTTAAAAGTTTATCTGTGAGATCCTGTTGGTTGGTAACATAATGGAATAAATCACCATTTAGAAATACCAGGTCTTTTTTTGCAAGTTTACTTTTATCATACAGAAAAGCATAGCTGTCTTTATCTTCATGAATGTCATTCAGAATTAAGCAGTTGATGCTGTCTTGTTTCAAGGTTGGTAATGTAATGTCCAATGGCTCAGATTGAATTTCTTTGCCATATTCGATCTTATAGGGTTCAAATTTTGTTATCTCTTTAGCGGCGACTCTATATTTTAGTTTTCCATTTTTGGTCGGTACTTTAAACTTGAATACTTCGGCATTGGCATTTCTCATTCCGTCTTCCACTTCATAAACTTTGGTGAGGACCTGATTATTTTCATCAAGGACTTCTACCCAAGCGAGACAAGGTTTATTGAAAATTGAACAAACTGTTATAGTGTTGTCTTTTAAATTTTGGAGGTATGGTGGGCATGCGAATGCGAACTCATCGATTTTTACTTCAGCGAATTTGTTGGCGTAGGATGGCGTACTTGCTCCGAGGCCGATTAAGCCTAAGCCTTTTAGGAAATTTCTTCTGTTAAAGCTCATGATATTTTGGTTAGATCGGTATAAAATTAACAAAAAAAACAGCAACTAAAATTAGCTGCTGTTCTATATTAACTCCTTTTTTGAAACCTAGTGGAGTTTTTGTAAAAAATGATCTGAACTATTCTTCTTCTTTAAGAGCGACTTGGTCCAAGTCTTGTCCGGTTACTTCTGCTCTGATTTTTGTTTTCCAATTCATCCATTAGATCTGGGTTGTCCAACAATAGAGTTTTCACAGCATCCCGTCCTTGACCTAATTTAGTATCGCCGTAGCTGAACCATGATCCTGATTTTTTCACGATTCCGTACTCTACACCTAGATCTATAATTTCACCTACTTTAGAAATACCTTCACCGAACATGATGTCGAATTCAGCAATTCTGAAAGGAGGAGCGACTTTGTTTTTCACGATTTTAACTTTTACACGGTTACCTGATACTTCATCAGAATCTTTGATTTGTGAAGTACGGCGGATATCCAATCTTACAGAAGCGTAAAATTTCAGCGCATTACCACCGGTTGTAGTTTCAGGGTTACCGAACATCACGCCAATTTTTTCGCGCAATTGGTTGATGAATATACAGCAACAGTTCGTTTTTGCGATTGTACCGGTTAACTTACGTAATGCTTGAGACATTAAGCGAGCTTGGAGTCCCATTTTAGACTCACCCATTTCACCTTCGATTTCACCTTTCGGTACCAATGCCGCTTACTGAGTCAATTACGATTACGTCGATTGCTCCTGAACGGATTAAATTGTCAGCGATTTCAAGGGCTTGTTCACCATTGTCTGGTTGGGATATCAAAAGGTTTTCGATATCTACGCCTAATTTTTGAGCATAATATTTATCAAATGCGTGTTCAGCATCAATGATTGCTGCTATACCACCTTTTTTCTGAGCTTCAGCTACAATATGAGTTGCCAGGGTTGTTTTACCAGAAGATTCTGGTCCATAGATTTCGATGATTCTTCCTTTTGGAACACCACCAATGCCTAACGCGATATCCAAACCTAATGAACCTGTAGAGATCGATTCAATTGGTTCAACAGCTGAATCCCCAAGTTTCATAATCGTACCTTTACCGTAACTCTTTTCAAGTTTATCTAAAGTAAGCTGTAATGCTTTTAATTTGTCTGAGTTGCTCATATTTTTAGTATAATGTTGTCAAAAATAAATTATAATATTGATATCTACAAATAAAATGCTAAAAAAATTAGTTAATTAATTTTTCTTTTTAAAAATACTTGATTTTTGGGAATAATAAATGAATAAGATGCTATAGAATCGTTAATCTTTTGCTACCACCTTTGCTTTGTAGTTTTTTTCGAAGTATTTGCAGAAGTATGTTATCGGGCATATCTCACATTTTGGGGTTTCTTGCCAGGCATATATATCTGCCATGTAATATTAACCAATGATGTGCTATTGCTATAGTGTCTTTAGGTAAATGTTTTACCAATTGTTTTTCAGCTGCTAGGGTGTGGTTGCTCTATTGGTAAGCCCTATTCTCGCTGCTACCCGAAACACATGCGTATCGACTGCCATTGCCGGCTTATGATAAACGACTGATGATATTACATTTGCAGTTTTTCTACCAACCCCTGGCAATTTAACAAGGTCTTCTACTTTTTCTGGGATTTCTCCATTGAATTCGCTCAATAATTTTTGTGCCATTCCAACAAGATGCTTAGCCTTATTGTTTGGATAGCTGACTGAACGGATATAACTGAATACTTCCTCCACGGAGCTGTTTGCTAGGGATTCAGGATCTGGATATCTTTCAAAGAGTGCTGGTGTAATTTGATTTATTCTTTTATCGGTGCATTGAGCAGACAGAATTACAGCGATTAGCAATTCGAAGGGATTACCATAGTTTAATTCAGTCTGAGCTTCAGGGTTGTGGGTAGAGAAATACTCAACAAAAGCCTTATAACGTTCTTTTATCAGCATAGACAAAGATAATAATAATTACAGGGAGAAATAAGTGAGAAGTTTGAATAGGTAAAAGCGACGAAGCCATTCTTCTTAGAATGGCTTCGTTATTATAAGTTACTGAAGGTCTTAGAGTAGTTGAGGATATTTTCAATTGTTCTGTCTTCTGGATCTTTAGACAATTGTTGTATGCAACTTTGATTTTTTCCTCGAATGATAATTCAAGATTGTTTTCTTGAATAATACCTGAAAGTTGACCTTCGTAATTTACTTCTTTAATGTTAGTAGAGTTTTCGACCATAAGCATCTTGTTTTTCTTTCTAAACGCAAGATACTAAGCAATATTGTGAAAAATTTAACATTTTTTTACTTTTTTTTCGAAACTAATTTATTAGCCTCTTCAATTGCTTTGTAAGCATTGACAATTCCTCCACTTACACTTATTTCATCCAGATACACTCTTTTAGAACCGCCTTCAGACTTCACTTTTACTTTTTGGTCTACCTTTGTTACAGATTTCATGATTACTTTCTTTTACCTGTTCGGCAGTTAATGTTGGGTAATACGCTCTGATCATTGCTGCTAACCCAGCTACGACAGGGGCTGCCATTACTTGTTCCTTGGTTTTCTTTGTATTTAGATTCCGGAATTGTGGAGTTAATTTTGACACCTGGAGCAAATACATCTACACTTCGATATCCATAGTTTGAGAATTCAGCTAAAAGATCAGAATCTTGTTTTAGGCCCGTTGCTCCTACCGTAATCCAATTTTTGGCTTCACCCACTACAGCATCTAGGCTGTCAGTGAAATATTTAGTAGGGTAATTTTTCTCTTTATCATTGTCTTGGGCGTCATTACCAGCAGCATGTACTAACAATACATCTTTAGATTCTGCATATTTCACTGCATCGTCTACTGTTTTTTTGTTATATACATATCCTTTACCAAAGCTCATGTTGATTACTTTAGCTCCGTTATCTACGGCATAAACGAATTCCATTCGCTACGTCTTTGTCTCGTTCATCCTCCATTAGGGACTAAACGCACTGCCATAATCTGAACATTGTCTGCAACGCCGTTAACTCCTTTGTTATTATTACGTTTTGCACCAATGATACCTGCTACGTGCGTTCCGTGTTCAGCATCTGGACCTTTTACGTCATTATTTCCATAGATACGTTCAGATGCGTCTTCATAATTATCTCCTACGATACCTCTAGGGTCGAATTCTTTGTTTAAGTGAAAATCCGCTTGATCAGTGAAATATTTAACACCATCAGATACATCGTTATAAAATTTCTCGAAAGAGCCATTATCCAATTCTTTCTTAGCTACTCTGATGACCATTTTTTGGCGGTCAGAAGTTGTTTGATAAGCATCTAAGTCAGCTTTGGTAATATCTTTAACATCCTTACCAATTGTTTTTACGATTCCATCCAATTCAGTTTTCAGTCCACCGTAATTCACTTTACCAAAAGAAGCTTCTTCCATTTTGGTTGTATAATCGGTGATCATTTTTTGGTAAGCCACGAACTCTCTTCTTTCTTTTTCAGAAAGTGGAGTTGAAGGCAGGACAGAAATATATTTTGGTTCGTAGATTCTAATCAATCGAGTAACTTCTAGATTGTCTTGGTCTACATTTTTACCATCTTTTCCACCTATGAAGTTCCATCCATGTACATCGTCGATATATCCATTGCCATCATCATCCTTTCCATTTCCTGGAATTTCTTTAGGGTTTGTCCACAATACATCTTTGAGGTCTTCATGTTGAATGTCGACACCACCATCTAGTACAGCCACAATTACTGGGTTTGCTTTTTTGCCTTTCAATAATTCTTGAGCTTTTTCGGTACTTATACCCATGTACCCGTCTTTTTGGAAATCCAGATTATACCAGTTTTCTGGGGTTTTAGATGTTTTATCTTGGCTAAAGCCAAGTGTTGGAAGAATTCCTAAAGCTAAGTAGCACAGAAATTTATTTGTTCCTATCATATTTTTATAGATTATAATTCGACAAATTTAAGATTTTCAACAAGATGCTTTTGTTAATTAATCTAAAAATCGTTAAAAAAATGTCTTAATTTTAAACTTTCAATAACCAAATTAATTTAAATGTATGAAAGATAAATATGTAATTGGTTTAATATTATCTATAATGATTTCATCTTGTTCCCCAGAGAGTAGTACAAAGAAAGAGCCTTTGAGTTGGCCAAATGCTACGGCACCTGTAGCAGAAAAAATACCACATAATCGAATAATCCACGGAGATACAGTTTCGGATCCCTATTATTGGATGATTGACTATTTCAAAAAAAGGTCCTGACTCTTCAAAGGTTGTAAATTATTTGACTGCTGAAAACAAGTATACGGAGGAGATGATGAAAGATACGGAGGGTTTTCAGGATATACTTTTTAAGGAGATGAAAGGGAGGATCAAAGAAACTGATGAGAGCGTTCCTTATCTTAAAAATGGGTATTATTATTATCAACGGACGGAAGAAGGCAAGCAATATTACAAGTTGTGCAGAAAGAAGGGCAGTTTGGAGGCTGCTGAGGAAGTTTTGTTGGATGTAGACAAGATGGCTGAAGGGTTTGCATATTTTGCTTTAGGAGGCGCATCTGTTAGTCCGGACAACAAATTGCTGGCCTATGCAGTGGATACCGTTTCCAGGAGAGAGTATGTTATTCAAATAAAGAATCTGGAGACAGGCGAATTATTGCCTGACCGTATTATTCGGACTTCAGGATCTGCGGTTTGGGCTGCGGATAACAAGACTATTTTCTATACTGCTAAAAATCCAGTAACCCTTTTAAGTGAAAAGATTAAACGCCATACCTTAGGAACAAGTTCTGATTCTGATGCAGTTGTTTATGATGAAAAAGACAATACCAATTATATTGGTGTGTCTAAATCAAAGAATGATAAATACATTTTTATTTATTCAGGCGGTACCTTGAGCTCGGAGACCCGATATATCAAATCTGATGATCCGAATGCTGAATTCAAGGTTTTTCAGCCGAGGATGAAAGATGTTCTGTATGATGTCACACCTTTGGAGGATAAATTCTTGATCGTAACGAACGATAATGCAAAAAACTTCAAAGTTATGGAGACTTCATTGGAAAACACGGGTAAGAAAATTGGAAGAGTTTATTCCCCACCGTGCAGATGTTTTGGTAGAAGGGATTGACGAATTTGCGAATTACTTGCAATTTCGGAACGGAAAAAATGGTTTGACTCAATTGGCAATTCGTGATCTTAAGGATAATAGTCAGCATTATTTAGATTTTGGTGAAGCTGCATACACGGTTTATCCTAGTACCAATGCAGAGTATCATACGGATATATTAAGGTATGGTTATACTTCTATGGTTACACCTTCTTCTACTTATGATTATAATATGAAGACCAAGGATAAGACCTTGATGAAGCAGCAGAGGTTTTGGGAGATATGACCAAAAGAATTATGTTACTGAACGAGTGATGGCGAAAGTAGGAGATGGCGTTGAAGTTCCAATTTCTATAGTTTATAAAAAAGGCACTAAAAAAGATGGTAGTGCGCCATTATTATTATATGCTTATGGATCTTATGGTAATTCGATGAATCCAAGTTTCAGTTCTACCCGACTTTTCACTATTGGACCGAGTTTTATTTATGCACTTGCGCATATCAGAGGTGGAGAGGAAATGGGTAGACAATGGTATGAAGATGGGAAGATGATGAAGAAAAAAAATACCTTTACTGATTTTTATAGATTGCGGTAAATTCTTGATTGACCAGAAATTTACATCCAAAGAGCATTTATATGCTCAAGGAGGTAGTGCGGGAGGCTTATTGATGGGTGCCGTAATCAACATGGCTCCAGAAATTTGGAACGGTGTAATTGCGCAAGTTCCATTTGTGGATGTTGTGAATACGATGTTGGATGAATCTATTCCATTGACGACAAACGAATATGATGAATGGGGCAATCCTAATAATAAGGAGGCCTATGATTATATGAAGTCATATTCTCCCTATGAAAACATTGAGGCTAAGGAATATCCGAATTTATTGGTTACCACGGGTCTTCACGACAGTCAAGTTCAATATTTTGAGCCTGCGAAATGGGTTGCAAAGTTGCGGGCTACGAAGAAAGGAAGTCATGTGATTTTATTGAAAACAGATATGGAGTATGGTCATGGCGGTGCATCTGGAAGGTTTGATTATTTAAAGGATGTTGCTTTAAGCTATGCGTTTTTATTTAAACTGGAAGGAATAACGAAATAGTTTATAGGTAAAGATTACTTAGGCAATTTTTATAAAAAATAAATGGGGGCTGTTCGAAATAATTGAACGGCCCCATTTCTTATTATGCTGAAGATTTTATTTAATTCTGTTTTAAGCTATCAGCTTTATTTTCTGCTTCGATTTCACGAGCATCAATTTGATGTTGTTTGTAGTTTTCCATTGCGATTTTACTAGCACGTTGAGAAACTACAAGGCCAAATATGGCAACTACCGTTACGACAATTATTCCCCACATATATTTCTTTTTGTCTTGTTTCACTAACCAGTACATAAAGAGGATATATGGGATGACAAATATTGCGTAAAAAAAGACACTAGGACCTACCATGATTTTATTATTTGGTGCAAAACTAAGGATTTATTTAATAAATGTGATTAGGTATGGTTGTTAGAATAAAAAACTTACAAAACAATGAATGATTTTAAACGTTTCAATAATTGGAAAGTCTGATTGAAAGGTTTTCAAAGAAGGTAGGGGCAATTTATTTTTTAAATAAAAAAACTACTTTGATATTGCATAAAAGAAAAAAATAATTGTTTACTTTTGCGCAGTCTGATCATTAAGTTTAACGGGACATAAGAAAATGTATTGTAACAAGTTATATATGAATTCTTTGACACAAGCTAATAAAAAGCTTAGTCGTGAGATTTATTGTTCTTTACGTACTTTCAATTGTCCTATTCTTCGATTCCGACGACCTATTCTGCCTCGAGCTTGATTCTGAGGCAGGCAAACTTCCCATTTTGTTGTTCATCAAGCTCGATGAGTGATATTCAAATTAGATTAGATAGTTCAAATACTTTTGTATTTTATTTTTTAGGTCGACATTATTAAATGACACTTTCAGATTTTTTAATTATTCCTGCAACGGCAAATCATATTGTATATGCTGAGGAAATCTGTAATGAAATGTTTGAGTCTGCGAAGGCTCGAGGAACTGGTATTGCACGTAGGAAGCCTGAATACGTAGCCCGTAAGATGGAGGAGGGCAAGGCTGTTATTGCTTTGCATAAGGATGGTACCTGGGGCTGGTTTCTGTTATATAGAAACGTGGAGTCATGGAGACTATGTTGCGAATTCGGGTCTTATTGTAAATCCTGTATTCCGGAAAGTTGGTTTGGCGAAGGCGATCAAGAAAAGAGTTTTTGAACTGTCAAGGGAGAAATATCCGAATTCCAAAATTTTTGGATTGACAACAGGATTAGCTGTTATGAAGATCAATTCTGACTTAGGATATGAGCCTGTTACTTATTCTGAATTGACTCAGGATGAGGAGTTTTGGAAGGGTTGCCAATCCTGTGTTAATTACGATATTTTGATGTCAAAGGATCGCAAGAACTGTATGTGTACAGCGATGCTTTGGGATCCTGTAGAAAAGGAGAGAGAGTTGAAGGAGAAAATCCTACGCAAAGCGGAGGCTAAAGAGCGTTTGGATCGGATTTCAAAGAAGCAATCTTTATTAAAGAGGATAGAAGCTAAGCTTTGGAAATCGACTAAAAAATTGTTGCTGCGGTCATTCCGGTTGGCGCAAGACCTGTAAAAGGTTTTTTAAATTGTTATTTTTGTTATCATAAGCATATTAATCGTTATAAAATGAAAAAAGTAGTTTTAGCATTTAGTGGTGGATTAGATACTTCATTTTGTTGTATTTATCTATCTCGTGACTTAGGATTAGAGGTTCACTCAGTAATTGTGAATACTGGTGGATTTTCTGATGAAGAATTAAAGAATATTGAAAAAAGAGCCTATGAATTAGGTGTTAAGTCGCATACCACTATTGATGAAACTGAAGATTATTACCAAGATACTATTAAGTATTTAATTTTTGGTAATGTGTTAAAGAATGCTACCTATCCTTTGTCAGTTTCAGCGGAGCGTGTTTCACAGGCTACTGCCATTGCAAACTATGCTAAGAAGATCGGTGCAGAATGTGTAGCACATGGTTCAACAGGTGCTGGAAATGATCAAGTTCGTTTTGACATGATTTTCCAAACGTTGATTCCAGGCGTTGAGATCATTACTCCAATTCGTGACCTACAATTGTCACGTGAGGATGAGATTGAATATTTGAATAAACATGGTGTTGAGTATTCTGCAGAAAAGGCTAAATACTCGATTAATAAAGGTCTTTGGGGTACTTCTGTTGGGGGAGCCGAAACATTGACTTCTAACCAATACTTACCAGAGTCTGCGTGGCCTACGCCATTGACTTCGACGAAACCTCAAACTATTACCATTGATTTTGAAAAGGGACAACCTGTTGCATTGAATGGTGAGAAAATTGGTCCTGTCAAGGTTATTCAGGAGTTACAAGCTATTGCACAACCTTATGGAATTGGGCGCGATATTCACGTAGGAGATACTATTATTGGTATCAAAGGTCGTGTGGGGTTTTGAGGCTGCTGGTCCAATAATTTTGATCAAAGCACACCACACGTTGGAAAAACATACCTTGACCAAGTGGCAATTATCGTGGAAGGACCAGTTATCTGCATTCTACGGAAACTATATGCACGAAGGTCAGATGCACGATCCTGTAATGCGAGATATGGAGGCTTTTTTACAGAGCTCTCAAGAGACTGTGACTGGTCGTGTGATTGTTGAATTGCATCCACACCGTTTTGTGATTATTGGTGTTGAATCAGATCATGATTTGATGTCAAACAAATTTGGCAGCTACGGTGAGATGAATAAAGGCTATACTGTTGATGATGTAAAAGGTTTTCTCGAAAATCTTCGTTAACCAAACTATTATCTGGCATAAAGTAAATAAGAAAGACTAATTGTCTTTTTATATAAAAATGTTCTTTTTGCAAACCAAGGTAGCCATGCTAGGTACCTTGGTTTTTTGTTATATTCTATCAAATAAATACAATGGAAAAAATTAAAGTTGGAATTGTTGGATCTGCAGGTTATACTGGTGGGGAATTATTAAGAGTATTAATCTATCATCCTAATGTAGATATAATTTTCGCTAATAGTGCTTCTAATGCTGGTAATAAGCTTTCTGATGTTCACAATGATTTATTTGGTGATACCGATTTAACTTTTTCTTCGGACTTTCATTCGGATATCGATGTTCTGTTTTTATGTGTTGGTCATGGGGATGCGCGCAAGTTTTTAGATGCGAATTCTATTGATCCTTCGGTAAAGATTATTGATCTTTCCCAAGATTACAGGTTGAAGTCGAACGTTTCCTATCAAGGTAAGAATTTTATCTATGGTCTTCCTGAATTGAATAAGGAAGCTATTAAAACTGCACAATACATTGCGAATCCGGGCTGTTTTGCTACGAACATCCAATTGGCTTTATTGCCATTAGCAAGTAAAGGTTTGTTGCCTGATCAGATTCATGTGAATGCTACGACCGGTTCTACAGGAGCAGGGCAAAAGCCAAGTGCCACCACTCATTTTTCGTGGCGTAATAATAACTTGTCAGCCTATAAATCTTTTGACCACCAACACCTCCAGGAGATCTCTGAATCATTGAATCAATTGCAAGAGGGGTTTCTACCATCGGGTGATGGTTCGTTGATCGAAAGGGCTGCGGAACGTATTAATTTTATTCCTCAAAGAGGGGATTTCGCGAGAGGTATTTTTTCTGCTATATATGTGGAAACTGACCTGACTGAAGAACAAGCATATGAGTTGTATAAATCTTATTATGCAGCACATCCTTTCACTCATGTTTCAAGAGCTAATATTGATTTGAAGCAAGTAGTGAATACAAATAAAAGTATTATGCACCTAGAAAAGCACGGAAATAAATTGTTGATTCTAAATGCAACGGATAATTTGTTGAAAGGTGCTTCGGGGCAAGCTGTTCAAAATATGAACTTGATGTTTGGTTTGGATGAAAAGGCAGGTTTGGGGGTTGAAGTCGGTGGGGATGTAGAGTAGACATTAGACATAAGACATTAGACAATAGACTTTTGGTAAAGTTTAGAGATGGCCTTTGGCCCTTTTTGTTTTTAACAATATTACACATTATACAACTTCAGGGGGTAGCTATTATTGAAAGCAAAATTCTACACCATAAAACCGCAGAGGGGTGGCACAATTATAGAAATGGAAATGCGACGTCTACCAACCCTGTAGGGGTGGCACTATTACATAGACCAAAATTCCACACATAAAACCCCAGAGGGGTGTAACTATTATAGAGACCAAAATTCCACACCATAAAACCCCAGAGGGGTGTAACTATTATAGAGACCAAAATTCCACACCATAAAACCCCAGAGGGGTGTAACTATAAATTTATTTTTAATAAAGAATCCATCTAAAAGACATAATTTTTTAACAAACATGCCACACCTACGGCGTTGGTTTTTGAGGTGATTTTTAAATCTATAGATATGTCATGCCGATAGCATTTAAGAGATATTTCATGCCTCCGGCATTTAACCCCGATGGGGTTTGTGGGGATTATGGTCTATGTAATAGTGTCACCCCTAGCGGGGTTCTGTTTTTTGGTGTAACATTTTTCTATAATAGTTGCACCCCTAGCGGGGTTACATGGATTGAAATTATTGATGGGGTTACATGGATTGAAAATAATTGATGGGATTACATGGAATGAAAATAATTGATGGGGTAACATGGAGGCAATAATTCGTAGGATTATTTTGGGTAAGGGTTATAGGGCTAAAGATGGGATTAGTTATTGGGGCAATAAAAAAGGCGGAATGAAAATTCCGCCTTTTTTATTGTGATTTTAAAAGAGTTTTAGTTCTCTAGTAAATTAACTTTTCTTTCAACTGATACGTTGTCACCAGTTACAGCGTTTCCGTCTTTGTCTACAAGTGTTAATTTCACTGTAGCTTCACCAAGAGGAAGGTTAAGTACTTCGTAAGGCACCCATTGGTCTAGAATGAATTCTTGACCGTTGATGTTTGCTTTTACTTTGTATGAATCAGCACCTAAAGTTGCGTTTGATACGAAGAAGTCTAACAATAAAGTTTTTGTTTCATCGCCTTTGTAGTCACCTTTTGGTCTACTGTAGAAGATTGATGGTTCCGTAGGAGCTGGAAGCTCAGTGATTTTTCCATCACCTTCAACTTTGAACTTGATTAATTTTGAAGCATCTGCTGTTTTCAGTGACTCGTGGAAAGAACGAGAAAGGAAAGACATCAAGTAATGCTCAGAATTAACTGGTACGGTGAAAGTATGCTCTGGTTTGTATAGCGCTACATAAGGAGTGTTATCCAAGATAAAGTGGATATGCTGTCCATCATGAGAGTTTGCCATATGGTGAGTATGTTCAGTTTGTTCAGTTAATTTGAAGTTCTGAACGTCATATTTTACCGTGATTTTAGCTGAGTCAGTTCCAAGTTTTTCTGAAGTTATAGAAGATACTTTCAGAGTTGCACCTGGGAAGTCCTTGGCATGAGAAAGTGGGTTTACTGCGATTGCACCAACAGAATCTGCTAATGCAGTTGAATCTTTCACTTCACCTTCTTGATTTTTAGTGGGGGTATTGCAAGAAGCAAGTACCGCTGTTGCAGCTAATACTGCTAATGCTGATTTGATTGTTCTCATCTTTTAATTAATATTTAGTCGAAATATGTTAATACTTAAACAAATATAAGCCTTAATTGTTTGATTTTTATTGAAAAACGATATCTAAGGCTTCTTTTATCGCATTTAATGTTATTTTAAGGTCTTCAGGAGTATGAGCAGCGGAAATAAATCCTACTTCATATCCGGATGGGCCAAAATAAATTCCTCTATTCAACAATTCTCTATGCATTACTTTGTATTTGTCCATTGATGCTGGATCGATTTCATCCGCTCTTTGGATTTTTTCTTTCGTTGTAAATGCAAACCAGAAAATGGATCCAATTGTGGTCAATGTTACCTCGTAACCTTTTTCTTGAATGTATGAACGTAATTCTTGAACAAACTGTTGAGTTGTTTGTTCTATTTTTTCGTAAAAACCTGGTTGTGCTAAGATTTGTAATGCTGCGATTCCTGCTGCCATTGCCACTGGGTTTCCTGACAATGTTCCTGCTTGGTATACTGCACCATCAGGGGAAATGCAAGCCATTAATTCTTTTGAGGCACCGTAGGCACCTACAGGCATGCCGCCACCAATAATCTTTCCATAAGTTAAGATATCAGGTTGGATATCGTAATATTTTGAAGCACCTTCAAATCCCAGTCTAAAGCCTGTTATGACTTCGTCCATGATCAGTAGAGCTCCATTTTGCTTGGTGATGTCTCTAAGGAAATGTATGTAATCTTTATCTTGAATTAGAAGGCCATTATTTGCAGGGACTCCTTCGATAATTACTGCAGCAATTTGATCTTTAAAATCTGCGAACACTTTTTCGAGTGCTTCTTTATCATTTAAAGCGATGACTATTGTTTCATCAGCAAATGCTTTAGGTACACCTGCGGATGATGTTTCACCGAAAGTTACCAATCCTGATCCTGCTTTTACTAGTAGTGAATCAGAGTGTCCATGATAGCATCCTTCGAATTTTACAATCTTATCTCTTTTTGTATATCCTCTTGCCAATCGAATTGCTGACATGACAGCTTCTGTTCCTGAGCTTACGAATCGAATTTTTTCAATTTTTTTGTTGTTTTTCAGGATTAATTCTGCCAATTCATTTTCCAAGGCAGTTGGAGCTCCAAAGCTTAATCCTTTTTCCAATTGATCTTGAACTGCTTGTCGAATTTCTGGGGTATTATGTCCCAAAATCAATGGGCCCCAAGAACAGCAATAATCAATAAATTCATTTCCATCAGCATCCCAAAGGTGAGCTTTATCGCCACGTTCAATAAATAAAGGAGTTCCATATACTGATTTGAATGCACGAACAGGGGAGTTTACACCGCCAGGGAAATATTCCTTAGCTTTCTCAAATAACTTCGCTGACTTCTCACGTGAAATATCCGAAGTAGATGTTGTCATAGTCTTTAAAATTTGTGTTTATACAAAAGTAGTATAATTATAGACATAAGACATAAGACACAAGACATAAGAATTGGAAAGGGGGAAATTTATTGCATATTGTGTAATTATAGACATTAGACATAAGACACAAGACATAAGAATTGGAATGGGGGAGAATTTTATTTCATATTATAGACATAAGACATAAGACACAAGACATAAGAATTGGAATGGGGGAGAATTTTATTTCATATTATAGACATAAGACATAAGACACAAGACATAAGAATTGGAAAGGGGGAATTTTATTGCATAATTATAGACATAAGACATAAGACACAAGACATAAGAATTGGAAAGGGGGAAATTTATTTCAGAACAATCAAGATAACAAGCGTTAAGAATTGTGCAAATAGCGGAACATTCAATTTGTCTAATGTCTAATGTCTGGTGTCTATTGTCTACAAAAAAAGCCGGGCTTCTTTTGAAAGCCCGGCTTTTTTTGTGTTTAATTTTATTTTCCTTCTTCTAGTACTTTAGTTACTAGTTCAGCAGCTTCTTTTAAAAGGATTGCTGAGTAAACTTTAAGTCCTGAATTGTCGATTAATTCTTTAGCTTCTTTAGCGTTAGTACCTTGTAGGCGTACGATAATTGGCACTGGGATGTTTCCGATTTCGTTGTATGCATCGATTACACCTTGCGCAACACGGTCACAACGAACGATACCACCGAAGATATTGATTAAGATAGCTTTAACGTTAGGGTCTTTTAAGATGATGTTGAAACCAGCTTTTACAGTTTCCGCATTAGCAGTACCACCTACGTCTAGGAAGTTTGCAGGTTCACCACCAGCGATTTTAATGATGTCCATAGTTGCCATTGCAAGCCCGGCACCATTCACCATACATCCTACGTTTCCATCTAGTTTCACATAGTTCAAGTTGAATTCGCCTGCTTCTACTTCAGTAGGGTCTTCTTCAGTAATATCGCGTAAAGCAGCGATTTCTGGGTGACGGTAAAGTGCGTTCTCATCTAAGTTAACTTTAGCGTCTACGGCAAGAATTTTGTCGTCAGAAGTTTTTAATACTGGGTTAATTTCAAACATAGAAGCATCGATAGAATCGTAAGCTTTGTAAAGCGCTGCTACGAATTTCACCATGTCTTTGTGAGCTGCACCAGACAGTCCTAAGTTGAAAGCAATTTTACGAGCTTGGAAACCTTGAAGACCTACTTTAGGGTCGATTTCTTCTTTGAAAATTAAGTGTGGAGTTTTTTCTGCAACTTCTTCGATATCCATACCACCTTCTGTAGAGTACATAATGATGTTACGACCAGTAGCACGGTCTAATAATACGGACATATAGAATTCTTTGGTTTCGCTATCACCTGGATAATATACATCCTGCGCGATTAAAACCTTGTTAACTTTTTTACCTTCTGGACCAGTTTGTGGAGTTACTAGTTGCATTCCGATGATGTCCGTAGAGCGTTGCAATACTTCGTCATGGTTTTTAGCTAATTTTACACACCACCTTTACCACGGCCACCCGCATGGATTGTGCTTTTACCACAACCCAATCCGAGTTGAATTCTTCTTTCATTCTCTTAGCAGCTTCAACAGCCTGCTCTGGGGTTTCAGCAACAATACCTTCTTGTACTCTTACTCCGAAACTCTTAAGTATTTCTTTTCCTTGATATTCGTGAATGTTCATTGATAAAAAAATTTGCAGTAAAAATAGCGTATTTATTCGGAAGGGACAAGTTATTATTACGATAAAATTGAGTCTCCGTGTTCGTCATCATATTTATAATCTCAGGTATGGGATTGGATGTTTTTGTTTTTTATTATTTTCGCAATATGATATTGAAAGCAAATAATGTTTTTAAGTCCTATGGAGACCTTGAAATCTTAAAAGGAGTTAGTATTTCAGTTAAAAAGGGTGAGATTGTATCTATCGTTGGTGCTTCTGGTGCTGGTAAAAGTACGCTACTTCATATCATCGGTACTTTGGATAAGCCTGATAAAGGTACGGTTTTGATAGAGGGAGAGGATGTTTTTGCGTTGAATGAAAAGCAACTTAGTGATTTCAGGAACAGACATATTGGATTTGTCTTTCAATTTCATCATTTATTGCCTGAGTTTACAGCCTTGGAGAATGTTTGTATTCCAGGGTTTATCGCAGGACAGGACAAGAAATCTGTTGAGAAGCGCGCTTTGGATTTACTTGATATTTTAGGGTTTCACATCGGGCCAATCATAAGCCATCCGCGATGTCTGGTGGTGAACAACAACGTGTTTCGGTAGCTCGAGCACTGATCAACAATCCGACTTTGATTTTGGCGGATGAGCCATCAGGTAACCTTGACTCTGAAAATGCTACTGCGCTGCATCAGTTGTTTTTCGACCTGCGCGAGAAGATGCAACAAACATTTATCATAGTTACTCACAACGAAGAGTTGGCAAGAATATCTGACCGTACTATTCATATGCGAGACGGCTTAATCTATTAATATGCAAAAGCTTTTAATAACCTTTGGTACCAGACCTTTGGCGCAGAGGATTTCCAAAATGCTCCAGGACAAATTTGAGATTCTTTTTTCTACTTCTGAGGAAGTGCCTAGTTTTTTGGCTTCCAATTATCTTAAGATTCCGACAGGAGTAAATCCTACCTATGCCCATGAGATATTGAAGTTGAGTCTAGACAGGCAGGTTGATCTTGTTTTACCTTTAGGTCTTTCGGAAATTCAAACTATTTCAGAAGCAAAGATTTTATTTGAAGAATATGGGATTCAATTGCTCTGTCCCGATAGAGAAACCTTAGAAGAGGTCTTTGTCTTGGAAAATCCGAATTCATCTGTTGAGCTTTCCTTATTCCTTCATGGAAAAAGCTTGAATAATTCAAATGATTTTGATGGTGGTATTAGTGGATTGTATGCTGTTTCAGATGAAGGCGATGATGTAGCTTTATGTACGATTTAATATGATTGATATTTCTAAAATTCCATTAGATAAGAAACTTTATTTATTCGAAGTTGATGATGTCCTAATTCCTAAGAAGGACTATCTGTTACAAATCTATTATTTGTTTGCTCAATTTGTTGAGTTTACTGAAGGTAAGACAATGGCTACAGATATGGTTTCTTTTATGAAGGATGTTTATCTTGAGAAGGGTGAGGATGCGGTTTATGAAATGACTTCTGAGCGGTTCAGTTTTAGCAATGATTATAAGGAGAATTTTGAGCGTTTGATGGTAAATGGGCATCTTCCACTAAAGCTTTACCTTTTCAACGAAATAAAATTATTGTTTGCATCTATTTTGGAAAGAGGTTCTTCAATTGCGATTTTAACAAAAGGCAACCCTGCTTTGCAATTGAATAAAGTAAAACATATTGACTGGCAAGGATTTGATAAGAATGTTAAAATCTATTTTATCGATGAGTTAAGTTTTCGAAATATTGAGCCATTTAGCTATATTGCTTCAGAAAATCAAATAACCGAGAGTGATTTGATTTTCATTCAAGACAACTAGCTAAATTATGATGAAAAGATTTATTGTTTTTGCCTTTCTTGCTACACTTATCTTTTGTGTAGGCTGTAAAAAAGATTCTGTAAAACCAGAAGAAGATGATGGTCGCGACCCTGATAAAGAGATTTTGTTGAGGGATTCCACGTATTTTTATTCTCTTTTATTTTCGCTTTGGGAGGAGAAATTGCCTCAACCAAAAGTAGGTACTGATGGTAAGGCAGATCTTAAAGCTTTTACGGGTTCCTTTCAGACTTCCGAGGAAGTATTTGCGGCCTTAAGAAAAGATGCACCTGATGACCGTTTTAGTTTTGTGGATCGCGCAGGAACAGTGAGTGAAGAAATACAGCAAGGGGTTTATAAGGAAACTGGTATTACCCCGATCTATATTTCTGTTACTGATCAGAACAATAACACTGAAACGAATCTTTACGTTAAGGTAGTTCAGAAGGGTTCACCAGCAGAGAAAGCTGGTTTAATTCGTGGGATGAAGATTTTAAGTATCAATGGTGATTCCAAGATTGACTACGATACCGACGAGAAACAAGATTTCAAGAACTTTTATAAAGTTATGACTGGAGAGGGTGCTCTTGAATTAGTTGTTCAGGCAGCTGGAGAAACTGGCACTAAAAAAATAACAGTATCGGCAGCAGCATACAATATCGATCCAATATTGATCAAAAAAATCTTTACTGTCAATCGCAAAAAAGTGGGATATCTATTTTACACCTCATTTGTCAATGTTTTCAGTAATTCTAAACCGAATGCTTATTATAATGCGATGTTGGATGCTTTCAAAGAGTTTGAAACGGCAAACATCGATGAATTAGTTGTAGACTTAAGGTACAATGGTGGTGGTTCTACGAGTTCAGCGGAGTTTATGGCAAATTTAATTGCGCCTGTTGCAGCAGGGAAAGGAAAGATGTATGACTATAAGGTAAATAAAAACCTTGCTGAGGCTGGTTGGAATGATAATTCGAATCCTGAAGCGCCTTTTCAATCTGTGAACTTCAACAAGACCAATAGCTTGAATTTACCGAGAGTTTATTTCTTGGGTACGACTAGTACGGCATCCGCGAGTGAATTGGTGATCAATGTTCTGAAACCTTATATGACTGTAGAACTAATTACGACTAATGGAAGAGGAACATACGGTAAACCTGTTGGCTTTTTTGGATGGCCAACTGTCAATGGGTATGCTGATTTATATATTACTTCTTTCCAAATGAACAATAAGGATGGTTATGGTGATTATTTCAGTGGATTGACTGGTCAGAAGAAAGATGCTAGAGATGGTTTCTTGACTCAACTGGGTGATGAAAGTGAGAGTTTGCTTGCTGCAGCATTGGACCATATTGCTACAGGTTCATATTCTGCAAGGGCTTCTGCACGGAGATCAAAAACAGGTTTAGATGTTATTCAAACGCCACAACAACCTGAGATGAAATCTTACAGAAACAACATGTACAAGTTTTCTAAAGATAAGATGCCATCATTGCCCATTAAGGATTAATCTTTTTGTTCAAATTTGAGTCAATTATTGGAATCAAATTTGTATAATTCGAGATTACTTAATAATTCAGATGAAAAACATATTACTGGGAAAGATTATAATCCTTGCAACCGTTATATTATTTGTTGGTTGTAAAAAGGACCTTAAAGATATAGACCCACCACCGAGACCCGGTGGTGATGGAACTAGGACTGCTGCCCAACAAGTTTTGGACAGTGTATATTCCAAATACAAGTATTTGTCTTATTGGGAATCATCCATTGAGGTGGCTAATCCAATTTCGACCTTGACAGATAAATATGATGATGCAGATGCGTTATTGGGATATTTAATGAGTCAGACTCCACAAAAGACAAATTATATCTATCATCCAAGCTATAATGGTCCATTAGATAGGTTTTCATGGATTGAGGATTTGAGTTCAGGCTCTGATGCTTCATCACGTGCAGATGTGACGGATGGTTATGGTCTTTATATGGCCTTTGATGGGGATAGGCAGGATAGCTTATTTGTGATGTTTGTTGAGGGTGGTTCACCTGGTGAAAGAGCTGGCATAAAAAGAGGGGATAGGGTATTGGAGATGGAAGGTGATAAAAACATGGTTTATGCTAATCAATCGAAAGTGGATGAATACATCGAAAGAAAAACCCTAAATATTACTGTCCAAAGTATAAATGGTACAAAGAAAACTCATAACCTTAATTATGATACCTACGACATTCAACCCTTTATGTTAGGAAAGGTTTTCACTGATAATAGCACTAAAGTAGGTTATATTGCATTGTCATCCTTTGAAGAGCTTAGGTCTGGTGGTTCGGACTCCAAGATGAAAAAAGGAATTGATTCTACATTCACGGTTTTTGGAGCTCAACAGGTAAAGAAGCTTATTGTAGATTTACGCTATAATGGTGGTGGTTATGTAAGTTCAGCGATCTATCTATTGAATAAAATCATCAACAGCAGTGGTGATAAAAAAGTCATGTTCAAATATGATGTTAATAAAAACTTGGAGAGAGAGCGGAATGAGGGTAGTACAGAATTTGTTGATGAGATCTTTGCAAGGGATAATAATGGTCTAGAAGTTACCGATGTTGTTTTTCTAGTAAGTGACTATACCGCCTCTGCGAGTGAGATCGTTATCTCAGCTTTAATGCCATATATGAAAGTTCAGTTGGTAGGATATGAGAAATCGACCTATGGCAAGCCTGTTGGTTTCTTTAGGGAGGATATTTCCGATGATGTTGGTCTATGGGCTGCCTCATTTAAGATCATCAATGCGCAAGGTTTTACGGATTATTGGGATGGTATTACCGCTAATTTCCAGGCTAACGACAATATTCATAAGCTACTTGGAGACCCTTCAGAAGATATGACACAAAAAGGACTTTCGTTGTTGGGTGCATCAAATGCGAGGGCATCTGCGAGGGTTACGTCAAGCGTAAAAACAAATCGGAGTCAGATTCGGGAATTGAATAAAATCCCTCGCCGCAATATGATAAAGGATTAATAAATCATTTTATAATTATTAACTTTGATGCATGGCAGGCAATAAACCCACGACTATCAAGGAAATCGCAAGGAAGCTTAAAATTTCCCCTTCTACTGTTTCACGAGCATTGAATGACCATCCAAGCATTGGTTTGGTTACGACGATGCGTGTTAAGAAAATGGCGGAGGAGATGGCTTATGAGCCTAACCAAAACTGCCATATTTTTTAAACAGCGGAAGACATTTACAATTGGGGTAATCTTGCCAAAATTATCTGAGCCATTTTTCTCGGAAGCAATTTCAGCTATTGAAAATGTGGCTGAAGAGAGAAAATATACGGTTCTATTGGGTCAATCCCTGGATGACGAAAATAGGGAGCTGAATATTATCCAAACTTTTAAAAAACATCGTGTTGATGGTATCTTAATTTCTATGAGCAAGAATACTGGCGACACGGACTTCTTAGATATCCTTGCCAAAACAGAAATTCCTATTGTGTTTTTTGATTGTGTGCCGGATATGCCCAATGTGCATAAAGTTTACAGTGATCTAGCGTCAGGAATGATAGAAGCGATTGATGCTTTTGTGGATCGTGGTCATCAAAAGATAGCCTTGATCAATGGTCCTGAATCTCTATTGGCTTCGAAGGAAAGAGCTGAGGCTTTTAAAGTAGCTATGGACAAAAATGGGATAGAATATGATGCTAGTTATGTTGTGAATACTGATTTAACAGAAGCAGGGAATGAAGAAGCCATGGAAAAGATTTGCACTTTGGTAGACCGTCCTTCAGCATTAATTTCATTCAATGATTTTGTGACTTTGGATTTAATTCGTTATGCGAAACAACGTGGCATTATTCTAAATCAAGATATGTTTTTTATCAGTTATGCCAATTATCCTTTGTGGAAGTATATGGATAATCCGCCAATGGGTAGTATCGAACAATATCCAGAAAAACAAGCACATAAAGCTGCTGAAATATTGTTCGATATTATAGATAAGAAAGAATATACCGATACTGCACAAGAAGTGGTATATCCCTCAAAATTAGTCCTTAAATAATTTTAATTGATTTGAAGGCTATAGGTAATTTCAATTCCACCATTAGCCAACATATCATGCACTGAGCAATATTTCTTTACGGCCAATTCAGCTGCTCTTTCTGCTTTTGCAGGATCGATTTCACCTTTTAATTTAAAAGCTATATGAATCTTAGTGAAGATATTTGGGATCTCTTCACGACGTTCTCCCTGTACCTCTACATCAATATCTTGTATATCCTGGCGTTGCTTTTGCAAGATTGTAGTTAAGTCGAATACACTGCAGGAACCCAATGCCATCAATACCAATTCCATAGGTCTCACACCCTTTCCTTCGCCACCAATGGATTCAGGTCCATCAATATTCACCTTTACTGAAGACAACTCGCTAGATGCTTCAAAATGTACTCCTTGATTCTGTCTTTTTAAATGAACTTTCATGTTTTTTGATTTATGGTGTAAAGGTAGGGAATAGATGTGAGATGTGAGATGTGAAAATTGGATGTGAGATGTGAGATATGAGATTTGAGATTTGAGATAGAAAGTGGGATAGGCAGGCTTTCAAATTTCTCATATCCCATATCTCACATCTCATATCTAAAAACTAAAAAACCCTCTTTTCGGGAGGGTTTTTTAGTTTTTTCACTAATTCGGAAACTTAACTCCTCGGTATTGACTGACGTCAATTTTTCCGATTTTTGGAGTTGTATTTAGCGTTTATAGCGTCGATAAATACGTTAGCTACGATTGCATTTCCCATAGGGGTTAGGTGGACGCCATCTAGTGAGAAGGCATTACCAGTTATAAATGCTGCTGAGATATGTACACCATTATAGTTGTATCCTGATTTTACTTTGTTTAAGAACGTATATACGTCAGCTACAGCTAGGTCATTTGCTCCAGCAATTGCTTTGATTTTTTCGTTAAAAGCTTTTACTCTGTTCGATACTTCTACCACTTCATCTTTGTCCAATACATAGTTATCGGCAATTGGATTCAAAGGATGGATACCGTATGGAATTCCAGCCTCATTTGGTTTTCCCAATAAAGCTGTTGGGAAAGTCAACATAAATAAATCAGTTTCTGTTGCTATTCTTGGTCCTTTTTTCGTTGCGATATATACATTTTTTGCTTGACCTTCAGTAGCAGCTTCAACGGCAGCATTTAAGCGAGCTGTTGTTAGGGTATTTAACACTGGGATGGCCGTAACATCAGGGATTGTTGCAACCACACCTTTAGCTCCAGTTCCAACAAGTGCTTTCACAAATGCATTATACGCAAATTCGAATGTTGGAAGATCTAATAATTTTTTAGTTGCATCTTCAGTTGCGGCAGCACCATTTGTAGCATAACCAAGCACATCGTTATTTCCTAACCAAAAGGTAAAGAAGGTGTGTTCGTGACTTGCGGCATATTCTACATATTTCATTGTTGCTGGTGTTCCTTCAGGTAAAAGGCGTTCGAAATATGGGTTTCCCATAACTGTTCCGACACCAGGAGCCATAGACATATCTAGGCGCATTCCAGGTACACCTAAGTTTTGGATAGGATCTGTGTATTTGGTGTACAATGGTTTTCCATCAGGATTTAGTCCTCTTACGGCTAATTTATCTGTAACAGGTTCCATCACTGGGTTGCCATTTGTATCAAATCCACCGAATTTAATGTAACCAGAGCCATTTTCTTGGTCTTGGCTAAAGAATGGGGGAAGTAAATTCTCCACCACCAACTTCTTTTAACTGTTCAGCGATTAAATTTGGGAATGCTACTTTTTGCCCTTCAAGATATAGTCCATTATCTGCATATCCAGAAGTCAAGGAGTTTCCTACTGCGATAAATTTTGAGAAGTCGGCAGTACCTTTACTTGGTTCAAATTCATCCAATGAGGGAGCACATGAGCTTGCAAGTCCTATTAATGCAAGTCCAATATATAGTTTGAAATTCTTTTTCATTGTTTTCATAATTTAAGTCCTACCAATAATAAGATACAGAAATACCTGGTGCATGAATATTTGTTTCATATGCACCTCTTAATTGCGTTTCAGCATTTGTGGTTGTTCTCTTCAATATTTTTTGGAATACATATGCTGCGGACATTTGCCAATTAGGGTTGAATTTATAGGTTAAACCACCAGCGGCCATTACACGGTTATTATCTGGAGTTTCTGGATATACATATTTTGCTTGCACAGGAGTGTATACATAACCAGCACCTAACCGAAGGTCTAATTTATCATTTACTTCGTAGTTGATACCTGCTTTTCCTGAGAATGCATTTTGATATCTTTTTTCAGATCGGGTATCCTGTAACACTGGTGTATTGTTTTCATAGTCGAACACCAATTCTTTGTAAATGCTGTAATTGATTAAAGATCCATCAATTGCTGCATCGACTTTTTCAGAAAGTGGGAATGTGATACCTACGTTGAATGAAGATGGCAAAGGCAATTCAGCGTCAAATTTTCCATTCGGGAAATTCGCTGCCAATGAAGATGGCACATCAAAAGTAGCGTCACCACCTTCTAGTTTAGTAACGACCTTCGAACGGTAATTTACAGATAGAGCAAATGTTTCATCCAATGTATAGTGTACACCTAAGTTGTATCCCATTCCGGTTCCAGTACCTTTAAGAGTTGCTTGGCCGTTTCTTCCATCTGGATAAAAAACAGGCAATGCTCTTCCAAGATCTACAAGACCGATGTTGTAAACAAATCCACCACCGACGCTGAACTGTTCTGTTAATTTAAAACTAACTGTTGGTTGGATATAGATTGCTCGCATCGAAAGGTGAGTCAAGGAGAATCTTCCTGGCCATTCAGTTCCCCAATCAACAGATCCTCCAAAAGGGGTATATACTCCGATCCCTGCTTTCCACCAAGAGCCTTTAGGTCCGAAAGTGGCATAAGCTCCGAAGGGGGGAGAGATTTGAAATCTGGTGTTATGTACGTCTGGACTTCCTGCTTCTTGGAATTGAGATCTGTACATGATGGCGCTACCACCTATTTGTACCCCATTGTTTTCCATTTTTACCAAAGCGCCCGGGTTGTATACGATTGAAGTTTCATCGATAAAAAGTGCGGACCCTGCGCCCGCCATACCCACTGCTTTTTGGCTTTGGGTATTAACTTGAGAACCCTGAGCAAATAAAAGGGAAGGGGAAGCTAATAACAAACTGAGTAATAATCGTTTCATAGTAATTATTGATTAGCGTTTTTCAAAAACTATTTGATATGCTAACATAGTAAAATTTTGTTAATTAATATAAAATTTTTGTCAATTATTAATAAATAAAGGACAATTGTTTTTAATCAAAACATAAATGAGGTATATTGGTTTTGAATATAAACATATATAAAAAACTATTTATGGCTCAAGTATCATTTAAAGGTAATGCAGTGCATACCAGCGGAGAATTACCTAAAGTAGGTGAGACAGCTCCAGATTTTACACTTACAGCTGGCGATTTGTCACAAAAATCATTAAAAGATTTTGCAGGAAAGAAAGTTATCCTAAATATATTTCCAAGTATTGATACCGGAACATGTGCCATGTCAGTACGTCAATTTAACGAGAAGGCTTCAGGCTTAGACAATACAGTTGTATTGTGTATTTCTAAGGATCTTCCATTTGCTCAAAGTCGTTTTTGTGCGGCCGAAGGTCTAGAAAACGTGATTACTTTATCGGATTTTAAAGATGAATCCTTCGCGAATGCTTATGGTGTGAAATTCACTGATGGACCTTTGACAGGATTGTTAAGCCGTTCTGTAGTGGTGGTTGACGAAAATGGCAAAGTGAAATATACAGAGCAAATCGCAGAAACTACCGAAGAACCTAACTACGAAGCAGCTTTAGCGGCGGTTTAGAGGGACTTTAGTCTTTAGACATTAGACAATAGACATTAGACATTAGATTTGGTTTGTGGGATATTTGTATAATCTCTATTGTCTGAAAATATGAAGAGCCGGATTAATCCGGCTCTTGTCTTTTTAAATTTTTAAGACAGCATTATAATTCTAAGACAGCGAATTTTTTTACAAGTTATATAAGTTCTATTGTCTTATGTCTTATGTCTTTTTTTATTTTACAGAAGCATCCAGTGCTTGCAAGATATCTTGAATGATATCATTTTGGTCTTCAATACCTATAGACAGTCTAATAGTTCCAGGTCTGATTCCTAATTTTTCTCTTTCTTCTTCTGTTAGTTTTGAGTGTGTTGTGGAAGCAGGATGGGTTGCAATACTGCGCGAATCACCAAGATTTGAAGTATATAAAATCATTTTTAGGGCATCCAAAAATTGGAATGCTCTTTCTTTTCCGCCTTTAACTTCAATTGTAACAATACCACCTCCAGCTTTCATTTGTTTTTTAGCTAATTCATATTGAGGGTGGGAAGGAAGAAAAGGATATTTTACATCTAGTATTTCTTTATTTTTTTCTAATTCTTGAGCTAGAGCTAACGCATTTGAACAGTGTCTGTCCATTCTCAATCCTAGTGTTTCGATACTTTTTGAAAGCACCCAAGCATTGAATGGTGACATTGCTGGACCTGTATGACGAATCAAGAACATCATTTTTTCAATCAGTTCTTCTTTTCCAACTACTACACCGCCTAATACACGGCCTTGACCATCCATATATTTTGTTGCTGAATGGATTGATAGGTCAAAACCATAAGGTAATGGTTTCTGCAGATAAGGTGTTGCGAAACAATTGTCTATGGCAAAAATAATGTTCGGATATTTTTTCTTCAATCCACCTAACCATTCTAGATCTACTAGTTCCAAGCCTGGGTTTGAAGGAGATTCTAAAAAGATGAATTTGGTATTAGGTTGTATTGCTTTTTCCCATTCTTCTTGATTAATAGCATCGACATAAGTTGTCGTGACGCCCCAACGAGGGAATAGCTGAGTAAACAATTGATGTGTTGATCCAAATATTGCCCTTGAAGATACGATATGGTCACCTTGTTGCATAAAAGCGGCGAAAGTAGCAAATATAGCACCCATTCCAGAGGCGAAAGCAAGACCTGCTTCAGCATCTTCTAGAAGGCAAACTTTATTGATAAATTCTGTGGTATTCGGGTTTGCATAGCGCGAGTAAACCATTGCTTCCTCTTCGTCTGCAAATACAGCACGTCCTTGTTCGGCACTGTCAAAGATGAAACTTGAAGTCAGGTATAATGGAACCGAATGTTCTCTAAGTGAAGAACGTTGGGCTTGTTCACGTATTATTTTGGATTGTTCGTTATTCATGATCAGCAAATTTATTCACTTTTCAATAAAAAGCACTAAGTCAACCAGATAATTTTCGGGTTTTTCGTATTTATCTATAAAATTAAATGATTTTTCTACGTGGGATGAATATTTCGAATGTTGTAAAGAAAATTGTGAAATGTTGGATTTTCTTGTTGAATCTTTACATATTTCTGTATCTTGAGAATTTATTAAGCTCAATTTATGAAAAGATCTAAACTTCTATCTTTAGCATTATTATGCCCCTTACTAACAATTGCACAGACAGAACCGGCTCCATATGGAGTTTTACCTAGCGAACGCCAATTAAAATGGCATGAGATGGAAATGTACACCTTAATTCACTTCACTCCGACTACATTCCAAAATAAAGAATGGGGTTTTGGAGATGCAGATCCTAAGGTTTTCAATCCTAGCAAATTCGATCCGAATCAGATTGCGAAAGCAGCTGCTTCCGGAGGATTTAAAGGTTTGATTTCAGTTGCCAAACATCACGATGGATTTTGTTTATGGCCAACTAAAACTACTACATACAGTGTTGCCAGTTCACCATGGAAAGACGGGAAGGGTGATATGGTCAAAGATTTTATGCAAGCTTCACACGATAATGGTCTTGAGTTTGGAGTTTATCTATCTGCTTGGGATAGAAATGACACGAGATACGGCACGAAAGCATATGCTGACGCTTATAGAGAGCAATTGACCGAATTGATGACGAATTATGGGGAGTTATTCACTTCTTGGCATGATGGGGCCAATGGTGGTGATGGCTACTACGGCGGCAAAAATGAAAAACGGACTATTGACCGTTCGACTTATTATGAATGGCATGAAAAGACATGGCCGATTGTTCGGAAGTTACAGCCTATGGCTATGATATTTTCTGATGTTGGTCCGGATATGAGATGGGTTGGCAATGAGCATGGTTTTGCGGCAGAGACCAGTTGGGCTACTCTTACTCCGAAGAGCATTGAGCCCGGCAAGCCTCCCAGTACCTGGAGAGGTTGACAATTCTAATTTACCAACCGGCACTAGGGGTGGGGAGTTTTGGATCCCTGCAGAATGTGATGTTCCTCAACGTCCAGGATGGTTTTACCATGAGGACCAAAATGATAAGGTTAAGACTCCAAATCAATTATTTGAAATCTACTTGAAATCAGTCGGTCGAGGTGGTAACATGAACCTTGGTTTAGCACCTATGCCAAATGGTATGCTACATGACAATGATGTGAAATCGTTAGCAGCATTTGGAGAGAAGGTCAAAGCAACTTTTTCGGACAATTTAGCAGCAGGTGCTACTGCTAAAGCGAGTAATGTACGAGAAAACAATGCATTGTTCTCAGAAAAAAATCTTTTTGACAATGACCGTTATAGCTATTATGCTTCAGATGACAATGTTTTAAGTCCTAGTATTGAAATTACTTTGGCACATGATCAAGAATTCGATTTGATCAGGTTAAGGGAAAACATCAAATTGGGTCAGCGAATTGACAGTGTTAAAGTGGATGTTTGGGTAAATGGTTCATGGAAACCATTGGCATCAGCAACCAGTATTGGTTCTAATAGGTTGATTAAATTAGCAGAGCCAGTTCGGGCAACAAAACTGAGAGTTCATCTTTATGCTCCTGTTGCTCCAACATTGAGTGATTTTGCATTGTTTAAAGAAGCAAAATCAGATTTTAAATTCGACCAAGCAGACCGAAAGAAAATTGCAAAAGATCAGCTGAATATAATTAGTGGAGATAAACATTCGAAAAAAGCAGTAGATAACGATGATAAAACTGTTTGGGAGGCAATTCTCAGCAGTCAGAAGTTTGTAGAAATTAGGTTGCCAAAAACGGAGTTGATTACTGGTATGAGTTATATGCCGAGACAAGACCGCAAGATTAAAGGTGTTCCAGCGAAATATGAAATTCAAACTAGTATTGATGGTAAAGAATGGAAAACCGTTGCATCTGGGGAATTTTCGAATATTAGAGCGAATGCTACTGAGCAAAGTATAACTTTTGATACAGCACAGGAAGCTCACTACATCAGATTTATTCCTAATGAAGTACTAAGCGATGACAAGGAATTTTCGGTGGCAGAGTTTGATATTTATTTAAAATAGTAATGAGAAGGATTTTAGGGATATTTTGTTGCCTACTCGTAGGGAAGTTACAAGGTCAGGATTTGAAGTTGTGGTATGATCGTCCCGGAGAAAAATGGGAAGAAACCCTTCCATTGGGAAACGGACTGATCGGTATGATGCCTAATGGTAGTATTAACGATGAGTCTATTGTGTTAAATGAAATCTCGATGTGGTCTGGTTCACCTCAAGACGCTAATAACTACAATGCGAAGAGTTCTGTTTTGGATATCCAGCGTTTGTTGTTTGAAGGAAAGAATGATGAGGCTGAAGCATTGGTCAATAAGAATTTCGTATGTGTAGGATCTGGTTCGGGTCAGGGCAATGGAGCGAATGTTCCTTATGGAAGCTTCCAAAACTTTGGGTTTATGAACTTTTTGTTTTTTCATGAAGGCGAAACCAAGGACTACAAGCGGTGGCTAGATTTAGGTGATGCGACTGCTGGAACAAGTTTTACCAACAATGGCACAAAGTTTTTGAGGGAATATTTTACTTCTTTTGACAATAATGTAGGAGTTGTAAGGCTATCTGCGGATAAGAAAAAGTCCATTGAATTTGCGATGCATTTCTATCGTGAAGAGAACATCGAAGAGTATAAAGTCAATGGAAATGAAATTACGATTTCTGGTTCACTCCCTGATGGCCAGGGCGGGAAAGGTATTCAATTTGCGGCCAAATTTAAGGTTCTTACGAAAGGAGGAACCTTAATGGATCATGACAATGAAATAATTGTGAAAGGTGCAAATGAAGCTATTGTATTATTTTCAGCCTCTACGAGCTATTATGGGCATAATCCTAAAGAAGTAGTTTCATCAGAAATTAAAAAGGTGGAAAAGATGAATTTTTCTGCTTTGATGAAATCCCATCATCGTAAATATAAGCCACTATTTGAGCGGGTTTCCTTAGAAATTACGGATTTATTATCTAAGTCTGATATTCCTACGGATAAGCGTTTATCTGCATTTTATAATGATCCAGGACAGGACAATGGTTTGGCAACATTATATTACCAATTTGGGAGATACTTAACTCTTTCAAGTTCTGCTCCAAGAGTTTCAAAAGCTTTGCCACCCAATTTACAAGGACTTTGGGCACACCAAATACAGACCCCTTGGAATGGAGATTATCATTTGAACATTAATGCTCAAATGAATCATTGGGGAGTTGAGGTGAATAATCTATCCGAGTATCATAAACCTTTTATAGAGATGATAAAAAACATTTCCAAGGAAGGTGTTAAAACTGCCAAGGCATATTACGATGCTCCAGGATGGGTCGTTTATATGATGAGCAATATTTGGGGATATACGGCACCAGGCGAGCATGCTTCATGGGGAGCCAGTACTGCTTCTGGATGGTTGTGCAATCATCTTTGGGAGCATTACCAATTTACTAAGGATGAAAATTACCTGAAGGAAATTTATCCCGTACTCAAGGATGCTGCGGTATTTTATAAGGCTACCATGGTGAAGGATCCTAAGACAGGTTGGTTAGTTACCTCGCCTTCTGTATCACCAGAAAACGGATTTAAATTGCCAAATGGAAAAAGGGCAGCAGTAGTGATGGGACCTACAATCGATAATCAGATTGTTCGAGAGTTATACGGATCTGTAATTGCGGCAAATGAAATCTTGAGTTTAAATGATGATTTCGCGAAGCAAGTAGAAGTTGATCTTACCTCTTTGCCTCCTGCAGTAGTAGTGAGTAAATCAGGTAGAGTGATGGAATGGCTCGAAGACTATGAGGAAACAGAACCTCAACATAGACATGTTTCACATTTATATGGATTGTATCCGGCGAATTTCATTTCACCTGTTACGAGTCCTGAATGGGCAGATGCAGCAAAGAAAACGTTGGCAGTAAGGGGTGATGAGGGGACAGGATGGTCTAGGGCATGGAAGATTTTGTTTTGGGCAAGATTACATGATGGCGATCATTCCCTTGAAATCTTAAGGCAGTTGTTGCAACCTGCTTTTGAACAAAGCACTACTTATGGGGGAGCTGGAGCAGGAACTTATCCAAATCTTTTCTGTGCTCATCCACCATTTCAGATTGATGGAAATTTTGGTGGTTCAGCAGGAATAGCGGAGATGTTAATTCAGAGTCATGATGGCTATATTCACTTACTGCCAGCTTTGCCTCAAGCTTGGAAGGATGGAAATGTAAAGGGTCTCAAAGCTAGAGGAAATTATACCGTGGATTTTGAATGGAAAAATGGAAAAGTTACAAAGTACAGCGTAATTGGAAAAAAAGGAGAGAAGGTAGATTTATTAGTCAATGGTGAAAAAAAAGTCCAGACACTTTAGAACCTACAGACATTAAGAATTAGTACGTTATCAATTGGATAGGTTTGTATCTGATTGATTTATAAGGAGATAATTAACTTTAAGATTATCTCCTTTTTATTTTTAATTCATTCATAAATATTAATTTATTATAAATTATTTTAATTAAATGAATATTTTATGAAGACTATTAATGTTATTTCTAGATGCCTACTGTTATTAATCAGTATATCATTTTCACTTATTTCTTGCAAAAAAAATCATTCCATTGTTGACCGCGGCGAGGGTCCAGTAAGACAAGTTATCTTTAATTTTGAAGATTTTAAAAAAGAGATCAAACCATTTAATTCTCCTATCATTACCAAATCCACTTCATCCTCCGGAGCTGTGGCTGAAAATCCTGAGCGTCTTGAACTCCTTATGTTTGGGGATTTTAATGGACCGGGAATTTTTCCGAACTATTTGCGTAAAGGTATAAAATTCAGATGGGGAAATCATTTTTTACCATTAATAAAGAAAGTTAATAGGCCATTGTCCTTAAACGCATTCGGCGATAGTGTTTTGACCTTTAAGGGTACTAATTTAGGGTTTTTCTTTTTTTTGGATACTACGTCAATTGAGAAATTAGGCAGGTTGAATTTGATGTATCCACGAATAAAATAGGCAAGGATACGATTTATTTTGTACTGGGAAAGAACGAACCAAATAGTATTTATAAAGGAAGAGATCACTTTGAGTTAATAGTTAATTCGGATGATGTTCCTAAAAATGGATTGCGAACTTTTTCTTTAGATATTCGAGGAAGAAATGATATACTAAGATCGCACCTTGTTAAAGGAGAATTTCAATTTACATTATTACGAGATACTTCTGATTATTTTTATTTCTTAGATAATTTTAGATTTTATGGGAAAACAAATAATTCAATTAACCCCAATAAACCCAAAAACTTCAATCTGAATTATTTTATTTTTAATCAGGAGAATGGTGATCTTGTGAATTCAGGCCATTTTATTCCAAACAGCTCTACCAATAACCTATTAGTTGATTTACCAGAGGGCAAGTATTACTCGACTTTGGTTTACAGTGAATTAAATGAACCCTTATCCTATCCGAGAGATGTTAAACATATTCGAGATTTTTATATTGGAACATCATTCAAAGATAAGTTTGCTCGGACATTTGCTGTGCTAGACTCCTTTGAGTTGAAGGAAAGTATAGAGAAAAAAGTCAATTTTAAACGTGCCTATAGCATGGTTACCCTGGATTTTACTGATTTAAGGGATTTATCTGAAATCAAAAAAATTATTGTCAAGCCTATTATGGCGCCGATTAGATGGAGCCCCTTTAACCCAAATCTTGAAATTATCATCCCCAAATCGGAAGACAATGTAATTGAATTTGTTCAACATTTCACATCCATAAAGAGATATCATTCAATCAATTTATAGGCATGAGTTCTGATGAAATTCCTCTGCATTATGAATTTGAAGTTTGGGATGATGCCAAAATGGTTAGGAATTTTAGGTTAAATGCTGCGGTGAAAAATAATGTCAAGTTAATTTTCAGAGGAGATCTCTATCCGAGTGGAATGGTTAACAAAATATTTGAGATCATAATAGATGAGGAATGGGATGATACTAAGATTGTTGAATTTAAATAATGCTGCATGAGGTTTAAAAAAAATTAAACTTAACGACACCTTTTTAATTTCTTAATACTAGTATTTTATTATTGTTATATGGCTTATTTGCTGGCACTAACTGTCACCCAGGTATTAATAGTGATTCTATATCTAAAGATTAGAACCATCCGCGATGAAAGAGGAGAGATGATAAGATTTCTCTTGTTGACAGGAGCAGTTATCTTAATGGTTAAATATTTTGTTCCGGTATTGAATTCACATATCGGGATTTTATTTACAGCTACAAGTAGTTTGTGTTTGGTTTCCATAACCTCCTTATATCTCAGGAATATAGCGCTAGAAACCCGAACATCAATCTATCTATTTTTATTAGCACTTTTCCCTTTTATATTATTTTATGTGTTCTATCTGTTGTTCAATATCTATTCTTCTCAAATTACTGACGGGATGATTTATGATTATTTGGACTTTTTTTATCAGAAATCTAGAACAATTTTGTTTTTCATATCCGTAGTATATGATTTGTTTATTCTTTGGCCTTGGAGAAGGAAGGTAGGGAATTTAGTAAATTCTATTGATGGACAGTTAGCCTTTTACTTCTTTTCAGCTAAGATCTTAACATTAAGTATTATTCTCAGTCGTGGGCTTTTCATAGATTCAGACCTGTTTTTTGAGTTTCTTGATGGTCTATTTACAGTTATGATATTTTTGGGGATCATATATTACCGATATTACCATGCCCTCAACATTTATTTTGGATACTTGTTCAAGACAAATGGTATGGTAAAGCAGTATGAAGAAGAACAGGCTCAATTGAAACAGACTGAGCTGATATTTTATATCAGTGCGATAGACCAATTGATTGATCAAGAAAATCTCTTTAAAAATCCGGATCTAAAGCTTTCGGATTTTAAGAAATTCATGCCTATATCTGATCTTGACTTTAAAAATTTGTCGAAAAAATATTTAAACGGAAGTTTTGAAAACTACCTGAACAACAAGCGGATAAATTATTTTTTAGAACGTTTAAAAAGTGTAAATCATGATTCTGAACGAATAATTAGCCTCCTGCATGATGCTGGGTTTAAGAATGACCATGAATTCAGCAAGTTTTTCAAAAAACAGATGGGTTGTAGCGTTTGGAAATATGCTGAGACCAAAAGGATGTCAATGTATGAATCTGGTTTAAGTTCAACATTAAAATAATTATTTTAAACTAACCCTCCATTTATAAAAAAACCTGTCTTGATTTCTCAAGGCAGGTTATCTTTTTATTTATAAAATGAGTTATACTAATTCCTTCAACAAATTTGTCATACTGACTAAATTCCCGATGATATTTTCTAGCTCATTAATATTTACTCTTTCTTGTTGCATACTGTCACGATGACGAATGGTCACCATGTTATCTTCCAATGTTTGATGATCCACAGTAATACAGAATGGAGTACCTATCGCATCTTGACGGCGATAGCGTTTTCCGATTGAATCTTTTTCATCATATTGGATATTGTAATCCAATTTTAATTTAGCCATGATTTCTCTTGCTTTCTCTGGGAGACCATCTTTCTTAGTTAAAGGAAGAATTGCTGCTTTTACCGGAGCAATTGCAGGATGGAATTTCAGTACAACACGAGAATCTTGTTTTTCATCAGTCGACAAATCCTCTTGAACCAAGCTATTGGCTAAAACTGTTAAGAACAAACGGTCTAAACCGATTGAAGTTTCGATAACGTATGGAATATAGCTTTGATTGATTTCAGGGTCAAAATATTGCATTTTCTTGCCTGAAAATTCCTGATGTTGCTTCAAGTCAAAATCTGTACGTGAATGGATTCCTTCCACTTCTTTAAATCCGAATGGGAATTCGTATTCGATATCCACAGCTGCATTTGCATAGTGAGCTAATTTAACGTGGTCATGATAACGATATTTATTTTGGTCAGCTCCTAATGCCAAGTGCCATTTCAAACGGTTTTCTTTCCATTTTTGATACCATTCTAGATCAGTTCCAGGACGGACAAAGAATTGCATTTCCATTTGTTCAAATTCGCGCATACGCATGATAAATTGACGTGCAATTACTTCATTACGGAATGCTTTACCAATTTGAGCAATACCAAATGGGATTTTCATTCTTCCAGTTTTTTGAACGTTCAAGAAGTTCACGAAAATACCTTGAGCTGTTTCAGGACGAAGGTACACTTGCTCAGCACCATCTGCCATAGCTCCCATTTGGGTAGCAAACATCAAATTGAATTGACGGACATCGGTCCAGTTCTTTGTTCCTGAAATTGGACCAAACGATATTATGCTCTTCGATGATTGTTTTTAAGCGTACAAGGTCATCTGCATTCAAAGCATCATCAAGGTCCTTTTGTAATTGTGCTGCTTTTTCAGTTTTGCCATCTTTTTCATAGCGGTCAATTTTATCTTCAATTAATTGATCTGCACGGTATCTTTTTTTAGAATCCTTGTTGTCAATCATTGGGTCATTGAAACCATCTACGTGGCCTGATGCTTTCCATGTTGTTGGATGCATAAATATTGCTGCATCAATTCCAACAATATTTTCATTTAATTGAACCATGGATTTCCACCAATATGTTTTAAGGTTCATTTTCAATTCAGAACCTAATTGACCATAATCATAGACGGCGCTTAATCCGTCGTAAATTTCACTTGAAGGGAAAACAAATCCATATTCCTTTGCATGTGAAATAATATTCTTGAAAAAATCGTCTGTTTGCTTGCTCATAGGGGGCAAATATAATGTATTCGGGCGACTTATTTCGCCATTAAGTCTCTAATTTGTTGACTGGCGTTTTTATTGTCTACTTTTTTAATAATGTGCTTAATTATACCATTCTCATCAATGATAAATGTTGTTCTGGCAGTTCCCATATACTTCTTTCCGTACATGTTCTTCTCCACCCAAACTCCATAGTCTTCCACAATCTTTTTATCCTCATCGGAAAGAAGCGTAAATGGAAGTTCAAATTTTGAAATGAATTTTTGATGGGACTGCTCACTGTCGATACTTACACCTATCACTTCGTAACCATCTTTCAAAAGACTTTGGTAATTATCTCTGAAATTACATGCCTCGGTGGTACAACCTGGAGTATTATCCTTTGGATAAAAATATAGAATGATCTTTTTTCCTTTGAAGTCAGAAAGTTTTACCTCTTCACCATGTTGATTTTTCCCTTTGAACTGAGGGGCTTTATCCCCAACTTTTAATTCTGCCATAATATTCCAATTTTATCTAGTGAATGTTGCTTGATAGACTTTCTCATTGTCTTTCCAGTCTTTTACAACAAATTTAAATGTATGTTGGCCTTTACTCAATGATGGATCAAACCTATGCCACACATGTCGGTTTTTGGAATCATATTCCATCAAAACCCACTTATCATCAATATAGGCATTAAATGACTGTATCCCTGAGAAATTGTCTGAAATTGTAAAGTCGATTTTTGACTGTCCGCTTACGTTTTTGCCATTACTGAAATTCCTAGGTGTAATCGTAGGAGCAATAGTATCTACTGTGACATAAAATGAACCGAATATTTTCGTATTTACTGTTACCCATCCGTTTTCAAATTTGCCTCCTACCGAACCACCTTGAACCGAAGCTAATAGAGCCTTGCTTTCCAAATGTCTCGGTAAGGTTGTTGGTTTTATACTTAATTTATAGGTAGAGAACAAAGGAGTCAGATTGTTTTGAACATGATGCACCGATGAATAACTGTTTGGTCTTGCAGCACTTTTGGAGTAAATAAAGTCTACATCGCTGTACAAAGAACCTTTTGGAATTTCGACTTTAACCTCATCAGCACTAAATGAATTGTCTTTAGCATATTGAAAAAGTTCTCCCTTAATTGGGTTTTTCTTTGCTGTGTATGTAGGGTTGTTCCTTACTTTAAAATCCAACTCACTACAATTACCATGAACATCTTTGACAACATATTTTACATCGTGAATTTTGTCATCATTAAGTTCCATTATTCCTTGATTGTTCAGATTTTTGAAAATCTGAATTGGATTTCCTGGATCTTTAAAGCTTTTTTGAACCTTCGCTTTTGATCTTTTAAAATGAGGAAAATCTATATAAGAATGAATTGCACTAGAAGTGTTGAAGTCCAATTCTTCAAATAATACAGTAGATACCGATTTTCCATCTAAGAATAGTTCGATTGAATATACCCCATTTTGAAATCCTCCAGCACGATGTCTGTCAATGGTGTTTATTCCAAGGCCAAATTTTCCATTTACTGATATTGGTGCTCCAGACGCCAACGCATATCTTCCGGATCCCAATGCTTTCAATTGTTGATACCTTCTGCCGGTATTCTCATTGAACAATGGATCTTCGAGATCATAAACCATTATTCCGTTTATTGTTGGAGCAAATTTATCGTTAAAATGAAGTCCGAATAATTGAGGGTTTAGTGGATGTTGTGATTTTGTGTCACGGATTTCAAAATGTAAATGTGGACCTGCAGATCCTCCTGTATTTCCTGCATTTCCAATAAATTGGCCTTTAGTCAGTTTTACCTGGCCCTGATTTAATTCCATGTCAACATCAAATCTCTGTTGTTTATATTGTTCAGCCCTGATGATTTTTGTCAATGCATCATTAAAGCTGTCCATGTGCAAATAAACACTGGTGAATCCGTTAGGATGATTGATGTATACTGAGTTTCCCCCGCCTCCAATTTGTACTCTAACACGTGAAACATAACCTTCAGCAGCGGCATGCAGAGGAAGCCCAATCCTTTGCTGAGTTCTGTAGTCATCGCCAGCATGAAAATGGGTAGAACGTAATTCTCCAAATGTCCCTGATGCATCAGGAGCTATATTCAATGGATTCCGAAAATATCCTTGTGGATAGTTTCTTGATGTTATGATGTCTTTATTTTGGGCAGATAAGTTGCCCATTAGGGTAGCAGCAATTAATATTGAAAGTGATATTTTCTTCATTTTATTTTATTTGGCAAGTAAACATGGATTTTTCCTCCAAAAATCCTTCCAATTTATCCCCGATTTTTACGGGTCCGACACCTGCTGGTGTACCTGTAAAGATCAGGTCACCCTTTCTCAATGTTATGTACTGTGAAACAAAGGTGATTAAGCTGTCAAAATCAAAAATCATGTCTTTTGTATTCCCTATTTGAACTGTTTCATTATTTTTTTGTAATGAAAAGTTTAAGTTTTGTAGATCATCAAATTCTTCTTTGAAAATCATATTGCTGACTATAGCAGAGTGGTCAAATGCTTTTGCCAATTCCCAAGGCAAGCCTTTCGATTTAAGATCCGATTGGAGGTCCCTTGCCGTAAAATCAATTCCTAATCCGATGGAATCATAATACTTGTGAGCGAATTTTTTAGAAACATGTTTACCTTCATTACAAATTCTTAATACCACCTCTACTTCATAGTGAATATCTTTACTGAATTCCGGATAATAGAAGTCTTTATTGTCTTTTAAAACCGCAGTGTCTGGTTTTAAAAAGATAACAGGTTTTTCTGGTACAGGGTTGTTTAGTTCCTTGGCGTGGTCAATATAATTTCTGCCTACAGCAATTATTTTCATAAATATTGAGTTTTTGTGCTCACAGCAATTTTATGAGCATAGCAAACTTAAGAAAAGAGCCATTGTATATCAAGTTATGGCAAATAAACCACAATGAAATTACAAGTTCTGTCAGCGGATGTTAAGTATTTTGGATTTAACATAGGCTTAATATTAATATGGTTAATTTTGCATTATGAATAATGTAAATGCAGTTCTATTTGATTTGGATGGAACATTAATTGATTCTGAATATTTTTATTTCAGTAATTGGGCACCGATTTTAGAAAATGATTACGGACTAAAGATTGATTTCGATGAATGGATATCTAATTTTGCTGGACATACCCTAAGTAGAAACGTTCAGATGCTGAATAATGACTATAAGTTGAATGTTGATGAGGAAGATATGTGGTTTGCTACTCGTTCAAGATATGCCAAAGCGAATATGCGGAATATCCGTTTGATGCCACATGCAAAGGAAATCCTTGATGCGGTAAAAGATTCTGGAAAAGAACTTGGGTTAGTGACATCAAGTTTTCAATCTACTGTTGAAACTGTGTTGGGCGAACATAAACTATTGAAATATTTTAAGTTTTTTGTTACTCGTGAACTTGTAGAAAAACCAAAGCCAAATCCTGAGCCTTATTTGTTGGCGGTGAATAAATTGATGATTCCGAAGGAAGAAATCGTAGTGATTGAAGATACGAGTACGGGCTGTACGGCGGCAAAGGAGGCAGGTCTATATTGTATTGCAGTAACCAAGCAAGAAGTAGAAAAGAAGAGGTTGACGCATGCTGACCAAGTTTTAAACGATTTAGCAGAAGTAAAAAAATCGTTGCTTTCTATGAATTAAGCTAATATCTATCTGTTAAATTTGTAATTTAGGAAACTAGATTATAAACCTATGGACAGACGGACAGCTTTAAAGCAAATGTTTATAATCGCGGGCGGTATGATGATTGCTACTTCCTGCGATTTTAGTTCAAAAGCACCCAGTATACAATTAAACAACGTTAAACTTGATTCAGATGATGAACTTTTCTTGTTTGAACTTGTCGAAACTATCATTCCCAAAACTGATAGTTCTGGTGCAAAGGACCTGAACCTGCACTTATTTGTGATGAAAATGCTGGATGATTGCACAAGTCCAGAAGATCAGAAGAAATTTCTAGAGGGCCTCAAGACGGCCGAAAAAATAAAAGGAAAATCTGCCGCGGAACAAATTGCTTATTTGAAGGCTCTTCCTCAAGATGATGTTTTCTTTAATATTCTGAAAAGAAGAACAATTCAGGGCTATAAAAACTCTGAATATGTCATGAAGAATAAATTAGTTTATGAATTAGTGCCAGGAAGATACAATGGTGCTTTTAAGATAGATGGATAATGGCAAATTTGAATATTGATTCTGAGAAAAATCGCACGTATGATGCCATTGTCATTGGCTCAGGAATTTCTGGAGGCTGGTCTGCAAAAGAACTCTGTGAAAAAGGATTACAAACGCTCGTTCTTGAACGAGGTAGAGATGTAAAACATATCAAAGATTATCCCACCACCAATCTTTATCCTTGGGAATTTGAACATCGCAATGAATTGCCCTATGCTGTAAAGCAAGAAAATCCTATTGTAAACAGGTGTTATGCTTTCCATGAAGATGCGGCACATTTTTTTGTGAAGGATAAAGAACATCCTTATGTGCAAGAAAAACCATTTGATTGGATCAGAGGCTATCAGGTTGGTGGTAAGTCATTATTGTGGGCAAGACAGACACAACGCTGGTCGGATTTTGATTTTGAAGGACCTGCGCGCGATGGGTTTGCAGTCGATTGGCCCATCCGATATAAAGATATCAAACCGTGGTATGATCACGTTGAACGTTTCGCTGGAATATCAGGCAATAAAGATGGTCTGCCTGAGTTACCTGACGGAGAATTTTTGCCTGGATACCCTTTGAATATTGTCGAGAAATATTTTAAAGAACAAGTGGAAACTAAATTCCCGGGGCGGAAAGTTATCTCGGCGAGATGTGCACATCTTTCAAAACCCAATCAAATCCACTTAGATCAAGGAAGGGTTCAATGTCAAAACAGAACGTTGTGCCAGAGAGGTTGTCCGTTTGGGGGATATTTCAGTTCCAATGCCTCAACTTTGCCATGGGCAGCAAAAACCGGGAATCTAACGATGAGACCGAATTCTGTTGTTCATTCAGTTTTATATGATGAAAACAAAGGGAAAGCAGTGGGTGTGAAAGTAATTGACAGGGAAACTAAAGAAGAAATTGATTTCTATGCTAAGGTTATCTTTATTAATGCTGCAGCATTGAATTCTACCTTAATTCTTTTGAATTCTAAGTCCAATAGGTTTCAAAATGGGCTAGGAAATGATTCTGGCACCTTGGGTAAATATGTTGCTTTCCACAATTATAGCGCAAGGATAAGTGCTGAGTACGAAGGCTTCTTGGATTATAAAACCGATGGTAGAAATCCTGCCGGAGGAGGCTATATTCCAAGATTTAGAAATCTTCATAAACAAGAGACCGATTTCTTGAGAGGTTATGCAGCTGGGTTCGGCGCTTATCGTTCTTCGTGGGCAGATGAATCTGGCTTAGGGGAGGATCTTAAAAATTCTATTCTATCTCCAAAATTTGGAAATTGGGGCGTAGGCTCGCACATGATGGGAGAAACAATTCCTAAGGAGTCAAATTTTGTTGCTCTTGATGCCACTCAAAAAGATGAATGGGGCATACCTCTATTAAAGATTTCGGTGGATTATGACGACAATGATGCCAAGATGAAAAAGGACTATCTGGATACTATGGAAGAGATGTTCACACAGGCTGGATTCAAAAATATCCGTCGAAATGAAAGCTCTCAAGCTCCTGGATTGGATATCCATGAAATGGGAGGGGCAAGAATGGGACTGGACCCAAAAACCTCGGTTCTGAATAGTTGGAATCAAATTCATGCATGTCCTAATGTTTTCGTGACGGATGGAGCAAGTATGACATCCACATCAACTCAAAATCCTTCTTTGACCTATATGGCATTCTCGGCAAGAGCTGTAGACCATGCTGTAAATGAGCTGAAAAAAGGAAATATTTAATATGAAATAATAGTCCATTGAATAAATTATTTTATTCAATGGATTTTAATAATAAGAACCATCCTAGGTTCTGTCAACCTGCTGGAACCCTGTTCCTTTTATAATTATCAAAAAACCGTGATCATGAAAAGACTTTTCATCTTTATATTCTTTTGTATTTTATGTACAACTCAGTTATTTTCCCAATCACTAAAATCCGAGAAAGGATTTGCTGACAAGGCAAAAATAACATTGGATTCCATCTATAAACATTTTGGAATCAAGGGAGAGAAGTTGCTACGTGAGAATTATCCCTATGATGAAAGTTACAAAGCCAGTTATTTAGCGGGGCCAGAACAAGCTTCAAAAGGAAATGCTTATTCATACCTATGGCCATTCTCAGGTTCATTATCTGCCCAGGTTGCACGGTACGAAATCAACAAGGATAAATCTATTTTGAAAGATATTAGGTCTACTGTATTGCCTGGCCTCCAACATTATTACGATAAAAGATCTCCATACGGATATGCTTCCTATGTAAGTTCGGCTCCGCAATCTGATCGCTTTTATGATGATAATGTTTGGTTAGGTATAGATTTCGCAGATCTTTATCTAAATACCAAAGACAATTCCTTCTTAGCAAAATCCGAAGAGATATGGAAATTTGTAGAAAGTGGTATGGATGATAAATTAGGTGGTGGCATCTATTGGTGTGAACAGAAAAAAGAATCCAAAAATACTTGTTCCAATGCTCCTGCAGTAGTTTATCTATTGAAGCTCTACCAAGCGACCAACAAAAAAGAATATTTGGACAAAGCTATTTCTCTTTACCAATGGACGAAGGAAAATTTGGAAGACAAAGAAGATCATCTGTATTACGATAATATCAGTTTATCTGGAAAGGTTAACAAAACAAAGTTTCCTTATAACTCGGGTCAAATGTTACAATCTGCAGTTTTGCTGCATAAAATTACTAATGAGCAAAAATACCTAAATGATGCGCTAGCTATTGCTGCATCAGGATATAATTATTTCTTTCATTCTTCTGAAAATTCATCTAAAGATTTCAAGTTGCTGAAGAATTCAGATGCATGGTTTATAGCAGTGATGTTACGGGGATATGTGGAGCTATTTCATGTTGACAAAAATCCACTTTATCTTAATAATTTCATTGATAATCTGAACTATGCGTGGACGGATTTAAGAGATGATCATGGTCTATTTCAAAAGGACTGGTCTGGTCAAAAAGAGACTAAGAAGAAATGGTTACTAGATCAGCTTGCTATGGTTGAGATGTATGCTAGAATAGCTTCGGTTTTGTAACGCAATTAGCTTAATTGTTTTAGCTACACTTCTAATAATTTTTACTAAACTTTCTCACTCAGCTAAAGTTTTTTAACATATTTTTTCTAATTTACATCAATCTAGTTGTAAACGGGATAATATTTGCTTTAAATTTTCGTTATGTTATTTGTGTTATTGCAGAATAATTCTGTTTTCACATCTCGCTAAAACGTTTTATTGTAAAATATTAGTTTATAGACCTTTTAAAATTATTTATTCATTAACGTTAATTAACATGCCAAACATTTACAGTTCAAAAATGTATCGGAAAGGCTTTGTCAGAGGGAGTATTTTATGCTTTGCTCTGATGGCTTGCAGCTATGGATATGCTGCTTCGGTACCTTACTCTGAAGAGACGTCAATTGAGAGGGTTGAGTTTCAGCAAACAGTTACGGGGACGGTGAAAAATGGTGCTACTGGAGAAGCTCTTTCCGGAGTAACCATTCGTGTAAAAGGAAAAGATGCAGCAGCACAAACCGACGATGCTGGTAACTTCAGCATTGCTGCCGAAAATGGGGACGTGCTACAAGTGAGTTTCATCGGTTTTACAGCACAAGAATTCCCGGTAACTTCAGCAACAGCTAATGTGGTTTTGACACCCGATTCAGAATCACTTGATGAGGTCGTAGTTGTAGGATACGGTACGCAAAAGCGTAAAGAAATTACTTCTGCAGTAGCTTCCGTAAAAGAAAAAGATTTCAACCGTGGGGGAATGAGAAACCCAATGGAATTAGTTCAAGGTAAAGTGGCTGGTTTGAATATCACCAGGGCTCAAGGTAGTAACCCAAACTCTGGAACTAATATCCAATTGCGTGGTATGGCTTCTTTAAAAGGAACTAATAGTCCTTTGGTCGTAATCGATGGTATACCAGGTGGTAGCCTAGATCTAATCAAACAAGGTGATATCGAATCGATTGATGTATTGAAGGATGGTTCTGCAGCAGCTATTTATGGTACCCGTGGTAATGGTGGTGTAATTTTGGTAACTACCAAAAAAGGAAAAGCCGGAAAACCACAGTTTGAATATTTAACCTATGGCCAAACAGAGATTGTAAATAGAAGGCCAACAATGTTGGATGCTGCACAATTCCGTGAAAAGGTTGTCCAAGGAATGAACAGACCTAAATTGGATCTTGGAGCAACAACAGATTTGTATGATGAACTAATCAATAAAGATAATTTCTCTCACTTCCATAATTTTATTGCAAGTGGTGGTGGAGAAAACTCGACCTACCGTGCTTCCTTTAATTATGAACAAGCAAAAGGTATAGCTAAAGAAAACGGCAGAGATCAATTTGGTGGTCGTATTAATTTTACACAAACTGGTTTCAATGATAAATTGACCATGTCAGCAAACATTGCTGCAAACTTTAATAAGGCAAATTTATTAGGTGGTAAAAAAGCGGATGATAGTGAGAACGTTCCGGATTTTGAGCAAGCAGTTCAAAGAAATCCAACGGCTCCAATCATGAATCCTGATGGAACCTACTACCAAACTCAAGAATTTAACAACTACAATCCAATCAGTCGTTTTGCTTACCGCTTGGATGATAGAAATCAACAGACTTTCTCCGGTGATGCACGTTTGAAATATCAAATCATCGATGAATTAAGCGTTTCAGCGTTCGGTTCCTACGTACGTGATAACTGGAATGGCCGTCAATACCGTTCAAGGTTAGATTGGGATCAAAGACCTGAATCAAATTATCAAGGTACAGGATATGCCTACAAAAGAAATGAACTGAGCTGGACCAAGACTTTTGAAAGTACCATTGACTACAACAAAACTTTTAATGACAACCATACGATTACAGGATTACTAGGGTATAGTTATCAATACTCAACCTTAGAATATTTTGATATGTCAAATAGTGGTTTTACCACTGATGGATTTTTGGATTGGAATTTTGGATCAGGTACGGCAATCACCAATGATAAATTACCTAGACCAGGGTTGAACTCATTTAAAGATGATAATACATTAGTTGCATTTTTTGGACGTGTAAATTATAACTATGCTGACAAATACTTTTTGACAGCGATTTTACGTCGTGAGGGTTCATCAAGGTTTGGGGCTAATAACAAATGGGGTAACTTCCCAGCGGTTTCTGCAGGTTGGACCATCACCAATGAAGACTTCTTCACCAATAAAGAAGTTGTCAATGATTTAAAACTTCGTGTGGGTTACGGTGTTACTGGTAACCAGGGTATCCCTAACTACCTATCATTAATTACATTGGGAACAGGTGGTGTTTATCCTCAAGATGGTGTTTATTACCAAACATATGGTGTGAATACAAACCCGAACCCTGATTTGAAATGGGAGCAAAAAGCAGAAACAAACATTGGTTTGGACTTTGGCTTGTTCAACAACAGATTAACTGGTGCGATTGACGTTTATCAAAGGAACACCAAAGATTTACTTTATCAATACAACGCACAGTTACCTTCATACGTTCAATCAAGTATTTGGTACAATGTAGGTTCAGTAGTAAACAAAGGGGTTGAAATTCAATTAACAGGTACACCGATTGTTAAGGATGACTTTACTTGGCAAGTTGATTTCACAGCTAACTACCAAAAAAAATAAGTTGACTAAACTTTCAAGTGATATTTTCCAAAGTAACTGGTTAGAATTTGGAGGTCTTCCTTCACCAGGAAACTTAGGTAATGCGGTAAGACTTGAAGAAGGTGGTGAAGTTGGTTCATTCTATGGTAAGCGATATGCTGGATTGGATGAAGAAGGCAAGTGGTTATTCTACAAAGCGGATGGTTCAACAGCGCCAGCAAGTGAAATCAACAATGATGACCTAACTTATATCGGTAATGGTATTCCTAAATACCAAGCATCATTAGGAAATAGATTCAGCTACAAAGGACTTGATTTAACGGTATTCCTGAGAGGTAAATTTAAATACGACATCTTGAACACTGCGGATATGTTCTTTGGAAATCAAAAATGGTTGCCAAACAACGTTTTGGAATCTGCCTTCGGAAAGCATGCTGATCTAAAAGATGATCCTCAATACTCTGACTATTACCTTGAAAATGGATCGTTCGTGAAAATTGACAATGTGACTTTAGGTTACAACTTCAATATGAAGAATGATTACTTAAGAAATATGTATGTGTATCTAACCGTTCGAAACTTAGCAACATTTACTAAGTATTCAGGAATTGATCCGGAATTGCAAGATACAGGATTTAATGGTGCGATTGATTCAAGAGGGTTCTATCCAAGAACGCAATCTTGGTCTTTAGGACTTAATATTGGTTTTTAAGGGAGAAGAAACATGAAATTATTTAATAAAAAAGCAATACGATTTACAGTAGCAACGATGATTGCTACGGCAAGTCTTTCCAGCTGTACCAATTTGGATGAGAATCTGTACAGCACCTTAGAGAAAGATAGTTTCTATAAGAATAAACTGGAAGTCATGCAGGCTGCCTTGCGCCCAATGACTCATATGCAGGCATGGTTGGCTCCAACTGGTAACTCAGGTTTTTATTATCATTCTGAACTGTCAGCAGACCAGGTTGCTTGGCCTCAAAAAGGACGCCATGGTTATGATGGGGGAGACCACTTCCGCATGCATTACCATACCTGGACAGCTACAGAAAACAGAGGGAAAACTTCTTGGGATTTAATGTGGACTGGTATAGGATATATCAATGGTGCCATTGCAGATATCGAATCCTTGGACATCAATGCTATTGATATGACGGAGGAAGAAAGAAATCAAGTTATTGCCCAGTTAAAGGTACTCCGTGCTTATCATTATATGAGAGCTATAGATCTTTGGGGAAATATTCCGATTTCAGTGGAAGTAGCTGATAAACCTTTAAACCCAGAAACAAAACCTCGAAAAGAAGTTTTTGAATTTATTAAAACAGAATTGGAGGCTGAGGTTCCTAAATTACCTACCCTAGATGCTAAAACAATAGGTCAAGTAAATAAAGCTGCGGGCTATGCTATGCTTTCAGAGCTTTATCTGAACGCTCAGAAATGGGCTGGAACCCCAATGTGGGACCAAGCAATCGCTGCGGCTGATAATGTTATCAAAGGTACTGGTGGTGGTATTGGTGGTGCACCTAAATTGTCAGCCGATATCAATTCCATCTTTAGTAATACGAACAGTGCAAATCCTGAATCTCTATTCCAATTTCAATTTAGTAGAAAAGGTGGTTTCACATTTGACTGGGGTGGTTTCTATATGGGATATGACTATATGAAAGAAACCTTGGACGTTGGGTATGGAGGTTGGAATGCATTTGTAGTAATACCTACCGCATTCGATGCCTTTGGTGCAAAAGATCTTCGTAAAAAAGATTGGTTTCTATTTGGTCCTCAATATAAATATGGAACTAAAAACTCCAGTGTTAGGAACAGAAGAATATGCGAAACAACCTTTAGTTTTTGTTAACTCCATCCGTAGAGAAAGTGAAGGTGATAAAACTTCACAAGGATCTATGGCTGAAGGTGAAGAAAACTCAGGTGCTCGCTTTAATAAATACAAATCGGGACGTCTTTCAGATGATAATTACCAAGAGAATGATTATATCATCTATCGTTTGACAGAAGTAATTTTCAATAAAGCAGAAGCCATTATGCGTAAAAACGGTGGCTCAGCGAACCAAGAAGCTGTTGACTTGATCAATTCATCAAGAAAACGCTCGTTTGCAGCTGCTGATTGGGAAGCGAACAAATACACCACAGCAAAATTGACGCTTGATGAACTATTAGCAGAACGTGGTCGAGAGTTTATCTTTGAAGGTAAACGTAGAACAGACCTTATTCGCTTTGGAAAATTCACAACAGCGGCTTGGTGGGATCATAAACCTACCGGAGATCCAAATAAAGAATTGTTCCCAATTCCTCAACAACAGATTGCAATTAATCCAAACCTGCAACAAAACCCAGGATACTAAGGATTTATCTTTGTTATATTTTACGGGTGTGTGCATTTATGTACATGCCCGTTTTTATTATTTAGACCATGTATTAAATGGATAGATATTAAAAAAGCCCCTCCAAGATATATCCTGGAAGGCTTTCTATAACAAAGAGTATTTTTATTAGATCTCTACTGTAGCATCCAATAGGAAATCTTCATTTTTCAAATGAACGATCTCTGTTGCTTTTTCGTAGTTCGTAGATTTTTTCGAGAAGAAATCGTGTTGAGTAGTTTCTGTATTCAAACCATTCAATACGATAGGATTCACTTGTTTTACTTCAAAGATTGGCTCAAAACCTAAGTTCATCAAAGCTTTGTTTCCATTGTAGCGAACGTATTCTTTTACCTCAGCTGTTTAAACCAACCACAGTGTACAATTCTTCTGTGTACTTGATTTCATTCTCATACAGATCATTTAATAGCTCTAGGAAGCGTTGTTTTACTTCTGCTTTGTTGGACAGTCTAGCAAACACTTCTTGGCCGATAAGCCCTACAAATACACCATGGATAGATTCATCTGCAATGATCTTTTTGATAATATCAGCCGAAGCTACCATTTGTCCTTGACCACACAACCATAAAGGCAAGAAAAATCCAGAATAGAATAAGAATGACTCTAACAATACAGATGCACCCAAAGCCATGAATAATTCTTCATCAGATACATTTTCTTTATCAATAGCACGGTAGTACTTATCGATTGTAGAAGCTTTGTATTGAAGGAATTTATTTTTGTGATACCCATCCAAATACATCGTTGATTTCATTGGTAGTTGAAACGGTTGTAAAGATGGTTGAATATGATTTAGCATGGATAGCTTCCATCATACACATGTATGAAAGAACTGCTTTGTTTTGCAAAGAGCTGATATGGTCAATGATCTTTGGCATCCCTGTATGGCTTTGTAGGGTATCCAATAGTGTCAGTCCACCTAAAGCTTTTTTATAACACTCTTTCATGTCCCAGCTCAAGCCTTTCCAGCTGTCAATATCTTTTGAAGGAATGTATTCCGTATCGATCCAAAATTGTCTGATATTCTGTTCCCAGAACATCAACGCATAATCGTTGTCTGGAGTGTTCCAGTTTACCGCTGTAAATTGTTTACTCATTGCTATTCTTTGTTTCTTTTAGTTAAAGAAGCTGAACTGGATATTTCTCAATTTCCAGTTCAGCTTCTCTGAATTATATGTCTTTTTTCTAAGGAGTCTGTTTTATGCAGAGCATGAAATACATTCCTCGATTGTGGATTTACGAGTACGGGTATAGTATAGGGATTTCAATCCTAACTTATGTGCGTAAATGTAGTACTTCGCAAGATCGCGTGTTGAATCTTTTGAGTTAGTGTGAAGGATAGTTGATACACCTTGGTCAATGTGACGTTGGATAACCGAAAACTAATTTCAACACTTTCATCTGATCCATGTCGTATGCAGATTTGAAGTAGAAGTAGTTGTCATTTGTCAAGTATGGCATAGGGTAGTAGGTTTGTACTATCACCATATTCTCTAACTTCGATAATGTCTACGATTGGCATTACAGATGCAGTTGCATTCATAATGTAAGAAGTAGATTGATTTGGAGCAATTGCCAAACGGTATGCATGGTAAACGCCATGCTCAGCTACTTGTGCTTTCAAGTTTTCCCAATCTTGAACAGTAGGGATATGGATTCCTTCAAATAGTTCCTTTACTTTTTCAGTTTTAGGAGCATATTCTTGTAGGATATACTTGTCGAAGTAAGTTCCATCAGCGTAAGCTGATTTTTCGAATCCTACGAAAGTTTTTTGGCGTTCTTTTGCAATTTCCATGGAAGCTTCTATTGAATAGTAGTTCATGGCCATGAAAAAGATGTTTGCAAAATCCAATGCCTCAGTAGATTCGTACATGATAAAGCTTTTCGCTAAGTAACCATGTAAGTTCATTGCTCCCAAACCTACCGAATGTAATTCACGGTTTGCTTTAGCAATAGAAGGAACCATTTCAATGTTCGTTACATCAGAAACTACAGTAAGGGCTCTCATTGCAGTTTTCACTGTTTCTTTGATTCGTTTGTTGTCCATCACTGTTGCGATGTTCAATGAACCTAAGTTACATGAGATACCGTATCGGATAGTGTCTTCTTTACCGTAAATGTTGATGTCAGATACTTCTGATACTTGCATGATTTCTGTACATAGGTTAGAGAATTTTACTTTACCTATTCCATTCAATGCATGCGCACGGTTTGTATTTTCTTTAAAGAAGATATAAGGATACCCTGACTCTTTTTGTGTTTGAGCGATTTTCACCAATAGGTGACGGGCATTGATTTTTTTCTTTTTTACGTTCGGGTTGGTGATCAATTCATCGTACATCACGTCCATGTCTATCTCATCCAAGTATTGACCATACTCTTGCATTACGGTGTGAGGGTAGATCAAATAACATGGTTCATCTTTCTCTGCCAATTCCATGAATTTATCAGGAACGATAATACCGATAGATAACGATTTGATACGAACTTTCTCATCCACGTTGATTTTTTTACAATCTAAGAATTCTTCGATATCAGAGTGGAAAATGTTTAAGTATACTGCACCAGCACCAGGGCGTTGACCTAATTGATTTGCATAGGAGAATGTGTCTTCCATGATCTTCATGATGGGCAATACCCCACCAGCACGGCCATCTACACCTTTGATTGCTTCACCACGAGCACGGATTTTCGAGATATTGAATGAAACACCACCACCAATGGAGGATAGCTTCATCGCTGAATCAACAGCGTAGCCAATACCATTCAAGTTATCACCAAATTTCATCCAAGAAACAAGAAACTAATTCACCGGAACGTTTTTTTCCAGCGTTCAAGAAAGTCGGGGTAGCGGGCTGATATTCTTGATTGATCATGATCTCGGCATATTCGATAGCTTTCTGTACGCCTTCTTCTCTTGCCAAGAACAAAGCAACAGCAACAACGCGGTCTTCATAGCGTTCCAAGAATTTCTCGCCAGAGTCATCACGCAATGCGTAGCTCTGGAAAAACTTGAAAGCAGCCATGAACGATTGGAAACGGAATTTCTTGGCAAATACATAGTTATATACCTCTTCCATTTGCTCAAAAGTAAACCATTGATAGAAATCGATGTAATAATCGTTTTCAATCAAATAGTCAACTTTCTCCTTCAATGTGTAGAAGAAGACAGTGTTCTTGTTTACATATTCAAGGAAATAAGCCCTTACAGCTTCCTTATCCTTGTGCAAGCTGAACTCGTCATCATGTTTGATCATGATTTCGTTGTTAAGCAATATCCAGTTTTTCGCTACCTCGTTTGCTATCATAGTACTGATTTTTTATGATGTCAATAAATTGATTAATATCTTCCATTGTTCCTGAAAGTTCGAATTTCATCGCCGTTGGGATGTCGAATATTTCAGATAATTTGTCCGCTGCCACCGCGAAATTTCTTCCCCAGTTGCGGTTACCACTTGATGTAACCGAATGGATAAGATGGCTCTGCTCTCTCATGAAAGCATCCGTTTTTTCAGAAACCTTACCAAAATTGGTCGTATAGGTCACTAAATGGCCCGACTCTTGGATCTCCATTCCTTCTTGGATACGGATAGCGGTCCAGCCTGTAATCTGAACGACTTTATTGATAAAGCGCTCAACATTACCTGTTCGTGAATCATAGTATAAATAAATCATAATTTATCTAGTTTATGATTGTCTTACAATGCGATTTGATCCAACTCCGCAGGATTGAATCCTATGATACGATTTTTGATTTCATCGTTCTCCAATACGATAACGGTAGGTACTGTGCGAACTTTAAACCTAACAGCTAATTCCGGCTCATCGAAAGGATTAACTGTTTCGTAAGAGATGCCCTTGTTGTCAAGGTATGCCGATACTTGTGCGCATGGTGCACAGTCATTTTTTTCGAATTTAATGATTCTTGCCATGGTATGTTATGTTTAAAAAGAATTATAGCTTATTTAAGCCTTGGTCTTTATGATAATTAAAAAAACGTTCTGAAATGAGAAGGTTATTTTCTCAAGTAGAACAAATATCCCTTATTTTTCTTCCAGGCGGTAACGATACTTTTCCACATCGATTCACAAAATCAACCTAAAACACCCGTGGCACTATTCGATATTTGGTAAAGCGTTGTTTTACAGGTTTGTAACTATGTTGATAACTTTGACTATTGCTTTTAATAGTAAATTTTTACACGTAATTCGATCCTGTTTTTATTGTCAAATTAACCGCTTTTTTTTGTTATTCTTAACCAAAAACGTTATATAGTTTTTAACGTATTGATAAATAAAATTTTAATCTGTTCTTTGAACAAAAAATGATGCAACTTTATCAACAATTGTTAAGAACACAATCAGAATCAACCCATAAAACCACCGTTTTTAAAATCGAAAATTATAAATAAATCATATGGAACTGCAAATCAGGAAAGCGCTAGAATCTGAAATTAATATCCTTCTCGAATTCGAACAAGGCATCGTTGATGCTGAAAGACCATTTGATAATTCCCTAAAGGAAGGAGAAATTCACTATTATGACTTAACTGAACTGATTAGATCAGATAAAGCAGAGGTATTGCTGGCAGTTATTAATGATGAAATTGTAGGCTCAGGTTATGCCAAAATCCTAAAAGCAAAACCATATCAGAAATTTGAAGAATATGCGTATTTGCGATTTATGTACGTCAAACCAACATTCCGAGGGCATGGAATCAATCAAAAGATTTTAAACAATCTGATTGAGTGGTCCAAAGAAAAAGGATTGACAGAAGTTAAATTGGATGTATACGACGAAAACGAAATTGCTAAAAAAGCATATTTGAAAGCTGGGTTTAAACCAAACTTATTGGAAATGAGATTCGAGATATAAAAAATGGGTGCCGTAAAACACGGTCACCCATTTCTAATCTCTTATGTTTACGGATTCTTACTTATCCGCTTTCACATCCATAGCCAAACCGTAGTTACCCCATACTAAATGGATTTTACCATTCTTATCGGCAGTGATTTTCATTCGCTCGACATTGTCTGAATTTTGTTCATTGTCAACAACCACCCTTAAGGCATCTTCTTTTTCATCATACTTGGTTCCCCATTGTTTCCAAGTCTTGTTGAAAATCATGGTTGTTTGGTTTTCACCAGGAATGGAATATAGACTATATTTTCCTGCTGGAAGTTTTTGTCCATTCACCGTAACGTTTTTATCAAACTCTACTGTAGTAGCCTCATTAGCTCCTGTTCTCCAAACTTTCCCTACCTCTGCTAAATCAACACCCAGTTGTCTCCCTTTAAGAGAAGGGCTGCTGTAGTGAATATCAATGGTCACTCCATCATCAGTAGTAACCTTTGAACTGTCCGCTGGACTAGCCTTCTGTTTCTGTTCTTGCGCTTGAGCAAATGAAAAAGTCAATATCATGGTCAAGGCCAATAGAATTGTAGTTGCTTTCATAGTGTCTAAAATTTTGGTTTATAACTTATTAATAAACTGAAAATAATGAAAATTGTTGTGTTTTTTATTTTTAATTGTTCCATACTTGAAAAGTATCTAACTGAAATGAACATAATTTTAAGAGAACATTATCATTTATTTACACTTCTTAACACAACAAACAATTAATTTAGACCATAAGATCTTTTTAAAAGAAAGGCAAAGTTATTTAGTTTAAAAATTTAGGACAGTTATTGAAGCAGATGGCGGGAAACATCTACCTTTAAGATAACTGTCCTTTTTTATTTGTTTTGTAACAAAAAGGTCAAAAAAGAGTTAATATCCGTTAAAATAAAAAAGCAACGACCATATGATTTAATGGCCGTTGCATCTACTTTATTTTGGAGGGTTAGTTGCGTTTTTATACTAAATACTCAAATAAAGTCTGGTCTTTATTCACTTCGATGAAATCAAATTTGTAAGACTTTAATCTTTCTATAAATGTAATATAGTCATTTGGATCGTTTAATTCAATACCAATTAATGCTGGACCTCTTTCGCGCTCAGTCTTTTTGATGTATTCAAACCTGGTGATATCATCCTTGGGACCTAATACTTCGGTTACCAAAAGCTTCAATGCTCCCGGTCGTTGTGGAAATCGAACAATGAAATAATGTTTAAACCCTTCATACAATAATGATAGTTCCTTGATTTCACTCATGCGATCAATATCGTTGTTTCCTCCAGACACAACGCAAACTACTTTTTTACCTTTGATCTCATCCTTGTGAAAATCCAAAGCAGCAATTGACAATGCCCCAGCAGGCTCAGCAACTATAGCATCCTTATTGTACAACTCTAAAATCGTCGTACAGATTTTCCCCTCGGGAATTGACTTTACGCTATCTAATAATTGAGAACTGATATCATAGGTCAAAGCACCGATCTTTTTGACAGCTGCACCATCTACAAACTTGTTGATATGCTCAAGTTCGATAGGACCACCATTCTGTAATGCCGCTTGCATCGAAGGAGCTCCCTCTGGTTCAACTCCATAACACTTAACATGAGGTGCGTGCTTCTTCATATGGTAACTAAGCCCAGAAGATAAACCACCACCACCAATAGGGATAAAGACTGCATCAACATCAGGAAGGTCTTCCAAGATCTCAACCGCAACTGTGCCTTGCCCTTCAATAACCTTGAGGTCGTCAAATGGTGGAATGAAGGTCATACCATGATCTTTAGCATATTCCAAAGCCCCTTTCTGACAATCATCAAATGTATCACCAACTAAGATGATTTCAATATTGCCATTCCCCCACATCTCAGTTTGGGTAATTTTCTGCCTTGGAGTTGGACCAGGCATAAAGATTACACCCTGGATGTTAAGTTTTTTACAAGATAGAGCAACACCTTGCGCGTGATTCCCTGCGCTCGCACATACAACCCCTTTTGATCTCTCTTCCTCAGACAAGCTCAATATTTTGTTGAATGCTCCACGTAGTTTATAAGATCTTACAACTTGCAGATCTTCTCTTTTTAAGTAAACATCTGCTCCGTATTTCTCCGAGAGATGTAAATTATATTGTAATGGTGTACGAGTAACCACATCCTTGATGCGCTCTTTTGCAGCAACAGAGTCTATGGTTATCGTTGATAGGTCCAAACTCATTCTTTTTCCATTCGGTGTTTAGGTGATTTAAAAAAGGCTGGAAAACCAGCCTTTATCTTAGTTTTCTTGTACCAATATCAACAGATCCGCATCTACAATTTCTTTCTTGGCATCTGCCATAACTAAAAATCTTTGATAGCAATCTGCTAATTTATCTTTGTCTAGGTTATAGCCCAAACGTTCTAAGTGATGTTTCAAAGCATGACGTCCTGAACGAGCAGTCAAAATAATATCTGCTTCAGCTAATCCAACATCCTCAGGACGAATGATCTCATAGTTTTCGCGGTGTTTCAAGAAACCGTCTTGATGGATACCAGAACTATGTGCAAAAGCATTGCGTCCTACGATTGCTTTATTTGGTTGGACCGGCATATTCATCATCTCGCTTACTTTTCTCGAAAGATAAGTGAACATTTTACTGTCGATGTTCGATGATAAACCTCCAAAAGCTTGATTGTGAACTTTTAAAATCATAGCTACCTCTTCCAAAGAAGTGTTTCCAGCACGTTCACCAATTCCATTGATCGTACATTCAACTTGGCGAGCACCATTTTGAACTGCAGCAATAGAGTTTGCTGTTGCCAAACCTAAATCATTGTGGCAATGGGCCGAAATAATAGCTTGGTCAATATTGCTGACATTCTCTTTCAGATATTTGATTTTAGCACCATATTGGTCGGGTAAACAATATCCATTGGTGTCTGGAATATTGACTACCGTAGCACCAGCATCAATAACTGCTTCAATCATCTGTGCTAAGAAAGCTAGGTCAGCACGACCAGCATCTTCAGCGTAAAACTCAACATCTTCAACGTATTTCTTAGCATGTTTTACAGCAGCAACTGCACGCTCAAGAATTTCTTCACGTGTACTGTTGAATTTATATTTGATATGCATATCCGAAGAACCAATTCCAGTATGGATACGGGGTCTCTTAGCATATTTTAATGCATCTGCAGCAACATCGATATCATTCATGTTAGCACGGGTCAGTGCACAGATGATCACATCATTTACAGCTTTGGATAACTCAACTACAGATTGGAAATCTCCAGGACTAGATACAGGAAATCCTGCTTCAATAATATCTACCCCTAAGCGTTCCAAATCTTTAGCAATTTCGATTTTCTCTGGAGTTGTCAATTGACAACCTGGCACTTGCTCACCGTCACGTAATGTTGTATCGAATATGTATAAGTGATTAGGATCGTGTAACATATTGTCTCAATTTATGTTTAAACCTTGATTAATTTCTACTTTAAAAACTCTAATACCTTAGCGCCCATTTCTTTGGTGGCCTAATATTTTGTCTGCAGGAGTTTCCGCATTGGCAATATCACCTGTTCTCCAACCTGCTTTCAGGGTGTCTGCAACTGCCTGAGTAACCTCTTTTGCTTCTTCCTGTAGTCCGAAAGCAATATCTAACATCAAAGCCGCTGACAAAATAGAAGCCAAAGGATTAGCTTTGTTTTGACCAGCGATATCATGTGCTGAACCATGGATAGGCTCAAAGAAACCTGTACCATCACCAACCGAGGCAGATGCTAGCATACCCATTGATCCCGCGATCTGCGAAGCTTCATCTGTTAAGATATCTCCAAAAAGATTCGCTGTCAATACCACATCAAATTTCTTAGGGTTCTTAACCAATTGCATCGCTGCATTGTCGATGAACATATGCTCGGTCTCCACATCAGGGTATTCTTTGGCAATTTCCTGAACTACTTCTCTCCACAACCTTGATGTCTCCCAATACATTTGCTTTATCAACAGAACAAAGTTTTTTGTTCCTCGTCCTTGCTGCATCAAATGCCTTACGAGCAATACGATCAACCTCGTAACGGTTGTAGTTCATCAAATCTGAAGCAAATGTGTTGTCTTCATTACGTTTTTTCTCACCAAAGTAAACATCGCCTGTCAATTCTCTGAAGAATAAAATGTCTGTTCCACGTAGAACTTCAGGCTTTAAACTAGATGCATCCAAAAGTTCATCAAACAACAGAATAGGACGAAGATTAGCATATAAGCCTAATTCCTTGCGGATTTTTAATAACCCTTGTTCAGGACGAACCTTTGCAGAAGGATCATTGTCATATTTAGCATGGCCTATCGCTCCAAATAATATCGCATCAGAAGCCTTTGCTTTCTCCAACGTTTCGTCGGGTAGGGGGTTACCTGTTGCTTCAATGGCAGTATGACCCATGATTGCCTCATCAAAAATAAATTCATGATGATATTTCTCGGCAATTTTATTTAGAACTTCTTTTCCCCAAGTGGTAACTTCTTGTCCGATACCATCTCCAGGAATAATAAGAATGTTTTTCTTCATGTTTTATAAAACGTTTTCAACTTTATTTTCCAAGGCGACAACTTCGCCTTTTTCTAATACTATTCTTTTTTCAATACAGCTTGGGAGCTGACTTTCATAATGACCAACATAAATCAAAGTCTTGCCGTGTTCGCATAACTCATCGACAACATCATTGAAATATTTAGCTTGCTGTGTGTCCAATCCCTGACAAGGCTCATCCAATACCAACAAAGGTGGGTTTTTGATAATGCTCCTCGCCAACATGGCCAAACGTTGTTTGCCCAATGGCAATGTATGCAATAACTGGTCTTTATGTTCAGTCAAATCAAAAAACGACATTAACTCTTCAATCTGTTTCTTCTCATGGAATTTTACATCAATAAACCAACCAATACTGTCGTAAAACCCCGAAGCAAGAGTATGCCAGACCGTAGCGTTTTGATCAAAGTACCAATGCATCTCCGGCGATATCATGCCGATTTTTTGTTTGATGTCCCAGATACTTTCACCAGAGCCCCTCTTTTTTCCGAATAAGGATATATCCAAGCCATAGGACTGAGGATGATCGCCATTGATTAAGCTCAATAGAGTCGATTTCCCAGAGCCATTCGGACCCTGCAATAACCACTTTTCACCAACATCAACCCTCCAGCTTACATCCTTTAAGACAACTTTGTCACCATAGCGGATGATAATGTGCTTTAAATCTGCAATGTTTTCAAAATTAATGTTGGGAGCCTGTTGCAAAAATGAAGGTAAAGTCTTCCGAACTCTTCGCTCATCCTGCAGAATCTCATCAAATGAAGACACAATTTCTAATTGACCATCCACAACATGTGCATAGCTATTGATAGAATTAGGTAACTGTTTGTCATTTGAAATGATGATCAATTGAACACCTTCACACACCAACTCATCCAGCCATATGTTCAACTCTGCACGTGATTGTTTGTCCAGACCCGTATAAGGCTCATCAATTATCAAAAGCTGTGGTTTTAACCAAAGGGATTTGATAAGCTGAAGCTTCTTATGCTCACCACTAGAAAGCTCAATCAATTGAGAATCCATGGTGTGACCGAAGCCCATGGCAACAATCTTATCTTGAATATCCTCCAGATTTAAATTTTCTTTCTTTGCAAAATGAAGGAATTCAGCCTTTACCGTTAAGGTATCATTGCCCTGATGTCTATTATAACGCTGTTGATAATAGAAATTTCTATCTCCTTCCAAATTGGTAAATTGATACCAATTAGACACATAAATTACTTGAGGTAGGAGGGAGCTGCTTTTATCAAAATCAACCTTTACATCTCCACTGCCTGTAACAAGACCTGCTATGGCTTTTGCAAGAGTCGTTTTCCCTGAACCACTCTTTCCTCCCAATACGTAATTTTGATGTGGTTCAACAGTCCATGTCAGATTGCTCAAAACTGTGGTTGCACCGTATGAGATCGTTAAATCTGAAATTTGGACTCTTGTCGCCATTATCTGTGTTGTTCGAAAGATTCGATATCTGCTTTTGGCTTAAGATATAGTCAATATCATCATAACCATTGATCAAGCATGATTTTTTGTAAGGATTGATTTCAAATGTAAATTGGTCCCCTGTTTCGGCAATTGTAATCGTTTGAGCCTCTAGATCAACCAAAATCTCTGTATCAGGGTTGGCAAATACTTTTTCAAAGATCTTCTCCAAAAATTGTTCAGGAACTGTAATCGGTAATACGCCATTATTCAATGCATTACCTTTAAAGATATCTGCAAAAAAGGAGCTCACAACGACATCAAATCCATAATCTTGGATAGCCCAAGCAGCGTGTTCACGTGATGAACCACAGCCAAAGTTTTTACCTGCAACTAGGATTTTTCCTTGATAAGTAGGATTGTTCATTACAAAATCAGCCTTGGGCTGGTCTTGGCTGTCAAACCTCCAGTCACGGAACAAATTATTCCCAAATCCCTCACGGGTCGTTGCTTTTAAGAAACGAGCAGGAATGATTTGGTCTGTATCAATATTTTCTATCGGTAGTGGAACTACACGAGAGGATAATTTTTCAAATTTTTTCATGATTCTAATTCTTTACACCAATTCTCTAACGTCAACAATTTTACCAGTAACAGCTGCAGCCGCTGCGGTAAGTGGGCTTACCAGCATCGTGCGAGCGTTTGGTCCTTGTCTACCTTCAAAGTTTCTGTTCGAAGTAGAAACACAGTATTTTCCAGCAGGAATTTTGTCCTCATTCATCCCTAAACAAGCTGAACAGCCTGGCTCGCGTAATACAAATCCAGCCTCTTCAAAAATCTTGTCTATTCCTTCAAGCTTCGCTTGCGCCTCCACTTGTTTTGAACCCGGAACAATCCATACCTCAACATTGTCAGCTTTGTGCTTACCCTGTACAAAGGCAGCAACCTGACGTAAATCTTCAATACGAGAGTTCGTACAGCTTCCGATGAATACATAGTCTACCGGCTTGCCGATAACTTGCTCGCCATCATCAAAACCCATATAATTTAATGCTTTTTGATACGATGGACGCTCGTTTTCAGGTTGTGAACCCGTAGTAGGAATTGCTTCGGTAATACCAATACCCATTCCAGGATTGGTACCATAAGTGATCATCGGTTGAATATCTGCAGCATCAAAGGTCAATACCTCATCAAACTGAGCATCTTCATCTGAGTATAATGTTTTCCAATAAGCCAACGCTTTGTCCCATTCTTCACCCTTAGGAGCAAACTCTCTACCATTGATATAATCGTATGTCGTTTGATCCGGAGCAATCAGTCCACCGCGTGCACCCATCTCAATACTCATGTTACAGATGGTCATTCTACCTTCCATACTCAATGAACGGATAGCCTCTCCCGCATATTCAACGAAATAACCAGTACCTCCAGCAGCAGAAATTTTAGAAATGATATATAGAATGATATCTTTCGCGCCAACTCCTTTACCCAATTCTCCATTCACCTCTATTTTCATGGTCTTAGGTTTTTGCTGCAACAAACATTGTGTAGCAAATACCTGCTCTACCTGTGATGTACCGATACCAAATGCAATAGCACCAAATGCACCATGCGTAGAAGTGTGGCTATCCCCACATACCATCGTCTTGCCAGGAAGGGTAATACCCAATTCTGGACCTATCACATGGACAATACCTTGGTATGGATGACCCAAACCATATAGCTCGATGCCAAATTCCTTACAGTTTTTGGTCAGCATGTCTACTTGGTAGCGAGAAAGTTCTTCTTTGATTGGCAAGTGCTGATCTAATGTTGGGACATTGTGGTCTGCAGTTGCAACTGTTTGATTTGGACGGAATACAGGCAATCCTCTTTTGCGTAATCCATCGAACGCCTGTGGAGACGTTACTTCGTGGATCAAGTGGGTATCGATATACAAGATATCAGGAAAACCCTCTTGGCGCTTGACGACATGAGCATCCCAAATTTTTTCTACTAATGTTTTTCCCATTTTACTCTTTTATCTCTTATTGGTTTGAAATTTTAAATGGGGTAAAATATGAATTTGACAATTTTACCCCCTTTAAAGCTATCTAATTTACGAAAAATTAAACAGTTTGAATAGCTTTCATTGGCAGTCATCGCTTTACGTAGTTTTCTACCAACGATTTCTACCTCATGATTTCTTAAAATTTCGTTAACCTGTACTAATTTGATGTTGTCAACCGAACCATCTTTTCCTTCATTATAGTTTTTACCAACAACATCAGTGTCGATTTTCTTCATGAAGTCCGCCAATAATGGCTTACATGCTTGGTCAAATAAATAACATCCGTATTCTGCAGTATCAGAAATTACACGGTTCATTTCGAATAATTTCTTGCGTGCAATCGTATTTGCAATCAATGGTGTTTCGTGCAATGATTCATAATAAGCTGATTCTGGCTTAATACCTGCCTCAACCATAGTTTCAAATGCTAATTCTACACCAGCTCTTACAAAAGCAACCATCAATAAATAGTTGTCAAAATATTCTTGCTCCGAGATTTTAACATCCCCAGCAGGAGTTTTCTCAAATGCTGTCTCTCCGGTTTCTGCTCTCCATTTCAATAGATTGGCATCGCCGTTAGCCCCAGTCTTCCATCATTGTTTTACTGAACTCACCAGACATGATATCATCTTGGTGCTTTTGAAACAATGGACGCATAATGTCCTTCAATTCTTCTGACAATTCAAATGCTTTGATTTTAGCAGGATTGCTCAAACGGTCCATCATGCCGCTAACACCACCGTGTTTCAATGCTTCTGTAATTACTTCTACTCCATATTGAACTAATTTTGAAGCGTAGCCTGCATCGATTCCTTTTTCTACCATTTTATCAAATGAAAGAATAGAACCCGTTTGTAACAAACCACATAGGATTGTTTGCTCACCCATCAAGTCAGATTTTACTTCTGCACAAATGGATGATTTCAATACTCCGGCACGGTCACCACCTGTTCCTGCACAGTAAGCTTTTGCTTCTGCCCATCCCTTGCCTTGAGGGTCGTTCTCTGGATGTACCGCAATTAGCGTAGGTACACCAAAACCTCTTAAGTACTCAGCGCGAACCTCAGAACCTGGACATTTTGGAGCTACCATGATGACAGTAAGGTCAGGACGGATTTGCATCCCTTCCTCAACAATGTTGAACCCGTGTGAGTAGGATAGGGTAGCACCTTGTTTCATCAATGGCATCACCGCATTGATTACTGATGTATGTTGTTTATCTGGTGTCAAGTTGATAACTAGATCAGCCGTTGGAATCAATTCTTCGTAAGTTCCAACTTTGAAATTGTTATCTGTTGCATTTTTCCATGAATCTCTTTTTTGTTCAATAGCTTCTTTACGTAATGCATAAGATACGTCAAGTCCGCTATCTCTCAAGTTTAAACCTTGGTTCAAGCCTTGAGCTCCACAACCTACGATTACGATTTTTTTACCCTTTAAAGCCTCAACTCCTTCATTGAACTCTGCATGGTCCATGAATTCCGCAACTCCTAACTGATCCAATTGCTCTCTAAGTGGTAATGTGTTGAAATAATTTGCCATTGTAATATTGATTAAATACTTTTTCGATTAAGGTTTCTTACTATTTGTTGTTGATTATTCTTTTTTGTGCCGTAGCATAGCCATAATGAAGGTTGTCATGACCAACCGAAGTGATCAATACATCCTCAATACTATTTAAGCTTGCGCCGTAGGTTGCCGTTTCGTATGCGGTGACATGCTTGAAAACCCCTGCGTTATAATCTGCCTCAATTGCGGCAATTGAACGCAATGCAATCTCCTTTAAGTTATCCACTTCTTCTTGGCTAACATAATATGTGGGCTTTGTGCCTTTTGCATAGGCATCTACATATTTCACCCAATTTACTCCTTCGCGAATACCAGTTCGGGTATAGCTCAGGGTTTGTGTACTCACCACGATGTGACCGAAGTTCCAAATGATGTTGTTGTTGAACCCTTCGGGAATCTCATTCAGTTGATCTAATGTAAGTTCATCAATCAAACGAATGAACGCCTTACGGCCATCGATAATGAATTTAAATACTTTATCCATTTTTAATATTATAATTACATCGTGAAGACGTCGTCCCTTTGATCCAGATATTCGTTCTCAACGATATCAGTTCCTGGTTCGTTGATCTCAAATTGCTTAAGTTTGGTATGGAATCCCGCGCTGTCTTTTATGATAGCAATACGAGCTCCTCTTACAAATTCAATCAAACTGTATTTTCCAAGTTCCTCTGTCAATCTGTCGATTTCCTCACGGTGACCCGCAGTTTCAAATACGATATAATCATTACGGATAACAACGACATTTGCTCCATATTGACGCAATAAACGCTCAACCAATACTTTCTCAGCAATTGCTTCCGCAGGGACTTTATATAAAGCTTGCTCTTGCCAAATCAATTCATCATTCGTGTTGAAATACGCCTTCAAAAACCCTCAACTTGGCTTCTCAATTTGACGGCATAATTTGCGTACTACTTCTTCCGACTCTGTAATTAAGATCGTAAAACGATGGATCCCATCAACCTCAGAAGGTGAAGTATTCAAACTCTCGATATTTATTTTACGTCTTGAAAATATCCCAGATATACGACCTATCATCCCGATAGAGTTTTCCGTATAGATGGTTATGGTATATTCTTGTTTTTCCATGATTACTTCAATCTAATTTCTGACACACTCGTACCTTGCGCTACCATAGGGAATACATTGTTTTCTTTACCTACCATTACTTCTAATAGGTAAGAACCATCATGATCCAACATGGTCTTTAAGGCATCCTTAAGATCCTTACGCTCACAAATTTTATTTCCATCGATATAATACCCTTTGGCTACCGCAACGAAATCTGGACTGGTGATATTCACAAAGGAATATCTCTTATCATGGAACAACTGCTGCCATTGACGTACCATTCCCAAGAACTCGTTGTTTAAGATCAAAATTTTAACCTTTGCGCCAAATTGCATAATGGTTCCCAACTCTTGGATCGTCATTTGAATTCCTCCATCACCAATAATCGCTACAACATCACGCTCAGGAGCACCATACCAAGCGCCAATTGCCGCTGGCAACCCGAATCCCATCGTACCTAAACCTCCAGATGTCACACTTGATTTGGATGTATTATATTTAGCATATCGACAGGCAACCATTTGATGTTGACCAACGTCGGTTACAATAACTGCATCTCCACCAGATAACTCATTTAAAACCCTGATTACTTCACCCATCGTCAAAATATCTGAGGTAGGGTTCAGTTCATCATGAATGACTTCTTTGATCTCTTCTTTTTCCAATTCTCTAAACTGATTCAACCATTCTGCATGATCTCCTTTGTTTATCAATTCTGTCAATAACGGAAGAGTTTCTTTACAGTCACCCCAAACAGGAACATGTGCTTTCACATTCTTATCAATCTCTGCAGGGTCAATATCCAAATGGATTACTTTCGCTTGTTTCGCATACTTATCCAAACGACCAGTAACACGGTCATCAAAACGCATCCCTATTGCTATTAAAACATCACACTCATTGGTCATGACGTTTGGAGCATTAATTTCCATGCATCCCCAACATACCCACATGCAATGGATGATCTGTAGGCAATGCGCTCAAACCCATTACGGTTGCTGCTGAAGGTATACCAGCCTTTTCAATAAATTCTTTGAATTCTTGTTCTGCTTTACCCAAAATAACACCCTGCCCAAATAGAACGAATGGTTTTTTGGCCTCGTTTATTGCTTTTGCAGCTTCCTCAACATATTCCTTGCGAACGATAGGGGCAGGTCGGTAACTACGTACATGGTTACAAGACTCATATCCTAAATAATCGAATAATTGAAGCTGGGCATTTTTAGTGATATCAATCAATACCGGTCCTGGTCTTCCTGTTTTTGCAATATAAAATGCCTTAGCCAATACACTAGGGATCTCATTTGCATCTGTAACTTGGTAGTTCCATTTGGTAACCCGGCGTAGTAATATTAATGACGTCAGTTTCTTGAAAAGCATCGGTTCCGAGCAGTGATGCAAAGACCTGTCCTGTGATACACACAATAGGATTACTGTCGATCATTGCGTCCGCCAAACCTGTGACCAGGTTAGTTGCTCCAGGACCACTGGTTGCAAAAGCTACACCTACACGCCCTGAGGTACGTGCATATCCTTGCGCAGCATGAATTCCACCCTGTTCGTGACGTACCAAAATATGCTTCAATTGATCAGTGTAATCATACAATGCATCATAGATCGGCATAATAGCACCCCCTGGATACCCGAATACGGTATCCACCCCCTCGTGGATTAAGGCCTCCCATAACAGCTTGTGACCCGCTAATCTGCGTTCCCGCCGCTTTCTTTGTGGCTTCCTTTGTTTCCGTTTTTTCAAGTGTACTCATTTTGAAGTATTTAGTTGATTGGATATTAGATGTGGGGATATGAGATTTGAGAAATTAAAACTTTCCAAAATTTCAGGATATCATTTTTCTAATATCAATTAGTGTTATTAAATTTTATAATTAGATGTATGAAATTAACGTGATCCATCCTTGTAATATCTCACATCTCATATCTCACATCTCAAAATCAATTTTACAAATCCGTCACACAACCCTGTGATGCGTTGGCAACAGATTTTGCGTACTTGTATAGAACTCCTTTTTTTACCTTTAAGGCTGGTTGTTGCCAAGCCGCTTTGCGGTTAGCGATTTCTTCGTCGGATACTTTCAGGTTGATACTGTTGTTGACAGCGTCAATCTCGATGATATCATCATCCTGTACCAATCCGATCAATCCTCCTTCGTAAGCTTCTGGAGTAATATGTCCTACGACGAAGCCATGCGTTCCCCTGAAAAACGACCATCCGTGATTAGGGCTACCGAGCTTCCTAAGCCAGCACCAATAATCAATGAAGTAGGTTTCAACATCTCAGGCATCCCCGGAGCTCCCTTAGGACCTTCGTTCTTGATCACAACACATCACCTTTCTTGATTCTGCCGGTTTCTAGTCCTTTTACCAAATCATGCTCCACCATCGAAAACCCTAGCTGGACCAGTGAATTTTTCACCTTCTTTACCTGAATCTTAGCAACCTGAACCTTGCTCAGCAAGATTACCATATAGAATCTGTAGGTGACCCGTAGCTTTGATAGGATCATCCAACTTGTGGATGATAGGTTGATTGTACTCAATGATCGATTTAACGTTCTCCAAGTTTTCAGCAACAGTTTTTCCAGTTACTGTTAAACAATCTCCATGCAACAAGCCTTCATCCAATAAATATTTCCATTACTGCAGGGGATTCCACCATACTTGGTGTAGGTCTTGCATCAAGAATTTACCAGGATGGCTTAAAGTCAGCCAAAACAGGAGTCTCATCAGACATGCGTTGGAAATCATCAGGTGTAATGTCAACATCAACAGATTTTCCCATGGCAATAAAATGCAACACAGCATTGGTAGAACCTCCAAGGATGACAATCACACGCATGGCATTCTCAAATGCTTTACGTGTCATCACATCAGACGGCTTAATGTCTTTCTCAAGGATAATGCGCATGTATTTGCCCACATCCAGACATTCTTGTTTTTTCTCCTCTGATACCGCAGGATTTGATGATGAATAAGGTAAACTCATACCCATAGCTTCAATCGCGGAAGCCATTGTGTTTGCAGTATACATACCACCACACGCACCAGCCCCTGGACATGTATGACGGATGACACCATCATAGTCCTCATCGGAGATTGTTCCTGCTATCTTCTTGCCCAATGCTTCAAATGCAGAAACAATATTCAATTCTTCACCTTTATAATGTCCTGGAGCAATAGTTCCACCATAAACCATAATAGATGGTCTATTCAATCTTCCCATCGCCATAATCGCTCCTGCATATTTTTGTCACATCCCGGAATAGCACAACACCATCATAATATTGACCACCGCAGATCGTTTCGATACTGTCAGCAATAACATCACGAGAAACCAAAGAATAACGCATTCCGTCAGTTCCGTTGCTCATCCCATCACTCACACCAATAGTCCCAAAAGTTAATCCGACCAGCCCATTGTTCCAAATACCTTTCTTGACCACTTGTGCCAAGTCATTAAGGTGCATGTTACACGTGTTACCGTCGTAGCCCATACTCGCAATTCCCACTTGCGCCTTTTCCATATCTGCATCAGTCAGACGATACCATATAACATGGCTTTCGCCGCTGGTTGTGGTCTCATCTTGTGTAAAGATGCGGCTGTACTTGTTGATTCCCTTTTGGTTATCAGATGATGACTTCATAATTCTCTTGCCTCTAATACTAAGTTTTTATATTTTCGTTGGATAGATGCGCCGATGCTGTCTTCCCATTCTTCGGCAAATACAACATCGTCTACTTGTTTAATTCCTATTATTCCTGCAGCAGTACCACTTAAAATGCACTGTCTGCCTCATAAATATCTTTAATGTTAATTCTCTTCTCGATAATGTCAAAATTCAAATCCTTACAGATATCGATGACCGTATTTCTTGTAATCCCTGGGAATATATTGCCCAATGGAGGAGTGTAGATCTTGAAATCCTTTTCAATAAATAGATTCTCTGAAGAAGCTTGAGCTACGAAACCGTCCTGGTCTAATAGCAATGCTTCGTCATATCCTTTCTGAATGGCGTCACTCGTCGCCAAAATAGAATTGATATATTGACCCGATACTTTCGCTTCAATAGGAAAGGATTTAGGATTAGGTCGCTCAATTCTTGAAATATTAACCTTTAATAAGTTCTGCCCCAAGTATGGACCCCACTCCCAAGCTGCAATCATAATATTAGCTTTGTCGGAAGCAGTCAAGTGCATATTCGAACCAGAATAAATCAAAGGACGGATATAAGCAGCCCTTAAATTGTTGGCCTCTAAAAGTTCATAAGATTTCTCAATCAACTCTCGGTTGTCCCATTGATAAGGAAGGCCGATAGCCTTACATGATTCTTTCAATCGTTCGAAATGCTCCTCTGCTTTAAAGATTCGGGTACCATTATGTGTACTATATGCACGCAGTCCTTCGAAAGCGCCATACCCATAATGCAAAGACTGACCGAACATATCAACTCCGGCATTGTTCGCCTTTACAAATTCCCCATTCAAATAGATTAGCGTGTCTTGATTATAATACTCCATAATGCCCTGATGAATTTTGTATAATATTCCCTCAAAAAAATCCCCACTAGGGAATCCCTTTTTTCTGTTTTGTTAAGTTAGCTCGAAATAAAATTCTTTACAATAGCCAGTAAAATTTTTTTAATAAAGTTTTTTATTTTGATTAATCTATTTTCAAAAAATTATATTTTATCAAATGGCTGTATTTTGGTCTTTTAATTTTGTTGTCTGTAGACTAAAATTAAAATTGGTATATTTTCACTTTTTTAAATTTTTTCGTTAAGAGTCCGAAATTCTTCCTGAAATGGCCTTTGTAACAAAAAAAGTTGCAAAAAATAGCCCTTAGAACTTGGAGTTTTAAGGGCTACATTATCTTTTATTTTATCTATCTATTCTTCGGCAATTCCTTCTGCTAAAACGATGATATTGTTGTCCTTTACTTCTACGACACCACCTTTAATAATAATGACTTGCTCGTCATTATTATTCTTAATAATGACTTTACCATCTTCTAGCGTAGACACAATAGCCGCGTGGTCCTTCAGAATCTGAAAAGAACCCGCCGATCCAGGAACTGTAACAGCTGTTACATCACCCTCGTATGCTAATTTGTCTGGAGTTATGATTGTTAATTTCATTTGAATTGAGATGTGGGATGTGAGATGTGAGATTTGAGATCATGTTTTAAAATATGAGACTTGTTGCGATTAGCAAAAAGTCTCATATCTCATATCTAATATCTCATATCTGACATTAAACTGCTTCTGCTAATAGTTTTTTACCTTTTTCGATAGCGTCATCAATAGAACCTACTAAGTTGAAAGATGCTTCTGGGTATTCATCAACTTCACCATCGATGATCATGTTGAATCCTTTGATAGTGTCTTTGATGTCTACTAAACAACCTTTCAAACCTGTAAATTGCTCCGCTACGTGGAATGGTTGTGATAAGAAACGTTGTACACGACGTGCGCGGTGTACTGTCAATTTTATCTTCTTCAGATAATTCGTCCATACCTAAGATGGGCGATAATATCTTGAAGTTCTTTATAACGTTGAAGAATCTCTTTTACGCGTTGTGCTGTATTGTAGTGCTCATCACCTAAAACTGCAGGAGAAAGGATACGTGAAGTTGAATCCAATGGATCCACCGCAGGGATAAATACCTAACTCTGAAATCTTACGTGACAATACTGTAGTTGCATCTAAGTGGGCGAAAGTTGTTGCCGGAGCAGGGTCAGTCAAGTCATCCGCAGGTACGTATACCGCTTGTACTGAAGTGATTGAACCATTCTTAGTTGAAGTAATACGCTCTTGCATCAAACCCATCTCTGTTGCTAATGTAGGTTGGTAACCTACCGCTGATGGCATACGTCCTAATACGCGGAAACCTCAGAACCCGCTTGGGTAAAACGGAAGATGTTATCAATGAAGAATAAGATATCACGTCCTTGGCCTTCACCATCTCCATCACGGAAGTATTCCGCAATAGTTAATCCTGATAATGCAACACGAGCACGTGCACCTGGAGGCTCATTCATCTGACCGAAAACAAATGTACATTTAGACTCTTTCATCAACTCTAAATCTACAGTTTCCAAAGGCCATTCGCCTTTTTCCATGCCTTCCATGAATGCATCACCATATTTAATAATGCCTGATTCCAACATCTCACGAAGTAAGTCGTTTCCTTCACGAGTACGCTCGCCAACACCTGCAAATACCGATAAACCACCGTGACCTTTTGCAATGTTGTTGATCAACTCCTGAATTAATACCGTCTTACCAACACCAGCACCACCAAATAATCCAATCTTTCCACCTTTTGCATAAGGCTCTAATAAATCGATTACTTTTGATACCTGTGAATAATACCTCTGTCTCTGTTGATAAATCTTCAAACTTTGGAGGTACGTTGTGAATAGGACGACCATTATCTTTCTCCAAAGATTGAATACCGTCAATTGGATCTCCAACAACGTTGAATACACGACCTTTGATTCCTTCACCAATAGGCATCTTGATAGGAGCACCAGTGTCAACTACCTTCATGCCACGAATCAAACCTTCGGTAGCATCCATTGCAATTGTACGAACTCGTTCCTCACCTAAGTGTTGTTGAACCTCTAATATAATGCGTTGACCATTGTCTTTCTCAATGTACAAAGCATCATAAATCTTAGGAAGATTTTCATTGTCGGCAAAGTTGACGTCAACTACTGGGCCGATAATCTGCGCTATTTTACCAATATTGGGCATATTATAGGGACTAAAATTTATTAATCAATTTAAATACAGAACTTTTACATCCTCTATTTCGGAATGCAAAAATAAGTTTTATCTTATTAAAACCAAAAGGGATATCAATATTTAATTTCAATTTTTTTATTTAATGTTTCAGCATGCCTCTTTTGTTACTATTTTATGCCAAAATTTATCCTTTTTAAGTACAATAATAACTCATTGTCACTTTTTGTTATCTTTAGGGAAGTCCACTAATTCAAGCACTTCTTTGAAGAATTCATTATGTCGAAAACAACCCATCTAGTCAAAGTCAATATCCTAAATAATTCCGAAAGCTTTATCGGAGATTCATTATATCTAACTGGAACTTTCAATAATTGGGAGGAACAGGTATATGTTGGAAAAATCCCTGAAAAAGGAGAACATATTGTATTCGATCTTGGAGAGATAAAGTCTGGAGACCTGGAGCTTAAACTAACCAGAGGGGATTGGAATACCCTGTCTTCCACAAAAGATGGCAAATTAGAACCAGCCTTTGTGGAAAAAATCCAAAAAGACACTGAAATTGATCTTACAATTGAAGCCTGGCGTGACCAATTCCCAAAATCAACAGCATCAAAACAGGTCAATATATTAGATGATCATTTCTTCTTCCCAGAATTGAATGTATATAGGAAAGTAATGATTTATCTCCCAAAAGGATATTCATCAACTGACGATAAATTTCCAGTAATCTACATGCATGATGGACAGCATTTATTCGATGAGGCAATCTCCATCGATAAATCAGGTCCCGTAGAATGGATGGTGGATGAAACACTCGATGAAGCAGACAAATCATCAATTGTTATTGCTATTGACCACGCCAAAACTTATGAACTTCGTCAACAGGAATATTTGGTCACTGCAGGACATGGTTCTGAAAAAGCGCAAGGCTGGGCATATTTGGAAGATATCGTAAAAACATTAAAACCATTTGTAGACAAAAACTACCGGACATTGTCTGATCCTGCAAATACTGCCATGGTAGGTAGTTCTATTGGCGGGTTATTAACCCTATATGCCGGATTAAAATATCCATCCGTTTTTGGAACATTAGCATCATTCTCACCATCCATATGGATGGATGAAGAAAATCTGTATGAATACGCAACTAAGAAATTGAAGGAAAAAACCGAAGAACGTAAAAAACAAGAATTCTATTTCTATATAGGCGACAAGGAACGTAGATTCAGAATGATGGATTCAAGTAATAATATGAAACTTGATCTAGAAAAATACTTTGCCTGGATGGAGGAACATTTTGACGGAAAATTACAGTTAGTGATTGAAAATGAAGGAAAACACGGTGCCATATATTGGCAGGAGGCATTCAGAAAATTCTACGATTATTGGCAAAATAGAAAATAACAAATTTATTACCTGCTTAATACCTTTTTATTTTTCAGCTAATTAGTTAGTTTAGTGCCGAACTAACACCTAATTGTATGAAATATTGGATTATTGCGCTGCTCTGCTGCGGTATGCCGTTTTTTGTAAATGCTCAATGGAACTACCCCAATTATGAAGCATTGAAGAAACAAATTCAAGATGTAGCTGCTAATAAACTCGTTGAAAAAACTACCGTCGGTAAAAGCTATGCTGCTGAAGATATTCCGCTTCTGAAAATCCAAAACGATAAAACTGCGAAACCAACTTTGTTGATCGTAGCAGGAATTGATGGGAAACACCCGGCTGGAGTTATTAACTCCTTGAATGTTGCAAAACATATCCTTGCATTACCTGCAGATCAATTAAACCAGATCCTAGCAAATAAATCAATCTGGATTATACCTGTTTTAAATGTAGATGCCTATAAAAGAAATTCTACTGCAGCCTCATTGACTTCTGGAAACGCCAGAACAATCGACAATGACCGCGATGGAAGAATCGATGAAGATCCTGAAGCCGACTTAAATAATGATGGTGTGATCTCTCAAATGAGAATAAAATCTCCAGCAGGTCCTTATAAAGAACATGCAAGTAATCCAGATTACTTGATGTTGGCGGAAAGAAATAAAGGCGAATCTGGTTCTTTTGAACTTTATAGCGAAGGTCGTGACTTGGATCAAGACGGTAAATTCTCCGAAGATGACAAGTCTGGAGTTAATATTGATAAAAACTTTACTTTCGATTACCCTTTCTTTGAATCCGAAAACAGGTGACTATGCTGCATCTGAACCGGAAACTCGTGCAATCATCGATCTGATTTTCGATAACCCACAAATTGCCGCTGTCCTGCATTTTGGTCTCCAAAACAACCTGTCTGTGCCTGAACAATTTGATCAAAGGAAAGCCTCCGAAAGAATTGTGAAATCGTGGACCAACAATGACGCGCAAGTATCCGCATTTGTAAGTAAAATCTATAATGATGCTGTGAAACCTCTTGGCGAAGCTCCTAAGATGCAGCAAGGAAAAGGAAATTTCTCCCCAACTGTTATTATCATACCGGAAAATTCAGCTTCGTGACTCCATCATGGTGGATCCCAACAACATCTGACTCCAGTAAAAACCCAATAAATAAAGATGCCGCACCTAAAAACCCTGGAAACAAGAACTCTGATAGATTTGTAAATTGGGTGAAAAATCAAGGCGTTCAAGGCGCAATCCTGCCTTGGGCAAAAGTAAATCATCCCGATTTCCCCAATCAAGAAGTCGAAGTTGGTGGATTGGTCGAAAGATTTGAAAAACAACCCTCCAATTGCCATGCTAGAAAATGCTGGTAAAATGCATGCCGATTTTGTAGTCGAATTGACCCGCTCGCTGGCGTCCTTGGAATTCTCAGCACCTAAAGTAACTAACCTTGGCGATGATATCTATAGAATCGAAGTGAAAGTCTTCAATACCGGAGCGATGCCTGTATATCCAGAAATTGCAGATAAAATAAAACATGTCTCCAAAATGAAGTCTATAATGGAATTGCAGAAAAAATCAATCCTTCCTGAGTGGCAAGAGGTTGCAACTATACCCAACACTACAGGCCGGTGCATCAAACACGTTCTCTTGGTTAGTAAAAGGGAAAGGCAAAATAAAACTCATCGTAGGATGCCCAACAGCCGGAGAAAAAAACATTAGATATTAACCTATAAAATTTGCTAAGAAATGAGATTATCCTATAAATATTATCCCTTGCCTTAGCACTTAGTGTTTCGGCAGTTTTTGCTCAAAAGAAAAACGAGGATGCAGGAAAAGAAATTTCAGGACTGAGAGCCATTGGTTCGCCCTCAAATCCTAAAGTTCCAATGAATTGGAGCCGCTATCATGACCTCAAACAAATGGAACAGTTCTACAAAGACCTGCAAAAAGCTTATCCAGATCTTGTCAAATATGAATCTATCGGCAAAAGTTATGAAGGTCGGGATATATTTGTATTAACGGTTACTGATTTCAGGGAAGGAAAAGCGGACCGAAAACCAGCCATGTGGATCGATGGAAATATACATGCCAATGAGCTGCAAGGTTCTGAAATATCCATGTATACCGCTTGGTACTTGGTCGAAAACTTCAATAATGTTCCTTTTATCAAAGAATTGCTGAAAGACAAAGTATTCTATATTGCCCCAACTATTAACCCTGATTCTCGAGAATACTTTATTTACAACCCCAATACCATGCATTCCTCACGAACGGGTCGAAGACCATTTGACAATGATGGTGATGGATTGGTAGCAGAAGACTTATACGATGATTTGGATGGTGACGGCGAAATTGTCATGATGCGACGCAAGTCTAAAACAGGAAGATTCAAAATCGATCCCGATAATCCAAATCGTATGATCATGGCCAAACCCGGAGAAGTAGGCGAATATGAAATGTTGGGATTCGAAGGAATTGACAACGATGGCGACGGACTCGTAAATGAAGACATCACGGGAACTTATGACCCTAACCGCGATTGGGGATGGAATTGGCAGCCAAATTATGTACAAGGTGGAGCATTATATTATCCTGGAACTTTGCCAGAAACCCAAGCAGTCAAGAATTTTATCTACTCCCATCCCAACATAGCAGGTGCTCAATCTTATCACAATTATGGTGGAATGATCTTGCGCGGACCAGGTGCGGCTGACGATGAGAAATTCTATTCTAGAAAAGATGTACAAGTATATGATGCCCTCGGCAAAACCGGTGAGAAAATGCTGCCAGGCTATGATTATATCGTGATACACAAAGATCTCTATACCGTATTCGGTGGAGAAATCGACTTCTTGGCACTTACACGTGGGATCTTCACTTTCTCGAATGAGTTGATGACAACCTACAAACTTTTTAATGAAAAAAGCGAAGGCGGCCTAAGACAGAGCGATGAATACTATGAATTTGATAGATTGCTGATGTTTGGTGATGCTTATGTGCCTTGGAAAGAATTCGATCATCCGCAATATGGAAAAATTGAAATCGGAGGAGCCAAGAAAAATTATACGGAGAAATCACCCTGGCTTCTTATTGATGGAAGAAGCGCATAGAAATGCTGCTTTTACCATTTATCATGCCTATCACATGCCTAAACTTGAAGTCCTTGAGTCAAACATCAAATCCTTGGGTGGTAACCTATATGAAGTGAATGCAACGGTATGGAACAGTAGGATTGTCCCTACGCATTCGGACCATGATGTAAATTTCAAGATTGAAAGACCAAATCATATCCGTTTGGAAGGTGCCCAAGTAGTGACAGGAATGCAAGTCTTGAACAGTGATTTCAATGAAACCAAAGAACAGAAGTTCAAACCTCAGCAAATCGAAATCCCAACCATCGACGGAATGAGCGCTGTAAAAGTTAGATGGATTGTAAAAGGCAATCCAAATTCAGCAAAAGTCATTATCGACAGCCCTAAAGGTGGGTATCTCGAATATCCGCTTAAAGACTCAGAAAACAAATCCTAAACATTCGCAACAATTTAAAAATCGATTAATAACCAAAGCAGTAATCTCAGGATTGCTGCTTTTTTTGTTCCAGTGATTTTACCATTATCAATAGAACACCAATTCCCTAATAAAATAAAACCTGTCTTTTCCTCAACCAGTCTCCCAACATCAAAAATCTCACATCTCCCATCACACATCTCATATCTCATTTCCCACATCTCACATCTCACATCTAGTTCTCCTTCTACTCTCGTTCGTCTCTTGTTCGCACCTCCTTCGGACCTTGTTCGGAGCTTCTTCGGAAAACACCCGAACAAGGTCCGAACGAGGTCCGAACGAAAGAGGACGGAGAGTGGAACAAGGTACGACTGAGATAGGAAGGAGAGTCTAAAAATTTTATAGAATCTTCCCGATATCTTTCATCAAGATTTTCTGCCTCATTTCATCTTCCAACTCATCAAAAGATTCCTTGGCAAAAGGGGATGAAAGCGTACCCTCTTCGATTTTGTAGATATAATCGCAAGAGTCTTTAAGCGTAGAAAAGATATGCGAAGAGATGATTACGGTCTTCCCAAGTTCTTTCAACTTTTTAAGTATAGCACTGAAGATGATAGAACTTTCTAGATCAATCCCATTGAAGGGTTCGTCAAAAATGAAGTATTCATTCTTTTGAAGAAGAACAGCAGTAATTGCTAATTTCTTTTTCATACCTGTTGAATAGTTGGAGACATATTCTTTTAGGGGAAGTTGAAAGATATTTCGTTCGGTTAAGTTATCCACTTTTACTTTGCGGGCATCTGTCAACAGATAGATATGTTCTTCTCCAGTTATTTTTGGGAGGTAGTAAGGTTCAGAGGTAAGAAAGCCCAGCTTACCTTTCAGGTTTTGTTCATCTGACTGAATATGGCCATCATAATCTTCAAGTTCAGCGAGGCATCGGAATAGTGTGGTTTTCCCAGCGCCATTCTCACCCACGATTCCATAAATCTTCCCTGAATCAAATCGAATATTGATATTGTTCAAAACCTGTTTAGAACCATAGGATTTGGATAGATTAATGATTTCAATCATGATATTTTCTTAAGGTTTGCAATCGCTTTAAAATAATAATAGGGTATAATTGCTAAGATTAAGGGGTAGAAAGCTAAACATAAAGCTAATATAATGCCTTCTGAAATCCCAACTTTTTCGGGATATGCAGCATACTTTAAACTGATGGTAAATGGAATCAACAAGATGCCTAATCCCCATACAAGGATTGGCTTGTATAATTCTGAAGGAAAGAAAAGTATTTGGAGGATTACCAGCGGAATCAACAAAATGCTTAATTGGATAATTCCTCGTTTAATTTTATACCATATAAATTCTACGGGTTTCCGGTCCTGGTTCCAAAAAATCATATATGGTTCTGGTTCCTGATAATAAAATGCACTGCAGAGGCAAATGACAAACATACTAACTAAAGCGAGGTTCTGATTGTTATAGACCAATCCGATAACCGCAATACTGTACAATAAAACAATTAAAAGCCAAGTGCTTCGAAAGCCAATTATAAATTCAAATGGCTTTCTGGTAAATGGTGTTGGGATTCTGTTGGACCAAATGCTGTTTGTTGAAATAAAAACAAATAATACGCAAAGTGCCAAAAGTATTCCCACTAAAAGGTAATTATCCGAGATGGTTATGACGATTATGGTCCCAATGCTGACAGTAAAATTTTCCAATAGCCGAATGAAATGAAAGTCTTTAGTTTCGAACGTATTTCTTAAAAACTCATTTCTATTAAATCCCGAAAGTGCAAACAACCATTGAAAGTTCAATAAACTAACTAAATAAACTCCCCAGCTTGGAGATAAGGAAATAAAATAGAAGAGGGAGATATAAAACGCTAAAATAACAGGTACCAGAAGATATTTGTTGAAGCCAAATTCTTCAAAACTTCTAGAGATTATCCGATACTGAAGTTTAAAATAATTATTTAGCATAATAAATGGTCCAAGTTATCAATCAATTAGTACCTATTATACATTTATTGTTACACCTCCGCCAAAAAAAAGTAGGTTCGTTACCGAACCTACTCCTATATCATTCCTTTTAATAAGGCTTTAGCCATACCAAAGCTGCCTTTCTAAAGTATAAGATTTTAGCCATACCAAATTTGCTTTTTCTAAAGACTATGCCATGTCTAATGTCTTATGTCTAACGTCTAATGTCTAAAGACTTATGTCTAACCTCTCTCTCACGTTTTCTATCTCACATCCCACATCCCACATCTCATATCTCTTTACGAATTCCTTTTCAACTGTTCATCCAATAATTGGCGTTTCAATTGTTGTTCTCTTTCCATAGATTTCTTTCTTAAAGATTGAAGTTCTTCTTGAAGTTCATCTACAGTATGTTTACTTTCATCGGTATCCACTTTAGCTTTTCTAAATGCTGCCAAGATTGCGAATAAGGCTATTGCAAGGACCACAATGATGATCCAAACCATCATATGGTAAGAACTTTTAGAGAACTGAATTCCTAAAAAGGAGATGCTATCTGTTTTTTGTTGTTCTTGTTCAAGTGCTGCACTCAAGTTTTTTACAGAATCTTGAAGTCCAGTAATACTACCGGCGCTCGATGAAGCATCGCCCTTCAATTCTGAAATTTGCTTTTTGTAAGTGCTTAATGAATCCTTAACATTCTGGCGGATAATGTCGAGGTTTGTTTTTCGAATAATCTTAAAATCCTTGTCTTGATTACGTGATTGTAAGTTTAAGTACACAAACTGGCTGTCAAGAGGCGATGTTTTAAGTTTTTGCTGTAAGGTCTGAGCGGATAAGGAAGGGCTCAGAACCCAAAATAGTAGAATAAAAGATAATAATCTCATAGTAATAAGGTGTATTTCTTGCTTTTACATGTCAAGTTTAGCAATTTAATTAGAATTACAAAAGAAATATTGGAAATTGATGCCAGATTACCAATTTGCACTCAAGGGTTTAATCAAAGGTTAATAATTATTTATTATTATGCTTATATAACCCTGCATTTTATAATATCTAATTCATCTCTAAATCCTTTTAAGCATTTTTAATTATGCTGACCATTTTCTATGAACTATTGAAAAATTCATCAATGTTGTTTCTAGAATAGTAAAAGTTGCTAATTCATAGAGGATTAAGATAATTTCGTTATTTTTATCATGATTATAAACTTTAGGCCATTCATAAAATATTCACCGACGAATATTTTATCAAATCATTGATTTATAAATGATTATTGGTTTCTATTAGATCTTTAAAATTTATTTATTCCCATTAGGGAGCTAACGCAAGAATAAGATATGATTGATAAAACAGTATCTAATGCGCAAGAAGCTATTGAAGGTGTTCAAGATGGGATGACCATTTCCTTGGGTGGTTTTGGCTTGTGCGGGATTTCCTGAAAACCTAATTTCTGCACTGTTGGATAAAGGCGTCAAAGACCTTACCTGTATCAGCAATAATGCTGGGGTCGATGATTTTGGGCTCGGACTTCTATTGCAGAAAAAACAAGTAAAAAAAATGATTGCTTCTTACGTAGGTGAAAATGCCGAGTTTGAAAGACAGATGTTGAGTGGAGAACTCGAGGTAGAGCTGGTTCCTCAGGGTACATTGGCCACACGCTTGATGGCCGGAGGGTATGGATTACCGGTGATATATACCCCCGCAGGAGTAGGGACAGAAGTCGCAGAAGGTAAAGAAGTAAGAAAATTCACCTTCCATGGTGTTGAAAAAGATTATCTTGATGGAATATGCATTTGAGCCCGATTTTGCATTTGTGAAAGCTTGGAAAGGTGATAAAGCAGGGAATCTTGTCTATCGAGGTACTGCACAAAACTTTAACCATGCCGTTGCAATGTGTGGCAAAATCACCATTGCCGAGGTGGAAGAATTGGTTGAACCAGGTGAACTGGACCCTAATTATATACATACACCGGGCATCTTCGTCAATAAGATCTTCCAAGGGGAGAAATATGAAAAAAGAATTGAACAAAGGACAGTAAGAAATAAAGATAATAATGAGTAAAAAAGTATATATCGTTGCAGCTAAGCGTACACCAATGGGAAGTTTTGGTTCTTCCTTAGCCTCAGTTTCTGCAACAGAATTGGGTGCCAAAGCAATTAAAGCAGTATTGGAAGAAGTGAAATTAGAACTTCACCAAGTGGATGAGGTTTATATGGGCTCTGTATTACAGGCAAATTTAGGCAAGCACCTGCAAGGCAAGCATCAAAATATGCAGGACTTCCTGACAGCGTACCTGCAACAACCATAAACAAGGTATGCGCTAGTGGAATGAAAGCCATATCCATCGGGTACAACAGATATTACTGGGAGATGCAGAAGTCGTAGTCGCTGGAGGGATGGAAAGTATGAGCAATGTGCCTTTCTACGATGCTGCGGTAAGGTGGGGAGCAAAGTATGGCGACCAGAAACTATTTGATGGTATTCAGAAAGATGGACTGACAGACGTTTATTCTGATCAAGCCATGGGAAATTGCGGTGAATTATGTGCCGAAAAATATAATATCAGCAGAGCTGATCAAGATGAATATGCTATCCAATCTTACACGAGAAGTAAAATAGCTTGGGAAAGTGGAAAATTTAAGAATGAAGTGGTGCCTGTAGAGGTGAAATCTCGCAAAGGTTCTGTAATGGTGGATGAGGATGAAGAGTTTAAGAATATCAACTTTGAAAAAGTGAGTCAATTGCGTCCCGCATTTAAAGCTGATGGTACCATTACAGCTGCAAATGCTTCAACACTGAGTGATGGCGCTGCAGCAGTCATATTAATGAGCGAAGAAAAAGTCAATGAATTGGGGTTGAAACCTTTGGCACAGGTTGTCGGCTATGCTGATGCAGAACAATCGCCAGAATGGTTTACCACAACACCCGCCGCTGCAACTGAAAAATTATTGCAGAAGGTAGGAATTACTATTGACGATATTGATTATTTCGAATTTAATGAAGCATTCTCGGTAGTAGCTTTGGCAAATGCTAAATTATTGGATATTTCGGAAGATCAAATCAACGTCTATGGTGGTGCAGTAGCATTGGGCCACCCGCTAGGTTGTTCGGGTGCCCGGATAATTGTGACTTTAATCAATGTTTTACATCAAGAAGGAGGCGAATTAGGCTTAGCAGCAATCTGTAATGGAGGCGGTGGAGCAAGCGCTATGCTTCTAAAGAAATGTTAACCTATGTTGGATAAATACGGAATAGCAAAAAGGATTGCTAAGGAAATAAAGGACGGTTATTACGTGAACTTAGGAATTTGGTATTCCAACCCTAGTAGCAAATTACATCCCTGAGAATATCAATGTTGTTTTACAAAGTGAAAACGGCTTATTGGGAATGGGACCATTTCCTTTTGAAGGTGAAGAAGATGCTGATTATATCAACGCCGGAAAACAGACCATCACGACCTTGCCAGGTTCAGCTTTCTTTGATTCGGCAATGAGCTTTGGAATGATCAGGTCCCGAAAAATTGACCTGACCATTTTGGGAGCAATGGAAGTTTCTGAAAATGGCGATATCGCCAACTGGAAAATTCCAGGAAAAATGGTTAAAGGAATGGGTGGAGCAATGGACCTCGTAGCAAGTGCCGAAAATATTATAGTCGCCATGCAACATGTAAACAAAGCCGGTGAATCCAAACTGTTACCTAATTGTACACTACCCCTGACAGGTGTTAAATGTGTCAAAAAAATAGTAACAGAACTCGGGGTTTTTGAAATTATGCCGGAAGGCGGTTTCAAAGTCCTCGAACTGCATGATGGCGTATCTCTGGATATGGTGAAACAGAGTACAGCAGGAAAGTTGTTTTATTAAGGCCCTGGTTGGTGTCCCCACCAACCAGCAAGATAAATGCATGATAATTCCCTAAAAATAGTTTCCCGAGCTAAAGCTCGGGAATGACACACATGCCCGGAGCATGAGGGCGAATTTTGGAGGAAAATTTCTGCAGCGAGCCGCAGAAATTTTCCTCCAAAATTCGCCCATTATTCTATAAGAGAGCCGTGTCATTCTCCCGCTTTAGTGGGAGAAACTATTTATTCCCTGATATCAAATATTAGTAACACGTCCTTGTTGGAGGCTCAACTCTGTCCTGGTTGGTGTCCCCACTTCGCCGTGGCAGGTGTCCCCACCTGCCACTAAAATAAACAGCTGGTTGGTGGAGACACCAACCCAGGGCGAGGTAGGGCCCCCTACCACGGCTACTTACCCTGCCACGGCGCCTTACCCTGCCAAGTCAACTAACCCTGCCGCGACAACTAAGCCCATCAGAATGATTTTATCTAGCCATGACAGTCCATAACAGTTATGCGAAAGATTTAAAATATCTTCGAAATAACTTATAAACCTAAATCAATTTTTAAGATCAAGTATGAATGCACTAGCAGGAGTAATATTTCATTTTATTGGAGGATTTGCATCGGGGAGTTTCTATGTCCCCTATAAAAAAGTGAAAGGCTGGTCATGGGAATCCATGTGGATTTTGGGAGGATTATTTTCTTGGATAATAGTACCTCCGATTGCAGCATGGCTTACCATTCCCAACTTTGCAGATATCATCAGCAATACGGACTCCAGCATATTGGGTTATACCTTTTTATTCGGAATACTCTGGGGGATCGGCGGATTGACCTATGGTCTAGGGGTACGATATTTGGGGGTTTCTTTAGGGAGCAGTGTGATTTTGGGATTGAGCATGGTCTTCGGATCCCTGATGCCGGCGGTTTATTATTTTTTCAATAAAGCCGAAGGAAAGCACGGAATAGATTACTTCTTTACAGATAAGGCGGGCATTTGCGTGATGATTGGATTGTTGGTCTGTGTGATAGGGATCTATTTATGTGGAAAAGCCGGTGTGCTGAAAGAGAAGAGCTTGGGTACCTTATCCAGCGAGGCAAAATCAGACTATAACTTTGGATTGGGGATTGTGGTAGCCATAGTTTCAGGCGTACTGAGTGCTTGTTTCAATTTTGGAATAGAATCGGGAAAACCGATGGCTGATGTGGCAAACAACCTTTGGAAAGCCGCTAATCCAAACCAAGGTGAATTCTTGTACCAAAACAATGTAACCTACATTGTCATACTATGGGGAGGATTTACAACGAACTTTTTATGGTGCTTATACCTTCTTATAAAGAATCACTCATTCTCTGATTATACAAAATCCAGTGCGCCACTAGCTAAGAACTTCTTGTTATGCGCTATAGCGGGCACAACATGGTATTTGCAGTTCTTCTTTTATGGAATGGGTGAAAGTAGGTTGGGTAATGGCGCCAGCTCATGGATATTGCATATGGCATTTATAATCTTGATTTCCAATGCTTGGGGGATTGCCCTGAAGGAATGGAAGGGAGTTAGCAAGCCTACATACACAGCTATTATTGCTGGAATTGCTACAATCATTATTTCGATATGCATTGTGGGATTTGCAAAAACATTAGAATAGATAATAGAATAGTAAACTAAAAAATATATAACAGTGAGAACATACAAACACGTTAATTATTTATGGGACGATGAGTACGCTCAACAGCTTGCGGGTGACGAAGTGGCTCTGTTATTATACCGTTCCAACATTTTGGGGTCTGATCTAAGGATTACCAATTATGGTGGTGGAAATACTTCTTGTAAGGTTATGGACAAAGATCCATTGACTGGAGAAGAGGTGGAGGTCATGTGGATTAAAGGTTCTGGAGGTGACATTGGCACGCTGAAGAAATCTGGACTTGCCGCACTATATGTGGATCGGTTGCGAGATTTGGAAAAAGTGTACCGCGGAATCGACCATGAAGATGAAATGGTTGAACTGTTCAATCACTGTATCTTTGACCTTGCTTCTAAAGCACCTTCAATCGACACGCCTTTGCATGGTTTTCTACCATTTAAGCATATAGACCATCTACATCCAGATGCAGCAATCGCCATTGCTGCAGCAAAAGATGGAAAGAAGATAACACAAGAATTATTCAATGGTAGTATCGGCTGGGTAGAGTGGCAAAAGCCAGGATTTGATCTGGGATTACAATTAAGGGAGTGCCTAGAACAAAACCCTGGAATCCGTGGGATAATGTTGGGATCACATGGATTATTTACCTGGGGCGATACTGCCAAAGAATGCTACATCAATTCACTCGACGTGATTGAAACTTGTGCAAACTACCTTGAAGAAAATTATGGCAAAAACAGAGCTATTTTTGGTGGACAGAAAATCGAAAGCCTCGATCCTAAAGAAAGACAAGTTCAAGCAGCTAAAATAGCGCCAGTCCTTAGAGGATTCTGTTCTAGCGAACGCCATATGATCGGCCATTTTACCGATGACCATCGTGTATTGGAATACATCAATTCCAATGACCTTGAGAAATTGGCACCGCTCGGAACTAGTTGCCCTGACCACTTCTTAAGAACAAAAATCCAACCTTTAATCTTAAATTTGGATAAAAATGATGACTTAAGTGATGTAACAGCACTAAAAGAAAAACTAGCACCTTTGTTTGAAGACTATAGAGCTATGTATACAGAATATTATGAAAACTGTAAGCATCCGAATAGTCCGGCCATTCGTGATAGGAATCCAGTTATCATCATTTATCCTGGAGTAGGGATGTTTGCTTTCGCGAAGGACAAACAAACAGCTAGGGTAGCAGCAGAGTTCTACACCAATGCCATCAATGTAATGAAAGGCTCAGAGGCGGTAAGTGAATATACTTCATTGCCAAGACAAGAAGCTTTCAATATTGAATATTGGTTATTGGAGGAGGCGAAGTTACAGCGTATGCCTAAACCGAAATCTTTATCAGGAAGAATTGCATTGGTGACAGGGAGTGCTGGAGGAATAGGAAAAGCAATTTGCCAAAAAATTTGCTGAAGAAGGTGCAGTCATTGTATTGAATGATTTGAATGCAGAACGTTTGGCAGGTACGAAAAAAGAATTTGAGGAGGCTTTTGGAAATGATAATGTAGTATCAGTACCTTTAGATGTAACCAACGAAGAACAAATCAGGGTAGCATTTGAAAAAGCATGCTTAAACTATGCAGGTGTTGATATCGTCGTGAATAATGCAGGATTGTCGATTTCAAAAAGTATAGAAGATCATACTGAGAAAGATTTAAATCTATTGTACGATGTTTTGGTGAAAGGACAATTTTATGTCACGCAACAGGCTGTTACGTGTTATGAAATCCCAAGGAATTGGAGGCGACATCGTGAATATCGTTAGTAAGAATGGATTGGTTAGTGGTCCTAACAATGCGGGGTACGGAAGTGCTAAAGCTGCTCAATTACACCTGAGTAGACTGAATGCTGCTGAATTGGGAGTTGATAAAATCAGAGTAAACGTGGTAAATCCTGATGCGGTGATATCCGACAGTAATATCTGGGCCGGAGATGGGCTGAAGGCCGTGCAAAAGCTTATGGCGTTTCGGTTGAAGAGCTACCTGCTTTTTACGCAAAACGTACGTTGCTCAATGAGGTAATCCTACCTGAAGATATTGCAAATGCTTGTTTTGCATTTGTTGGTGGATTGTTGAAAAAATCTACAGGTAATGTTCTGAATGTGGATGGCGGAGTTGCCATGTCATTTGTCAGATAATTATAACTAGAATAAGCCTAAAGCAGAAACGATGAGAATTGAGAGAGAACAAATTAAACAACATAATCAAGGATTGGAAGCCAAGCATCAGCGGGCTTTCCAATTCTTAAAAGAAGATATTGCAGGAATTGAAGAGGTTGTTTCAAAATTGGAGCAATTTCAGATTGCTATTCCAAGCTGGGCATTGGGAACTGGTGGTACGCGATTCGGCAGATTCAGTGGTCGAGGAGAACCGGGTACTTTGGAGGAAAAGATTGAGGACGTTGGTCTGTTGCATGCTTTGAATAGATCGAGTGGTGCCATATCATTACATATTCCTTGGGATATCCCTAAGGATGCTGACAAGATCAAAGATTTTGGCGACATCCCTTGACCTTAAATTTGATGCCGTAAATTCCAATACATTTCAAGACCAAAAGGAGCAAGAATTAAGCTATAAACATGGTTCTTTGCACCATGTAGATCCCAAGGTAAGGAAACAAGCTGTTGAACATAACAAAGAAGTCATTGACCATGGTATTGCATTGGGGTCTAAAGCTTTGACAGTCTGGTTAGCAGATGGTTCTTCCTTTCCAGGCAGCTGAATTTCCGTGAAGCATTCCAAAATACATTGGAAAGTTTAAAGGAGATCTATGCACATCTTCCAGAAGATTGGAAGTTATTTGTCGAATACAAGCATTTGAGCCCTTTTTCTATTCCATGACCATTGGTGATTGGGGACAATCTTTATTATTGGCGAGTAAATTAGGACCAAAAGCTTATACCTTGGTGGATTTAGGTCATCACCTTCCGAATGCAAATATTGAACAGATAGTTTCTTTATTATTAATGGAGGGAAAACTTGGTGGATTCCACTTCAACGATAGTAAATATGCGGATGATGATTTGACAGCAGGGTCAATCAAACCTTATCAGTTGTTTTTGATTTTCAATGAATTGGTTGAGGGAATGGATAATCGAGGCATGGACCATGTGACCGACCTAGGTTGGATGATAGATGCATCCCATAACTTAAAAGATCCATTGGTGGACTTATTGCAATCTGTTGAAGCGATCATGATTGCTTTATGCACAGGCATTATTGGTGGACCGAAAAGCTCTTAAAGAAGCACAAAAAAAACAATGATATCGTAAAAGCTCAGAATATTTTGCAGAATGCATTCCGCACAGATGTTAGACCTATTGTTGCTGAGGCGAGATTACGTGCAGGAGCAGCTTTGGATCCTTTGCAGTTATTCGATGAATTAGCTGTGAGAGAACAATTGGTAAAGGAAAGAGGTGAAAACTCAGTGGCAACTGGCTTATAGAAGGTGAGCATGGGACAAAAAGAACGTATACCTGTTGTTGCAATTTTTGATGTGGGCAAGACAAACAAAAAGTTGTTCTTGTTTGACGAACACTATAAAATTGTATTTGAAAAATCCGCTAGATTTTTTAGAAACAGTGGATGAAGATGGTGATCCATGCGAAAACTTGGAAAGTTTAAGATTGTCAGTATTCGACTCTTTACATGAGATTTTTCCGAAAGACTGAATACGATGTAAAGGCTATCAATTTCACTTCCTATGGCGCAAGTTTCGTACTGATCCGGGAAGATGGTCAGCCTTTGACTCCACTATACAATTACCTAAAAGAATATCCAAAAGATTTAAAGGACGAACTTCATAATCGATATGCCGGTCTTGAGCAATTCAGTTTAGATACCGCATCTCCAGATTTAGGGAGTTTAAATTCAGGCTTACAATTATATAGAATAAAACATCAAAAACCAGAAATTTTTGCAGAGACCAAATCTGCCCTACATTTACCACAATATCTCAGCTTTTTACTTTCTGGGAAAATGTATTCTGATAAAACAAGTATAGGATGTCATACAGCCTTATGGGATTACCATACACAAGATTATCACCAATGGGTAAAGGATAATGGAATCGAGGAAAAGTTAGCGCCAATCGTTCAGGCGAATGAAGTTTTTGCAGCTAATTTCCCGGGAAGTACATTCAAGATTGGTTGCGGTTTGCATGATTCGTCTTCAGCATTAATCCCTTATCTTTTGAATTTTCATGAACCCTTTGTTTTGATCTCTACAGGCACATGGTGCATTTCTTTAAATCCGTTTAATCATAGTCCATTGACCAAAGACGAACTCGTACAAGATTGTCTTTTTTATCTTTCCTATAAAGGTGATCCGGTCAAAGCATCTCGGTTATTTGCAGGTCATGAACATGATGTGCAAACAAAAAGAATTGCAGATCATTTTAGCATTACAACAGCCAAATTTCGGAATATGGAAATCGATTGGAAATTAGTAGATGAACTGAACAATAAATCGATTTTCAAATGATTTGGATGCCTTTGCAAATATAGATCTTAATGAGTTTGCTAATTATACAGAAGCTTATCATTCTTTGATGCTACATTTGGTTAAAGCACAAGTGAAATCGACCAACTTGATCATGAATGAAGGAAAAATTACTCGAGTTTTTGTAGATGGAGGATTCAGTAAAAATTCAATCTACATGAACCTGTTGGCAAAGGAATATCCAGAAGTTGAAGTATATGCTGCATCCATGGCGCAAGCAACAGCAGTTGGTGCTGCATTGGTCATCCATGAGCATTGGAATTCCTTACCTATCCCTAATGATTTGATAGAATTGAGGTTCTTTAGAACCTAATTGATAAAATTTTTCATTTTCAATTTTTCATTTTATAGTTTAATAATTAATGAAAAACGATCAGCATGGCATGTTGGTCGTTTTTTTCGTTACACGAATTCGTTAAAAATTTTATTTAAGTTAATTGTTTTAGCTAGCGTTTTTTGTTGAATATTTACGGGTTTCTTATAATTAATTGGAAATCAGGATGGCACAGGATGCGGAATTGTGCATGTATCGGTACTTTTATCTCAGAAAAACAAATTATAAACCGACCCAAATTAAAACCAAGGTCAAAATCATATTACTAATAAATTTCTTATTGATATTAACATCTCTTTAGTCGAGAAATATTAGCCTTCATTTCTGTTTAAGGAAAATTGATATCAAGTGATGAATATTAAATATTACCTATAAACTAAACCTAAGACTATGAAAGGAACATTATTTTGGAAAAGTATTTTTGTTCAAGTCGTTATCCATTCTTCTGATTTTATTTATTTCAGTTCATGTTTTATGGGCCCAATCAGGGTTTAAAATTGAAGGGACGATTCGTGATGCAGAAACCAAGGAAATCTTGCCGGGAGTTACCATTCGATTTGTAAACAGCAATATCGCTACTTCCAGTGACGATCAAGGCCGTTTCGAACTTGACCTTCCCAATAGCGGAAAATTAAATTTCAGCTTAATTGGATACCAACAGCAAGAAACGGAAGTGAATGCGGCTAGAAATCTAACCATTGATTTGTTGAAACAGGGCGAAGATATTGATGAAGTTGTTGTTGTGGCATATGGTCAACAAAAGAAATTATCAGTTACGGGTGCTGTATCTTCAGTTAGCAGCGAAGATCTGAAGAAAACGCCTTCAGCAAGTTTGGCTGTCGCTCTTGCAGGTAAACTTCCTGGTCTATCTTCTGTGCAAAGAGGTGGTGGACAACCTGGCCGTGATGATGCAACCATGTTTCTTCGTGGGGCTGCAACAACAAATGGACAAGCGCCACTTATCTTAATTGATGGGGTACCAAGGGATAATATCCGAACGCTGGATGCCAATGAGGTAGAAACAGTGACGGTTTTGAAAGATGCTTCCGCAACCGCCGTTTTTGGGGTAAGAGGTGCCAATGGCGTAATCTTAATTACAACCAAAAGAGGTAAAGTAGGTAAGATAGAATTGAATGCCAGCCCTTGATCAAAGTTGGACATCTTTTACAAGAGAACCTGAACGATTAACATCCTTAGAATATTTGAACCTGAGAAATCAGGCATCCCTAAATGATGGTTTGGAAGCACCATTTTCAGCTGATATCATCGCGAAATATGAAAATCCATTGGCGGGTCTCGATCGCAATGATCCAGATTACAATACTAAGGCAATGGTCTTAAATTATATGTACCCTGACCATGATTATTACCGTGAATTTATAGCTAAAAATACACCTCAGACTCGAGTAAATATCAACGGTAGCGGGGGTACAGATAAATTGAGCTATTTCGTTAATGGCGCATTTCTCAGACAGGGAGGTAATTTGATAACTGAGCCTAAAGAGCAGTTAGGATATGACCCTTCCTCTTGGATGCGGAGATATAACTTTAGATCTAACCTGGATTATAAAATAAGCGAATACGTAAATTCTTTCTTAAATATCGGGACGTATATTGAGCAAGTAAATATGCCTTCAGCAGGTTTATATGGAGGAGATACCAATTGGATGATGCGTGATTTATTGTATCAGGCTCAATCAATTTTACCTATTACCCCTGGACCAGTGACTATTGGTGGATTTGGTATTGAGCCTGGCCAGATCGTTGATCCGGGATATATGGATAGATCAGCCTTTGAAATCATCAATCGAATGGGATATAGGAATGAAATCAGGTCCAATCTAAATGCTTCCTTAGGTATTGATGTCTCTTTAGGAAAGTATGTTCCAGGATTAAGTGTGAAAGGTATGGTTTCATACGATACCAGAGCAACCACCGCTGCCCAAGGGTATAAAAGGGAAAGACTTTACCTGGCTGAAATTGTGCCCGCATCAAATACATTGAATTATGCCGTGAAACGTTCCGAAGAGGAACTTTTAAGTCTTGTTAAAGGTGCTGATTCCAGGTATAATATCAATTTACAAGGTTCCATTAATTATGTAAAAACATTCGCTGAGAAACACAACATCACCGGAATGATCCTCGCGCAGCGGGATAACTGGGAAACTACAGCCGGTGAAATTCCTTTTAATGTCATCGGTGTTGCAGGAAGGTTTACCTATGGATATGATGACCGCTATTTGGCAGAGATCAATATGGGGTATAATGGTTCTGAACAATTTGCTCCCAGTAAAAGATTTGGTTTCTTTCCAGCATTTTCTGTTGGATGGATTCTGAGCAATGAACCCTATATGCCAAAATACGAATGGCTTGATAATTTAAAATTCAGAGCATCCTATGGTAAAGTTGGTAATGACCAAATGGGGGGAGTTAGGTTCTTATATCAAACCAAGAATACCTTAGGAGGAGGTCCTTTGGGTAGTTTAGCCACTATACCAGGTTCGAATTCGAGTTTAGGTCAAGGAATCAATCAAGGCTTGATCGGCAATCCAAATGTTACTTGGGAGTTGGCCGAAAAGCAAAACTATGGTGTGGATTTGGGGCTGTTTAAGGAATTGACAGCTGCATTTGATTATTATATTGAAGACAGGAGCCAGATTCTTATTCAAAGACAATCTGTTCCTTCCTTTCAAGGTGTACCGCTAGGAAATATCCCTAGAGTTAATATGGGAATCGTGAACAATAAGGGATTCGAAGTAGAGTTGACTTATAGAAAAACCATTACAGACAAGTTGCACCTGAGCTTCAACGGTAATTATGGTGAAAACAGAAATGTAGTTAAGTTCATTGATGAACCTATTCGCGATGAGTCTTATGTACATCGATATCGTGGAACCGGTTATGCCATGGGACAAAATTTCGGTTATAAAATAGATTATAGCAATGGCAATGGAATGTTCAATAGCCAAGAAGAACTTGATAGTTATTTAGCAACCACGAGTTATGGGTTTGGAGTTCCCAGAGTTGGTTATTTCAAATATGAAGATTTAAATAAAGATGGTGTGGTGGATGATAAAGATCAAGTGCCGATTGGGGCTTCTACTATTCCTGGTATTACCTATGGTTTTGGAATGACCGTTTCGTTTGCAGGATTTGATGCTACGGTGTTTTTTCAAGGAGTAGGTCGCTATTCAGGAGTGTGGGGGCGGTACACAGGGTGTATATGAAAACACTTACCGAGGAACCTATTTTGGATATCACAAAACTGCTTGGACTGCTGAACGATTTGCCAATGGGGAGGAAATTACCTATCCAGCGCTGAGTACTCAAAGCAACAGTAACCATGTAAACAATGACTTCTTTATCATGAATCGATCTTACATACGATTGAGGAATCTGGAATTGGCATATACGCTGCCTGCAAAATTATTGCAGCCTATTGGTGTAAATGCATTCAGAGTCTATGTAAGTGGACATAATTTATTCTTATGGGACAATCTCCCGATGAAGCATCTTGATCCAGAAAACATGGATCCAATTGGATATCCGGTGACCAAGATGGTAAATATGGGAGTTAATGTAACTTTTTAAATTTTAGAAATCATGAATTTAAGATTAAGAAAAAATATATACACGATTATATTAGCTGGTTTCCTAACAGTTGGATTGAATTCTTGTAATAAAGAACTAGATATGGCACCCGATGGTTATTTTTCCATTGATGATGTCTTTAAGGATAATATCAAGGTAGCAGCTTTCTTTGAACAGCTGTTATAATCAAATTCCGGCAAAGGGTACACGTTATTTTTTCTGGATGCGTGGGCCCGTTGTTTGGAGCGATGAAGCTTGGGACACAGATGCAGAATCTGAACCGACCTTGATGTCCGGAAGAGTATACAATGGTGATGCTTCAGCTGCCTTTCATCCAATGACCAACATTAGCGCTGATGCAGGAAACGGAGACTATTGGAACCGCTATTGGGCAGGAATTAGAAATTGTTCCGTATTTATCAAGAATATCGACGCGGCAACTGTTAATAGTGAAACAGACCGTAAAAGATGGAAAGCTGAAGCCCATTTGTTAAGAGCATACTATTATCACGAATTATTGAAATGGTTTGGTTCTGCGTTACCTATCATGAGGGAGCCAATGGAATTTGATGCTGACTTTTCAGGAGTTGAAAAACCAACTTACTATGATTTGGTCAAATTTATAATGGAAGATTGTGATGTCGCATTGGCAACATCCGAGTTGCCATGGACCATTACCGACCAAGGTGAGCAACATCGGATTACCAAATCTGTGGCAGAAGCCATAAAATCCAAAGTGATCTTATATGCAGCAAGCCCACAGAATAATGCTGGACAAAATTATTGGGAACAAGCATATACTGTGAATAAGCAATCGTTAGCAAACCTGCGAGCAAATGGATATGAACTTTATAATAAAGTTAACTATCCACAGACCTATCTTTCAGCAACAGCTTTTATAGGTCCAACGGTGAATGAGAAAGCATCATTGTATAATGAATACTTTACTCAGGGAATGCAATTTTCAGGTACTCGGATCGATAAGGAAACAATTTTGGCAAAGTAGAGACGGACAGGGTAATATTTGGAATATTGATGGAATAGGGGGCGCAAGGATGGTTATAAAACAGGTACATGTCCGAGTCAAGAAATTGTTGATGCTTTTGAAACCATTGATGGTGAACCAATTTTGGATTTAGCCAATCCATATCTTGATGAAAAACATCTTCAACCAAATTATAACAAAAATAACAAAACCTACAATCCCAATGACCCTTATGCAAATAGAGATCCTAGGTTTTATGCCAACATCTATTATAATGGATCGAAGCGTTACGCCTTTTGGAATTTCGCGGAAGTAGCGGAATCGCCTGAGAATTTCCCGGCAGGTATGGGTAACCGCACCAGGATTATCGCAACCTACCAAGGAGAACCACAGACTGGTATTGACAGAACGGTTCGAAAAGCTACAAGGACAGGTTATTTTCAACGTAAATTCTTGCATCCTAATTCAAGTACTAATAACCCTATCGGAGGTGCTAACGCAAAATTGTTCAGACTGGGAGAAGTGATCCTAAACTTTGCGGAGGCGGCAGCAGAGGCCGGTCATCTGGAAGAAGCTAGAACTGCAGTTAATGAAATCCGTGCAAGGGTAGGGATGCCAGAAATACCAGCAGGACTGAGCAAAGAAAATCTAATATTAAGAGTAAGACATGAACGAAGAGTGGAATTGGCATTTGAGGAACAGCGGTTTTTTGATGTCAGAAGATGGGCAAAACCTGGGGAAAATCTTGCTAAAACAGATAAATGGATTACTGCAATGAACATAACAAGAAATGCAGATGGAACTTATGCCTATGCTCGAAGAGTGGTAAGAGACGTGGAAAGAAGAAACTATGCAAGCAAGTTTATTTGGTTGCCAATTCCTTTAGAAGAGGCAAATAGGTTGAATTCAATAACTGGGGTAAATTGGCAAAATCCAGGATGGTAAAATTATTTAATAAGATACGATGAAAAATTTTCGAACATATTTTAAGTTGAGCCTCCTTGTGTTTTTATGTAACATCTTACAGCTACAGGTTCTTGCACAAGAATCTACTGTAATGTTGTCGGGGAAAGTTCTTGATGAACAACAAAACCCGATCAAGGAAGTTATCATTTCAAGTCAAAACAATAAAATAGGAACTTCCACAAACTGGGAAGGAACATTTGATCTTGAAATTCCGTTAAGTATTGAGGAATTAAAATTTGAAAGAATAGGCTATTCAACACAAATAGTAAATATCCAAGGAGGAGATAGCACCTTGATTGTGGTGTTAAAAACCGATAATCATCAATTGGATAAAATTATTGATCTAGGGTATAGTAACACGACCTTTGGAGACTTAACAGGCGCAGTTTCTATTGTGCAAGGTGATGTACTAGAAAGACATCCAGTTGCTAATCTGAGTCAAACATTTGCTGGACGTCTTGCTGGATTAACAACACAAGAAACGTTTTTCTGAATTGTCAAGAGCGAATACCGACCTATTTGTCCGTGGAATATCCGCTGCAAGAAGTGGTGACCCTTTGGTCATGATTGATGGAATTCCTACTTCTTATAATAGTAATCAATCCTTGGAATATATCTCTCCAAATGAAATTGAATCCATTACCATACTGAAGGATGCTTCTACGCAAGCTATATATGGTATTCAGGGCGCAAATGGCGTGATAGTGGTCAAAACAAAAAGAGGGAAAAAAGGTCCTGTGGAAATTAAAGCCAGATTAGATCAATCTTTTCAACAAGTCACTACCAAACCATTAATGTACAATGCCCTCCAATATGCTGAGTTCAGTAATCAAGCCGGGGTTAATGATGGATTAGGTCCTTTCAGTCAATTTTCTGAAGATATCGTTTCACATTATCGTACAGGTGATTCTCCGGAATTATATCCTAGCAATAATTGGTATGACAAATATTTCAAAGATTTTGCTTCCATGCAAAGATTAGGTGTGAATATCACAGGCGGAAATGATAAAGTAACCTATTTTTCAAATTTGAACTTTATGCATCAAGGTGGCTATTTTAATACCGAATCTAAAGACTATGATGCTAATCCAAAAAATATTTGGGTAAATTATCGTTCCAATGTAGATATTCAATTCAATAATTATTTGAGTGGTTTTTTAAGATTAAGTGGGAATGTCAAGAGAGAACATGTGCCTGGCGGAGCATCCAATGATGCAACTTATGCAAGTATGTTTCTCATGCCTCCAACTACCTATGAACCATTGACACCAGTTATAAAAGATGAAAATGGTGTAGAGCTACCAGGTAGCGGACAAGTAGTTGTCACAGATCGTGTTGATCAATCAACTTATGGAATACTTAATAGAACTGGATATTACAATCATACTGTAACCAATATCAGTTCACAATTTGGTTTGAACCTTGATATGAGTTTCTTGACTCAAGGGCTTAACCTTTCAGGTGTATTTGCCTATCAAACCAATTCTGTTGGAAGTTTAGCCACCACTCAGAATTATGAAAGATATATCCGTTCTGATAATTGGGATGAATTGGAATTTTCAAAAAAAGGAGAACAAAACAATACACCGTTAGCCTATGGTAAATCACATTCTTATTATTATCATTTAACCTATAAGGGACAGCTTGATTATTCCAGGGTTTTTTGGTGATCATTCAATTAATGCTATGGCTTATGGATTGTTCCAAGACCTGACCAAAGCCAATACCAATGCACCTGAACTGTTGCCATACAAACGTCTTAGTACTGGTGCGCAATTGGTTTACAATTACGATGACCGTTATGTCTTAAAAGGAGTGTTTGGCTATTCAGGTTCTGAACAATATGCTCGTTCACATCGGTATTTGTTTACTCCTGCGGTAGCAGCCAGCTGGATCGCGAGCAATGAATCCTTTATGGAATCAACTTCCGGGTGGTTGAGCCTTTTGAAATTTAGGGGATCTTGGGGGAAAACTGCGAATGATCAGAGTGGGTTACAACGATACGCCTATTTGGATCAGATCACGCAACAATCAGGTGGACCAATAGGTTATTTGCAATATTTAATCACCGAAAGACAAACCGGTAACCCAAATATACAAGCTGAAGTCTCTACAAAAGCAAATTTTGGTCTCGACCTCGGACTTTTTAATTCAATTACATTCTCTGCTGATATTTTCAAAGAGAAGATGGAAAATATGGTTGTAGGAGCGGTTTCTACCATTCCTTCCTATCAAGGGATTCCTCTTTCAAATTATCCAAGATTAAATCAGGGGATTTTCGAAAACAAAGGTTATGAATTGACCCTTCGATACGACAAAAGATTAAATGATAAGCTCTCATTTTATGTTGAAGGGATGTTCTCAAAAAACCATAATACAATTATTAGTTGGAACGAGGCGCAGCGTACGGAAGATTTTCAATACCGTCTCAGAGAAGAAGGATATTCATATGGTCAACAGTTTGGATACTTAGTTGACTATAGCCAAGGAAATGGATTTTTCAATTCTCAAGCTGAAATTGATGCTGCAGGTTTGGATTATGGATTTGGTGCAGTTCGGGTTGGTGACTTAAGGTATCAGGATTTGAATGCCGATGGGATCATTGATGAGAGAGACCAAGGACCTGTTGGTGACGGTATGGTGCCAAGAGTAACTTATGCATTTTCAGGAGGATTGAAATATAGTGCTTTTGACATGAACTTTATTTTCCAAGGAATCGGGGATTATTCAAGAATCATGATGGGTCCAGGGATTTGGGAAACTACGAATGGAGGCATGTATACAGCATTACATCAAAACGCTTGGACTGCTGAGCGCTATGCTAATGGAGAAACAATAACATGGCCAGCATTGTCTACAGAAAAATCAGTTAACCATGAAGCTAAGCGATTTTGTCAATTTCAATAAGTCATACCTCAGATTGAGAAACCTGGAGTTGGGCTATACCTTGCAAAGAGAGTCTACCAAGAAAATAGGATTTGATCAAATCCGGATTGTACTGTCTGGACAAAACTTATTTACTTGGGATAAGATGAAAACCAAAGATTTTGGCCCTGAAGGGAGTGGATATATGACTTTCCCGGTATATAGAGTATATAGTTTTGGGGTAAATCTCATGTTGTAGAAATATAAAATAGATTATTGATTTAAGAGAACAAAAATTATGAAACTACATAAAAATATCTTTTACTCATTGCTTCTGATATGTTTTTCAACATCATGTAATAAGCAATTGGATTTACCAAGTGATGGTAGAATCAGTATGGATCAGGTATTCAGTGATTACAATAGAACGAGAGGGTATCTGAATTCTTGCTATGGACATGCCCCAGCTCCAAATATTATAAGATCATCATATAGTGATGAAGCTCAGGATGCTGATGATGTAATTGATGGTTCACAATACATCATGTGGTATGGTGGGAATATTACAACTTCTACTTTCCCCATGTATTCTCCTGACGGAGCTCCTTGGACAGGTTTGTATGAAGGAATAAGAAAGTGCAATGTCTTTTTGGAAAACATAAAGACAGCAACCGTATATGTTGGGGATGAGGAAAAGGCAGGTTGGATTGCTCAAGCTCATACTTTAAGGGCATTGTATTATTTACAGTTAATAAAACGATACGGATCTGGACCCTTATTTGATGCTCCATTACCTTTGGACCATGACTTCTCTCAGGATAAAAAATCTTCTTTTTCGGAGATCGTAACTTTTATTCTGAAAGATTGTGATGAGGCCTTAAAAGTTCCTGATACCAGAGATGGTTTTTCATGGGCAATCTATGATAATCAATTTGGCAAAATGTCTAGGGCAATAGCTTATGCAATCAAATCTCAAGCAGTTACTTATGCAGCTAGCCCATTATGGTCTGATGGAACCTATACATGGGAGGATGCAACAAAAATCACGGCAGAAGCCTTAGCACAATGTCTTGCCAATGATTATGAATTGTTTGCAAATAAGCCTGAGGCGGGCATAGCCCAGAATCCCTATGCCTTATATTTTATTACTTCCTCAAATGACCAACGTGCTGTTGATAAAGAAACAATTTATCAATTGGGTGGTCAATTGCAAGTTTGGAAAAATGCTGGCTTGCCTACAAATCCGGGAATGGAACGAGCAGGGCCAAATCCTACTCAAGAATTAGTGGACAGCTATGAAATGGCAAATGGGGGAACTCCCAATTTTGGGTTATGCTGATGCAAATCATCTACAACCCATTATAAATCCAGCATCTGGTTATGATCCAATGAAACCTTATGAAGGTCGAGATCCACGTTTCTATGCTTCGATTTATTATAACGGCGCTGATAGAAACCTTGCCGGCAGCTTGATTCAAACCTATGTTGGAGGAGCGGAAGGTATTTCTACCACAGATAGAAGATATACTAGAACAGGATATTATTTAAGGAAATTCAACAATCATCGCTCTGGAGCAAGTAATAATTCTGATGGCGCAGTACGATTATTCCGTCTTGCTGAGTTGTACCTGAATTTTGCTGAGGCAGCTTATCAATCTGTTGGTGCTGATGTAAAAGTGAATGATTCAAATCTAGGATTAAGTGCAAGAGAGGCTCTGAATGCTATTAGAAAAAGAGCGGGCATGCCGGATCTAAAAACCGGGATGACAAAGGAGGATTTTGAAAAAAGATATCGGAATGAACGACGTATCGAATTGGCATTTGAGGAGCATCGTTATTTTGATGTCCGCCAGATGGGAAAATTCTTAGTACTACCGACAAATTCGTAACGGGGATGCGGATTCAGAAAAACGGTGAATCAGAAACGTTTACCAGATTTAAACTGAGAGATCGAGGTAGTGCAGCTGACAAGTTTTTATTATACCCTATTGATCAAATAGAAGTGAACAAAATTTTCCAGTTAACTGGAGAAAATTGGCAGAACCCGGGATGGCTTGATTAGCCATCCCAAAAAACCTAAACCTAATGGATAAATTTTCTTTAACAACCATCTTCCTGATTTTATTGGGAATGGGCACCTCATTTTCACAGCATGTACCTTTTGTAAGCAGTAATGACTGGGCATTTACGGATGCATTGGGCAGGAAAGTAATAAGCTCTGAAAAGGGTGCTCCAAAACGGGATAAAACCGTAGCCATGTTTTATTGGACATGGCACCAAAGGAAACGACGACACTAGTTATCAAGTTAAGAATATAACCAATATCGTCCGAGAACATCCTGAAGCTATGAAGGATTATGACCATCCGGCATGGGGAACAAAAAAACCTGGTTTCCTTTTTTTGGGAGGAACCTTTATTCGGATACTATAAAACAACAGACCCTTGGGTTTTTGAGAAAGCATGCTGAGATGTTGGCAGACGCAGGGGTGGATGTGGTATTTTTTGACTGTACCAACGGAAGTTTGACTTGGCAAGAATCTTACGAAGCATTGTTTAAAACCTGGGATCAAGCACAAAAAGATGGGGTCAATGTACCTAAAATAGCTTTTCTGTTGCCATTCGGACCTGTACCTCATTCGGCAGTATCATTGAGACAATTGTATAAGGATGTCTATCAGCCGGGCAGATATAAAAATCTTTGGTTTATATGGAAAGGGAAGCCTGGCATTATGGCTTATCCAGATAATTTAGAAAAGAATGGAACCGACCTTGAAATTGCAAACTTCTTTACTTTCAGGCCTGGACAGCCAGATTACGTAGATGGCCCTACAAGGAAAGACCAATGGGCATGGCTTGAGAATTACCCTCAACACGGATATGCACCATTAGGCAATGGGAAATTTGAACAGGTTGCGGTAGGTGTTGCTCAAAACGCAGGACCTTCAACCAATGGGCATTGCTCAGCATTCAACCTTCCGGGAACTTATGGGAGAAGTTTTAGTATGAGAAATGGTTTTGACCCTAGAGTGGATGGTTACCTATATGGCTGGAATTTTCAGGAACAATGGGATCGAGCCTTTGAATTGGACCCAGAACTCGTATTTGTGACTGGTTGGAATGAATATATAGCTGGACAATGGTTACCAAAACATTAATTGGACAGGAGATCCTTTTTCCTTCGTTGATCAATTTGATTGGACTCACAGCCGCGATATAGAACCTAATAAGGGTTGGGGTGACAAAGGTGATGTATATTACCAACAATTGATCGACAACGTGAGGAAATTTAAAGGATTGGACCCTCCAACCCAAAGTTTCTGAAGCAAAGACCATTAAAATTGGAAAAGCAAATGAATGGGATAATGTACTCCCACAGTATAAGCATTATGCAGGTAATACCATGCACAGGGACCACCGTGGAAGATACAGTGAATATTACACCAATAATACGGGTAGAAACGATATTGTAGATGCTCGGGTTGCTAGAGATAAAGACAATGTCTTCTTTTACGTCGAAACAGCGGAAAAGTTGAGTCCGTCCACTGATCGAAATTGGATGATGTTGTTTATTGATGTAGATAGAGATAAAAGCACCGGTTGGAATGGGTATGATTATGTGATTAACAGAATAAATCCCAAGAATAACAAAGCTGTTATAGAGAAAAATATAGCTGGTCGATGGGAGTGGGAATCCGTTGGATCAGCTCCAATATCCATACAGAATAACCGACTTGAAATTGCTGTTTCCAGGTCGTTGTTAAAATTAGAAGGTCAACCTGTAAATTTTGAATTTAAATGGAATGATAATATGCAAGAGAACGGAAATATCATGGACTTCTATGTTAATGGTGATACAGCACCTGGTGGTCGATTTAATTTTGTTTATAAAGCAGATTAGAGATTGAAATGCAAACCTAATTTTTTAACAATAAAACTTATTATGAAAAAGTCAATATTGAGTTTTTCTCTAATTTTTTCATTCACTTTTTTCTCTACTATCAGTTACGCCCAAGTCTTTACCGGAGTAGATGATTTAGGCAGAGTATTGCCTCAGCAAAATGAAGTTGGAGAAAAAAAAGCAGGAAAGCAGGTTGGAATCTTTTATTTTTTGTGGCAAGGCGATAGGGGGTCCCCAACATCTGAAAGAAATTGGGATCTGACCAAACTTTATCAGTATCACCCTGAGGTCTTCCAAGACTTTCATCATCCAAACTGGGGTGGAGGTTCTGCAGGCCCTGGAAAATATTACTTTTGGGGAGAGCCTATTTATGGGTATTATAAAGGCGACGACTATTGGGTACATCTGAAGAATATGCAATTGCTGACGGATGCTCAAGTAGACTTTCTAATATTGGATGCGACCAATCGATTGACCTATGCCCCACAAGTCAGAGCCTTGCTTGCTGCATTAAAAACAGTCAGAGCACAAGGTAAAAAAGCACCTAAGCTGGTATTCTATACCAATACAGCCTCAGCTGATGCTATGCAAGAGATCTACGATACTTTTTATGCGAATACTGCCAAAGACAAAGATGAGGAAAGTTGGTTTATCTTGGATGGAAAACCGTTGATAATTGGACTAGGGAAAGATGCGAAAGGAAGAAACTATGAAGGATTTTTCACTATCCGTGAATCTCAATGGCCCAATGAACCTGAAAAAGTAGATGGATGGCCATGGATAGAGTTTCAACGGCCACAGAAAGTTTATAAAAACCATCGTGGAGAACGCGAGATTATCAATGTCTCTGCTTCGCAGCATCCCAATTTGGATGCTTCAATGGGCGGTTCTGCTTTTTATGGTGCTCCAGGAAATTGGGGACGGAGCTATAGAAAAGGACATCCCGGAAATCCTGATAAAGATATCTTCTTTGGATATAATATCCAAGAACAATGGGATTACGCGCTATCACAAGATGTTCCTTTTGTATTTATAACGGGATGGAATGAATGGATTGCCGGTAAATGGAGCAGATCAGATGAGAAGAAAAACCAAGCTCATTTTGTTGATCAAGCAAATGCAGAATATAGTAGGGATATTGAGCCGACATGGACCGGTGGATTGAAGGACAATTACTATATGCAAATGATCAGTAATATTTTGAGGTATAAAGGCATGGATGCCTCGAAAAAAGTCAAAAGCATGGATAAATTGCCGGAATTGAAAGGGTGGAGTACTATGGAAGATATCTATGTTGACTATATCGGGGATATATTAAAAAGAGACCACCCAGGAGCTCAAAGCGAGCCCACAGTTCAATATAAAAATGAATCTGGTAGAAATGATTTGAAAACCTTAAAATTTGCATCTTCACCCAAAGAAATGGGGTTTTATGTACAAACTAATAATAAGTTATCAGAAAGAAACTCCAACAATTGGATGGTATTATGGTTGAATACAGATGCAAATTACAATTCAGGTTGGTTCGGCTATGACTATCGTGTGGTTAATGGAAATCGGTTGCAGCAATTTAGCAATGGTTTCTGGAAAGAATTTGGAACCGTTGATTTTGTAACTTCTGATAATGAATTACTTATAAAAATCCCTAACTCAACCATTGGGTTGCCAGCTAAAGGCTTTAACATTGAATTCAAATGGTCTGATAATATGATGAAGGATGATCCTTTGGATTGGTATATCAATGGAGATACTGCCCCTGGTGGACGATTGAATTTAACAATTGGAGTAGAATAATTAAAAAAGGCGGTTAAACCAATTGGTTACCCGCCTCCTTTTATAATAGATGTTTGGTTTCTTAACGTAAATCCACTACTTCAAACCCAGGATATTTTGCTTTGTTAAACTGAAATGCAGTATTAGCAATAGGACTATTTACATATAATGTGTTGATGGTATAGGTATATTTTGCACCTGATTTATCAAATATAGTCACATCATGGATATGTGTGTTTTTGTTTACACGAACTTGAATTTTTGAGTAGTTACTCTTCGTATCTTCTGGTGTTAAATCAATAGCGGTTAATTTACCCGCTGAACCAGCTGATTCACTCTTAGCAGATCCAATTTTATATCCATTTTTGTAAAAAGTGAATATGTTATTAGGACCAATTGCTTGGCTGCTATTGTCAGCATCTGAGACCTGTACTTCCTTATCTTGTTTCAGTACGGACCACGTGGATTTTCCATCAGAAATTAAATCCTGAGATGGTAAAGTAATCTTATACTGATTTGCAGTTTTATTTAAAAACAATTGTCCTTTGTCAGTATAGTTTTCACCATTGCTTTGTGCTGCTTTGAATGTAAAGTCTGATTGAATGGTGCTATACCCATCATATTTTTTGGACACCTGATCCAAAATTGTTTTGGCATTTTGCCCGAATGCAAATGTTGCACTGAATAAGGCAACCAATAAATACATAAATTTCATCATCATTAATCTTTTCTTAATGTTTCCAAATACTGTTCCAATGAATACTCATCAGGATAGAGCACTTCGCGTGCCTTACTGCCTTCAAAAGGACCTACAATACCTGCAGCTTCCAATTGATCGATGATTCTTCCAGCGCGGTTATAACCTAATTTTAATTTGCGCTGAATTAATGATGTTGAGCCTTGTTGATGCATAACGATTAACCTTGCAGCTTCTTCAAACAACTGATCTCTATCGGCAAGATCGAAATCCGCTAGTCCTGAACCTTCACCATTTTCATCCACATATTCTGGCAATAGGTGGGCTGAAGGATATCCTCGCTGCGAACCGATGAAGTCAGAAATCTCATCCACTTCTGGTGTGTCTACAAAAGCACATTGGATACGGGTCAGGTCGCTACCTGTTGAAAGCAACATGTCACCTCGACCAATCAATTGATCGGCACCACCGCTGTCCAAAATTGTTCTGGAGTCAGTTTTCGAAAGAACCCTAAAGGCAAGTCGTGCAGGGAAGTTAGCTTTAATCGAACCAGTGATAACATTCACAGATGGTCTTTGGGTTGCAATGACCAAGTGAATACCAATGGCACGGGCTAATTGTGCAAGACGAGCAATCGGAGTTTCAATCTCCTTACCTGCTGTCATGATCAAATCGGCAAACTCATCAATTATAAGAACTATAAATGGTAAGAATCGATGACCCTCCTCAGGGTTTAATCTGCGATTGATAAATTTTGCATTATATTCTTTTAAATTCCTTACTTGAGCATTTTTTAATAGATCATATCGTTGATCCATCTCAATACAAAGGGAATTTAAGGTATTTACTACTTTCTTTGTATCCGTAATAATTGGTTCATCTTCATTCGGTAGTTTCGCCAAAGAAATGTCTTTCAATCTTCTTAAATAAAGATAATTCTACTTTCTTAGGGTCAACCAAGACAAAACTTTAATTCTGCCGGGTGTTTTTTGTAAAGTAATGAGGTAAGAATAGCATTAATACCTACTGACTTACCTTGACCGGTAGCACCAGCAACTAGTAAGTGAGGCATTTTTGCCAAATCGGCAATGAAGACTTCATTCGAAATGGTCTTTCCTAATGCAATAGGCAAATCCATATCCGATTTTTGATATTTCTCAGTCGCTAAAATGGACTTCATCGAAACCATTTCAGGACTTGAGTTTGGAACTTCAATACCGATAGTCCCCTTACCAGGCATAGGAGCAAATAATACGGATTCCTAAGGCTGCTAAGCTTAAGGCAATATCATCTTCCAAATTCTTGATCTTTGAAATACGAACCCCTGGTTTTGGGATAATCTCATATAACGTCACAGTCGGACCTATGGTCGCCTTGATATGTTCGATTTCAATACTATAGTTTCTAAGGGTCTCAACAATTTTGTTCTTGTTGGCCTCCAATTCTTGTTGATTGATCGTGATTTTGCCAGTTCCATAGTCTTTCAATAAATCCAATCCTGGATATTGATAACCTGATAGATCAAGCTTAGGATCGTATTCTCCAAATTTTTCCACCAAATCATTTGCAGAAATTGGTTTTTCTTCAATGACTTTCTCTACCGTTAATGCCGGCTCTGGCGCTACTTCTGTGCGTTTTTCAGGAACAGGAGGAGGATCGATACTCAATTCGATTTCCTTCTCTTGATTCTCAATGAAATTTGTGTTTGGGTTAATAGTATTAACATTTAAAGGAAGTGAAACCGTATTGTCCTCTTCCTTCCTCTTCAGCTTTTAATTCCATTGTGCCCACCTCATCTTCCTCATCTTCAGGAATAGAGTAGGTATCTGAATCAACAGTTTGTTGGTGGTTTTGCCTTATTTTGTTGTTTACAGTCGTATAATTGGTTTCATCCTCTTCATATTCCTCATCCTCATCATCTACTTTTTTAGATTGGAACGAGAATTTAAGGTCGTAATTGTAAAGCAACACCAATGCCGTTAAAAATACGAACACCAATAAACCGCCGGTACCAACAGTTCCGATTTGATTCTTAAGAATTTGATTGGTCCAAAATCCAAATTTCCCTTCAAGGATATGAGGTGTATTAGAAATAAAGTCTTGTGCAAATCCTAAAGTTACCGAAAGGATAATGATGGATATTAAAGAATATAATACCGTTTTCCAGACAGGCAGGAGAGATCTTTTATAAAGGAATTTATAGCCAATAACAAATAGGATCAGGATAAATAGAAAGGACGCTACCCCGAACCACTCATAAATAAATTGATTAGCTAATAAAGCACCAAATTTTCCCAATTTATTTTGAACAATGGGGGTGTCGATAGTTTCATCATTTATTTCTGAGGAAGTTTGCAATAAAGTGCTCCAACCACCATTACTTTGGGCAATATAACTTTGATCTGTCTGCACGTGAATAAATAGAAACAAATGCAACTGTAAATAATCCAGAAAGTAATAAAAGAAATAAACCTAATATTTTCAAAGCCTTTCTTTGACCTTCAGAAAAATTGAATTGGTCAAAGGACTTGGTTTTAACCCTTTTTTTGATATGAAATGGTAGTGTTTTTCGCCTTTTTAGTCCCAGTCGTGCTGCTACCGTTTTTAAATGTATTTAATTTAGCCATTAATATGACGTGATTTTCGTTACTACAAACTTAAAAAAAAATGAGAGAATGTTAGTCTTCCTTGATTTGAATTCTCTTTTACTGTAGCAATAAGCTTTCCAATTTCGTTGTATCTTTGAATATAAAGAATATAATACAAGAATGAATCGATTAAATAAAAATTTGCTTGTCACTGTTTTTCTTTTCATGACAATCCTGGTTTGTTGGCTGCTCAAAAGACGAGTTAAATGGTTCACCTGGAAGAACTTAACCAACAAGATTTTGCTGGAATTTCCGCATTTAATGCTATCGAAGGCACTGAAAACCTACAGTTATTGGTAGATGATAAAGTCATCAACAGAACAGATGAGAATTTTCAAACTGGAGGTTATTTAAATCCTAGAACAATTTTTCCAGGCGATAGAAAATTAAGTCTCATTAGTCCGAAAGGCCATATTTATTACAAAGGGGGAATAAAAACAGTTGCTTCTAAATTTTATAGCATCTTCTTTTATGGTCAATTAAATGCTACTGTTATGACTGCGGAGGATGATTTTATTAAACCTGCAAATGGAAAGCAGAAAGTGAGAGTAGTTAATTTAGTTTCGGAAGGAAATCTTAAATTAAGTTATAACTATTTGAACTCACAAGAATCCTATGATTTTAAAGAAAGAGTATTAGCTTATAAAGAATATGCATCCAATGAAAAAATAACTTTTAATTTATCATCAACAGACGGTAAATATGAAGCTGTAAAGTTTGAGTTTGATGGTGATGACCAATCGATCAATACCATTGTTTTCTATACGGATATCAATAAGGAAACATCAAAACGAGAAGTAAAATATAAAATCATAGAAAATAAATAACTTGAATAGCCATAAAAAAAAGCCTGTAACATTTTTTGGAGGGCACTGAAAAAGTCTCAACTTTTTAATGAGATTTAAAGAAATGACTGAGTACAGGATTTATCTTACTCGGTCATTTTTGTTCTAGGGATTTCTGAAAATTTGTTTTTTAATGGTTTTATTGAAGGTTTAATCGACCATGAGTGGCTATTTAGGCTTTCAGAATCTCAAATCCATTGATTTTGAGGTAATATTCCTCCTTTTTAGATCAATTTCAGGATTCTTTTCAAGTTTACCGTGAAGATGGCCATTGCACCCTGCATTTCCATATTTTGGATGCCATAGGAATCTGCTCTTCCATAACCATGGACATTCTTGAGCTCACTGTTCTTTGCCTCGATCTTATACCTTTCCTTAGACTTGCTCCGGTAATGATAGGTTTGCTGGAAAGCCATCTGCCTCTTTATGGAGTTCGGATTTAATGGTTATCGAATAGGTCTTTGTTTTTGACCCATCCTTATAACATCCTTCCCTGAGAGGGCAAACCTTACATCTATCCACATCGAAGTAATACGTGTCTGCTTGATTTTTACCTATGTTCTTTTTGCCCTGACGGGCCTTCCGGATTGCTAGATGGCCAGCCGGACAGACAAACATCCCCGCATCTTTATTGTAGTGAAAGTGATCGCTTTCTTTCCTGGATCCCTGGCTGACTGCCGGTTTCAATTTAGCGATGATATCAATGTTCTGTTCTTTTGCCAGCCGTAGATTGTCCTTTCCAGAATATGCGGCATCGCCTATAATCGTGTCCACTTCCATTCCATTCTGCTGGCTGATCTCCAATAATCGGGGCAGTTCCGGACCATCACCTTTCTCGCCTGTAGTAACGACCGCTGCTGTGATGATGCGTTCCTCGGTCATTGCCAGATGTGTTTTATAGCCAAAGAAACTACTGTCCATTGATTTATGTCCAAGTCTGGCTTCACCATCTTTTGAGAGCAGATAGTATTCCTTTGTGTCCTCGATGGTTTCTTTCAACAGGTTCAACTTCTCTTTTACAGCCGGTATTTCACTGATAGATTGATCCTGATCCAGCACTCTCTGTAATTCCCTGCAATAGGCAAGCTCTTGGTCCAGGTCGTTGGACTCGTTCTTTTGTGGTAGGCGCCCTTTGTAGTCCTCATCGATCTGATATATTGCTTTCCTCAACAGCTTGGATCGTTCCTTTAGCACTCCCTGTGCTGTGTATGGGTTCGATCTGGAATGGGTATGTGTGGCATCTACGATGATGGACCTTGATTTTATAATACCCTTTTCAAGAGCGATCGTTACGGTCTTATTGATCAACAGGTTCAACAGGTCCATGTCCTTTAACCGTAGCTTACGGAATTTGGTGAGCGAACTTGGATTGATCACATCCTCCTCAGGGGCCATTTCCAGAAAGTATTTAAAGGACATGTCATATCTGGAACGATCAACGACATCAACATCCGAAACGGTGTAGATCGTCTTTAACAGAAGGTACTTGAACATCTTGATGGGGCTCTCTGCTGTACGCCCATTGGTCTGGCAATACTTCTCCAAAAAGTTCCTCATGTATGAAACTGAAATCGATAAGATCGTTGATTTTGCGAAGTAGATTGTCTTTTGGAACAATGATATCGTACAATCCCGAATAGGAACTGAACTGAATTTTTTGTTGGGTAGAAAGCATCCTGATGTCCGTTAAAGCCTACTTTAAGATACGAAAAAAGGAGCAGAAAACTGTTGTTTTCCACTCCTTTTTTAAGCCCATTCTAAAAGGGGACTTTTTCAGTGCCCACATTTTTTGCTACAGGCTTTTTTTATGATTTGAATATTGTTATTCAACAGTAATTAGATAGTAATTCTTTTTACCGCGCTGAGCAATCAAATATTTACCATTAATAAGTTGATCGGTATTAACCACCAACTCAATGTCATTTAATTTTTCACGGTTCAAAGATACACCACCACCTTGCAACATTTTCCTTGCTTCTCCTTTTGAAGAGAAAACTTGGGTTTCTACCGCTAGTAGATCCAAAATGTTGATTCCTGCGTTCAATTTTTCTTTTTCAAGTTGAAATTGAGGAACACCATCAAAAACTTCCAATACAGCTTCGTGATCAAGATTAGCTAAGAAACTTAAATCTCCATTTCCAAATAGGAATTCAGAGGTTTTAACTGCAGTCTCATAGTCTAGCTCCGAGTGTGTACGGATTGTGATATCTTGTGCTAAAGCTTTTTGGACAATTCTCAAATGTGGAGCCGCATCATGTTCAGCGATCAATGCATCAATTTCTTCTTTTTGGTTTTAATGTAAAGATCTTGATCCAATTTTTTGCATCATCGTCAGTTGCATTCAACCAGAATTGATAATATTTATAAGGAGAAGTTTTCTTGGCATCTAACCATACTGCTCCTGATTCTGTTTTTCCAAATTTTCTGCCCGTCTGATTTCTTGATCAACTGTGTTGTTAATCCAAAGACATTTCCTTGCTCTAAACGACGAACAATCTCACTTCCTGTTACAATGTTTCCCCATTGGTCAGAACCGCCCATCTGTACTTTACAGTTGTGGTTTTTCCAAAGATAATAGAAATCATAACCTTGAATTAATTGATAGGAGAACTCAGTGAAGGAAAGACCATTTTCGCCTTCCAAACGTTTCTTTACAGAATCTTTGGCCATCATATAATTCACGGTAATCAGCTTACCAACATCACGGATAAAATCCAAGAAACTGAATTCCTTGAACCAATCGAAGTTGTTCACCATTTTAGCATCTGTTTCACCTTCACCGAATGTTAAGAATTTGGTGAGTTGATTTTTCAACGCTGCCACATTGTGATTTAACGTAGCTTCATCAAGAAGGTTACGTTCTGCTGATTTGAATGAAGGGTCTCCAATCATCCCTGTAGCACCACCAACCAAGGCAATAGGCTTATGGCCTGCGTGTTGGAAGTGAATAAGAGTCATGATTTGAGTTAAATGACCAACATGTAGAGAATCGCCCGTTGGGTCGAAACCGATATAACCCGCTACTTGTTCTTTGTTTAACAATTCTTCTGTTCCTGGCATGATGTCTTGAAGCATGCCTCTCCAGCGTAGTTCTTCTACAAAGTTCATAATATACCCTTAAGATTTTTATTTAAGTTGCAAAGATACGAGATTAAACTGTATCTTTCAGATATTAATGATTAGTAATTGCGGATGAATTTTCTTTCTCATTTTTATTTTGAAAGGTTTGCTACTGTTCCCGAAAGAGTATTGGGTTCGTTGCTGCCAGACTTATTGAAAAATGTAGATAAATCCTATGTCTTCCATCCCCAAAGATTCGAAGAACAACTCTTTGCTCATCCCTTGAGCATGGAAATTTCCGAAGGATGGTACCGACATGTCGAAGTAGATAAACTCTTCCATAGCAGTGAGTTTTTTATCTCACATTGCCACCATCTAAAGAGAAAATTAGACCCAGTTTTGGAAGGTACGCCTATTCGTGGAACTTTCATGGCACATATAGCCGTGGAACTTATGCTTGACCATTTGCTGATAAAACATCAGTTGGTCAATGTAGCTCGTCTCTATGAACATCTGGAAAACATTAACCGACCAATACTGAAGGGCTACCTCAAAACTATTGGTGTTGAAGACATCGATGGATTCATGGCCTTTTACGATAAGTTCTTGGAATGGCGCTATATTGCGAATTATAAAGATCTGAATGAAATATCAAAACCACTTATAAACATTTCGAAAAGAGTATGGACTTTCGATACACCCGAAGGAATTCATGAAAAATTAACCGATGTGTTGGTATCTTATTGTGATGTAGAGATGCGGGATTTTAAAGATATCTACACATATATTCATGATAACTTAATGTATTTGTCATAATTTTTTTCACTTTTGTTACTTGTCCAATAAATTAACTAAATATGGCTAATAGACTTTTCCGAAAGAAAAGCGTAGATCAGATTCTTTCAGACGCTGAACATGGCGGTTCTGGATTAGCAAAAATTTTAGGAGTACGGGATTTAGTGTCCCTTGGTATAGCTGCCATCGTGGGCGCTGGAATTTTCAGCACCATAGGTCTTGCAAGTTATAACGGCGGCCCGGCAGTGTCTCTACTCTTTGTTTTTGTTGCTTTTGCTTGTGTGTTTACAGCACTTTCATATGCGCAATTCGCCAGTACAGTACCTGTATCTGGAAGTGCTTATACCTATGCATATGTAGCATTCGGTGAATTGTTCGCATGGATCATAGGATGGGCACTCGTCCTCGAATACGCAGTTTCCAATATGGTAGTTGCAATTTCATGGTCACAATATTTTGTTTCCATGCTCGAAGGATTTGGGATACATCTGCCCAAATGGATGACAATGGCACCAGGTTATGCCCTAGATGCTCAACAAAAATTCCTAGAAGTAGGGATAGAAAACATGGAGAAAATTGATAAAGTTGCATTAGAAGCTTATCAATCTGCTCCTAGAATTCTAGATATTCCAATCATCCTCGATATCCCTGCTGGATTGATAACATTCTTTGTTACCTGGTTGGTTTATATAGGGATCAAGGAATCTAGGCGCGCCAGCAATATCATGGTATTAATCAAAATAGGGATTATTTTGGCCGTGATTATAGGCGGTATATTCTTTGTTAAACCTGAAAACTGGGTGCCATTTGCACCGAATGGGATTGGAGGTGTGATGAGTGGGGTAGCCGCGGTATTCTTTGCATTTATTGGTTTTGACTCCATATCTACAACGGCTGAAGAATGTAAAAATCCACAACGTGATTTGCCAAAAGCAATGATTTATTGTTTGTTGATTTGTGCTGTATTGTATGTGGCCATTACATTGGTATTAACCGGTATGGTGAATTATAAAGAACTGAACGTAAAGGATCCATTGGCTTATGTATTCGAGTATGTAGGGTTTGACCATATGGCCGGAATTATTTCTGTAACTTCCGTGATAGCTATTACGAGTGCATTGTTAGTCTTCCAATTGGCACAACCAAGGATTTGGATGACCATGAGTAGGGACGGACTGCTTTGGAAAAAGTTTGCAACTATCCATCCAAAATATAAAACTCCATCATTTGCAACTATAGTTACCGGTATTGTTGTCGCTATTCCAGCATTGTTTTTTAAAATGGATTTCTTTGTCGATTTAACTTCCGTAGGTACATTCTTTGCATTTATTTTAGTGTGCTGCGGAGTGCTGTATATGGATTATTCTGGTATATCAAAGAAGTCTAAATTCAAAGTTCCTTACATCAACGGTAAATATATTGTAGGCATTAGTTTGATTATAGGATTGGTTCTGGCAATTCGTTTCAGTGGAGAATCTATTTCTGATTGGATGAGCATGGGATCATCGGCTATATTGCTGCATAAATCGTTGGTTATAGTGTTTTGGTTAGCTTGGTTGGTTCTGAGTGTGATGAGCTTTAAATACAATTTCTCCTTGCTGCCGGTTATGGGGATTTTAATCAACTTATATCTGATGTCAGAATTGGGTGCCAGCAACTGGATTATCTTTATCCTGTGGCTGATCGCTGGATTAGTGATCTATTTTGGATATGGATACAAACATTCGAAGCTGAGAACGAGAGAAGATTAGTAAATTAGACGATAGACGATAGACAATAGACATTAGACATTAGACATTAGACATACACTAAAGGCTAGGGGCAATGTCATTAAGTTAAGGGAATTTAACAAACATGCCACACCTACGGCGTTGCTGTTTGAGGCGATTTTCATTTCTATAGATATTTCATGCCGATGGCATTTAAGTGATATTTCATGCCTCCGGCATTTTACCCCGATGGGGTTTTTTGGAGTGTATGGCCTTATTTTTCTCTTAACTTAATGACATTGGGCTAGGGGCTATAGTAAAGGAACTATAAACAATAGATTAGGGGCTAAAGAATAGAGACTATAGATTATAGCCAAGAGAAAGGTCTTATGTCTTATGTCTAATGTCTAATGTCTATAAACATAACAGGCTCGGATTTTCCGAGCCTGTTATGTTTATTATAATCTAGTCAGTTTGACTTCTTCCGTATTCGGTATGGTTAATGGCACTCTTTCCAAAGTCACAAAACTACTGTCGAGTCCAAATCCCTTTTCCTCGGAAAGACTGAATTTCTTCAATATCTTATAGATTTCAAGGATTATCTTTTCATTCCATTTCAAGAAATGAGTTTTCGAGAATACCTTTTCAAGAACTACAAAGTTAAAGTCTCCAGGGATATTGTGTTTTTTCAGGGTTTCGTAATTGCTCGTAATATCAATTTCACCTTTTTTAACCATATCTTCTACCACCTTACGGAAAAGAAGACTGATCTTTTGTTCTTCGCGAAATCCTAAGTGAAAATCAATACGTATTAACTTTCCTGGAATCAACTGAGTTACTTTATATTCTCTTGTGTGCGGGTTGTCCATGACATCAACGTGCACCAACCAATATACATCTGCTCTTTTTGGTTTTTTATTGATGATGGAATAGGTGATTTTCGCTTCCACCTCATTGATGTTATTGGCACTCGTTAAATAAACGAGATGTGATGAAAATAACGGTACGGTTTTATCCTCACTTAATTCAGAAAGAATAGGGAAGTAATCTCGGATATTAATGAATTTAACGAAGCTGTTTTTGATTTTTCTTGCTCCATACCAGCTGTACATCACAACAAATAGAGTCAATGCCAATAGTAAGGTTAACCAACCACCATGAGCAATTTTACTGATGTTACCCACTAAGAAAGCTAATTCGATTATAGTGTAGACAGTAGCAAAAAGACCTATCAAGAATGGATTGATTCTCTTTCTGATCATAAACACGGTCATCAGTATCGTGGTCATGATAAAAGTTAAGTTTATGGCAAGACCATATGCAGCTTCCATGTTGCTAGATTCCCTGAAGATCAAAATAATCAACATACAGCCCAAGTATAATATCAAGTTCACAGAAGGAACGTAAATCTGGCCTTTATGGTCACTAGGATATCTAATGGCAACTTTCGGCCAAATATTTAAACGTACTGCCTCCGCAATAAGGGTAAATGAACCTGAAATCATGGCCTGACTGGCAATAATTGCCGCAATAGTTGCAATGGTTACCCCCCAGATAATAAACCAATCTGGCATGATGGCGTAGAATGGATTGATTTCACCCATCTGTGTGCCTACATGTTCTAATAGCCATGCACCTTGACCAAAATAGTTGAATATCAACATCAGTTTAACAAAGATCCAACTGATTCTGATATTTGCCTTTCCACAATGTCCCATATCTGAGTAAAGCGCCTCAGCACCTGTGGTACACAGAAATATGGCACCGATAATGAACCAAGCGTTTGGATAGTTGGCTAGAAGCTCATAAGCGTAATACGGATTCAAAGCTTTCCAAATTTCGGGTGAATGGTGAAGGTAAGAGAATCCTAAAACCCCAATGGTTGAAAACCAGATAAACATTAAGGGTCCAAATACACGCCCAACGATATTGGTCCCAAACCGTTGTATGACAAAAAGCAATGAGATGATCAGAACAACTACCGGAATGGTTGGAAAACCGGGGTTCTTAATGGCTATACCTTCCACGGCCGAAGAAATGGTAATGGCAGGGGTGATCATACCGTCTGCCAACAAGGTACTTCCACCAATGATGGCGGGGATGATTAGCCATTTTGCCCTTTTCCTGACCAAGGAGTAAAGAGAAAGAATACCACCTTCACCTTTGTTGTCCGCATTAAGCGTAATGATAACGTACTTAATGGTGGTTTGAAGAGTCAGGGTCCAAAAAATACAAGATAGACCTCCATAGATCATGATTTCCTGTATTTCACCTTTGTTAAAAATTGCTTTGAAAACGTAGAGGGGAGAGGTTCCGATATCTCCGAAAATGATACCTAAACTGATTAATAAACCTGACCAGCTAAGGCGCTGAAGGTTCTGCTTATGGTCTCCTGACATATTAATTTAATGTTAGTATTCTATTATGAATTTGGGACGAAATTACAACTTTTAATGCGACAACGTATTTTCCTGTTAAAAATTGTTAAAGCATTTAAAAATCCCGCAAAAAATTTTTAAAAATAGTTACTTTTGTGATAGGATTTATGGAATTAATGTTTACATTTGATTAAACCATTACCTATTTCAAACAATCCATATAGAAACATGAAATTAGAATTAAGGAAAATATCAAAACTTGCTATCTGCACACTATGCCTTTCTGTAGGTATGGGAAGCTTTGTGCAAGCCTCTAATTCATCTGTTTCTCCTGAATCAACGGTAATTTCTAGTCCTGATTTTTCAGCTTTCGATAAGCTTGGTCCTAAAAAGGATGAAGACAATGATAAGCTGATCAATAATGTTAAGGTTTTTTACAACCCTATCTCTGAACAGATTTCCGTAACATTCAAGCTCGCAAAGGTAAACAATATTTCTATCAAAGTAATGGATGCTTTGGGAAATGAAGTTTTAGGTCTTCACAATGGCAGCTTAGACGCGGGAATGCAAAGCCTAAGCTTCGATACCCAAAATAAACTTGCAGATGGTTTCTATTTCGTAAGAGTATCCGGAGGATCAGAAACAATCGTTAAGAGAATTTCAATCAAGAACTAATTTTAAAAATCATAAAAATATTTAAGGCTCCATCTCGGAGCCTTTTTTTATGTTTAATTTCCACAGAACAACTTCAACATCCTCATACCACCCATTTTTCACCCTCATCTAGTCCAAGGTCTGCTGTTTATTCTTTTTACCCTTACCATTAATTTTCATCATTTTCTTTCCCCATTTTCACCCTTAGTCTAAAGTCTTCTGTTTATCCTTTTGACATCAGTAAATTCTTATCCTATTAATCCACCTTTTTCCCCCCACATCAAGTCTAAAGTTTTCTGTTTATCCTTTTCACTCTTACCATTCAATTTTCACCCTTCTTTCCCCATTTTCACCCACATTTAGTCTTAAGTTTGCTTTTGATCCTTTTGACCCTTATCATTCAATTTTCATCCTTTTCTTTCCCCCCCCAGTCAATTCTAATGTCTTATGTCTAATGTCTTATGTCTAATCATTTGATCCCACGTTTTCTATCTCACATCTCACATCTCACATCCCATATCAGTTATAAAAAAGAAAAGCCCCGAACTCAGTCGGGGCTTTTCTTTTTTATAACTTCTTTATTTCCTATCTGAAATCTCCACGTAAGGGCGTAGAGTTTCGCCGATATAAACTTGTCTTGGACGACCGATAGGTTCTTTGTTGTCACGCATCTCTTTCCATTGAGCGATCCATCCTGGAAGACGACCTAAAGCGAACAATACAGTGAACATATCTGAGTTGAATCCTAATGCGCGGTAAATAATACCTGAGTAGAAGTCAACGTTTGGATATAATTTACGGTCAATAAAGTATTGGTCATTCAACGCTGCTTCTTCAAGACGTTTAGCGATATCCAATACAGGGTCTTGCACACCTAATTTTTCCAATACATCATCACATGCTTTTTTGATGATTTTAGCACGTGGGTCGAAATTCTTGTAAACACGGTGACCGAATCCCATTAAACGGAAAGGGTCATTTTTATCTTTAGCTTTCGCTAAATATTTATCAGCATCACCGCCATCTTCTTTGATTGCCTCAAGCATTTCAATTACCGCTTGGTTAGCACCTCCGTGCAATGGACCCCAAAGAGCGTTGATACCAGCAGAAATAGATGCATACATGTTAGCATTTGATGAACCTACCATGCGTACTGTTGATGTTGAACAGTTTTGTTCGTGGTCAGCATGTAAGATCAATAGTTTGTGCATCGCATCGATTACCAATGGATCAAATGTCTTGTCTTGATTAACCTCTCCAAAAATCATGTTCAAGAAGTTCTCAATATAACCGAAGTTGTTTTTAGGATAAACAACAGGATGACCTAAAGATTTCTTTTGGATCCATGAAACGATCGTAGGCATCTTAGCCAATAAATTGATGATCGTTTTGTTTTCCTCTTCTTCAGTTTGATTAGGATTTAAGGACTCCGGATAGAATGAAGACAATGCGCCAACTAAGCATGATAATTGACCCATTGGGTGAGACTTAGATGGAAAGCCTGCGAAGAAATTCTTCATGTCTTCGTGGATCATCATCTGAGCTCTAATATCTGAACGGAATTTCTCTAAAATTTCTTTCGTAGGAAGTTCTCCATAAATCAATAAATAGGCTACTTCTAAAAAGGTTGATTTCTCAGCTAAATCTTCAATAGCATATCCTCTATAATGAAGGATGCCTTTTTCACCATCTAAAAAGGTAATGGCACTCTTGGTAGAACCAGTGTTTTTTGAATCCTGGATCTAAAGTAATGTATCCAGTTGAATCTCTTAATTTTGAAATATCTAGGGCTTTTTCATCTTCCGTTCCTGTGATTACAGGCATTTCATATGTAGACCCATTTAAGTTAATAGATGCAGTTTCCGACATAATCAAATTTCTTGTATTATTTGTGTTTTATACTTTTATCGTATTCTTACAAATGTATAAAATTGATTTCTATTTTCAGAGGCGTAATATGAATAATTATGACACAAAACAGTCATTTTAAGACACATTTTGTACATTATTTATCAAACTTGTTCATTCAGGTCAAATCTTTAACCAATAGCCCTAGAATATCGAAATTTTTAAGATTTCCAATACTATTCCTCTAATTATCAGTTCCTAATCCTCCTAAAAAATGTTAAAATATTTTGAAGTCTACGAAATATTCGTAATTTAGTTATAAATACGTAGACCAATGGAAAAATTAACAATACAAGAAGAGGAAGCGATGTTGTCAATCTGGCAATTGAACGGTGGTTTTATCAGAGAAATATTGGATAATTTAAAAGATAAAGAAACACCATATACAACATTGGCTTCAACAATAAGAAACCTGGAAAAGAAAGGCTATGTTAAGGCGGTGAAATATGCGAATGCTAAAAGATATGAGCCTATTGTCGTGGCCGAAGAATATAAAGCAAAATTCATGAATTCTTTCGTTGGAGACTATTTCAAAAATTCCTATAAAGAAATGGTTTCATTCTTTGTCAAAGAAGAGAAGTTAAGCCAAAAAGAACTTGAAGAAATCATGGAAATGATCAAAAACAATAAATCCTAACACAATGGAATCTCTACTAACCTATATTATCCAAGTAAACCTCTTGTTGGGGCTATTGTTTTTAGGTTACCATTACCTGTTAAAGAATCTGACATTTTACAGGTTGAATAGGATATACTTTTTACTTGGATCTTTATATGCTTTTGTATATCCATTTTTAAATTTCAAAGATTGGTTTTCAGAAAAAGTGAGCATACCTCAAGGTCTTGTCTTAGAATACATTCCTTTTGTGATTGAGTCTGATGAAAGCAAGTTTAGTATAAATGACCTTGTGGTTTACATAGCATCCTTAGGTGCGCTGTATTTCCTTTTTAAGCTGATTGTTCAGCTCTTTAGTCTTGCACGGATCCATTGGTATTCCAAACCGTCACAATGGCGTGAATTTTTGTTTAGGAATGTTATCTTCCCAATTACTCCATTTTCTTTTTTCAATAAAGTCTATATACATAAAGAACAGCATCATGAGCTGGAGCTGAATGATATTTTCAAGCATGAATATGTACACGTGAGAGGCCATCACAGTATCGATGTTCTATGGTTTGAAATAGTATTGTTAATCTGTTGGTATAATCCCTTCGTATGGCTGATGCGCAAATCCGTACGTCAAAATCTAGAATTCTTGACTGATCAACAAGTGCTGGATAAGGGTGTAGACCGACAGGCCTATCAATACTCGTTGCTGAATGTAACCAAGCAGGGTGCTCAGGTTGGCATCAGCAATCAGTTTAACTTTAAAACCTTAAAAAAGCGCATTATGATGATGAACAAGAAAAGATCATCCAAGTTGGAACTCAGTAAATACGTTTTCCTACTTCCAATCCTGATCATTACCGGAATCACATTCACAGTAAATCAAGCTGAGGCTAAGATTGAAACCGTAGTGATCAATATGGAAAACACCGACCTTAAACAACAGATCAAAGAGGTGTTTGTGCAGAAGCAAGTTGATTCGACAAAACCTCAACAAAAGAAAGATGAGATTGTTAAAGTCAAAATCCAAAATGTAAAAGCAGATTCATCGGATCTGGATTCTATAAGAACAATTAATATCAAAGAATATGCAGATTATGTAGGAACAGGTGTTAAATCAGAAAATGGACAAAGAGCCTCCAAAGCTGTAAATATGGTTAGGTTGAGTTCAATTGACAATTTAAATCAGCCACTGATAATTCTTGACGGAGAAAGAATGCCCGAAAAATTCAGACTTGATGCACTGAAACCCGAACTTATCGAGAACCTAAGTGTATTTAAAGGAAAAGATGCAGAAAAATACGGTAAGGGCTCTGAAAATGGCGTCATTTTAATTACTACCAAAGGCAATGAAAATTTAAATTTGTCTATTGATACTCTTAGGAAGGTGAATACGGTGGGAAAAATAGTCTCAGTAAATCATGTGGGGAATAAAGCTTATGATTCGGGTAAGTTAGAAGGGGATTTTCCAAATTCAAAATTTGAAGTTGACAGTCATAATCCTTCTTTAAATGGTCGGGTTGTAGGAATTGGGTTGAGATCAGACTCATTAAAACACAAAAATGTAGTAATAATAAAAAATGCTTCTGGAATGAAAAATGTAGATTATCAATTAGATGGTAAAAAGATTTCAGAAAGTGGCTTGGATAAACTTGATCCTAATACCATAGAATCAATTGTAGTGAATAAAACTGGTAAAGGTGGGGTCATTAAAATAACTAGCAAGGAGTATGCTGAGAAAAATAAAATCAAGGAAGAATTATTTGATACAGAACAGACAAATATTCCTGCAGTTAATGAAAGACGTGTTCAAAACAGAGTAAAGTCGTTCAAGGATGTCTTGGCAAATAATGATTATCGGGATTTATATATCGAAATTGATGGAAAAGAATCAAGTTTAAAAAAAGTAAATTCTATTGATCCTAATCATATTGCTTCATTTGAAGTATTTAAAGGCGATGTTGCTGTAGGAAAATATGGAAAAAAAGCAAAGACAGGGGCCTTGATTATAACAACCAAAAAGAAATAAAAACTTTTAAAAATAAATATTTAATTAAATCAAAATTAGGCTAGAAAGGCAACCGCAGGGTTGCCTTTATTTTTTATTTGGTATTAAGGTTAGTCATAGTGAGCTCAATCCCGATATTGATAAAGCTATTGACCATTTTCACCGCATGTTCTATTAATGCTGGCAATTCCCTTTGTTCCTCTTTGTCGAATGGCCCTAAAACATAATCAACTTGTCTTCCTTTAGGATAGTTGTCACCAATGCCAAATCTTAACCTGGCATAATGCTGACCTCCAACAGAACCTTCAATAGACCTTAAACCATTATGGCCTGCAGCTGATCCTTTCGGTTTTACACGCAATGACCCAAAAGGAATAGCAAGGTCATCTACAATAACTAAAACATTCTGAATGGGAACTTTCAACTCTTGCATCCAATAGTTTACAGCCTTGCCACTTAGGTTCATAAAAGTCGTCGGTTTAATCACAAATATATTGTGACCGCGTTGCTTGTATTCTGTATAATAAGCGTGTTTTAAGGTAGACCAAGTCGTCCCTGCTTGATTAGCCAACTCATCGGCAACCATAAAACCAATGTTATGCCTCGTATCGGCATATTCCTTACCAATGTTACCAAGACCTACGATTAGATAATTCATGCTTGCAAAAGTAAGATTTAAACCCCTTTTATAGAAATATTATATCTATCACGGAAAAATGTGACCAAAGGAATTTTTTAACAAGTACAAAAAAGACAAATTTGTCTTAAATAAAAATCACTATCATGAAAAAATTATTCAACATCGGATCTTTAGCATTATTAACAAGTTTATTTATGGCTTCTTGTGGAAACTCTGAACAAAGTAACTCCAGTCAAGTAGACCATAGCGCTCATACTACTGAAACTCCAGCAGAAGCTCCTGCAACAACTTCAGCGCCTTCAGAGACAACATCTACAACTTCAAATACCATTACGGTAGAAAGTAATGACCAAATGCAGTTTAATGTGAATGAATTACATGTAAAAGCAGGTGAACCAATTAGTTTGACACTGAAACATGTTGGCAAAATGGGAAAAGAGGTGATGGGCCATAACCTAATTGTATTAAAGGCAGGTGCTGACGTAGCTAAATTCTCTGAAGCAGCTCTACAAGCACAGGAAACAGAATATATCCCTCAATCGAGTGATATAGTGGCTCACACAGATTTAATTGGTGGAGGAGAAGAAAGCAAAATCGAATTTACTTTGGATAAACCAGGTACCTATGATTTTATATGCTCTTTCCCTGGGCATGCTTCACTTATGAAAGGAAAAATAATAGCCGAATAGTTGAAATAAGTTAAGCTAGTGCAGCTTTAGAGTTGCACTAGTTTTTTCAAAAGATAAAATCCTCAGCAAAAATGACAAGAGAGAAAAAATTATGGTGGTCCTTTATATTGGTAGTTATCATATCCTTCGGTGTATTATTATACTATGGATATGAGATTTATCAAGTAGCTCCGCCCATTCCAGAAAAAGTCGTAGATGAAAATGGAAATCAAATATTCAGTGGTGAGGATATTAAGGACGGACAGAATGTTTGGCAAAGCATAGGAGGCCAAGAAGTGGGCTCGATCTGGGGGCACGGTGCGTATGTCGCTCCAGACTGGACTGCTGATTATCTGCACCGTGAAGCACTCTATATTTTAAATATCTATTCAAATAATCAATATTCTAAACCTTATGATGATTTAGAAGAAGAACAACAAGCTCTTCTTTCAACTCGTCTAAAAAATAAAATCAGAAAAAACACATTTGATCCAGCTACTAACACGATCACTATTGATGCTGAACGGTTAGCTGCTTACAAAGAATTATCTAATTACTATAAAGGGTTATTTACTGATGACCCTAAGTTTGATCAATTGAGGAAAGATTATGCCATTCCAGTAAACTCCATACAGGATGAAGAAAGAATGCAGAAAATGAATGCTTTCTTCTTTTGGGCGACTTGGGCAACAGTTACCAATAGACCAGATTCAGATGTCTCTTACACCCATAATTGGCCAAATGAAAAATTAGTGGGCAACGAAATGACCATGGATTTGCTCGCTTGGTCTGGAGTCAGTATTATTTTGCTGATTTTCTGTGTAGGGGCATTAGTTCTTTATCAAGTTAAATCAGGTGAAGACGATGAATTGTTATATCCAGCTGAAGATCCTTTGTTAAGGCAAGGTGTAACACCTTCGATGCGTTTGGTGAAGAAATATTTCTGGGTAGTAAGCCTTCTAATGTTGGTTCAGGTAGGATTGGGGATAGTAACAGCGCATTATGGAGTTGAAGGCGATGGACTTTATGGAATCCCGATTGATAAATTCTTGCCTTATGCTGTGACCAGAACTTGGCATACCCAGTTAGCAATTTTTTGGATTGCGACAGCTTGGTTGGCAACCGGGTTATATATAGCACCAGCGGTATCTGGTAAGGATCCAAAATTTCAAGTCTTTGGTGTTAACTTCCTTTTCATAGCCTTATTGATTATCGTTGCTGGCTCAATGATTGGCCAATGGTTCGGAGTGATGCAAAAACTGGATATGGTAGACAACTTTTGGTTTGGCCATCAAGGTTACGAGTATGTAGATCTAGGCAGATTTTGGCAGCTGTTTTTGTTTGTTGGTCTTTTTGTATGGTTAGCATTAATGATCAGACCGCTATTGCCGGTTTTGAAAAAAGGAGGGGAGGAAAAGAACCTTATCATTATGTTTTTGATCTCCTGTTCTGCCATCGCCCTATTTTATGGTGCTGGATTAATGTGGGGAAGACAAACAAATTTGGCAATCGCTGAATACTGGAGATGGTGGGTGGTTCATTTATGGGTAGAAGGATTCTTCGAAGTATTTGCAACTGTAGTAATGGCATTCTTATTCGTAAGGCTAGGGCTGTTAAAACCAAAAAGTGCAACTTCCAGCGTTCTGTTTTCAACGATAATTTTCTTGTCAGGAGGAATTCTTGGAACTTTCCACCACTTATATTTCTCAGGAACACCAACAGCTGTAATGGCATTGGGAGCAACTTTCAGTGCATTGGAGGTTGTGCCTTTAACCATTATTGGATTCGAAGCATATCATAACTATAAAATTTCCAAAGCAACAAAATGGTTGGAAGATTATAAATGGCCGATTTACTTCTTGATTTCCGTGGCATTCTGGAATTTCTTGGGAGCTGGTGTATTTGGATTCATCATCAATCCTCCAATTGCACTGTATTATGTGCAAGGCTTGAACACAACACCTTTGCATGGTCACACTGCTTTGTTTGGAGTTATGGAATGTTGGGTATAGGATTGATGCTGTTTGTGCTCAGAAGCTTATACCGAGATGTCAAGTGGAATGACAAACTGATCAAAGTTGGATTCTGGGGCTTAAATATCGGTCTTTTGGGAATGGCATTGTTGAGCTTACTTCCTGTTGGGATTTGGCAAGCAATCGAAAGTATCGGCAAAGGAATGTGGTACGCAAGATCTGCTGAATTGATGCAGCAGCCAGGAATGGTGTTCTTAAAATGGATGCGTACTCCTGGAGATGTCGTATTCGCAATCGGTGTATTCGCAATAGCTTGGTTTGTATTTGATTTAACGCTAAAAAATAAAAAACAATAATATCATGGAAAACTTAATAAATGAAAAAATCGGAAATGTTGTAGCTCAGAATTTTAAAACCGCTGCAGTATTCACAAAATATGGATTAGATTTCTGTTGCGGTGGACAAGTGTCTATCGAAAAAGCTGCCGAGAAAAAAGGGATTGACAAAAATGCTTTATTGACAGAAGTACAGGCTGTTTTTGAATGAAGGTGCTAGTGAGCAAATTGATTTTAATTCATGGCCATCGGATTTATTGGCTTCCTATATTGTGAAGACCCATCATAGATACGTAAGGGAAAAAACGCCTATCCTATTGACCTACTTAAATAAAATCTGCAAAGTTCATGGCGAAAGACATCCTGAGCTTTATGAAATCAATAAATTGTTTGAAGAGTGCGCGCTGGAACTCGGACATCACTTGGAAAAAGAAGAAAAAGTATTATTTCCATTTATTGAAAAAATGGAAGAATCAAAAAGTGGGAATGGACAATATTTGCAGCCAGGATTTGGGTCTGTTCAAAACCCAATCAGTATGATGATCCATGAGCATGAAGCAGAGGGAAACCGTTTTGAAAAAATCGCAGAATTAACAAATAACTATACTGCACCCGAAGATTCTTGCAGCAACCTATAGAGTAGCATTCGATATGCTCAAAGAATTTGAACAAGACCTTCATAAACATATACATTTAGAGAACAATATTTTATTCCCAAAATCAATAAAATTAGAAAAGACCCTTATTTAAAATCTCCATATTTTGACTCAATTATTTTGCGCCAGCAAAAACCGTTAAACAACGAATGAAAATTAATTTAAGTAAGAAGAAGAGGATGTTGATTTCATCCTCTTCTTTTTTTGAAAAAGTGGATTTTCAGTTAAAATAACAAAGATTTTATTGTCACAAAAATGTAATGAAGACTACTTTTTTCAATGGGTAATCTCATATTTTATGAACGTTTTTAGAGGTATTTTTAAATAAGGAAAAAAGGTAAAACGAGTACATATTAACAAAAACAATATGAAAGGAAACATCAAAATTTTGAGCATGTTATTGGGGGGTTACATTGGCATTCTCAAGCTGTAATAATTCAACAGAAAGCAAGGCGACTGATACCAGTAAAATTCCTGTAAAAGGGGAGTCAGTTGCTGAATTGACATCACCACCACATGTTCCGAAACCCGTCGGAAAAAGGGAGGCCACCAAGTTGAAAGTGAGCTTGGAAATTCTTGAACTTGAAGGAGAAATGGTTGATGGGGTTAAATATACCTATTGGACTTTCGGAGGTTCCGTGCCTGGTCAGTTTATTAGAACGAGAGTAGGAGATGAAGTGGAATTTCTACTAAAGAACCACCCAGACAATAAGTTGCCGCATAATATTGACTTACATGCTGTAACTGGTCCAGGTGGAGGTGCTGAATCGTCATTGGTAGCTCCAGGACATGAAGTTTCGTTTTCATTCAAATGTCTAAACCCTGGACTCTATGTTTACCATTGTGCAACTGCTCCAGTAGGTATGCACGTAGCGAATGGTATGTACGGATTGATTCTGGTAGAACCTGAAGGAGGATTACCTCCAGTTGACAGAGAATACTATGTTATGCAAGGTGATTTCTATACCGAAGGTGGATATGGAGAGCAAGGTCTTCAAGCATTTGATATGAACAAAGCCATCAAAGAAGAAGCGGACTATGTAGTTTTCAATGGTAATGTTAATGCATTGGTTAATGAAAACGCTCTTCAGGCTAAAGTTGGAGAAACGATACGCTTGTTCGTTGGAAACGGTGGCCCAAACTTAGTGTCATCATTCCATGTAATCGGTGAAATTTTTGACAAAGTTCATGTCGAAGGTGGAGATCTCATCAATAAAAATATACAGACAACATTAATTCCTGCTGGTGGATCTGCTATCGTGGAATTCAAAGTTGATGTACCAGGAACTTTGGTTCTTGTCGACCACTCCATTTTTAGGGCATTTAATAAAGGTGCATTGGGTATGATGAAAGTAGAAGGTGAAGAAAATCACCAAATCTATTCAGGAAAAATCATGGAAGGAATCTATTTGCCTGAGGGCGGTACTATTCAACAAATGCCGAAAAAGAAAAAAGAAGAAGTGGTGGTCAACAAAACGCCTGAACAGTCTATCAATGATGGTAAGGCGATATTTGCCAGAACATGTTTAGCATGTCACCAAAGTGAAGGTCAAGGGATAAAAGCTGTATTCCCTCCATTGGCAAAATCTGATTATCTGAACAACAATAAAGATAAATCTATTGATGCTGTCTTGTTTGGATTAAAAGGTGAGATCACCGTAAATGGAGAAAAATACAACTCTGTGATGCCTAGTCAAACATTAAGTGACCAAGAAGTAGCAGACGTTCTGAATTATGTTTACAATAACTGGGGCAATAACAAAACTGTCCTTACTCCTGCGGATATCAAAAAACGCCGCGCTAAATAACAAGAATTTTTGGAAGCACGTATTCTCGTGCTTCCAATCAATTAATTGATCAAATATGTTGAAGGCATTGACATATATTTTAATACCATTGGCGTCGTTGCTATTTATACCAATAGCTATAAGGCAGGAAATGGTTCTGGTAAAAAAGGGAAGTTATGTTCCATTGTATGGTACCGCTGATAAAAAGCCGGTGGAAGTACAATCTTTTTATCTGGATGTCTTTCCTGTTACCAATCAGAATTATCTGGAATTCCTCAAACAGAATAATGCATTTTCGAAATCCCAGGTAAAAAGGATTTTCGCGGACAAAAGTTATTTGAATTATTGGAAGTCCGACTTTGATTACGGTGATGCCAAGCCGAATTCGCCTGTAACTAATGTCTCTTGGTATGCAGCAAAGAAATATTGTGAAAGCAAAGGAAAGAGGTTGGCAACAATGGATGAATGGGAATACGCAGCCATGTCTGATGCAAAAACTTTTGATGCCAGAACAAAGAAATCATATAATCAGTACATCTTAAACTGGTATGAAACACCTAGAACTTATAATAATGAAGTCGGGAGTACTTTTAAAAATTTCTGGGGAGTCTATGATATGCATGGTTTAGTTTGGGAATGGACCTCCGATTTCAACAGCATATTCTTGTCAGGAGAATCAAGAAAAGATAAAGGTGATGATGGAAACCTGTTTTGTGGAGGAGCTTCCGTAAATGCCAGTGATTTGATGAACTATGCTGCATTTATGAGGTATGCCTTCCGTGGAAGCATGAAAGCGGCATATACAGGAAGAAATTTAGGCTTTCGATGTGCCAGAGACATTAAATAAAACAACATGAAAATAATAAAATACATAGGCCTTTTTATGGTTGCCGGAGGATTGTTCTTCAGCTGCCAAAATACAAAAAGTGAACATGAAAACAATCTGAAACAACCAACAGTGACAGAGGACTTATCTGATCTTTCAGTTTATAACCTGCCCGCAAATTGGACAAACCAGAATGGGCAACAGATGGAGTTGAAAGATTTAAAAGGAAATGTTGTCGTAGTGGCTATGATCTATACTTCCTGTCAAGCAGCATGTCCTAGATTGGTGGCAGATATGAGACATATAGAAAAGACCATAAAAACTAAAAACAAAGATAAGGTCAAGTTTTTATTGGTAAGTATCGATCCTGAAACGGATACACCCGAGAAATTAAAGCAATTTTCTATCGATAATGAGATGGATGGTGATCAGTGGTTATTCCTGCGGTCCGATAATGAAGCAACTAGAGAATTTGCCGCAACGCTGGCAGTGAACTATAAAAAGATTTCTCCAATTGATTTTTCACATTCAAATATTATAAGTTTATTCAATGAGGAAGGTGAATTGGTTTATCAGCAAGAAGGTTTGGGAGTAGATTATACACCTACGATTAAAGCTATTGAGGTGGAAGCAAACAAGATTTAAGAACACATTAAACCTTATATATTTAGTTGAACAAAAGAAGGCATCGATTATTCGATGCCTTCAATGTTTTTATACTAGATGTTAGTATTACTTATTTTTTACCACCTTTAGCAGCTTTAGCAGCTTCTTGCTCAGCTTGACGAAGAGCACGTGACATAGTAACTGAAACGATTGTATCGTCAGAGTTATTCAATACTTTAGCATCTTTTAATTCTACTTGGCCAACACGGTAAGATTTACCTACTTCTAAGCCTTCCATAGGAACCTCGATATCTTGAGGTAAGTTGTTAGGAAGTGCTTTAACGCGAAGGTTACGTAATTTTTGAACTAATTTACCCCCCATTTTAACACCTGGAGAAGTACCTACTAATTTGATTGGAATGTTTACAGAAACTTCCTTGTCATCAAATAATTGTAAGAAGTCTACGTGTGTAACCTCGTCAGTTAATGGATGGAATTGAGCTTCTTGAACGATAGCTTTAGATTTTTTGCCATCGATATCCAATTCTACGAAGATTACTTCTGGAGTGTAAAGAACTGGTTTCAAATCAGCTGCGGATACAGAGAAATGTGTTTGTTCTTTACCACCGTAAAGAACTGCTGGTACTTTAGCTTCGTAACGCAATTCCTTTGCATCTCTTTTCCCTACGTTCTCTCTTGGAGAACCGCTAATAGCAATTGATTTCATATTAATGTTATTAAATTTGAGGTGCAAAGATAATCAATTACTTGAATTGTTAAAAGGAAATTTTTACCGTTAACGGAAAATAAATGCTTCATAGTCAGTTGAAATAATAAAAAGCATAAAAAAAGGATACCCTTATAAGGTATCCTCTTGTATTTTGATGGTTCATCGATTTATTTAACGTCGAATAAATCAGAAATTGAACCGTGTTCATTAACATTCTTAATGGCGTTCGCAAATAAACTCGCAGTAGAAAGAACCTTGATCTTAGTGCACTGTGCAGCTTTCTCAGGGTTCAATTGAATCGTGTCAGTAACAATCATTTCACTTAACACAGAATTTTCGATAGTTTCGTATGCCTTCCCTGATAATACAGCGTGAGTACAAACAGCACGTACCGATTTTGCACCATTTTCCATGATCAATGCGGCAGCTTTAGAAAGTGTACCTGCAGTATCACAGATGTCATCGATCAATACGACATCCTGACCTGTTACATCACCAATAATAGACATAGATTCAATCTCATTCGCACGTTTTCTGCGTTTATCACAAATAACAACTTCAGCATTGAAGAATTTTGCAAATGTACGTGCGCGGTAAGAACCACCCATATCAGGAGATGCAATCATTAAGTTCTCTAGATTCAATGATTTGATGTAAGGAACGAAAATGATAGCGCCGTCCAAATGGTCAACAGGGATGTCAAAGAAACCTTGGATCTGTGCAGCGTGTAAGTCCATCGTCATAATGCGGTGTGCTCCGGCAGCCATGATCAAATTAGCAATCATTTTTGCACCGATCGCAACACGTGGTTTGTCCTTACGGTCTTGACGGGCATACCCAAAATAGGGAACAACAACAGTAATGTAGTGAGCTGAAGCACGCTTAGCCGCATCTATCATTAATAACAATTCCAAAAGATTGTCGGTCGGTTGATTGGTAGATTGGATAAGGAAAACATCACTACCACGTACTGATTCGTTGTAGAATGGTTGAATTTCGCCGTCCGAAAACTTCGACAAAGTCATGTCTCCTAGGGGTTTTCCGTATGATTTTGAAATCTTGTCTGCTAATTCTAAGGTTCCTGAACCAGCAAATAATTTTACGGTATTAAATTGCAAAGGCATGGTGAAATGATTTATTGGGGTTTTTTATATTGAATTTTCGTTTTCTGCACCAATGTTATTCTACTTAAAAGCTTGTTAACTTTATATAGCCGCAAAGTTAGATAAATGTTTTAGAATATAAAATTAGATTAAAAGACCCTCAGGTATATTGTTCAAGAAATAGATCGAATCATACTTTTTGGGACTATATAATTTTAATTTATTGTCGAAGGTTCAAATCATTTTATTCTCAATGAGTAATACCAATAGCTCATTGCTGTTTTTGACCTTGAATTTCTGTAACAAATTCTTGCGGTAAGTGTCAACCGTGAATTTGCTGAGGAATAATTCTTCTGCAATGGTTGTTGTAGTTTTTCCCTGAGCCATGAGTTGGATAAGCTGGCTCTCACGCTTTGTCAAGGAAGGTAGCTTTGACGCTATTTCAGTTTTCTCAGCTAGGATCTTTTGTATGCCTTCATTCAATGCAATGCCGCCCTTCAGAACCAATTCAATGCTCTTCAAAATCTCACTGGAAGGGATTTCCTTTAATAGAAAACCAGAAGCACCATTATCCATCATGTCAGAAATAATACTCATTTCTGCACGATTGCTCAATCCTATAACCTTTATCTTTGGGTTCTCAGATTTGATAATCTTACATACATCCAAACCGTTGATGTCAGGAAGAGAGATGTCCAAAAGCACAATATCCACATAATTCTCCTTTATATAAGACAATACCGAATTGCCGTCTGCAAAACAAGTCAGGTCATATTGGTTGTTCCAAGCCGTAATAATTGATTTTAATCCTTCAATAACGATAGGATGGTCATCTACTAAAGCTAGTTTTTTCTTGTGATCAGACATATATTACTATTTATACAATCCAATGACTTATGTACTAAAGAATCTATTCCAAATGGATCCAAGTGTATGCACAAATTGTATTATTATACCTGTTTTTTATTTCTGCCTATATGTCAAATCTTTTGCCAATATATTGGATAGGTTTGAAAAATACCTATTTATAGGATAATTTAATTTATGAACTTTCATATTAGGATAAGCATTTTTTTCGATTATAATTTATATAAGTGATTGAATTTCAATGTTTTTATTTAAGGTTATCAAATATTATTTAAATAATCTACTAAAATAGTAGACATTATTGTTGTTTTGCATTATCTTTGATAATTGTTCACAACCTAAACTTAAAAATTATCTAAAAAATCCATGAAAAGAAAATTACCTGGAACTGCCAAGCAATCTTACATTTCTCAAAATTTAGTTATTCTATTTTGCTTATGTTATAGAATGCGAATGAGTTAGTATTATAAAAAAAGGGAAGCATCTGCTTCCCAGAGTCTAACAAAGCATACAAGTATACAATTGGCGTTGGCACTTGCATGCATTTCTAATATTAAACTGATTAAATATATGAAAAATAATAGAGTATGGTTGTACTCTCATCTAATATTCTTATGCCTTTTGTTTTCTATTAACTTATTAGGGCAAGAATCAAATCCAATAATTAATGCTTCATTAAAAGGTAAGGTTATTGATTTAAAAACCTCGTTGCCTATTGAAGGCGCAACGGTTCAACTCAAAGCCGTAACCCATGCGGTGAAAACAGACCGAGAAGGTAATTTTCAATTCGTCACCGGTCAAAAATTACCTTTCCATATTACGGTATCCTATGTTGGATATAAACCTTCAGAATTGTTGGTGACAACTTCACCAGTCACGATTTCTTTGGAAGAAATTACTTCTGATCTTGAAGAAGTTGTTGTAGTAGGATATGGTAAGCAAAAACGAGCTAACCTTACAGGATCTGTAGCAAGTTTAGATGGTAAAACTCTAAAGAATAGGCCAATTACAAGCTCTTCACAAGCCCTTCAAAATCTTCCAGGAGTTTATGTCAATCAAACAAAAGGGCGTCCAGGAGCAGATGGTGCAAATATTAGAATTCGAGGTTTAGGAACTTTAAATGATAATAACCCCTTAATTCTTGTAGATGGTGTGGAATACGATATAAATAAAATTAATCCAAATGATATAGAAACGATCTCAGTTTTGAAGGATGCAGCTTCAGCATCAATTTACGGTAATAGGGCAGCGAATGGAGTGGTTCTAATTACCACCAAGCGAGGAATTAAAGGAAGTTCATCAGTCGATTATTCAGGCTATTTCGGCTCTCAGGCCGCAACAAAGTTTCCAAATGTGGTAACAAATACGGTTGAATACATGCTGGGCCGAAATAAAGCTTTAGAAAATGAAGGGAAAAGTGCGGAATATTCGGACGATTTAATAAATGAATTCAGAAATAATCATGATGAATATATCTATGCTAATACTGATTGGATGGATATCATGTTCAAAAATGCACCGATTCAAGAACATAATTTGCGGTTCGCTGGAGGAAGTGAAAAAACTACATATTCTATTTCAATGGGATATCTGAATCAACAAGGGGTTCTTATAGAAACTTTCGGAAGCCGATATTCATTGAATTCAAATATACAGAGTGAAATCACCAAAAATATAAAAGTAGAAGCTTCATTAATTGGAACATTTGGTGCAAATCAGGAGAGTGCATACACTGCTGATGAAGGTAATGGAGAAGGAGGTATTTTGGGACTTACCTATAGAGCATTGCCATTTCAAGTACCATATGCACAAGATGGAAATTATGCCGACCAATGGATTAGAGTGCCAGGACATAATTTCTTTAGAAATACCGTAGCTCTTTCTAAAGAAGGGTTCAGAAAATACAATAATTTTAATCCTCTTGCCAATGTATCCTTAGGAATAAAATTGCCGTTGGACCTATCCTATAAAACCACAGTAGCTGCAAACTTGATATATGGATTGGAAAAATATTCCTATCCCTCAATAAATCTCACAAACCCAAAAAACGGAATTGTTACACCTATTGGAAATACTCCGGTTAGAGGAGTGAGGCAAATCAGTCAAAATCGAATTAATCTTACCAATTTCCATACTTTGAATTGGGTAAAATCAATCAATAACCATCAGTTTGATGTATTGGCAGGTTTTAGTTGGGAGAAATTTAATAATGGGAATTTCTCAGCATACAATCAAGGGTACCTTAGCAATGAGCTTACAGAATTAAATGCAGGGAGTACTTCGCCACAAGTCGCTGGTTCTTCAAATGAGACTAAACTGCTTTCCTATTTCGGGCGAATAAACTACAATTACAACCAAGTCTATTTATTAGAAGCTAATTTTCGACATGACGGGTCCTCTCGTTTTGCCGAAGGTAAGAGATGGGGATTCTTTCCCTCTATATCAGCAGGATGGAGAATCAGTCAGGAAGAATTTTTCAAACCTATTAAGTGGATCTCCCATTTGAAATTAAGAGCATCTTATGGTGAATTGGGAAATCAAGCCATACCTGACTATACATATATTAATGCTTTTGCTTTAGGTGAAAATTATACATTTAACGGAAATCTGGTTGCAGGGGCAGCAGTAAAACAATTGGCTGACCCCTTAATAACCTGGGAAACTACTCAAATTTCGGATGTAGGAATAGAAACAGGATTTTTTAATAATAATCTAACAATAGAAATTGATTGGTTTAATAAAACAACAACTAATATTTTAAGGCAAATCACGATCCCTAGCCAAGTTGGAAATTTAAATGGACCTTATCAAAATATTGGAACAGTTAATAATAGTGGGGTCGAGTCAATATTGGGATATAAAGGCCAATTCAATAATCTAAATTTTAGTATCCAAGCAACAGGTTCATGGATTAAGAATGAAGTGAAAAATCTAAAAGGACAGGTTTATTATGGTAGTAATACAATTATTCAAAAAGGGGAATCCATCAATTCTTTTTATGGATTGCAAGCTTTGGGTATTTTTCAGAACGAGGAAGAAATTAAACAACATGCTTTTCAATCTAATGGAACTAAGCCAGGAGACCTTAAATATGCAGATTTAGACGGAAATGGTATTGTGGACAACAACGATAGGACAATTATTGGGAATAGTGTCCCAAAAATCACTTATGGCTTTAATTTAGGGTTGAGTTTTAAAGGATTTGATTTCTCTGCAATATTTCAAGGGGTCGGAAAAGTAAACACCTTTTTGAGTGGAAACCTAGCTTTCCCTTATAAGAACGGTGCTGGTGTCACAAGAGAATGGTTGACTGATTCCTGGTCACCAGAAAATCCTAATGCTTCCCTGCCAAGATTGACAACCTCAAATGGGTATCCTCCAAATTTTATTACGTCAAGTTTTTGGATTCGTAATGCAGCTTATCTACGTTTGAAAAATGTGCAATTGAGCTATAAAATACCTCATGAATTATTGTCACCTTTTCATATTAAAGGGTTAAACATATTTGTCAATGCCCAAAACTTGCTGACATTTACCGATTTTAAGTTCTCCGATCCAGAGAGAAATTTAACACGCGCAGATTTAATTGAATATCCAAATGTTAAAACAATTACAGCTGGGATTAACCTAAACCTTTAATAAAATGAAAAGAATTATTATATATATTACCGGGTTATCGCTGTTTACAGCATGCGATTCTTATTTAGATACTGTTCCAACAGATAGGTTCACACAAGAAACCTATTGGAATAGCAAAGAAAAAATTGAAGCAGCTCTAATTGGCTCCTATTCTGTTCTCAATAATGCTAATTCCTTTTTTGCAGCACCCAACATGGTTTATTTAGATGCTTTAACTCCAAATACTTATCAGTATAACGGAGATTGGAACTTAATTTCTAGAGGACTCCATGACGCAAATACTGGAAAATTTAATTCAACTTGGAACCAATGCTATGAAGGAATAGGGAGGGTAAATAATATCTTGGCTAACATAGACAAAGTTGAACTTCAATCAAAAGATAAGGAACGATATATTGCTGAAGCAAAATTTTTAAGAGCCTTGTTTTATTTTCCACTTTGGAATTTATATGGAGGTGCTCCATTGATTACTGAAGCCCCAGATCTGGAATCTCAACGTGATTTAGGTCGTAGCTCTGAAGAAGATTTATTGAAACAAATCCTGTCAGATTTGAATGATGCTAGTAAGGAAGGGGTATTGGCAAAATCATATTCTGGATTAGAAAAAGGAAGAGCAACGATAGGTGCAGTATTATCCTTCAAAGCTAGAGTATTGCTGTATGCTGGTCAGTGGAATGAAGCCGCCATCACTGCAAAAAAGGTAATCGAATTGAACGAATATGAATTGTTCCCAGATTATAGAGGATTATTTCTGTTGGAAAACGAAGGAAATAAAGAAGTAATTTTCGATATACAATATGCATATCCTGAATTTGCCCATTCATTGGATGTATCTCTTGATCAACAGTTGGGATCCTCTCCTTTGCCAGAATTAATTGATGCTTACTATGCGATCGATGGAAAACCAATCTCTAAGTCGTCCCTTTATGATAAAACATCACCTTATAAAAATAGAGATTCAAGACTTCATGCAACTGTAGTTTTGCCAGGATCTATCTTCAAAGGGTCGGTTGTCGCTACCAATCAATACCCGAGTACTGGGGCTGGGCTGAAAAAATACACAATCTATAAAGATTTGGAAAAACCATTAGCAGTTCAGACAAGTGGTACATCCGAATTAAACTATATAGTGTTGCGGTATGCAGATGTGCTTTTGACCTATGCCGAAGCTCAAAATGAAATTGCTGGTCCATCAGATGATATCTTCAATGCTCTAGATAAAATTAGAGATAGAGTGGGTATGGCAAGAATCAATAGAGATCTGAACAAAGATGAGCTAAGGAAAGAAATACGTCATGAAAGAAGGGTAGAATTTGCAGGTGAAGGCTTATATTATTTCGACATCCGAAGGTGGAAAATAGCGAGCCAAGTTCTGAACACTGAAATATATCATTTAAATGGTAACAGGATTGACTCCAGGGCTTTTAGAGAAAATCGAGATTATCTTTGGCCTATCCCTTCCTTAGCAATTCAAAACAATGACCAATTAATACAAAATCCAAATTATGGAAATTAATATAAACATGAAAAGAATCATTTTTATCATAGTAGTTATAGCAGTGTACATTTTGCCAGGCAAAAGTGGAAATGCTCAATCAAAAAATAATCGAAGGCCAAATGTAATATTTATTTTAGCGGACGATTTGGGATATGGAAATGTCAGTGCTTTTAATTCAAATTCTCCAATAAAAACCCCGAATCTAGATGATTTAATTGCTAATGGAATAAAATTTACACGTTTTTATTCAGGCAACACAGTATGCGCTCCTTCGAGATGTGCATTGATGACAGGAAAGCATATGGGAACTGCTTATATCCGTGGAAACTCAAAAGCAAAAGATGGGAAAGGCGCACTTAGAGAGCAAGATTTAACAATTGCGGAGCTTTTTCAAGATGCAGGTTATAGGACAGGTATGTTTGGAAAATGGGGATTGGGAGATATAGATTCCAAAGGAGCCCCACATTTAAAAGGATATGATAATTTTTATGGGTACTTAGACCAGTCTCATGCACATGATTATTATACCGATAGTTTATATGAAATAAAAAATGGAGTTACACAGCTCATAAGAGTAAATAACAAGCATTATACACAAGATTTAATTGCCAATAAAACCTTGGAATTTATTAAAGAAAATAAGGATAATCCATTCTTTTTATATGTTCCTTTCACTTTGCCTCATGCAGAATTAATAGTTCCAGATAGCCTAATTAAAGAGTTCCAGAATGCAGATGGGTCTAGTTTATTTGAACCAGAAAAGCCTTTTGTCAAGAAAGGGAATTATGATGATCAAGCTCAGCCTCATGCCGCATTTGCAGCAATGGTCAAAAAACTGGATACTGATGTAGGTAAAATTGTTGCCTTGGTGAGAACATTGGGACTAGAAGATGATACCTATATTTTCTTTAGTAGTGATAATGGACCGCATATAGAGGGTGGAGCAGATCCTGAATATTTCAATAGTTGGGGGAAGTTAAGAGGAGTAAAAAGAGATTTGTATGAAGGTGGTATAAGAGTGCCATTTATTGCAAAAATTCCAGGAAAGAACAATAAAACCAAAGAAATCCATGATCCCTGGGCTTTTTGGGATATCATGCCAACATTTTCCGAAATAGCGGGATTAAATATCCCACAAGATATTGATGGATTATCATTTTTCCCTACATTAATTGGCGAAAATCAAAATAAATTACATGACTACCTTTATTGGCAGTTTAATGAAAAAGGAGTTCTTAAAGAAGCAATTTCACAAGGTTATTGGAAGCTTATCCGATTCAAGGAAAAAGGGAAAAAAGAAATATTAGAACTTTATAACCTGGAAAATGATATTGCCGAACAGGTAGATTTATCCCAGAAATATCCTGAATTAGTGAAAAACCTATATGCTAAAATTCTAGAAGTGAAAAAAAGTCCTGAAAATCCGACGTTTGATTGGTCCGATATGGAGAAATAATGAAAAAAGGCTTGAAACATTGTTTCAAGCCTTTTTGATGTTGCCCAACCTGGATTCGAACCAAGACAAACGGCACCAAAAACCGTCGTACTACCATTATACTATTGGGCAATCCTTTTTGGTTTTGTCATCAGGTTATCCCCTTTTGACGATGCAAATATACGTCGACTTTTCTAATCTGCAAATAAAAAATTGCGTTAATTATTAAATATACTGATTTTCAGAGCAATATTTTTTAGGTATTATCGATCTAGGGGCCCATATGAAGAGATTCAAAGTTTTTATGGCTAATAAATAGAAACTATTTGTCTAATTATAATTTGGAATCCTTATTTTCGAAGCATAATTTTTTAGAAAAACCTTCTATATTTTAGTATGAACTATAAAAAAATCAATAATCTGTTAGGTTGGGCAGTGGGAATTATAGCCACCTTGACCTATATATTGACGCTTGAAAAAACAACGAGTTGGTGGGATACAGGTGAATTTATTGCCTCAGCATATAAGTTACAGATTGTACACCAGCCTGGTGCTCCTTTGTTTTTGATGATTCAAAATCTGTTTTCAAACCTCGCATTGGGAGACAATACCCGTATTGCATATTGGATGAACGTAGGATCAGCAGTATGTAGCGGACTAACCATCACTTTCTTGTTCTGGACCATTACAGCCCTTGCGAAAAAAGCATATGTAAGCTTCTCAAAAACAGAAGGTATTTCAGAAGGTAATCTGATCAAGATTATGGGAGCAGGAGTAGTAGGAGCATTGGCTTACACTTTTTCTGATACATTTTGGTTCTCAGCGGTAGAATCTGAGGTATATGCCATGTCTTCCCTGTGTACTGCCGTCGTATTCTGGGCTATTCTCAAATGGGAAGAGCATGCAGATGAGCCAGGAAGCGATAGATGGTTGATCTTGATCGCTTATGTCATGGGACTTTCAATCGGAGTTCACTTGCTGAATTTATTGGTGATTCCTGCAATTGCTTTAGTTGTATATTTCAGAAGGTCTTCTAAAATCACTGGAGCAGGGATAGCAAAAACATTAGGGATTGGAATCCTGGTTCTAGCAATCGTACTTTGGGGGTAATTCAGTACTTGATTAAGTTCGCAGCATTCACTGACCTATTCTTCGTGAATTCATTGGGATTGGGATTTGGAACAGGTGCAACATTCTTCGCCTTATTGGTAGCCGGACTGCTTGTTTTTGGAATCTGGTACTCATGGAAAAATGTGAAACCTATCCTAAACATAGCATTGTTAAGCTTAGCATTCGTAATCTTTGGATATAGTTCATTCACTATGATTTTAGTGCGTGCTAAGGCAAACCCTACCTTAAACAACTCCGACCCAGATAACGTATTTACATTCTTAAGTTACTTAAACCGTGAACAATATGGTGATGAACCATTGTTGAAAGGAAGATACTTTGATGCCAAACCAACAGATGTATTTGAAACAGGAAATATCTATCGTAAGGATGGTAATAAATATGTTGTAGCTAAGAAAAAATTCGATTATACCTGGAGTCGTAGTACCTTATTTCCGCGTATATATTCCGATAAACATGAATCATATTATAGGGAATTTTTAAATCTCGGTCCACAGGAACAAACCGACCATGGCTGATAACCTGAAATTCTTCTTCGGATATCAAAATAGGGCAGATGTACAGCCGATATTTTATGTGGAATTTTGTAGGTCGACAAAATGACCAACAAGGACAGGGTTCATTCACTGAAGGAAACTGGATTTCGGGAATTAAACCCATTGATAATATCCGATTAGGAGGACAATATGCTTTGCCAACCTCAGAGAAAGAAAACGCTGGAAGAAATACCTATTTCTTCTTGCCTTTAATCTTGGGAATTTTGGGAGCTCTTTGGCAGTTTAAAAATCAACAGCGAGACGCCTCAGTGGTTGCTCTTCTGTTTTTCTTTACAGGTCTTGCCATTGTATTATACCTAAATCAAACTCCATTACAACCGCGTGAGCGAGATTATGCCTATGCAGGTTCTTTCTATGCTTTCTGTATTTGGGTTGGTATGGGTGTGATTTGGATTGCTGATCTATTAAGTAAAAAGGTAAATGCTAAAAACGCTGCGATCGGCGCTACAGCTGTGTCTATGTTGTGTGGACCGGTATTATTGGCAAGCCAGAACTGGGATGACCACGATCGTTCGGAAAAATTCCTGGCACGTGATATGGCCAAAAATTATCTGGAATCATGTGCTCCTAATGCAATCCTATTTAGCTATGGTGATAATGATACTTACCCATTGTGGTACGTTCAAGAAGTTGAAGGTTTTAGAACAGACGTGCGTGTAGTCAACCTTAGTTTATTGAGTGCAGATTGGTATATGAAGCAAATGATGCATAAAGTGAAATGACGCTGATGCATTACCATTAAACATTGACCCTGAAAAAATCAAAGATGGAGTTCGTGATGTTATATATTTCAGTGATATGAATATCCCGGGATATGTAGATGTGGAAGACCTATTGCAGATTATGTTGTCTGATGATCAACAGTACAAAGTACAATTGCAAAGCGGTGATTGGGCAAACATTCTGCCTACCAAGAATATGCAGTTAAGAGTTGATAAACAAGCTGTCGTTGCAAATAAAGTTGTGCCTAAAGAATGGGAAGATGCAATCGTCGATACAATGCAATGGAACTATAGCAAGTGGCATTGTAAGTAGAGCTGATCTATCAATACTGGCGATATTGGCGAATAATAATTGGAAACGCCCAGTTTATTTTACTACGACAACACCTGAAGAAAACTTTATTGGATTGGATAAATACTTAGTATCTGAAGGTTTTGCAATGCGTTTGATGCCAGTTGCTATAGCATCTGAAGGAGATGTTTCAGGACCAATTTCTGATGTTGAAGGAACCTATAATAATATCATCAATAAATTCACTTGGGGTAATATCGCTAATTCTAAATATTTAGATCCTGATTCATATCGTTATATCAGTATGTATGCTGGAACTATTTTCGGTGAAACAGCTCAGAACTTATTGGCAATGGGTAAGAACAACGAAGCGAAAAAGCTAGTTGTAAATGCTTATGAAAATATGCCTAAACGTCCTTACTTGATGTCTGAAGTGTTCTCATACAGTAGTTTGGTAGATGCCATGTACAAAACTGGAGAGGCAGAAAAGGCGAATGAAATCGTAAAGAGAAATCTTAAGTTCTTACGCGAGAATATGGCTTACTATATGAATATAGCTGAAACAAAACCAAACTTGGAATTCAGGAATATGCGTTTCGGATTGGCAGCAATCCAAAACTATCAAAGAGTTTTGACGGATGCTAAACAACAAGATCTGTTGAAAGAAGTCAATCAAATCTTTGAAACATATAGACCATTATTCGAAGCAGCGAATAATTAGAAATAGAAAATAATATGGAAAGCCTATGCAGATTATGCATGGGCTTTTTTTTTGGATTATTTTCCGATCCTATTTGGCTTAGATTACGATTTTTGGAAAAAATGCCTTATTTTTGCCTAAATAAATCCATAGATGAAACAATCGATATTATTAGATGGACCGAAGTTTCAGATTACGCTCAAGCGATTGTCTCAACAATTAATTGAAAATCACGGAGATTTCTCCAACGCTGTAATAATTGGAATTCAACCCCGAGGAACCTATTTAGCAAAAAGATTAGTACAGGAAATCAAAGAAATGACAGGTGTTGAAGTGCCTTTGGGTATTTTGGACATTACTTTTTATAGAGATGATTTCAGAATGAAGGGAGCAAGTCCTCTTGCTGCCAATAGCACGGTCATAGATTTTATTATAGAAGGTAAGGATGTTATCCTCGTGGATGATGTACTGTGGACTGGAAGAACAATTCGTTCGGCAATGGATGCCATCCAAGCTTTCGGACGTGCCAACAGAATAGAATTGATGATATTGGTAGATCGCCGCTTTTCAAGACAGATCCCAATACAACCTGACTATATTGGAATCCAAGTAGATTCAATAGATTCACAAAAAGTAATCGTGAGCTGGAAAGAAGTCGATGATAACGATAGTAATTGTGTTGATCACCGAGAAGAAATAGAAAAGATTTTATTGTTTACAAATGTCAAACTCTGAACAACTTAGTACACGCCATTTATTAGGTATCAAAGATCTAAATAGCAATGATATCCAACTGATCCTGGACACCGCACAAAACTTCAAAGAAGTGCTGAACCGTCCTATCAAGAAGGTGCCTTCATTGAGAGATATTACCATTGCCAACGTTTTCTTTGAAAATTCAACCCGAACTCGACTTTCTTTTGAACTGGCTGAAAAGAGATTGTCAGCAGATATCGTGAATTTCGCTGCATCATCATCATCTGTGAGCAAGGGTGAAACCCTAATAGACACAGTAAACAACATCTTGGCGATGAAAGTCGACATGATTGTGATGAGACATCCTTATGCTGGTGCAGGCGTATTCTTGAGTAAACATGTGAATGCACAAATCGTAAATGCAGGAGATGGTGCTCATGAACATCCTACTCAAGCATTATTGGATTCATTTTCAATACGCGAAAGACTTGGTGAAGTAGCCGGTAAAAAAATTGCAATCATAGGTGATATTCTACATTCTCGAGTAGCTCTGTCAAATATTCTTTGTCTACAAAAACAAGGTGCCGAAGTTATGGTCTGCGGACCAACAACCCTTATTCCTAAATACATTACTTCTTTAGGGGTAAAAGTCGAACATGACCTAATGAAAGCTTTGAATTGGTGTGATGTCGCAAACATGCTGAGAATACAATTAGAACGTCAGGATATTGCGTACTTCCCTTCATTGAGAGAATATTCAATGCTTTACGGACTAAACAAACAAATATTGGATTCATTAGATAAAGAAATCGTTATCATGCATCCGGGACCAATCAACAGAGGCGTCGAAATAACATCAGACGTAGCTGATAGTAGCCATTCAATTATCCTTGACCAGGTTGAAAACGGAGTAGCCGTTCGTATGGCTGTTCTTTATCTATTGGCAGGAAAGAGAGGATAATTAGACAATCGAAATAAGACAATAGAGAGCTGTCGATCTTAACAGAGAGATAACGTCTTAATATTTTTACAAAAGCGTAAGATTGCTGTAGTCAGTATTCATACGCTTTTTTTATCCTTTATTTTTATTGTCAAATATTAGGTTTTTGGAGCTATAATCCCATCCAAAAACTTTTCGCTCGTCCTCGAAATATCCTTGAGTTTCTACCGACTAAAATTAACCTCTTCCTTGCTAATGTTAAATATCGTTAAAACCTCTAGGTTATCCACAGTTGTTAACAACTTTTGAGGAAAACATACAAGTTATACATTAATTTCGTAGGTTGAAGGAGTTGTATCATGTTATCACATTGATACAACAAAATCGATAAACAAAAAAGCATTCATTTTAAGGAGTATTCAATCATATGTATAAAAAATTTACCAGTTAGGTGTGGCGATGAGCTTATTGAGTACACCAGTATTGGCGCAACATTCTGCTTGGCAAGAGGTAAATAAAGCCTATAAGGATGGTCTAGAGCTGTATGAAAGAGGGAAGTTCAGTTCGGCGGCAAAACAGTTCGATAAGTTTGAAGAAATCAGAACTAAATCTTCTCTCCAATTAGATGAAACCAAGGAACTAAGTTTATTAAAAGAAAATGTAAGATACTACCAAGCAGTCTGCGCACTTGAACTAGGTGAAACAGATGCTGAAAATCGTTTCTTAAAATATATTAAAGACTACCCGGCAAGTGCTAACTCAAAAGCCGCTTATTTCCAAATCGGTAAGTCTTATTATGCTCAAAAGATTATCCAAAAGCAATTGAGTGGTTTGAAAAAATAGATAGCAAGAATTTGGCAGGTGCAGAGAATACGGAATATCGTTTCAAACTTGCCTATTCAAAATTCATGACTGGTGATTATGAAGCTGCAAGACCTGTATTCAATGAATTGAAGGACCAAAAGCGGCCAGTATCAGGAAGCATCAATCTATTATTCAGCATACCTAAAGCTATTTAAATCAAGAATATAAAACTGCTTTAAATGAATTTGAACGTCTTGAAGGTTCAAAAACTTATGAAAACAGTTATCCATATTATATCACAGCTTTATACTTCTTAGATAAACGTTACGATGAAGTATTGGGCTTACGCTCTCCCTAAGTTAGAAACAACTAAACAGGAAAGCGAAACTTGAAATGTTGCGTATAGTAGCTGCAACATATTTTATCAAGGGAGATTTAGAAAAATCAAAAGAATTTTACGATAGGTTTCCAAGCTCAGGATCAAGGCAAAACTCAGAACAACCAAGATAGCTACCAAATTGGTTATATCAATTACAAATTAGGTGAATACGAAAAAGCGATCTCCGAATTAGAAAAATTAGAAGAACCTGATGCTTATTTCCAAAAGTGCCATGATTACTTTAGGGGATGCATTTTTAAAGACTGGCAATAAACAAAGCGCTAGAAATGCTTTCTTCAGAGCATCAAAATTGGATTTTGATCCACAATTAAAAGAAGAAGGTTTATTCAATTATGCGAAATTGTCGTATGACTTAGAATTCCACCAAGTAGCTCTGGATGCTGTTAACGAGTATATGCAGACTTATCCAAGGTCAAAGCGCCAGGAAGAAGCTAAGACATTATTGGCAGAAGTTTTATTGAGTACCAAAAACTACCGTGCTGCGGTAGATGTATTGGAAGATTTGCCAACTAGAGGTAAAGACGCCAATGCAGCATACCAAAAAGTAACTTATTACCGTGGTCTTGAATACTACAATGAACGTGCATTTGAAAATGCTATTTCCATGTTTATGCGTTCTGAAGCAAACCGTTACGATGAGGAAATATTTGCTCTAGCAACCTATTGGAAAGCTGAAGCAATGTACGAAGTTCGCAAATACAAAGAAGCAGTTGCTGCATTCAACAAATTCTTGCAATTACCAGCAGCTAGAAAAACTGAAGTTTATAACTATGCTAACTATGCTTTGGCATATGCAGCATTCAGAGCTGACAACTACAGTACTGCGGCTAATTACTTTGAACGTTTCTTAGCTGGTGGTGGTAAAGACGGTATTGACCTGAATACTAGAAATGATGCCATGGCTCGTGCTGCGGATTCGTATTTAGCAATCAAGAACTATAGCAAAGCAGCTAATTACTACGATAGATTGATCTCTTCTGGTGCACAAAGTCAAGATTATGCTTTGTTCCAAAAAGGTATCTTATTAGGTTTACAAGGTGATAATAATGGAAAGATTTCGACATTGAATTCTGTGATGTCGAAATACCCGAAATCAAACTATGCAGATGATGTTGCGTTTGAAGTGCCATACACTTATTTCTTAATGGGTGATCACGACCGGGCTATCGATGGACTTCAAAAAATGGTTGAACAATACCCTAGAAGTTCATATGTTCCTAGAGCTCTTACCACAATTGGTCTAGTTCAATATAACAAAGATGATAACGATGCTGCATTGGCTACATTCCAAAGAGTAGTAAACCAATATCCTACTACAGATGAGGCTAAACAAGCATTGGCATCTATTGAGAACATTTATTTAGATAAAGGTGATGCTTCCGGATATATCCGCTATGCTACAAGTACGAACATCGGTGACTTAAGTACTGCTGAACAGGATGCTCATACATTCTCAATCGCAAGAACATTATTTGACCGCGGAAACTGGCAGGCATCCATTGAAGCTGTCAATGCATACTTTGATAAATTCCCTAAACCAATTCAAGAGAAACATGCTCGTTTTATCCGTGCTGAAAGTAACGCGAATTTAGGCAATGACACAGAAGCAATGCATGATTTCAATATCATTATGAATGATTGGACATCTGCATATACCGAGCGTACATTGATTTCTGTATCGAAATTACATATCAGAAATAAAGCATATAATGAGGCAGTTCAGGTATTGAAGAAGTTAGAGTTAACTTCTGAGTACAAAGAGAATTATGGTTGGGCAGTAAATAACCTATTGATCAGTTACTTCAATATGGGTGATTACGCTGAGACATTGAACTATGCTAACATTATCAAGAAGTATGAAAAGTCTTCTGAAGAAGAAATTGCTAGAGCACACCTTATATGCTGGCAAAAGCTTACTTGTCAACTTCTAAAGGTGGTGAAGGTATGAAAGAATTAAACTTAGCTGCATTGAAGTCTAAAACTGAGACCGGAGCAGAAGCAAGATTCTTGGTAGCGGAACAACAATTGAAAAATAAAAATTATGATGGTGCAATCAAATCTGCACTTGACATATCTGATTCCTTCTCTTCATACGATTATTGGGTTGCAAAAGGATTTATCATAATGGCTCAAGCATACGACGCTAAAGGAGATAAATTCCAAGCAAAATCAACATTAGAAAGTGTCATCGACAATTATGAAAATACTGAAGATGGTATTTTGGATGAAGCGAAAAAATTATGGAAAAAATTAAATAAGAATAGGAAAAGATGAAGTTGAACACTGTTTTTAAACAATCTGCAATATTAACCTTGTTGTTGGGGATGGGGATAGGAGCACAAGCTCAAAGAAGAGACACTACCGACCGCCCTGTAACTTTGGATTCATTTGATATCGTTCGTGATTATAGACCTATTCTTGCTGACGCAGTAAAAATCCGTCGTAGTCCTGATATGACTAACAAAAGAGAATACATGCCTAAGCTGAGCTATGGTAGTGTTCCTGATAAAAAATTAGATATCAATACAGGTCTGAGTGAATTGAGAATTATGGAAACGCCATTCTCAAAAATATTGGACCATAAAAGTAACTATTTCAAATTTGGAGCTGGTAACTTCAACACAATCTTAGGCGAAGCTTATTTTGCTGTCGAAGATTATGAAGATATCAGATTCGGAGGATTCGCAAAACATTTAGGTCAAAAAGGTAATTTAGAAGATCAAAAATTCTCTAAACAAGAAGTCGGAGTTTTTGGACGCCGTATTTTCCCTTTATTTACCCTAGATGGAGTGATTGGATATAATGGGTTTGGAACACGTTTTTATGGTATTCCTGAAAACATTGATGGAAATACCATTAATCCAACTCGCGAAGCACAACGATTCAATGATATTTATTTCACAGGCGAGTTGACAAGCAACTATGACCCTGAAAACGAAGATGCATTAAGCTACTCTGTAAAAGCAGATGCTTACACATACAGCGATAAATTTAGTGCTAAGGAAAACTCAATCGCCCTATCAGGATATTTAAATAAAAGATACCGTGCCTTCAATGCAGGGGCAAATCTTGCATTGGATTACAATGGTATTACCGGTGTAAATAATACCGATAATGGTAAATTGAACAACTCAATTGCAAGTATTAATCCTTATATCCGTTTCAAAGGGGATAACTATAATATCACTTTAGGTGCAAACATCGTTTCAGAATTTGGAGACAACTCTAGATTTAATGTATTCCCTGAAGCAGAAATCGATTTCGCCCTGGCACCTAAGTATTTTTACATCTTTGGAGGTGTGACCGGAGGAGTTGAAAAAGGATCATTCCGTGATTTTACTAGACTGAATCCTTACCTAGGTCCCAAACTTTAATATCCAAAACACTATCGACCGTATGAATATCTATGGTGGTATTAAAGGAAATGCAGGTGCAACATTCGGTTACAAGGTGAAAGGTTTCTACAGAAAAGTTGAAAACATGGCAATGTTTGTAAACAATATGGAAACACCTTTCAGATTTGATTTAGTATATGATGGTAACGGAGATGAAGCCGTAAAACATGTAGGGTATCGAAGGTGAAATTAATGTAAGGTTATCACAATTGGTGAATCTTGGAGGTCGCTTAAACATCGATCAGTATACCATGGTGAACCAAGAAGAGGCTTGGCACCTTCCAAAAATGCGCTTAGCAGCTAATGCTAGATTCAATATTTCTGAGAAATTGTTTATTGATGCTGAAGCATTGTTCCATGGAAATGCATATGCACCTCAATATAGCTATGATTCAAATGGAGTATTGATTGCAGATGCATTCAATAAAGAAACGATTGCATCGTTCTTTGATTTAAGCGCGGGTGCTGAGTATAAGGCAACAAAATACTTAGGTGTTTTTGTGAAAGCAAATAACATGCTGAACACAGAATACCAACGTTATTTATACTATCCTAAATTAGGTTTTAATATTTTAGGTGGTTTAAATTTTTCGTTTTAATCTAACAAACTTTAAATTTGCATCAGCAAACGAATAAATGGATTTAGGAAGATACATTCATCAGGTATTAAAGCATAGAAACGAAGTGTATGTGAAGGGTTTTGGGAGTTTTCAAACGCATTCATACACCTTCGGTATATGATGACCGCAGAGGAGTGTATTTACCTCCTGTAAAATATCTGGAATTTGATAGCAAGTCTACTGATGGTGTTGATTTTATTGACTTTATTCAGCAGTCAACTCAATCATCTAGACAAGCCGCTGAGGCGGAAGTTCAGGAAGCAGTTTTTAACCTTCTGGAAACTATCAAGGAAAATGGTTCAGTTACCTTGAACCATGGTCGGACAGCTAATCAAGCACGGTTCTTCTTTAGTATTTAAAGCAGAAGACTTAAGCGGTTTTCAGCTTCAACCTATTGAAGGTACAGCTCTGCCAGTGGTGGAAGGTCCACCTATTGAAGAGATTGTGCCGGTTGTGGAAACACCAATAGAAGAAACAGTGCCTGTGGATGATGCCGCAGAGAATTTAGAGCAAGAGACAGAAGCTGTAGCTACTGAAGAGTATTATGAAGAACCTCAAGCTCCAAATAAATCAAAATGGTATATCTGGGCAGCAGTCCTCGCAATTTTGATTATAGCTGGATTGCTTTATGTGAATCATACAAATTCAGTCAAAGAAGCAGCCTTAAGATCTGACAGCCTATTGAATGCAGGTATAGAAGAACCTGCTACAGATTCTACAGCCAATATCGGAACGCCTCAGGATTCTACATTTATCTACGAATCCAAATGCTCCTGATAGTGCTGCTACAGTTGCAGGAAAGAAGGTCTATAATCCTTTAATACCAGAAAATCATACCTATCAGATAGTGATAGGTACACATAACACTTTGGCACAAGCGTACGAACAAGCAGAGTCTTTCAATAAAGCAGGTGTCGAATCTGTAAGAGTGATTCCAAGTAATTTGGCGCATAACAAAAAGAAGGTGATTTGGGATTCCTATGAAACAAAAGAACAAGCAGATTCAGCATTGAGAATTGTAAGAAAACAATATGTCGCAGATGCATGGAGTCAAAAAATTAAATAAGTAAATCAATCAAACAGCAAAAAATACGTTATTAAACTATGTCGTTAGTACAAAACCCTGGAATCGTTGATACATTGAATCAAGCGGTACAACAACCAGTAGCATTAGCTACTCCTACAGATGATCTTAATCTTTTAGAACTCCTAATGAAGGGTGGATGGATTATGATTCCGATCCTATTATTATTCTTCCTAGGATTGGTTATCTTTTTCGAACGTTATATTACTATTCGTAAAGCAAGTAGATCCGAAGGTGGATTATTGGCACAGGTGAAAAGTAACGTTTTGTCTGGAAAAATTGATGCAGCAATGGCTGCATGTCGTTCCAACAATTCAGCATTGTCAAGAATGTTACAAAAAGGGTTGACACGTGTTGGACGCCCAATTAAAGATATTGAAGGTGCTATTGAAAATCAAGGTAAACTAGAGGTTTCTAGACTTGAGAAAAAACATCAATATCTTAGGTATTATCGCAGGTATTGCTCCAATGCTTGGTTTCGTTGGTACAATCTTCGGGGTAATCCAGATTTTCCGTGATGTAGAGATGGCTGGCGGTATCGATATCGGTTCCGTATCTGGTGGTCTTTACGTTAAGATGATTGCTTCTGCATCTGGTCTTACAATTGGTATCTTGGCATATATCGGATACCATATTTTGAACATGATGGTTGAGCGCTTGATTTTGCGCATCGAAACTGACGCAATCGAATTTATCGATTTATTGGATGAGCCTAGCATGTAAGCTAAGCATCCTAATCTTTAAAATAACTTAACATGAATTTACGTAATAGAAGAAATAAACCCGCTGCAGAAGTACATACAGCTGCCTTGAATGATATCATGTTTTTCTTGATGTTGTTCTTCCTGTTGGCTTCCGCAGTATCAAATCCACAAGTGGTAAAATTACTTTTACCTAAATCAAGTGCTGGAGAACAGTCAGTGGCTAAAAAGACAATGACAATCTCTATTACTAGCGATTTAGTATATCATGTGGATAAACAAGCAATGCCTCTAGAAAACCTGGAATCTTATATTCAATCGAATATGGCGACTGGGGGAAGAACTAACGGTTATGCTTTATGCTGACAGTACTGTGCCTATCCAAAAATGTGATTTCCGTTATGGACATCGCAAACAAATTGAAGGTGAAAATGGTGTTGGCAACAGAACCTAAAAAGGATTAATAAATTAATATTAAACGTTTTAGGCTTTCGTAGGTCGAAATAGAAGTGATAAGGAAAAATGTACTACAATCAATTTTCAAGAAGAAAATAATTTACCTAAGGCATTAGGGATTTCAACATTGGTAATGGCTGCGTTAGGAGTCATTGGCTTCTTTATTGTATTTGGTCAAAATCTTCCAGAATATGGTATGGGTGGTATCATCGTGAATTACGGTACATCACCTGAAGGTATGGGCGAAGATTACATGAGTGTGGATGAACCGTCCCATGGACGAAAATGCCAACAATGTAAGACCCGATAAAATTGATCCGAATTCTACACCTATTCCTACACCTTCACAGCAAGTTGCTGATAAAGCTGTAGCTACCCAGGATGTGGAAGAAGCTCCTGTTGTTGCTAAAACTGAAAAACCTGTTAAGGCAAATGCTGAACAGTCAACAGCAGAGAAAAAAGATGCAACCCCTGCAGTGAACCCAAATGCTTTGTATAAAGGCAAAAAGAATAATGCACAAGGAACTGGTGATGGGACAGGATCAACTCCTGGAAATCAAGGTTCTAAGTTAGGGGATCCGTTGGCAAGTAACTATGGCGATGGTGGATCTGGTTTCGGGAACGCTATGTTGTCCCTGGAAACAGAAGATTCACTGTGCACCTAAAATCGATGACAACGGACAACAAACCGGTATCGTGAAGATAGAGTTTACAGTGGATAAAAGTGGTAATATCACAAGAGCTAGACAAGCTAAAGGAACAACAATCGCTGACTACAGACTGATAGAAAAATGTATCAGCGCAGTTCAACGAGCTCGTTTGAACGAATTACCTAATGCTCCTCAGACCCAAACCGGTCTTATTACTTTCAGATTTAGAGTAAGATAATTCTAATTATATGAAAACATTTACAGAGGTAATCGAGTATTTATTTGCTCGATTACCTATGTTTACGCGTGATGGTGCTTCTGCAATCAATCCCGATGTAGATAAAACTCTTCTATTATGCCAAGCTCTTGGCAACCCTCAAAATAAATTCAAATCAATCCATATTGCCGGAACCAATGGCAAAGGATCAACTTCACATATGCTAGCCTCTGTCCTGGCTAAAGCTGGATACAAAACAGGACTATACACTTCACCACACCTTGTAGATTTTAGAGAACGAATTCGTGTAGACGGTGAAATGATTGAACAACAAACCGTAGTTGATTTTGTCAATAATCATAGGAAATTAATTGAAGAAATTCAGCCGTCCTTCTTTGAGGTAACCGTGGCTATGGCCTTTGATTACTTTGCGAAAGTAAACGTTGATATTGCTGTTATTGAAGTTGGATTGGGCGGTAGATTAGATAGCACAAATATTATTTCCCCTGAATTATGCGTCATTACAAATATTGGAATGGACCATATGAATATACTGGGAGATACCCTTGAACAAATTGCAGGAGAGAAGGCAGGGATTATAAAACCCAATACTCCAGTTGTAATTTCAGAACGACAAAACGAAATTCAACAGGTCTTTATCCAAAAAGCTAAAGAAGGAAATAGCCCATTGTTTTTTTGCCGACGATTATTACGAAGTTAAACAGGCTGAGAAAAAGCAACAAGGGATAGAAATAACAGTTGAATCAAAAAAATTAAACCAAAATCAAACCTGGCATCTAGACCTAAATGGATCCTATCAAAAGAAGAACATTTTGGGTGTATTAACAGCAATCGATCAATTGAGAGATTTAGGATTTAACATTGTAAATGAATCTGTAAAATCTGGCTTAGCTGACGTACAAGAATCAACTGGACTTAGAGGAAGATGGCAAACTTTATCAACCGATCCATGGATTATCTGCGATACAGGTCATAATGAAGATGGAATAAAAGCTGTCATTCAAAACTTGACTACTTTGAATTTTAATAGTCTGCATTTTATTATTGGAGCAATGAGAGATAAGGACCTGAGTCATATCTTGCCATTATTGCCAAAACATGCAACATATTATTTCTCGGCACCCGCAATGCCTCGTGCTATGAAAGCTGAAGAATTAGCTAATATGGCACATTCTTTTGAATTGAAGGGCAATGCTTACCCAACTATCGAAGAAGCTTTTAAAGCAGCTAATAAAGCTTATAAAGAAAATGATTTGATATTTATTGGAGGCAGTACCTTTGTGGTAGCTGAAGTATTAACTAATCATTTTTAGTTAGCTCTCCTCTTAAACTCTGCTGTACCCAATGCGCAACATCTTCTTGGCCTTCTAATTCGCCTTGAAGGTACATAAGCTTGGTTACAGCGGTTTCGAATGTCATGTCATAGCCATTCAGAACTCCGATAGATTTAAGCCCCTGTGAGGTCTCATAACGACCCAGTTCTACAGAGCCCACCTTACATTGAGAAATATCAAGGATATTCTTGCCAGATTTAATCGCATTCTCCAATAATTCTAAAAACCAAGAGTCAGTCATTGTATTTCCACTTCCGAAAGTTTCCATAACAATACTTCTAACGTTTGAATTGAGAACGGCTTCAATAGTATCTTTGCTTATACCCGGGAAGAGTTTTAACACACCTACGCGGTTATCAATATGATAATGACATATAAATTCTTGACCAGCATTATTTACCAATACCTCATCATTGTATCGGATATGAATTCCGGCCTCCGCCAATACAGGGAAGTTTGGAGAACGGAATGCCTCAAATTTGTCTGAGTTATATTTAAAAGATCTGTTACCGCGAAATAACTTATTGTCAAACAAGATACAAACCTCTTGTATGATAGAGATTCCATCTCTTTTGGCAGAAGCAATCTCAAGTGCAGTCATCAGGTTCTCTCTAGCATCTGTTCTAATTTCTCCTATTGGTAATTGCGATCCAGAGAAGATTATCGGTTTTTGCAATCCCTCTAACAAGAAACTCAACATAGAAGCAGAAAAAGCCATGGTGTCTGACCCGTGAAGAATTACAAAACCATCATATAATTCGTAGTTGTCTCTAATTATTTTAGCCATTTCCAACCAAATGCTGGGACGCATATTAGATGAATCAATAATGGGGTCAAATGAATGTACAGTAAGTTTATAGTTTAAACGACTTAAATCAGGTAGGTTCTTTTCAATCAATTCGAAATCAAAAGGAATAAAGGTTCCTGTTTCTGAATCTTGAACCATACCAATGGTACCGCCAGTATAAATAATAAAAATATTGTGCATCTATTAGATTTTAAATACGTTTTTAGAATTATTAGTTGTTATTTCTGCTACTTTATCTATTCCTGTCTCATGGATATCGGCAAGTTTTTGCGCAATATGAATGAGGTAGCTGCTTTCATTTTCTTTTCCTCTGAATGGAACCGGAGCCAAGTAGGGGGCATCTGTTTCAAGAACAATATGTTCAAGGTCGATTTCTTTTACAACAGCATCAAGGCCAGACTTTTTATACGTCAATACTCCCCCAATGCCTAATTTAAATCCCAGTTTAATAGCTCTATGGGCTTGTTCCAACGTACCCGTGAAACAGTGGAAGATACCAAATAGGTGCTCATCAGCATGGGCATCCAACACCTCAAAAACCTCATCAAAAGCTTCTCTACAATGAATGGAAACCGGTAACCCTAGATCCTTTGCCCAGTTGATCTGTTGTGCAAAAGCATCCTGCTGAATAGCTAATGTGCTTTTGTCCCAATAAAGGTCAATTCCAATTTCTCCAATAGCGTAGATTGTTGATTGTTGAATCTTGCTATAGATTTGATCCAATTGATCCTGATAATTTTCTTTGACATCGCAAGGATGAAGTCCTAACATCGGGAAACAATGATTAGGATAGGCTTTGACATTTTCAAAAACCTTCTCCATAGAGTCTACATCTACATTTGGCAAGAATAATCGTGTAATTCCATTTTGGAAACAACGCTCCATCTGTTCCTTCAGAACAGGGGTACCTGCTTGGTAGTATATATGCGTATGAGTGTCGGTTAAAGTCTGATTTTTTAAATCAATTTGCTCTGTCATTGAGCCAAAGTTAACATATTGTCAGATAATATGTTTCTATGGAATGAAAAAACGCAGTTCTCATAATGAAAACTGCGTTTTTTTATAAATTTTGTAATATAAATCCTGATTAGTTAGCAGGAGGAGTTACTGGAGTTCCTGTTGGAGCTACTACCTGAGGTGTATCACCTTTAGGACCAGCGATAATATCCAATACTTCAACGTCGAATACCAACGGAGCATATGGAGGAATCTCATTACTTTGCTGACGTTCACCATATCCTAATGATGAAGGAATAATCAAAGTAGCTTTTCCACCTTTTTTCAATAATTGAAGTCCTTCAGTCCATCCTGGAATTACTGGTGTGTGACCAATACGAACACGTAATGGCTCATAAGGTCTCATAGGATTGAATTTGCCTTCTTTCTTAGCTAATTCTGGATCGTTCGTGTCAAATAACTTTTCGTTTGTTAATTTACCAGTATAGTTCAATACTACTGTATCTCCAACAACTGGATTAGCACCTGAACCTTCTTCTTTGATTACGTATTGTAATCCAGTAGCAGTTTTCTTAGGTTGTAGTTTGTTAGACTCAACAAATTTAGCAATCTTACCTTCTTCAGCTTTTTTCAAACCTTCCATTTGAGCTAGGTAATATTGATTAACTTGTTCAAACAATGCTGAATCTGTTAAGCTACCTTTTTTGAAAAGTTTCTTAACCTTAATAGTAAACTGAATGTATTTATCAGCAAAATCTGGCTTAGGTTGACCAGTTCTAGCTGCCATAGTATCCAAATTCAATTTGAAAGTTGCGCTATCTCCTTCACCTAACATTTTCAAGATTGTGTTGTTGTCACCTGGGTAACCACCTTGAACCAATGAATCTGGAATCACAGGTGCAATTTGAGGTAATCCAAGGTCATATGTACTTGCTAATAAAGAGTCGCGGTCTGTTTTAACAACAATATCCATAGCTAGAACATCTCCTCCAACAGCTTTCTCGCCGCCTTTATCTTCGAAGAATTTATATTCTAGGCCACCTTCACCTTTTTTGAAACTTTGGCATGATGCAAGCATAAGGCCCGCTAATGCTGTTAATACTAAAATTGATTTTTTCATTTTTTTATTTATAACGCTTATTATATTCTATGTTAAATAATTCTTGTACTCAGGAAGAATAGATTTAAACCTTGAAACTACGGTGTCTAAATCCTCAGTGGAATTACCACCAGCAGCATTTAAATGCCCTCCTCCATTGAAATATTTCTTGCAGATCTCGTTGCAAGGAATTTCTCCAATCGACCGCAAAGATAATTTAATTAATTCAGTTCTATCAACAAATAGTCCCGCTAGTCGGATACCTTTTATGGATAGTGCATAATTTACTAATCCTTCGGTATCTCCAGTTGTAACATTGAACTTTGCCAAGTCTTCCTTTGTCAAGGAAAATAAAGCAGTATTGTATTCCGGAATAACCTCTAAACAATTCAATAAGCAATAGCCTAAGAACTTTAAACGGTTTTCTGTAGCACTATTGTATATATTTTCGTGGATTTCCCAATTACGGGCTCCAGCATCAATCAGGTTTGCGATGATGTGGTGAACGGCAGAAGTAGTCGAACGAAATCTAAATGATCCGGTATCAGTCATGATCCCGGCATATAAACAGGAAGCAATTTCTGGAGTTATCGAATCTTTATCTTGATAAACATCGGCTATAAAGGTATAAACCAATTGTGCTGTTGCAGCAGCACTAGAATCCCAATATTCAACCGCAGCAAAATCCTCAGGATCCAAATGATGATCTATCATCCATTTTTGTCCTTTTGCCTCACGAATGACAGGTTCTAGTATATTGGTCCGTGAAAGAGCACTGTAATCCAAACAAAAGATAATGTCTGCCTCTGCAAATAAATTATGTGATAATTCTGTCTCAGTAGGATAGTATATTAAGTCATCAAATCCCGGCATCCAATCTAAAAAGGTAGGAAAATCAGAAGATAATACTACATGAACATCATGACCCTTACCTTTTAGCCAATGGTAAAGTCCTAATGATGAACCTAATGCATCGCCATCAGGTTTATGATGAGTAGTGATGATAATCTTTTTAGGTCTGGAAAGTGCTTCTAAATATTCTTCTCCTTGTAACATACTTATTTTGTGAATGCAAACCTAATGAAAAAAAGTCTGCAAATAAAAAAATTTAAGTCTTTAAGTAAATCTTTTATAAATTTTTTTAATGTGTGAATCGATTGAATATTAAACTGTTAATGAGGAAAAGCATAGATTTTGAAATCTCTTTTTGTTGTCAACAAATAATTCCCTGAGTTATAGTTGATTTTGCCATAATAAAACAATGGTAAACCCTCCACAGGAAATCCATCCGCTAAGCTACCATTCTCTGCAAATAGATAAACAAGGTTCTCCTCATCAGCAATACCTAATTGGAACATGCTGCTGGAAATAGGGAAGAATAAAGGCTCTGCATCTATTTCTTTGGTGAAGGTATAATCAAATATCTGCCTAGGATTATCTCCTAATTCGAAAACTTGAAGGTAAGAGCCGTCAATGATTATCATTTCAGGAGAAGTAGTGCCATTTATGTTTTTGAAATAAACAGAATAACCTTTCTTCCATTGATTTTCCATAACAACCTTATTGGAACCATCAGATTTTATCTGATGTACTTTACCATCACTATCTGTGCAATAAAAAATGTATTCATTGTCTTTACTAGTAACAGCTAATGGACTAACAAAACTTACATCTCCTTCAATGTCTATTTCTTTAGTCTTGTTCCCTTGTTGGTCAAAGAAATAAACCCTTCCATAACTCGTAGCGACTACAGCTTGATTGTCAACAAATACGATGTTACCTAAAATATCCCCTTCAACTGTTGAATTATCCCAACCACTCATAGGTCCACCTTCCATATCATAAGCCATAATACGGTTCTTGGAAGGAATCAATATCACCTGTTGACCATTCCAGTCTACAACTTCAGGATTTGATGTAGGTTCTGCTGAAACACTGGTCGAAAATCCTTGCAATGTTTTGCCACTGCTGTCAAAACGATAAAGCCTCCGACGGTCCGTTACCAATAATAGACTACGATCCGGCAATTGCTTAACATCACCAATTATTCGCCCTGCAAACAAGGTAGACCACAACTTAGTTCCTGAAGGATGGATGGCATGCACAGTATGGTCTTGTTCCTGAACAAGAATAAACTGAGAAGTATCAGATTGCTCAAAAACATAAGGACCTTTGATCAGTCTGCTTCCCATACTATAGGTCCATGAAGGGGTAACTCCAAGTCTGTTCTTGCTTTTGTAAATACCATAGAACCTACTTAAAAAGTTTCCAGCATTGCCTGAAAGCTGTAAAGACCATGAATAAAAATCCTGATATCCATATTCCTCATCTTCTCTGAACTTCTTACGATAATCAGAATTTAATGTATTGTTTATAAAATTGTTTGCATTCTTAGTGTTGATAAAGAACGTGACATTGGCTTCATTGCCTTGGATTTGCTCATAGTTTTTAAAACCTAAACTTGCTATCAAGAAATCTTTGTTCCTCCATTTTCTTTTGTATTCTTGAATGGTTGACAATTGATTTGCCATGACCAACATATCATTGATTTTAACAAAATATGGCCTTGAAAAAGCTTTTAAGCCTTCGCCAAAGAAACGATATGGAATATTAGCGTATCGGAAACGATAAGTACTGTCACTTAAATTTTCGGCAATATCATCAATAATTGAGTCAAGCCTACTGCTGTCCTGGATGGTAATAAAACCTATATAATCGGAGTTGCTTTGTTCTGCAACCGCAAAATCTCCAGCTAGTACGGATTGGAAGTCACTTAATAAACCTTCCTTGCTTTTGTTGATTTCTTGAGACTGTCCTTGTAGCTGTTTATAATTATCTTGTTTAGATTGCCATAATGTTAAATCCTCGAACCATGATTTAGAATCACTAAAAGAATATTCCACATACATCATGGTCGTTGAAGGAAAGTAATTGTATAGCTTTTGTGTGGTTTTGCTCTGATTAGCAAAAAGAGCTATATATTCCTTGTCTTTACCTTCCGCTAAATGGCTTTCTCCGGTTAACATCAATGCATCTTGTTTAAAATTGATGTTCCAAACTGTCTCTCCCTTTAAGTTTACAAATTGTCGTAAAAAATCTCCAGGTTTATTCTGTTTAAATACTGAAATAAATGCCGGGATATTCTGTTGAGGGATATATACGGTGAAAGGAGCATTTCTGTTGTTATGTTCGTTGAAAAAAGTAACCTGATTTTCTTTTAACTTTTCAATCTTTTTATCCGTAACTTTTACCAATAACCCCTTGTTTAAACTAGAAAAGAAAATATTATCCTGATAGGTGACATAAAACAAGGAGTCCAACGGTTTGTCATCTTTAAAAGTAGTATCCCTTTCAAGATTCGCAAATTGATAAATTCTAATTCCTGCTGTATCCTGCGTACTGACTTTATACTTCTTGCTCAAGGTCAGAAAGGTTTGATCTAAAACCGCTTGGTCTACCTTTTCTGAACTATGGATACTGAATAATGTACTTATCCCATTTTTTTCGGGATGAAAAGACATCAATATTTCTGCACCGCCAACCAGTGGTGATAATGCTTTGTTACGAAGTAAGTTTTGTTTGAGCTGCTTCAATTGATGCATAGCATGTTTGCCAAGCATCGCTTCAAAAATTTCAAAATCTTTAAAGATATTGTCGGTCGTTGCGTCATTCAAAAACGATGCAACTAAATAGGTATCCTCAGGTAAATGCTGTACTGGACCTACATATTCCTTTTGTTCCTTGTTTAAATCCCCAAAGTAAAACACCGACGCTACAACCACCGCAATAAATAGAAGGACTGAAACAATTATTGTATTTCTCATGAACGAAAAGTATTCCTTTTGTTTGTTTTAATGTTGAATATAGACAAATTTGCAAAAATAGGAGTGCTTTTTAAGAAGTTATTTTATACATTTATAAACGAAATTTCATAAGCGATTATTTTAGCTTTTTTTTATGAACAAACAAATTATCCTAACTGCTTCTTTTTTTGGCCTGTTAGCTGTAATACTTGGTGCATTCGGTGCTCATGGTTTAGAAGGAAAAATTTCCGACAAACAACTGGAAACATGGGGAACCGCAAACCAATATCATTTTTACCACACACTTGCTCTTTTATTCCTTTCAACATTTTCAAGAGCAAAAAGTCAATCCATTAAAGTTTCCTATATCATGTTCACGATAGGGATTATTCTTTTCTCAGGATCTTTATACCTATTAAGTACCCGTAACCTCTTAGGAATCGAAAATATTTCAATCATCGGCCCAGTAACACCACTCGGTGGTGTATGTTTTATGGTCGGCTGGATCGCGTTGTTTATCGCTGCAATGAAGAATAGAGCGTAAAGAGATATGGGATATGAGATATGAGTATTGTGATATTAAATCTCATAAATAAGATTAAGACAGATTTATAAAAATAATACTGGTAAAAGATTCCATCGAATATTCGATGGAATCTTTTTTATTAGCGCATGATATCTCACATCTCATATCTCATATCTCACATCCCAAATCTAAACCTTATCTTTGCCCTATGTCTCAACTGGATTTAACTGCTCCAAATCGCACTACTTATTTTGTAGAGGTCATCTTGCCTTTGGCGATTGCTAAATCTTATACATATAGAGTTCCATTTGACCTGAGTGACAAGATAGCGGTAGGTTGTAGGGTAATCGTTCAGTTTGGTAAGAACAAAATATATTCTGCTATCGTAAAGAACATTACGACCGAAGCTCCCTTACAATACGAAGCTAAATACATATTGGATGTAGTCGATAATGAACCCATTGTCAATCATATTCAATTACAGATGTGGGATTGGATAGCTGAATACTATATGTGTTACGTTGGAGATGTCATGCAAGCAGCCTTGCCTGCAGCATTAAAGATGGCTTCTGAAACCAAAATTATGGCATCGGATGACCCAAGTCTTGACCGATCCATAGTATCCGACAAAGGATACATGATTTTAGAAGCATTAGACCTCGCCGGTGAATTGACCGTTAACGATGTTATCAAAATATTAGGGCAAAAAACAGTATTCCCACTATTAAGAAGTCTTTTTGAACACGGTTTTATTTTAATATCTGAAGAAATAAAACAAAAATATAAACCTAAGACTAAATCTTTTCTGCGATTGGCCTCGGAATTTAACGATCCAGATGGCAGAAGAGAATTATTGGACAGCCTCAATCGTGCTCCAAAGCAACAAGATGCAGTGATAGCTTTCCTACAGCTGTTGAAGTCCAAGAATGATATCAGCAGACAGGAGGTTATGGAAGCTTCAGGAAGTGGGGCAGGGGCAATTACGGGTTTGATCGAAAAAGGTGTATTTACCGTTGAAGAGAAAGTAGTCAGTAGGTTCGAAGGGACTGATGTGTTGTTATCTCCTGATTTCAATTTCAGCCAAGCACAGCAAAATGCCTTTCAACAGATCGAAGAGTCCTTTCAAGAAAAAGATGTTGTCCTCTTACACGGAGTTACTGCTTCCGGAAAAACTCAAATTTATATCCGCCTAATTGAAGAGGTATTGAGAAAGGGCAAGAATGCCCTCTACCTCTTGCCAGAAATTGCTTTGACCGCCCAGATTACCGAGCGACTTAAACTCCATTTTGGTGATGAGTTAGGTGTATATCACTCAAAATTCAATGATAATGAACGTGCCGAAGTATGGCATAAAGTAAACAAAGGTGAATTTAAGGTGGTTATAGGAGCCAGGTCTTCCGTATTCCTACCTTTTAATGATCTTGGTCTTATCATAGTAGATGAGGAGCATGAAAATTCTTATAAACAGTATGATCCTGCTCCAAGATATCATGCACGGGATACAGCGATTTACCTTGCGCAGCAGCATCAAGCCAAAGTTTTGTTAGGTTCCGCCACACCTTCTGTTGAAAGTTATTACAATGCAAAAGCTGGGAAATACGGCCTAATTGAATTGACGGAAAGATTTGGTGAAGCTAAATTGCCAGCAATTGAAATCGTAGATATTACTGAAGCATCCAGAAAGGAAGAAATGTTCTCCTACTTCAGCGCAAAATTGCTGCAAGCCATCGACGAAACCGTTAAAAGGAAAGAACAGGTAATATTGTTTCAGAACCGTCGTGGCCATACACCATTCCTTCAATGTGGAACATGCGGGTATGTCGCAAAATGTATTAACTGCGACGTCAGCTTGACTTATCACAAATCCAGTAATTTAATGCATTGTCACTATTGCGGATTTTCAGAAGAATTGGTGCAGACCTGTCCCGCTTGTGGATTGCCAAATATGCAGAGCAAGGGTTTTGGTACTGAAAGGGTAGAAGAGGAGTTAGAAATTCAATTGCCTGAACTAAGGATCGGAAGGCTAGACTTAGATTCTACTAAAGGAAAATATGGTTTCGACAGAGTGATTTCTGCATTCGACAACCAAGAGTTTGATGTGCTTATCGGTACTCAAATGATTACAAAAGGTCTTGATTTCGGCAACGTGACGTTAATAGGAATTATCAATGCCGATGGCATGATCAATTTTCCTGATTTCAGAGCCTACGAAAGAGCATTTTCATTGTTCTCACAAGTATCAGGTAGAGCAGGACGCAGACAGAATGAAGGAAAAGTTATCATACAAACAAATACCCCAAATCATAGAATTCTCGAACAAGTAACAAATCATGATTATCAGGAGATGTTTATGTCCGAAATTACGGAAAGAAAGAACTATTTATACCCCCCTTTTTATCGCTTAATAAAGCTAGATGTCAAGCATAGTAACCAGGATTTGGTCCATGATGCTGCCAAAAGACTTGCGTCCCTTTTAAAACAGCAATTAGCCGAGAGGGTATTAGGCCCTGAACCTCCATTGGTATCAAGAGTGAGAAATAATTTCATCCAAACGATTACTTTGAAAATCGAAAGAAAGAATATCTCCATCGTAAAGGTTAAGGAATTAATCAAACAAGCATTACTACATTTTGAACTTGACAAAAAGAATAAAGGAGTACGAGTTCAGATTGATGTAGACCCGTATTAATTCTAACTAAACCTTGCCCAAATAAATGCTATTAGTGCTTTTGGAACTCCCATCGTTCGATAAAAAAGCAATATAGACATGATAGACAGCAGTTTCTGTTGGTTTAATAAAATGGATACTATGTTTGAGCTCATCGAGTAGACTCCCATTGACAACCCCAAAAACTTGATTTTCTGGATTCTCAGGATAAGCTAAAATCATGCACCTATATTTCCATAAATTTTGTTTTTCAACATGATCAATATTTAGTTGCCAATCGATGATCATCTTACCTTTACTAACGATCAAGGTATATCCAATGATGGGATTTTCAATTCCTCTGCTTATAGAAAAACTTGACCAGTCGATTTCGAAATTACTGTCTTTTTCGATAATGGCGTGCTTGAGATTATAAGACATAGCAGAATTATGACTGGTCCATTCCTTGTTAAAGTTTTTGAATCCTTGTCTGATATAAGGTAGAATCTGTGATAGCATCAATTGAAGTTTCTTGAATTTTGAATTGGCTTTTACCTGCAGCCGGGACCTTTTAAGATTTCTAACATCAGGGCGAGAACGTACATACGGAATCCCTTTCCAATTACAATAAACTAAATTTCCAACCATACCTGTAAATGATTGTACCTTTCCATTTTTTGCTGTAGCCATAAATTAAACTGCTGTTTTGATAAATATAATAAATGACTGAATCTAAAACAATTAATATTTAAATTAATTTCTTTTAAGGAAAAACATTCTATAGTTTTGTTTGAATTTATTATTAATCAATAAAAAGCGCTTTGATATTAACCTGTCCACCTAGCCCAAGCCATCAATAATCTGGAAATTTATAACCTCGAGGTCGGAATGCTCATAAACTTTGGCGGCAAAAGCTTACAATATAGACGTCTGATTAATAGGAATATAACCCATGATAGACTATTTTAATCCTGTTAATCCTGTTAATCCTGTTAATCCTGCTAATCCTGCTAATCCTGCTAATCCTGCAAATCCTGTTAATCCTGTTAATCCTGTTTATTAACGTACTTTCGACACCTTATACGGTTTTCTAACAGCTTTCTTTGCTGCTTCTTTCACAATTTTCGCCTGTTTCTCGGTCACTTTATCAGGTCTATAGTCCGTTTTTGTCGGATCAAGGTCAAACAATTTCGCGTACCAAGTCAGTGCAGCTGCAAACCGGCCATAGTCAAGGTTCAAGTGGTAGCCGTCCCTGGTAAAAGTATCTCCTAACGAACTAGTTCTTGCATTTTGGATAGTGGTACCGTCAGGCACAATAAAAGCATAGTCACCAGTTTTTTCCAATCTAGAGGTCACGCTCATGATGCTATCGTACATGTTTTTCTGGCTATTGTCATAGTTTGTAAAGCCTTCGTGTTTCGAGTCTTGTTGGTATGCCCAAGTTTGATGGTACACCAATCTGGTATCAGGGTGAACATGAGCAAATACATAAGTCCACAGGTCTCCCAGGGATTGCATGATAACATTATATTTCCCTGAAAGAGGACTAGCTTGCTGTAAGCTTACATAATCCCAGTTATCATCTGCTAATGCATCTTCGATGCTAACTTGCTCGGTTGTTTTTTTGACGCCATCAAGGTTAATTTTCCTATAGCTGTATGCTTTTAAGTTGTTATGCGCATTCTTTAGGTGCAGTTCTAATGGTGCGCCACCAATGTATAGATTGCCGATAACAATTTTTTTTGCCTGCTGCGGTAGAAAGTTCATATAAGTAGTTCTCCAGCGCATCTTCGGAGAAGCTATTGCCAATGGCCAATACTTTTATGATGTCGTCATCCTTGGGCGAAGTTTCCTGTGCAAGGACCAACTGAAATGGCAATAGTAAGAATAACAGGTAAATAGATAATTTCTTCATTTTATCATTCATTTTGGGTTATTGTGGAAATAGATTTTCCATCAATTCTGATACCTATAAATGTACAAAAAATAAAGGATAGGGATAATTTCTTTCTGAAAAATCAGAACCATTCTGACCTTGAATGTTTTGCATTTAAACCATAAAAATATCGTAAAATAAGGCTAATTTTGAAGAATATGGCTTATAAGTTTATTGACAATTATCGGGAGCAAGGCGCAAGGAAGCAATTAGTGAAGCACTTGGAGAAACGTGGGATTGAGGACAAGAATGTGCTGAGAGCAATTGCCAAGGTGCCACGCCATTATTTCTTCGATGAGACTTTCTGGAATCAAGCTTACCGTGATATAGCATTCCCAATCGGGGATGGTCAAACTATTTCCCAGCCATATACAGTTGCTTACCAGAGTCAATTACTGCATATCAAGAAAGGGGATAAGGTCCTCGAAATTGGTACAGGATCAGGATACCAAAACCTGCATCCTCATGGAACTTGGTGCAGACGTTTACACTATAGAAAGACAAGAAAACCTCTACCATAGAACAATCCAAGTATTGCCCTATATGGGGTATAAGCCCAATTTTTTCCTAGGAGATGGTTCCAAAGGTATTCCCGAAAAAGCACCTTACGATAAAATTATCGTTACTGCTGGAGCGCCTTTCGTACCAGAGAAAATGCTCAAGCAACTTCGACTTGGAGGACTGATGGTCATCCCGGTCGGTGATGAGAAATTCCAAAAAATGGTAACTCTACTGCGCGTCGGAGAAAATGACTTCGAAAGAATCGAACTCGATACCTTCAGATTTGTACCTCTAGTAGGTGATCAAGCGTGGTAAGTTTACAGACTAAGACATTAGACAGTAGACATTAGACAATAGACATACATTAGATTTGTCGGTTTGTTTAGGATTTGATGGATTTTGAATAATTGCTTGACAGCTCTCTATTTTCAATCCTTTTTCGATAATACCCTTTCCCAAGTAGCAATTTTACTATTTCTAATGTCTTGTGTCTTATGTCTTTTGTCTATCTTAGCACCATGAGTGCAGAATTTTACCAAAGCAATGTCGATAGGACGAAAGAACAGATCAAACTTCTAGATAAACAGATTAATCAGAATGCCTTTTTGAGGCTGGGGTTAATGATATTTGGGAGGAATTGGTATTTGGCAATTATTTGGTCTCAACAATATTTTTTTGGTTTTAGGGGCATTTCTATTTGTTATATTTCTGTTTGCATTTCTCGTGTTTCGTCAATCCAAGGTGGATCGTAAATTACAAGAGGCAAAAGTATATTTGCGGATTAATGAGAATGAGATTGAGGTACTGAATCGTAAGAAAAAACATGTACGATGATGGGGTAGAGTTTGAAGACGGGAAACATCCCTACAGTTCTGATCTTGATATTTTTGGTCCCAATTCGTTGTTTGAGCTGGTCAATAGGTGTGCTACGAAGGATGGTGTGTCGGAATTGAAATCTTGGATGGAAGCTCCTGCACAAAAAGAAGAAATAACTGCAAGACAGGAAGCTGTCAATGAGTTAAAGGTCGACCCTGAACATCTACAGGCATTTCAAACTAAAATGCTCTTCAACCTTGGCTCCAAGATCAATCTGAGATCATATATCCACAGCTATTTCCATGATAAATCCTTTCAATTCGGAAATGGATTTTATAAACTTTATGTTCCATTGGTGCCTTGGATATTCCTAGCGGGCATATTATTCTCTGTATTCGTTCAGAATATTTCTGGCTATCTCTTGGGATTAGCAATTATACACCTTTTATGGACGATGTCCCAGGGTGGTAGGGTAAGCCAATTCTCAAATCGGATTGATAAAATTGGAGTTTCCTTAATCGGTTTTTCCGATGCCATCAAACTCATGGAAGACAGAAAGTATGTAGCTCCCTTGAATCAGGAATTACAACGTAAAATTGAAGTGGATGCACATCAAAAGAAGTTGTCTAGCATTATCAGTGAATTGGGAAAGCTTATCGACAAATTGGATGTTAGAAATAACATGTTGGTCGGTGCCATTCTGAATATGCTGTTCTTATGGGATTTCAAACAGGTAATGGCAATCAGTAAATGGAAGAACCAATATGAAGATTCCATCCTTTCCGGATTTGATGCGGTTGCTAAATATGAGAGTTTAGTCTCTTTGGCTTTACTTGCTTACAACCATCCAGGCTGGACACAACCTGTAATTAAAGATAATTTTGAAAACGATCATGTGCTAGCAATCGAAGTGAACCATCCTTTGATTCCAGAAACCAAATCTGTAGGAAATGATTATGAAGCAAATGATCATAAAATTGCGCTGATTACTGGAAGTAATATGGCAGGGAAAAGTACTTTCCTACGTACAATTGGTATCAATGCGGTATTGGCCTACACGGGAGCAGTGACCTGCGCTAAAAAAGTTTGAATTGCCGATTTATGAATTGGTGACCTACATGCGTATTAAGGATTCTTTGAATGAAAGTACCTCAACTTTTAAAGCTGAATTAGATCGTATGAAATTCATCCTCGAGCGAGTGAAAAACATCAAATCAAGCTATTTTCTTATAGATGAGATGTTGAGAGGTACAAACTCGGTCGATAAATATTTAGGTTCAAAGGCAATCATCAAAAAACTGATAAGTTTAGATGGGCGTGGTATGTTGGCGACCCACGACTTGCAGCTTTCAGAATTAGTTAACGACTATCCGGGTTACTTAAAAAATTACCATTTTGATATTCAGGTACAAGGGTCGGAAATGTTATTTGATTATAAATTAAAAGACGGTGCATGTACCATCTTTAATGCTTCAATGCTATTGAAAGGCATCGGTATAGTCGTTGAAAGCGAAAAAGTTGATTAACTTTGCGCTTTCAAATTTTATAATGACTGTTCAAGAACGTATCGACCAAAGTGAAACACGTATTACAATGACTGTGTTTCCTTCCCTTACCAATCACCACGACACTTTATTTGGCGGAAAAGCCATGGCGATAATGGATGAGGTTTCCTTTATGTGTGCAACCCGTTTCTGTCGAAAATCATTGGTTACGGTCTCCACCGATAAAATTGACTTCCACAAAGCCATACCTTCTGGAAGTATTGTTGAAGCGATAGCAAGGGTTGAGAGTGTAGGAAGAACCAGCTTAAAAGTATATGTAGAAATATACTTGGAAAGCATGTACGAAGACGGACGCGAATTAGCAATACAAGGAAGATTTACTTTCGTTGCCCTAGATGATAACAAAAAACCTGTGCCTGTATTACAAGGTCTGGACGTTCAATAAAATTATTCGATTTTGGCCCTTTCATATTGAGGGGGCCAATTGATATCTTCTCCCATTTCCTTTGCCCATTCATATACTAAATGTGGATGACGCAAGAACTCCCTGCCAATCAGAACAAAGTCTGCAGCAGCTCGATTAATGATATCTTTGGCCTGTTTTGCAGAAGTAATCAAACCTACAGTTCCGGTACAGATCTCAGTAGAGTTTTTGATTTCATCGGCAAATGGAACTTGATATCCAGGTTCTACAGGAATCTGTTGGTAGGAAACCGCTCCACCTGAAGAAATATCAGCAACTTCAACACCTAGCAGCTTTAAAATCTTTACCAATTCTATCGTTTGTTCCAGATCCCAGCCTCCTTCAGCCCAATCCGTAGCAGACAATCGAACCCATAGAGACTGTTCCTTACCCAATTCTTCCTTTACCGCATGGACAATCTCAAGTAAAAAATGAATTCTGTTTTCAAATGGTCCGCTATAATGGTCATCCCTCAAATTTACTAGGGGTGATAGAAACTGATGGATGAGATACCCATGGGCAGCATGGATTTCAATAACTTTATAACCTGCTGAAACAGCTCTGCGGGCAGCTAGTTTAAATTCATAAACAACCGCCTGTATATCCGCAAGTGTCATCTCTGTAGGCGGAATTACATAGTCATGGTAAGGAATAGCTGATGGAGCAATAGTCTGCCAGCCATGTTCTTCATCTGGACTGAACTGTTTTCTTGCTGATCCAGGGTTTATCAGTGCTACCCTTTCTTCCGGCATGTGCCAACTGAATGCCGGGAATACTTCCTTGACTGCTTATGAATTCTGTAATCTGTTTAAGTTTTCAATATGCTCATCTGACCAAATTCCCAAATCTCCATAAGATATTCTTCCAATCGCACTTACAGCTGTAGCTTCCTGAATCACAACTGCCGCTCTACCAATCGCAAACTGACCCAAATGAACCAAATGCCAGTCAGTGGCAAAACCATTAATGGCTGAATATTGACACATGGGGGAAACAACAATTCTATTGGATAATGTCATATTCTTGAGTGGTAGTTCGGAAAATAAGGAATGCTTCGCTTTCATATTCTAAAGTTATAAGAATAATATAAAATAGCCCAGTTGATATATGTTTATTTCAAAGGCACAAGAAATTAGTGATAGAGCTTAAAAGCAAACTTTGTTTACAGAAGTTGGTTTCGAAAATGACTTAATTATTAAAGGTGACAATTCTAATGAGTATAAGTTGGCTAGCGCAATCTATGCCCCAATTGGGAGTGGGATATTACTCATTCCTTACTACTTCAGGTAGATTTTTCAATTCATCATCTGTAAATAATCGGTAATGAATTTTGAATGTTTTCCCCATTGGGGTTTCCAATGAAAAGCCTCCTGGGCCGAATCCATCCAATACATCCCAAGGTGAAATGTGAGAATTTCCAATATTCAAATAAGTCTCGGTCAACCCAGAATTCAAATCCCTCTACCAAACCAATCATGGCATCGTTCATCCTTGGATAAAATCCACCTTTTTCAAAACATTGAGGTTGCGTTCCTTCACAACATCCACCGCCTGATAGAACATTAATGGGCCATGTTTTTCTACCAATTCCTTGATTACTGCTTTTGCAGCGTCTGTTACATCTATTCTTGAAGTCATAATCCTCGATTTTGGATGAAAAAGGGGTTATGAATATAACCCCTTATCACACATTTAACTATTAACTACTCTTTTATTAAAAGAAGCCAAGCTTTTCTTTGCTATAGGAGATAAGCATATTCTTAGCTTGACGATAGTAGGCTAACATCATTTTGTGGTTTTCACGGCCGATTCCCGACTGCTTATAACCACCGAAAGGAGCACCTGCAGGGTAACTATGGTATTGATTTACCCATACACGTCCTGCTTGGATAGCTCTAGGCACCATGTATAGTTCATGGGCATCACGAGTCCAAACACCTGCACCTAATCCATAGTTCGTATCATTGGCAATCTCAATTGCTTCATTGACATCCTTAAAGGTTGTAACGGCCAATACAGGTCCGAATATCTCCTCTTGGAAGATGCGCATTTTATTATTGCCCTTGAAAAGGGTAGGTTTGATGTAATATCCATCATTGATATCGCCACCCAATTGGTTCTCATCACCTCCGTCAATACTTCAGCACCCTCTTCTTTACCCAATTTGATATAAGACATAATTTTATCCTTTTGGATTTTTGATGCCTGTGCACCCATCATAACAGTAGGGTCTAATGGATTTCCTACTTTGATTTGGTTCACGCGCTCTACAACACGCTCAATAAACTTGTCATAGATCGACTCTTGAATCAACAATCGGGATGGACATTGTACAGATCTCACCTTGGTTCAAAGCAAATAATACAGCTCCTTCAATCGCTTTATCTAGGAATGAATCATCCTCAGCCATCACAGATTCAAAGAAAATATTAGGAGATTTACCACCCAATTCTAAGGTAACCGGTATAATGTTTTCTGTAGCATATTGCATCACCATACGCCCAGTTGCAGTTGAACCAGTAAATGCTGCTTTCGCTACTTTAGGATGAGTAACCAATTGGCGACCCAATTCTGAACCAAATCCATTGATTACATTTACCACTCCTGGAGGAAGCAAGTCTCCGATGATTTCCATCAACACCATAATGGATGTCGGTGTACTTTCAGCTGGCTTTAACACAACTGTACATCCAGCTGCTAATGCAGGGGCCAATTTCCAAACAGCCATAAGAATAGGGAAATTCCAAGGGATGATCTGTGCAACAACTCCAATTGGTTCGTTTACTATTAAGGAAACAGTCGTGCTATCAAGTTCTGATAAAGATCCTTCCTCAGCTCTGATTACCCCTCCAAAATAACGGAAATGGTCGATGGCCAAAGGAATATCAGCATTTAAAGTTTCGCGGACTGCTTTACCATTGTCGATGGTTTCTACAGCAGCAATTTCCTCCAAATGTTGCTCTATTCTGTCTGCTATCTTGAATAATATATTACTGCGTTCGGTAGCTGAAGTTTTGCTCCATGTTTCAAATGCTTTAGCTGCAGCTTCTACAGCCTTGTCAATGTCCTCTTTGGTCGAATGCGCAACTTGTGTGAATGGCTGTCCATCAATAGGTGAGATGTTGTCAAAATATTTACCTTGAGTTGGCGGAACAAAAGTTCCATTAATGTAATTATCATAACGCTCTTTAAACGTCGGTCTTTTAATTTCGCTCATAGTTTTGTTTTTACTAAGTTTATATTTGGACTCTTTCCCAAATTTACCAAGCGGTAATTTTTTTGAATAGCATTATCCTCGCTATTCATAGCATAATAATATCATTACGCTGTTTTTGTTTTGTGATAATTTTTTTAAATTTGATTAACAGCCAATTATAAAATAAAATCACTATGGGAAAGAATAATCTAGTCCGTGAACTACCATATTCTAAGGAGAGGGAATTGAATACATTGGTTGAAAATAGGAGAGCCTATACATTGAATAGTTTCGAGTTGAATGTATATGAAACTTATCAGCCAGTCATCTCGTCCCGCTAAAGTTCAATGATATGGTTATTATCAATATGCTCAAGGGGAAAAAAATAATGCATTTGGAAGATATCCCAGCATTTGATTATTTACCCGGTGAAACTTTGGTCCTTCCTGCACATAGAAAAATGCAAATCGACTTTCCTGAAGCTCAGATCCAGGATCCCACGCAATGTACAGCTTTGTTGATCTCTGCAGACAAGATTGAAGAAACAATTCAATATTTGAACAAGACTTACCCAAGAATAGAAAATAAATTATCATGGGATTTCTCATGGAATAAATTCCATTTGGTAAATACGGATGAGTTGGCTACCCTAACCAGCAAGTTGTTTACGAATATGATCAGCAGTGATCCATATAAAGACGTGCTAGCTGATTTGCTTTTTAAAGAATTGCTGATCAGAATTATCCAACAGCAGCAATTGGGCGAATTAATGGAACCAACGGCACAGGTTAATGAGTCGATTTCTCATTTGAAAAAATATATTCGGAACATTTATCTGAAAAACTAACGATTGATGATCTAAGCCTAAAAGCGAATATGAGTAAAGCGAGCCTTTTCAGGTTGTTCAAGGATGAATATGGCATTACACCGATGGAGTTGGTGATTCAAGAGCGTCTTCGAAAAGCTAAGGAAATGCTGAGTGCAAATATGACTATCAAAGAAGTTTGTTATGCCTGTGGCTTCAGCGATGTCAATTATTTTATCAGAATATTCAAATCAAGAGAACAGATTACTCCTGGAAATTATCAGCGGAAGAGTGATATTAGCGTTTCATAGCGCGGTCAAGCTCTCTTTTGCTTTCACGTTCTTTGATGGTTTCACGCTTATCAAAGTCTTTTTTACCCTGAGCCAAGGCGATCTCCACTTTGGCAAATCCTCTTTCATTGATGAAAATCCTCAATGGGACGATTGTAAACCCTTTTTCTTCCCCTTTTTCACGTAGTTTTTTCAGTTCTTTTTTCGTCAACAAAAGCTTTCTGTCCCTTTTAGATTCATGATTATAGAACGAACCGAAAGAGTATTCTGCGATGTGCATATTTCTGATATAGAGCCCATCTTCAAAAAATGCACAGAAACTATCGTTGATATTTGCCTTGCCTTCACGGATGGATTTTATCTCGGTACCCAATAAAGCCAAACCGGCAACATAGGTGTCAAGTAGGTGATACTCAAAGGATGCGCGCTTGTTTTTGATGTTAACCGTTGATGAAATTGCCATTTTTATTATTTATATTGAAGCACAAATGTAAGAATTTATGAATTTTTGCAAAATTTCAAAGTAATTTACTGTAAACATTCTCTTAATATTAATTTAATTTTATGATATTTATATGTCAATCAAAACATAATTTGAAGTTTAAGTTTTGTATGTTTGCGTCGATTTTTTGTAAAGAAAGGTAATATAAGCATGATTTTATTATGTTAATAAATCTAGTTTTGTACCTTTGTGGGATTTTTGACGATTTTTGTTAAAAGTTCAAAAAGTAAATATTATTGAGAAAATAGATACCTGACGAATGAGCAAGGGAAAATTAAACGAAAGAACCGCGCGTTTTTTAAATGGCGAGTTGGGCGATATCAAGTCAAAAAACTTATATGCTTATTTTAGACCTATCCAATCCAAACAAGATACAGAGGTTAAAATTGATGGGCGCAGGGTTTTGATGTTTGGTTCAAATTCCTATTTAGGGTTAACTACTGACCCACGTATTATCAAAGCTTCTCAAGATGCATTGGAAAAGTATGGTACTGGATGCGCAGGATCTCGTTTTTTAAATGGAACCTTGGATATTCACGTTGAATTGGAAGAAAAACTTGCTGATTATGTAGGCCAAGGAAGCTGCAATTCTTTTCAGCACAGGTTTTCAATCTAACTTAGGTCCTTTATCTTGTTTGACTGGTCGTCATGACTATATCCTACTTGACGAAACGTGACCATGCTTCGATTATCGACGGCTCTCGTCTTTCATTCTCTAAAGTAATCAAATACGCACATAATAACATTGATGATTTAAGAGACAAAATGTCTCGTTTACCTGAAGAGAGCTTCAAATTGATTGCTACCGATGGCATTTTCTCTATGGAAGGTGATATCGTTAAACTACCTGAGCTTGTTCAAGTAGCAAACGAATATGATGCTGCCATATTATGTGATGATGCACATAGTTTGGGTGTAATCGGTGAAAAAGGTGCCGGTACAGCAAGCCACTTTGGTTTGACTGATCAAGTAGACCTGATCATGGGTACATTCAGTAAATCATTCGCTTCTTTGGGAGGTTTTGTGGCTGCAGATAGCGATACAATCGAATACCTTAAACATAGAGCAAGATCGTTGATGTTCAGCGCCAGTATGACTCCTGCTTCTGTAGCTTCTACATTGAAAGCATTAGAGATCATTCAAACTGAGCCTGAACATATCGAAAGATTATGGGCAAACACAAATTATGCTAAGAAATTGTTGTTAGAAAACGGTTTTGACCTAGGTGCTACTGAAAGTCCTATCTTACCAGTCTTCGTAAGAAACAACGAAAAAACATATATTGTTACCAAAATGCTACAGGACGACGGAGTTTTCGTGAACCCAGTAGTTGCGCCTGCAGTACCAGCTGAGGAATCCTTGATCCGTTTCTCTCTTATGGCTACACATACGTTCGACCAGATCGATGAAGCTGTTGAGAAAATGACTAAGGTTTTCAAAACGTTGGAGGTAGAAAGTTTTAGCGAATAAAATTTTATCAAGGTGATTACGATAGTTCCTGGTTGAAACTAAAAAACAAAGAGCAAAATTCATCGATTTTCCTCATGACCTTTATGAAGGAGATCCGAATTATGTTCCTGAGCTTTTGTTGCACAGGATGATATGTTAAATCCTAATAAACATCCTTTCTTCAAACACTCCTCCCTGCAACTTTTCTTAGCCTACCAAGGCGAAAAGATCGTAGGTAGGATTGCCGGAATCTACAATACAAACCACAACGCCTTCAATAATGTCAATGAAGGCCAATTTGGATTTTTCGATTGTATCAACGACCAAGAGGTGGCCGACAAGTTGTTTCAGGCAGCAGAAGAATGGGTTAAAGAAAAGGGAGCCAACAATATCGTTGGACCAATCAACCTGACCACCAATGATTCAACAGGATTATTAGTGGAAGGCTTTGACAGACCTCCGATGGCAATGATGCCATACAACTTCCCTTATTATCAAGATTTGATTTTGCAGGCCGGCTTTGAGAAAAAAGTCGACTTAAGAGCTTATCTTGTCAATAAGGAAAATTCCAATAAACGCTCTGTAATGTTACTCGATAAATTGGAAGAAAGGTTGGGTAGATCTGGAATTATATTGAGACAGATTAACTTGAAGGATTTTGCCAATGAGGCAGAAAAGATCAAGAAAGTCTATAATAAGGCTTGGGACAAAAACTTAGGTTTCGTTCCAATGACTGACGATGAATTTGCACATACCGCAAAAGATTTAAAGATGATCGTTGATCCGAAATACTGTATTGTTGCAGAAAAGGACAATGAGCTCATCGGTTTTGCACTTGGTATTCCAAATATTAATGAAATCCAAATCAAAATTAAACGAGGAAGACTGTTCCCGACAGGAATTTTCAAAGCTATTATTTGGAAGAAAAAAGATCAAATCCCTAAGGGTATTGATGCTTGGTGTTTTGGATAATTATAGAAAATTGGGAATTGAAGCTTGTTTGTATGGGAGGATTATCAAGAATGCCATCCCATCTGGCATCGAGGAAGCTGAATGCTCTTGGATGTTGGACCACAACTACCTCATGAATCACGCTATTGAACAAATCAATGCCGAATTCTATAAGCGGTATCGTCTTTTTGAAAAAGCGATATGAAAAAAAAGATTTTCATAACTGGTGCGAGCGGTTTTGTAGGCTCTCACCTTGTTGAGGCTGCCCAAAATTTAGGGCTCGAAGTGCATGCTGCGGTCAGAAAATCCAGCAACATCAGGGATATTGAGCCCTTCGTTGATCAATTCGTATTCCCAGACCCTGGGAAACCCACAAGAATTAAAATCCCTTTTCAATAAAGAACAGTACAGCTATATCATCCATGCTGCGGCAATGACAAAAGCAAAGGATGAAAACGTTATGCGACTGGTCAATGTCGGCTATACCGATAGTATCTTGGATGCTGCAACTGCTGCTGAGATGCCTTTGGAGCGGATCAGCTATGTCAGTAGTCTGGCAGCAATTGGCCCCATACCTTATGGCAGCGAAAAACTGATTACTGAAAACACCCCCTATAATCCTTTAACAGTATACGGAAAAAGCAAGGAAGCCTCTGAATTGATGATCCAACAGAAATTCACGGATGCCCCTGTTTCCATTTTTAGGCCTACTGCTGTTTATGGCCCCCGTGAAAAAGATATTTTCATTCTTTTTGACACCATGAAAAAAGGTTTTGATCCTTATATCGGCAGAAATCCGCAGAAATTGAGCTTTATCTATGTGAAAGATCTGGTCGATGTGCTATTGAAGGGTGTTATAGTGAAGCAGGATGGTCTCCAGATTTATAATATTAGCGATGGTGAAGTTTACTCTCGCTATGCTATGGCTGAGATATTTAAGGAAGTATTCCAAAAAAGAATGTTTCGCATGCATGTGCCATTGGGACTTGTGCGGAGCGTGGCAGAAATTTCCCAAAGACTGTATCGCAATTCTTCAAAAACGCCAGTGATCTATCCCGAGCGTTTACGAGAACTGACGGCAGAAAACTGGGGCTGTGATATTACCCATGCGATGAATAATCTTGATTTTAAGCCTCAATATAACCTTCAGACGGGCCTTAAAAGAGAGTTTAATTTGGTACAAAGAAAATAAGTGGCTCTAAAATTTCCTATGAAATGAGTGAACAACAAATCAATAAAAAGCTTTTTCAAGATAGAAAGCGTACGAATATTTTAAGTATTCCAGAACAAAGACTGATCAGTTATCTGGTTCCGAAAATCCCGGAGTGGATCTCCTCAGATGGATTGACGGCCATTGGTCTGTTTGGGTCTTTTATGATCTTGGGCAGCTTTCTACTCGCAGAATATGTCAACATCAACTATCTTCTTTTGGGGATTGTTGGATTTTTTGTTCAGTGGTTTGGAGACTCATTGGACGGAAGGATTGCCTTCTACCGAAATAAATCAAGAAAATGGTATGGCTTTGCCCTAGATATCGTTATGGACTGGGTTTCAACGGTGTTCATCGGACTGGGGTATGTCTTTTATGCTGTCGGCGATTTTAAATATCTTGGTTTTACCTTGGTAGCACTATATGGTTGGGCGATGATAATCTCTCAGCTGAGATACAGGATCACAGATCAATATACGATCGATGCGGGTCTGTTGGGCCCTACTGAAATTAGGGTGATCATCAGCTTGGTCTTGGTTCTTGAGGTTCTAGTGCCAGGTTCCATCAACTATTCAGTGTTGGGAATCTGTATCATCCTGTTCTTTATCAACATTGGGGACACGAAAAAACTTTTGGACCTTGGTGATGCCAAGGATAAAGAAGAAAAAGCGAACAAACTTAAACAAGCAGAAGTAAACGATTAAAGATGTCAGATAAACTTAGGGTATTTCTTCGAGCTCAGTTATCCGCTTTTGTTGGCGGGATATCGGACTTCGGTATTTATACTTTTTGTTATAAGGTTCTGGGATTCACGGCTCCATTTTCGAACGTGGTCAGCGGGAGCCTGGGGGCTATCGTTAACTTTACAATCAATCGGTACTGGTCATTTGGGAATACAGAAAAATCCTTGGGCAGTCAGCTCTGGAAGTTTATTGTTGTAGTTCTTGGTAGTATCACATTGAAGACTTTGGGGATTTTTGTTTTTGTGAATTTATGGCAGTGGCATTTCTTGTTGTCAAAGGCTATTGTTGAAATCGTCGTTTCACTGGGATTCAATTATACCATGCAGAGATTTTGGGTTTTTAAGAAATAGACCTCAACGCTAAATAGAAATTTATTATAAAGCCATCTTGGATTCGGACCAAGGTGGCTTTTTTGTTTTACCCTTGATTTACAGTTTTTCTGTTTCATACTTGATATTGACTCTGAGGGTTCTTGTTATGGTCTTGTTCCTTTCTCGGTATACTCTGGTTTGTCTCTCGTTCGGACCTTGTACGGACCTTGTTCGGAGCTGCTTCGGAAAACACCCGAACGAGGTGCGAACGAGGTGCGAACGAAAGAGGACTGAGAGTGGACGTAGAGTGGAAGGAGAGTGGAAGGAGATTAAAACGACCGCCGTGGCTGGTGTCCTCACCGGCCACCTGTTAAACTATGATTAATCCTGATGAAGATGATTTAACTGTGATTGATCTGATTAGTCGTGATCAACATGATTATCTGTGGAAAGACACAAAGGAGGAAATGTAATCAAAGGTGAAAATGACTGATATGGTTAAACTATGATTGATCTGATTAAACATGATCAACATGATTATACGGAGAAAGGCATAGATGAGACGTGATTTTAATGATCGAAAGATGGAAAGGTGAAAAGTGTAAATGCCCAGAGGCGGAAATGCCAATCAAGGGTGAAAATGATTGACGTGATCTAAAATGTGGATCAAATTTGGAAAGAATTTTTGCCGTGCCGGGCCCTCATTGCCGTGGCCGGTGTCCGCACCGGCCACCGTTCCGTTTCCGTGCCCGCCGGGGTCGGCCGGGGGCGCGCTTTCCCCCGCTGGCGCACCCGGGTGCCGGTAATCTGCTGCCCGGCCGAAAAATTATCTTTCAATGGGATAGCGAGTTACGCCCCTTGGGCAAAAAATGTTGTGCCGTGGTCTTGGAAGTAATGTGCAAATGTCCCTATCTTTGCACCACTCCGCAAGGGAGGGACGGCGGAAACGCCACTGAAATAGGGGGAAGGACGGGCGACACCGCAGGCGGCACATTGCCGGCACGGGAAGCCGAAAAGGGGCCGCGAAAATTATTTCAAAATAAATTTTGCGGATTCGAAAAAAGCTCCTACCTTTGCAGTCCCAACCAGGGGAAACGGCGATGGGCGCGACGCCCGGAGCCAACGGAAATGACAGTTTGAAGGTACATCAGTGTACTTTACAGCATAGAGCCGAAGCGCGAAGCGGAGGCGAGATAAGTTCTTTAAATGATCATGTAGCGCAGCGGAGTTTCCGCAAGGAAGCATACGCTGAAAAGATATACAAGATAAATCAATTCAGGTATCCCGGAGCGGGAGGAAAACATTAAAAACAAGACGTTTCTATTTATTATGAATAGTCACGGTCTTACACTTCATTTTACAATGGAGAGTTTGATCCTGGCTCAGGATGAACGCTAGCGGCAGGCCTAATACATGCAAGTCGGACGGGATCCGGGAGTAGCTTGCTACTTCCGGTGAGAGTGGCGCACGGGTGCGTAACGCGTGAGCAACCTGCCCATATCAGGGGGATAGCCCGGAGAAATCCGGATTAACACCGCATGACACGCCGGGACGGCATCGTTCCGGCGTCAAATATTCATAGGATATGGATGGGCTCGCGTGACATTAGCTAGTTGGTGGGGTAACGGCCCACCAAGGCGACGATGTCTAGGGGCTCTGAGAGGAGAATCCCCCACACTGGTACTGAGACACGGACCAGACTCCTACGGGAGGCAGCAGTAAGGAATATTGGTCAATGGGGGCAACCCTGAACCAGCCATGCCGCGTGCAGGACGACTGCCCTATGGGTTGTAAACTGCTTTTGCCGGGGAATAAACCCCACTACGTGTAGTGGGCTGAACGTACCCGGAGAATAAGGATCGGCTAACTCCGTGCCAGCAGCCGCGGTAATACGGAGGATCCGAGCGTTATCCGGATTTATTGGGTTTAAAGGGTGCGTAGGCGGCACTTTAAGTCAGGGGTGAAAGACGGCAGCTCAACTGTCGCAGTGCCCTTGATACTGAAGTGCTTGAATGCGGTTGAAGACGGCGGAATGAGACAAGTAGCGGTGAAATGCATAGATATGTCTCAGAACACCGATTGCGAAGGCAGCTGTCTAAGCCGTTATTGACGCTGATGCACGAAAGCGTGGGGATCGAACAGGATTAGATACCCTGGTAGTCCACGCCCTAAACGATGATAACTCGATGTTTGCGATATACCGTAAGCGTCCAAGCGAAAGCGTTAAGTTATCCACCTGGGGAGTACGCCCGCAAGGGTGAAACTCAAAGGAATTGACGGGGGCCCGCACAAGCGGAGGAGCATGTGGTTTAATTCGATGATACGCGAGGAACCTTACCCGGGCTTGAAAGTTACTGAAGCATCCAGAGACGGATGCGTCCTTCGGGACAGGAAACTAGGTGCTGCATGGCTGTCGTCAGCTCGTGCCGTGAGGTGTTGGGTTAAGTCCCGCAACGAGCGCAACCCCTATGTCCAGTTGCCAGCACGTAAAGGTGGGGACTCTGGACAGACTGCCTGCGCAAGCAGAGAGGAAGGCGGGGACGACGTCAAGTCATCATGGCCCTTACGTCCGGGGCTACACACGTGCTACAATGGATGGTACAGCGGGCAGCTACACAGCAATGTGATGCCAATCTCGAAAAGCCATTCACAGTTCGGATCGGGGTCTGCAACTCGACCCCGTGAAGTTGGATTCGCTAGTAATCGCGTATCAGCAATGACGCGGTGAATACGTTCCCGGGCCTTGTACACACCGCCCGTCAAGCCATGAAAGCTGGGGGTACCTAAAGCATGTAACCGCAAGGAGCGTGTTAGGGTAAAACCGGTAATTGGGGCTAAGTCGTAACAAGGTAGCCGTACCGGAAGGTGCGGCTGGAATACCTCCTTTCTAGAGCCCGCGCCGGGGCCGCTGCGCCACATACATGATCCAAGGAAAAAAAAGAAGACAGATTCAGAAGAAAGTGCCCATCCCGGTATCGGGGTGATCGTCACCGAGAGAAGATGAGAGAGATAAGCTAGTCCCGTAGCTCAGTTGGTTAGAGCACTACACTGATAATGTAGGGGTCAGCAGTTCAAGTCTGCTCGGGACTACCACCGCGGGGAATTAGCTCAGCTGGCTAGAGCACCTGCCTTGCACGCAGGGGGTCAACGGTTCGAATCCGTTATTCTCCACAGGTCCGCACCTTTTGGTGCGACGAAGAGTTCTTTGACATATTGGAAGAAAAGAGATTAACAAGAGAAGACAACAGAGGTTCACTGCAGCAATGCGGTGCACCGAAAGCAGCCCACCACTTGGCAAAAGGGGTGGTGGCGCGAAGAAAGTAAACAAGGGCACACGGGGGATGCCTAGGCTCTCAGAGGCGATGAAGGACGTGATAAGCTGCGATAAGCCACGGGGATCGGCAAATGCGACTCGATCCGTGGATTTCCGAATGGGGCAACCCGGCATGCTGAAGGCATGCCATCAAATGAGGCGAACGCGCTGAACTGAAACATCTAAGTAGGCGTAGGAGGAGAAAATAACAATGATTTCCCAAGTAGTGGCGAGCGAACGGGAAAGAGCCCAAACCATGCATGTCACGGCATGCATGGGGTTGTAGGACCACGAGGTTGTACTGTGCTATGAACTGGAAGCAGGTGGGAAACTGCGCGATAAGGGTGAGAGCCCCGTACAGGCAAAGAATACAGGCATAGTGGTATCCTGAGTACCGCGGGACCGGAGAAATCCTGTGGGAATCCGCCAGCACCATCTGGCAAGGCTAAATACTCCTGAGAGACCGATAGTGGACCAGTACCGTGAGGGAAAGGTGAAAAGAACCCCGAACAGGGGAGTGAAAAGAACCTGAAACCGTGTGCTTACAAGCGGTCGGAGCGGAGCGATTCCGTGACGGCGTGCCTTTTGCATAATGAGCCTACGAGTTACTCTTGTCCGGCAAGGTTAATGGCTTAAGGCCAGGAGCCGAAGCGAAAAGCGAGTCTGAACAGGGCGCAGAGTCGGACGAGGTAGACGCGAAACCTTGTGATCTACCCTTGGGCAGGTTGAAGGTGCGGTAACACGTACTGGAGGACCGAACCGATAAACGTTGGAAAAGTTTCCGGATGACCTGAGGGTAGGGGTGAAAGGGCCAATCAAACTGGGAAATAGCTCGTACTCCCCGAAATGTTTTTAGGAACAGCGTCGGCATGGAGTCTAGCAGAGGTAGAGCTACCGATTGGGTGCGGGGAGTCAAATCCTACCAAATCCAGACGAACTCCGAATGCTGCTAGATATGGCCGGCAGTGAGGCTTTGGGTGCTAAGGTCCAAGGCCGAGAGGGAAAGAACCCAGACCATCAGCTAAGGTCCCCAAATCCGTTCTAAGTTGAACTAACGAGGTCCGGTTGCCCAGACAGCTAGGATGTTGGCTTGGAAGCAGCCATTCATTTAAAGAGTGCGTAACAGCTCACTAGTCGAGCGGCCGGGCGTGGATAATAAACGGGCATCAAGAACGGTACCGAAGCTATGGATTGCAACTTCGTGTTGCACTGGTAGGGGAGCATTCCATCGGGGGCGAATCCGCAGGGCGACCTGTGGTGGACTGATGGAAAAGCAAATGTAGGCATAAGTAACGATAAGGCGGGTGAGAAACCCGCCCACCGAAAAGACCAAGGTTTCCTGATCAACGCTAATCGGATCAGGGTCAGTCGGGACCTAAGGCGCATCCGAATGGAGGCAGCCGATGGCCAACGGGTTAATATTCCCGTACTGTTGATGACTGCGATGTGGTGACGGAGTAGTGACACTGCCGCGAACTGACGGAATAGTTCGTTGAAGGCAAAGGTATTGGACCGGTAGGCAAATCCGCCGGTACAGCCGAAGCCCGATAGTACAGCAAACCCTCGGGGGCGCTGATAGCGCAGGTAAGCAGACTTCCAAGAAAACCCGCTAAGCTCCAGGTCATCAAGACCCGTACCGCAAACCGACACAGGTGGTCGAGGAGAGGATCCTAAGGTGCTCGAGTGAATCATGGCTAAGGAACTCGGCAAAATGGCCCTGTAACTTCGGGAGAAGGGGCGCTTCCTCCACCTCCGGGTGGAGAAGCCGCAGTGAAAAGGCCCAGGCGACTGTTTAGCAAAAACATATGGCTTTGCGAAAATCGAAAGATGAGGTATAAGGCCTGACACCTGCCCGGTGCTGGAAGGTTAAGAGGGGATGTCATCCGCAAGGAGAAGCATTGAATCGAAGCCCCAGTAAACGGCGGCCGTAACTATAACGGTCCTAAGGTAGCGAAATTCCTTGTCGGGTAAGTTCCGACCTGCACGAATGGTGTAACGATCTGGGCGCTGTCTCAGCCATGAGCTCGGTGAAATTGTGGTATCGGTGAAGACGCCGGTTACCCGCAACGGGACGGAAAGACCCCATGAACCTTCACTATAGCTTAACATTGAAATTGGGTACAGGATGTGTAGGATAGGCGGGAGTAGTCGAAGCGGTTTCGCCAGGAATCGCGGATACGCCCTTGAAATACCGCCCTTTCTGTATTCGGTTTCTAATCCGGCATCCGGGAGACATTGTTTGGTGGGTAGTTTGACTGGGGTGGTCGCCTCCAAAAAGGTAACGGAGGCTTTCAAAGGTAAGCTCAGTACGCTTGGTAACCGTACGAGGAGTGCAATGGCATAAGCTTGCTTGACTGTGAGACCTACAAGTCGACCAGGGTCGAAAGACGGACATAGTGATCCGGTGTTCTGTATGGAAGGGCCATCGCTCAAAGGATAAAAGGTACTCTGGGGATAACAGGCTGATCTCCCCCAAGAGCTCATATCGACGGGGAGGTTTGGCACCTCGATGTCGGCTCGTCACATCCTGGGGCTGGAGAAGGTCCCAAGGGTTGGGCTGTTCGCCCATTAAAGTGGCACGCGAGCTGGGTTCAGAACGTCGCGAGACAGTTCGGTCCCTATCTGTTGTGGGCGCTGGAAGTTTGAGTGGATCTGACCTTAGTACGAGAGGACCGGGTTTGGACGGACGCTGGTGAACCTGTTATGCCGCCAGGTGTACGGCAGGGTAGCTACGTCCGGGATAGATAAGCGCTGAAAGCATCTAAGTGCGAAACTAGCCACGAGATGAGACTTCCTCATAAGGGTCGTCGGAGATTACGACGTCGATAGGCCACAGGTGTAAAGGTTGAGAGACCAAAGCCGAGTGGTACTAATAGCCCGAAGCTTTCCAATGCGGATAGTCTGTTGTCCTCTCTCTTTTTAACCTCCTTTCTTCCAATAACATGTCAATGACAGAGCAATGTCTGTCAAAAAGGTATTCAGGTGCCTATATCGGCGGTGTCCACCTCTTCCCATTCCGAACAGAGAAGTTAAGCCCGCCAGAGCCGATGGTATTGCCGTAACAGGTGGGAGAGTAGGTCGGTGCCTAATTTTATACGGAAGCCCGTTGTCCATGAGGACATCGGGCTTTCCTGTTTTATGGCCGTCCCCCAATTGCCGGCCGCCATGATGGGTCAGCCCCTACAGGGTTGTGTGGCGTCGCATGATCATTTCTATGATAGTTACACCCCTAGCGGGGTTTGTTGGGGTTATACTGGCATTCTTCTATAATAGTTACACCCCTACAGGGTTGTATGGGTTAATATGACATTTTTCTATAATAGTTGCACCCTTAACAGGATTGTTTGGCTTGAAATATCAATTCCGATAATAGCACAACCCATCTGTAGTGACACTATTATAGCGGGGCATTTAACAAACATGCCGCACCTACGGCGCTGGTGTTTGGGGTGATTTTCATTTCTATAGATATTTCATACCTACGGCATTTAAGAGACATTTCAATGCCTCCGGCATTTAACCCCCGATGGGGTTTTTGGGGTTTATGGCCATTTTTTTCTATAATAGTTACACCCCTACAGGGTTGTGTGGCATCGCATGATCATTTTTCTATAATAGTTACACCCCTAGCGGAGTTGCATGGGTTATAAGGACATTGTTCTATAATAGTTACACCCCTACCCAGGGTTGTGTGGCATCGTATAATCATTTCTATAAAAGTTACACCCCCTACAGGGCTGTGTGGCGTCGCATGATCATTTCTAATAATAGTTACACCCCTACAGGGCTGTGTGGCGTCGCTATGATCTATTTTCTATAATAGTTACACCCCTAGCGGGTTGCACGGGTTATAATAACATGTATTCTATAATAGTGTCACCCTTACAGGGGTTGGTTCCCTATGGCTATTATGTGTATGTCTGTTGTCTTATGTCTATTGTCTTATGTCTATTGTTTATGTCTATTTGTCTTATGTCTATTGTCTAATGTCTATTGTCTAATGTCTATTGTCTTATGTCTTATGTCTTTTGTCTATCAATTTTAGGTCCTGTCGCTTACTATCTCATATCTCACATCTTCATATCCCACATCTACCTCCCCATTTATTATAACTAGTTAAACGTTTCTTTATTATTTCAAGGTTAATTTTTGTATTTGTGTTACAAATATATTTTCGAGTATAAACTTTAACCATGGTTTAAAATCATTTTTTAGTTAAATAATAATATTATTAATGAAACTGCTTAATTTTGTAGTGATAGGAAAGAATGTGGATATTCTCAATACCTTGAAGAGGTTGATTGAGAATAACACCGGGTGGACTGCTTATGTGATGGATGATGAAAATGAACTAAAAACTTATCTGAACAACCATCCTGTTGATGTTATTATTTTAAGTTCAGGCCTACCAGAGTTTACCGAAATTGGCATTAAGGCTTATGCACTATGTGTGGATGATCATATTAAGGTCATCCAACATTTTGGAGGTGGCAGCGGGCTTCTTAAGAATGAAATTTATAGTCTTTTCCCTAATTATGAATTTTAACCTTCCTGGTCTCATGTACATTCAAATAGTAAAATAATGTTTGCAAGTATATTCAGTTGACCGCTGAGCAGCAACAGATCTTTATAGATCATCTGAAGATTCGGAAAATTCCTCCAAAGACCATTCTATTACGGGAGGGAGATATCTGTCAGTTTGAAGGTTATATCTATAAAGGGTTGCGTCAGGACGTTTTATGTCAATGAGAATGGTTTTGAAGTAACCATCTCCTTTGGTATTGAAGACTGGTGGGTAAGTGACATTGCATCTTTCCATGACCAAAAGCCTTCCAAATTTTTTATTGAGACCTTAGAAGAAACAGAGATGTTGGTGTTGACACCAACTAGCAAGGCAAAACTCTTGATGGACTTGCCAAAATTTGAGCTGTTCTTCCGGCTATTGGTTCAGCGGAATCTTTCAGTCCTTCAGAATAGGTTGATCAATACCATTGCCACAAAAGGCACCAGAGCGCTATTTGGATTTCTTAAAGCTTTATCCGAGTATCCCCTTACGCGTACCTCAATATTATATTGCTTCATACCTTGGAGTTTCAGCTGAGTTTGTGAGTATCATAAAAAAGAGACTTGCAAAAGGCTGATCATATTATTTTTTTTAATTGAGCCCGGACAATATGTTCGGGCTTTTTTATTTTTTACTAATTAAACATTTCTTTAACTAGTTCAATGGATAGGGGTTTTAGACGTCCTAATTTTGTTTCATCAAACAACAAACAGTAATGGACAGAAAGAATTTCATAAAAAAAGGTTTTGTAGGAACGGGGATGTTCGCAGCTACTGCAGCTTTAGGGAATATCCTAAAAAACGAAATAGAAGAACTAGCACCATTAGATTTTATTGGTTTCAACATATTCCAAATACGGATTCTAATCTCCAGAGACAATTCAGTAATTCATTATTCAACTACCAGAGGCAAGGCGGATCATGGATGGTTGCTGAGCCATCATACCTTCAGTTTTGCCATTATCATAACCCTGAGCGTATGCACTTTGGTGTATTGAGAGTTTTGAATGATGATGTTGTAGAGGGTGGAAAAGGGTTTGGAACCATCCCCATGACAATATGGAAATCATCAGTATTCCATTAGACGGAGATCTGGAACACAAGGATAATTTAGGAAATGTATCTGTGATCAAGAATGGTGATATCCAAGTTATGAGTGCAGGAACAGGAGTTATGCACAGCGAATTCAATTATAATGAAGATCGTCCTGTCAAATTCCTTCAAATATGGATCTATCCAAATCGCCGGAATGTAGCACCAAGATATGATCAACAATCTATAGATCAAAATTCACTCAAAATAGATTCCAACAAATACTGTCCCCTAACCATGATGATGATGGCGTGTGGATACATCAAGATGCTTGGTTTCACTTAGGAGAGTTTGAGGCTGGTGTTATCAGTAATTATAAAATTAAGAAGTCAGGTAATGGTCTATATGTCTTCTTGATTGAGGGAAGTGCGCTGGTAGGTAATCAAAATCTAAATAGTAGGGATGGATTCGGGTTATGGAATATCAGCTCTATAGAAATAAGATCCACTTCACCATCTACCAAAATTCTATTAATGGAAGTCCCAATGATCCTTGGATAATTTATCGGATGGAAAATAAATTTCGCAAAAATACAATACAATAAACAAAATAAAATAACAAACGTTTAATAATTAATCAAAATGAAAAAGTAATCTTAACAATTGCATTAGGTGTAGCTTCACTTATTACATTCGCTCAAAAACCAAGTCCTGAGCTTTTAAATCCGACGAATCATTCTTTAGTCTTAATAGATCACGAAGGTCAAATGGCATTTGCTACTCACAGTATTCCGATGAACGAGTTGAGAGACAATACTGGATTGGTTGCTGGTGCTTCCAAGATTTTCAAAATCCCTACTGTTGTTACTACTGTTGCGGAGAAGTCATTCAGTGGACCCGTATTTCCTGAGATTTTAGAGTTTTACCCAAATACAGCGGAGTTTATCGATAGAACTACGATGAACACTTGGGAAGATGTAAAAGCTTACAAAGCGATTACCGGTAAAGGAAAGAAAAAGATTGTGATGGCAGGTTTATGGACTAGTGTGTGTGTTGTTGGTCCTGTAATGTCAGCATTGAATGATGGTTATGATGTTTATGTGATTACAGATGCTTCAGGAGATGTTACCAAAGAAGCTCATGATCAAGCGATCACAAGAATGGTACAAGCAGGTGCCAAACCGATGACATCAATTCAATATTTATTAGAGCTACAACGTGATTGGGCACGTCAAGACACCTATAAAGCAGTTAACGACCTAGTTGTTAAATATGCTGGATCTTACGGTATTGGGATTCAATACTCAAGAGAGATGTTGAAGCACTAACACTATTAATTCAACAGTAAGCGGGCATGGCAACATGTCCGCTTTAAAAAAACCATACAATTATGTTAAAAAAAGCATTTAGTATTCTTGTGACGGTCGTATTGATCGCCCCAGTATTTGGACAGAGAGCAGACATTATCATTCGTAATGCTCAAGTCACTACTTTATCAGATGAAAACCCAGAGGCTGAGGCTATCGCTATCTCAGGGAACAAAATTCTGAGAACAGGAACAAACAGTGAGATATTGAAATTGAAGGGCAAAAATACAAAGGTTATTGATGCAGGAAATCGTCGTGTTATTCCTGGTTTATTTGATAGCCATAGCCATGTCATCCGCGGAGGACGCTTCTATAATACGGAATTGCGTTGGGATGGGGTAACATCTTTAAAAACTGCACTTCAAATGTTGAAGGAACAGGCATCTAGCACACCTGAAGGCCAATGGATTCGTGTCGTAGGTGGTTGGAACGAATATCAATTTGAAGAAAAACGACTTCCAACTCTTGAAGAAATTAATGCGGTCACAGGTGATGTACCAACATTTATCCTCTATTTATATGGTAAAGCATGGTTGAACAAAGCTGGTATAGCAAAATTAAATATCACTGGTGACACACCTAATCCTCCCGAAGGACTTATAGAAAAGGATGAACAAGGCAATCCGACAGGATTGTTAGTGGCTGAGCCTAACGCATTCATATTATATTCTACCTTGGCAAAACTTCCTGAGCTTACTCCAGAACAAAAAGTGAATTCTACATTAAAATATATGACCGAATTAAACAGAATCGGTGTAACAGGTGTGATGGATGCCGGAGGAGGTTTTCAAAATTTTCCGGATGACTATGGAATAACCGATTCTTTGAACAAAGAAGGGAAAATTACGATTCGCTTACCATATTTCCTGTTTGCACAGAAAAAAGGGAAGGAACTGGAAGACTTTACAAAATGGGTAGGAATGGCAGATGTTGGTAATCATGCCAACAATAAATTCAATCAAATAGACTATTACATTGGTGGTGGTGGTGAAAACCTAGTCGCAGATGCTGCAGATTTCGAGAATTTTCTTTTTCCACGACCAGAATTACCAATGACATTGGAAACCAATCTGAAGGCAGTAATTAGATTATTAGCATTAAAGAAATGGCCGTTTCGTATCCATGCTACATACGATGAGAGTATTACGAGATTTTTAGATATCATTGAAAAAGTAGATGCTCAGGTATCCTTGAAGGATAATATGTGGTTTATAGACCATGCCGAGACGATCAGTGAGGAGAATTTACAGAGGATAAAAAGTTTGGGTGGTGGTGTTGCTATTCAACATAGAATGGCTTACCAAGGTGAATTGTTTATTAAGAGATACGGCAAAAAACCAGCATTGGCTGCGCCTCCTATCAAAAGGATTCTTGAACTGGGTATTCCTGTTGGATTGGGAACAGATGGCACTCGGGTAGCATCCTACAATCCTTGGGTTGCTCTTTACTGGATTACAACAGGAAAAACCATCGGCGGAAACCAAGTAATGGCTGAAGAAAATATACTTGACCGGACCACTGCATTGCGATTAGCAACTCATAAAGGCTATGAATTAATCAAGGATGAAAAGAAGGGTAAGCTTGAAAAAGGATACTATGCGGATTTAGTCATTTTAGACGAAGATTATTTTAAAATTGATGCTGAAAAGATAAAGAATATTACCTCAAAATTGACTATTTTAGATGGCAAAATAGTATATGGTGATAGTGATTATCAGGAGGTAGCTCCCAAGCCTCTTTCAGTATTGCCGGAATGGTCTCCCGTGAAATATTATGGTGGCTACCAAAATCAAAAATAGATAGCCATTGTAAATCTTTTAAAGTAAAAAAACGATTTAAAAACATGGTTCGTTTGCGCCTATTTGGGATTTTATTATTGCTGAGCAATGGCATTGCTCTTGCCCAAGATCAACCTTCTTTTAAGCCTTTGCGCTATAATGAAGATTATAGTTACTTGGCAAAAGACAGTTCAAGAACATTTTATGAGGGGTTGAAATATATCCCATTTTCAAAGCAGAAAAGCGATAGTTATTTAAGTGTAGGAGGGGAGGCCAGAGGCCAATATTTCTATATTCAGAATGAAGATTGGGGCGACAGTGAAAATGACGGAGACGGTTATTTGTTGTCGAGGTTCCTGCTCCATACAGATTGGCGTTTTTCTAAAAATGTGAGGGCCTTTGTTCAAGTTCAAAGCAGTCTTGCGAGCAGTAGACCGATAACCACCCCGGTGGAGGAAAATCCGTTAGATCTGCACCAAGCATTTGTAGACGTATCAGCATTCGACACAGACCATTCTTCCATGACTTTTAGGGTCGGTAGACAGGAATTATCTTATGGTTCACAGCGGTTGATATCCGTCAGGGAAAATCCAAATAATCGGCAAGCATTTGATGCTGCAAAAATCATGTATAAGACAAAAGATGTAAATCTAGATTTGTTTTATTCCCATTACGTTCTTGCAAAAAAAGGTGTTTTCGATGATGGTTTTAATAAAGACACTCGTCTATGGGGTGCATATTCAACTTTCAAATCCGTCCCGGGTTTAGGTGGTATCGATGCTTATTATCTTGGATTCTATAAGAAATCGGCATTATTTGCTGATGTCAAAGGAAGAGAATTGCGTCATTCTGTTGGATCTCGAGTTTTTGGAGGATTAGATTCTTGGAATTATGATATTGAAGGGCTTGTGCAATTTGGAAAACTGGGCAGTTCGAAAATCCTGGCTTGGACAGCTTCCATCAATACTACATATTCATTTGATGATGTTTTTCTTAAGCCTGAAATTGGTTTGAAAGCAGAGCTTATCAGTGGTGATCAAGGTGAAAAGGACCGTGTTGGGTCTTTCAATGCGTTGTATCCCAAGGGCGCATATTTTGGATTGGCAGCATTGATTGGTCCATCAAACTTAGCTGAATTTCATCCTTCCATCAACTTCCAGCTCGCAAAGGATTTAGAATTCTCTGTAGATTATGACTTTTTCTGGAGATACAGTAAAGCAGATGGGATTTATGGTGTGAATATGGTTCAGATTTATGATGATGGTGGAAGCCAGAACAGACATATAGGAAATCAATTAATAGGCGCTCTTTTATATAGTCCTAATCGTTTTTTAACTTTTCGTGGTGAATTTACATGGTTCCAAGCTGGCGACTATATAAAAGATGTTAGTGCAGGCAAGGATATTTACATCAGTGGACTTACAGCACAAGTTAAATTTTAAGGATTTTTGTAAGTCTTGATTTTGGTATCCAAGACAATAATTATAACTTCCATTTCTAATCAAAAATTAATGGATTTTTAAATATGAGAAGTTATATTCTACTGTTTACATGCCTTATCTTAGGTTTTTCCGTGCAAGGGCAGCGTATTCCTTTTGCGGATAGCACAATTGTTACAAAGCACAATATAACAGCGAACGGCCAAAAGTTTGGCTATACAGCTGCTGCCGGTACACAACCCATTTGGGATGATAATGGTAAGGTCCTGGCGACAGTTCATTTTACTTATTATACCCGTGATGGGATTAGCAATCGGGAGAAGCGCCCTTTGGTTATCTCTTTCAATGGCGGTCCAGGTTCCGGCTCCGTGTGGATGCATTTGGCCTATACAGGTCCTAGATTGTTGAACATTGACGACGAAGGATATCCTTTGCAACCTTACGGTGTAAAAGAAAATCCATACACGATTTTGGATGTTGCCGACATCGTTTATATCGATCCGGTAAATACAGGGTATTCACGTATTCTAGATGAGAAGGCTGACCGGAAATTATTTTTCGGAACCAATGCCGATATCAAATATCTAGCAGAATGGTTGAACACTTTTGTAACTAGAAATAATCGTTGGACATCACCTAAATACCTAATCGGAGAGAGTTATGGTACAACACGCGTTTCAGGTTTAGCATTAGAACTTCAAAATGCTCAGTGGATGTATTTAAATGGTGTTATTTTGGTTTCACCGACTGAGTTGGGGATTAAACGTGATGGCGCTGTTGCCAAGGCAAATATTTGGCCTTATTATGCAGCAACAGCTTGGTACCACAAGAGATTAACACCTGAATTACAGAATAGAGACTTAAATGACCTATTGCCTGAAGTTGAACAATTTACTCTCAATGAACTCCTACCGGCGATAGCAAAAGGTTCGAGTATTTCTGAGGATGAAAAAGCTGCAGTAATTAAAAAGATGGCCAAGTATTCAGGCTTGTCTGAAACTGTTATTGCTCAAAATAATTTAGATATTCCGACTTCCCTATATTGGAAAGAACTAATGCGGGACAAGGGTCAAACTATTGGACGACTAGATTCAAGGTACATCGGCTTGGATTTCAGGGATGGTGGTGAGAGACCGGATTACAATGCTGAGTTGACCTCATGGATACATTCTTTCACACCGGCTATTAATTATTACTATGCCAACGAATTGAATTATAAATCGGATGTCAAATACAATATGTTTGGCAATGTTCATCCTTGGGACCGAAGCAATGATAATACAGGTCTTAGCTTAAGGCAAGCTATGGCAGCAAACCCTTATTTACATGTCATGGTCCAATCTGGGTATTATGATGGGGCATGTGATTATTTTAATGCAAAATATAATATGTGGCAGATGGATCCTTCAGGAAAACTTTCATCAAGGATGAGTTTTGAAGGGTATCGTAGTGGCCACATGATGTATCTACGAAAGGAAGATTTAATTAAGGCCAATGAAGATATTCGAGCCTTTATTAAAAAGTCAACGCCTGCGGCAGATCAAGCAGCAAAATATTAGAAAAATCATTTGAGCCAGTTCAATAGGACTGGCTTTTATATAATTCATGACATGCAAATAAAAAGTTTCATCCTATCTATAATCTTTTGTTTCGGAACTACCTACGCTCAAGATTTCATTAACGACACAGAAGCTGTACACAATTATTTAAAACAGGAAAAGAATAAAACGATTCAATCTTTAAAGACTGATACCAAATATCAGTATGAACTTCTGAATCATCTCTTAGATTTAGGGGAGTGGGATTTTGTTGCAAAAGCAATAAAAGATTCAAAAACCTTAAGCATTGTTGAAAGTGCTTTGCTGAAATTCAAAATATCTTGGTTAAACAATGATTTTCAAGCTGCAGAAAATATTTTGAACGGTCTTAAAGCTAAAGAAAGGGAAAATTTAAAAGTTCAGGCTTCATTTGCGCTGTTGGAAATTGAAGCTTGGGAATTGGACAAGGCAGAAAAACTGAGTCGGGAGTTATTAGCGAAAAATCCTAAGGACATTGACATAAGCTTGATACTAGGGCGTTCTCTAATGCTTCAGAAAAAGTATGCTGACGCGTTAGCTCTAGCGAATAATTTAATTCAAGAACATCCTAAGAATGCCTCGGGTTATTTTTTAAAAGCTGACGTGTTTTTTTGGGATCAAAAGCCAAAAGAGGCGGAAGAAGTTTTAAAGGAGGGTTTAAAGATAAATCCATTAAATGCTGATGCACGATTTTATTATGGTTACGCCATATGGCGAAGAATCGATGCTACCCAATTAAATGACATGGTTGCACAGTGGGACATCGCTTTGGCTCTAAACCCATTGCATTTTCAATCACATTGGCATTTGGGGAATGGCCATACGAATTTGACCTTTGCGGATTATGTAGATGAAAATGAAAAGCAAATTCGTCAAGAATTGGAAGCTGCAGATCAATTGTTTACAAGCAATCAAATTGATGCCGCATTAAGAAAAGTAGAAGAAATTGAAGCTTCCCATTCAAAATCTATATTACCTGCTATGCACAAAGCATCTTTGCTGTACAGTGATTTTGATGCTTCAGATAGATTAGCCAGGTTAACGAGATCTGAAAAGATATTCTTAGACATTTTAAACCGGAAAAAGCATTATGGCCCTGCTCACAATGGATTAGCTGCTGTTATCAAATCAAAACGAATTCCATATCTGAAGACATACGATAATATCATGTCATCTCTAAGAAATCCAAAGATCAACAATATGGATGATTTTTTGGAAATATTCCCAGATGTTGCCTACTATCCGGGGAATGTAGCTAAAGGCATGGCATGGAATCAATTGTATACATCGACTGTTTATTTTCCATTCTTAGTAAAGCAGCACCGATTATTTGTTATTCCGCCGCTGCATGTTGATTTGGCCTTAGCTATGAAAGCACCTTATTTTAGATTCAATTCTACCTTCGACAATAGACAATGGATGGATATTAGAGGTGTAGGTTCTGGTGCTGCAGCGATAGAATATGTGGAGCGCGGAGCATTTGAGGAACGAAATGTACTATTGCATGAATATGTTCATTTATTTCATGGACAGGTTTTGACAGATGGACAAAATCGTAAGATTCGGGAGCTGTATTACAATGCTATGGAAAAAGGCCTGACATTGGATTATTACTCACAGAACAATGAATCAGAATATTTTGCCCAAACTTATCCTGCTTATTTCGAAAAGGTGAAAGTTCATCCATTAGATTTTAAATCAATGAACACCTTGAATGATCTAAAAAGTAAGGATCCTGAAATGTATCGTTTTTTGGATGAACTGATTACGAATGAAAAGGCTTATTTGGCAGGGGATAATAGTGCTATGGCCTCCAATTGGTCCCAGGTTTATGTAAATCTAGCGACTAACGCTGCGAAGAATGATCTAAATGAAGCTTATAAATATTTAGATACGGCCTTACAATATGATAGCGATTATTTGCCAGCCCATATTGCGTATGTTGAAAATTTAGTGGAAGAGGGAAAATATGAGGATGCCGAGATACGTCTTGAGGCTGCAAAGAAAATAGATTCGGAATATGCACCTATTTACAGTACGGAAGCAGACTTAATCATAGCGAAGGATCCAGATAATTATCAAGCTCAAGCAGAATTGCTGAAAAAAGCCTATGATTATGAAAAGGATTATATGGAAAAGGCACAGAATTCATTTAAATATCGGAATTCTTACTTCAGAAGGGGTAAGCTTAAGGATGCCTTGGATGTGGCAGAGGAATATATGAAGAATGGTTCTGAGATTTCAACATATTTGAGGGATCGAAAAGATGAATCGAAGGCATTCAGCGCTTGGCAAAAAGCTTTATTGGGAAATAAAGATCAAGTGGCAGTTTTGAGTTATTTGGCCTCTCAAAAGCCACAAAACTATAGCATTCGTACGCAGCACATTGAAGCATTAATTGCAAATAATGAATATGAGGAAGCATTGAAGAATCTTCAACAGATTTATCGAACCTTACAAGCTTCCCAAGTCAACCGTCCTGAGTTTGAACTGTTGTTTGCTGAAGTTTATTCCAAATTAGGTATGACCAGTGATTTGGCTATCTATTTAGAGAAATTGATGGTTAGAGGCGGAGATCCAGCAAGATTGGATCCACTAAATAATCAGCGATTAATAAGGTTGTTGGTTGCAAATGATAGAATAGAGGAAGCTAAAACATTCCTTAAGAAGCTAAATCCTGAGAATTCAATATTTTATAAGTCTTCAGAATTGGTCAGTAAAGCTTTGATAAACATAAAAGCAGGAGAAAATTTGGAGGCTATCAAACTATTAGATAATGCCTTGAAAATTTACCCATATCAAATTGATGGCTTAATATTATTGAAGGATTTATCTAAGATCGATAAAACTGCAGATAAAATTTTAACCCAGCATTTAAAAGAGATGGAGATTTCTCCAATTTTATAGCATATTTGCATATTAAACTAAATACATGAATACATACGAATTAATCTCAATTGGTCTTTATATGTTGTTGATGGTGCTTATAGGATTTTATTCTTGGCGCAAATCGACGAGTAATTCGGAGGAATTTTTAATTGGAGGGCGCAAGATGGGTGCTGCAGTCACCGCTTTGTCGGCAGGCGCTGCTGACATGAGTGGGTGGTTGCTGATGGGATTGCCTGGTGCAATGTATGCAGCTGGATTATCTAGTTCATGGATTGCCATTGGATTGACGATAGGGGCCTTTTTGAATTACGTATTGGTAGCTCCACGCTTGAGGGTCTATACAGAGGTAGCCAAAAACTCCATTACTTTGCCAGTATTCTTTGAGAATAGATTTCATGACAAAACACAACTGTTGAAGATTGTGTCATCGATTTTTATTTTAGTGTTCTTCACTCTTTATACATCTGCAGGCATGGTCTCTGGAGGAAGATTATTTGAATCTGCCTTTAATATGGATTATTACACCGGACTTTATGTAACAACGTTTGTCGTAGTTCTATACACGTTTTTAGGTGGATTTCTAGCTGTTAGCTTGACGGATTTTGTTCAAGGAACCATTATGGTTACAGCCTTGGTGATTTTACCGATCGTTATGGTTTTTCAAATTGGAAGTTTAGGAGAAACTATGGAAATCATCGAAAATAAAAATCCAACATATCTTAACTTGTTTACAGGTACTACTACCATTTCCATCATATCTTTATTAGCTTGGGGCTTGGGATACTTTGGTCAGCCACATATTCTAGTTCGTTTTATGGCCATTGACAGCGTTAAAGATATTTCAAAGGCAAGGAATATTGGTATCAGCTGGATGATTTTTACTGTGGGTGGTGCTATGTTGGTTGGTCTATTTGGTATTGCATATCTTGCAAAATTTGATGCAGAGACAATGACAAAATTTGATGGTTCAAAAGCTTTAGCAGAGACGATTTTTATCTATGTTTCGAGAGTTTTGTTTCATCCATTAATTGGTGGATTTTTATTGTCAGCAATACTAGCCGCTGTTATGAGTACCATTTCATCTCAATTATTGGTTACATCAAGTTCTATGACTGAAGATATTTATCGTGCATTTTTTAATAGACAAGCTTCAGCAAAGACGATGTTAATGGTTAGCAGACTGTCCGTTCTTATCGTTGCTGTCATTGCTTTATTACTTTCCTTGACTCCAAAAGATAGCATCTTGAATTTAGTTGGAAATGCTTGGGCAGGATTTGGAGCAGCCTTTGGTCCATTGATCTTATTGTCATTACTTTGGAAGAGGACAACTGCGATGGGAGGATTATTGGGCATGATAGTAGGCGGTGCAACCGTGTTATTGTGGGTTTATCTTCCGCATGACCACAAAGATGTCTATGAGATGATTCCAGGTTTTATTCTGGGTTTCTTAACGATCGTGGTTGTTTCATTGCTTTCGAAACCGGTATCTAAGGAAGTACAAGATGAATTTGATGAAGTCACTAAAATTGTCAAGTCATAATAAAGAAATAGCCGCTAAATTTTAGCGGCTATTTCTTTATAATTTATTTTAATTATATCACAGGAGTTACGGTATAACCTTTATCTTTCAATAATTGTATAACTCCATTTTTACCCAATAAGTGAGCAGCACCTACCGCAAAGAATACGGAGTTATTATTCATCATTTCAGGCATTTTATTCAACCATTCTTTGTTTCTCTTAGTCAGCATCAATTCTTCTTTTTCCGGACTCATGGTTGAAGTTTTAGCCATTAAGTCTTCTAACTCTTTAGGTTGGTTATTGAAGTAAGCAGCGACTAATTTTTTAGTTTCCGCTTTCATGATATCCATATCTCTCAAGTAAGTATATAAATCTTCAGCTTTAAAGAATTCGTTCATTAAGTTAATTTGGAATTCCGCTGTTTCCAGTTCATCTACAGGTTTACCTTCAGCACCCTCTAATTTTAATAATTCCAATTCCATAGATTTCATAGCTGCTGGATCCTGGCATTCGAAAGCCTGCATAGATAGCAACGAAACTAGTACAGCAGGGCCGACTTGATCTAACATAGCTGGGTTTAAGTTTTTAGCTGTCAAAACGCTATCAATCAATTTCTTTTTTTCTGGTGCTAGATTATCAAAAAAACCAGGGACAGGACCAATGTTAGCCTGAAGAGCCTTCACAGTTTCAGGATTATTGGCGTTTAATTCCAAGGCAATCCTATCAGTCCCTTTGATAGCTTCCTTTATTTTATCATCAATTCTAAAATCAGGACCACATGCCATATGTAATGTTCCCAAAACATAAGAATCTTTCTTTAAGCCATTTCCTGAAACTTTCCATAAAAAAGTATTGGTGTCTTGTGCGAATACTGCAATAGCCATCAAAATAGCAAATACAGATAGAATGTATTTTTTCATATTAATAGTTTTTAATCACATAGTAAGTATATGCTCGATTGAAATCGTTACAAAAAATATGCAATTATTTTAATTTACCTTTTGTTGATGACAATTTCAGGGACCGTTACTTTTATCTTACTTGGATGGTTTTTGTCAAAATACAATCTGTGGGTATTCTTAATAAAGTCTTCTTTTTTAGCTTGATAGATGTCCATAAACTGATTAGGATTTCTATCAGCTAGAGGGAACCAAGTATGTTGTATTTGAACCATAAATTTGTGACCTTTTTTAAAAACATGGGCGACATCCGGTAGGGTAATTTTAACTGGAGTGATTTCATTTGGTTTAAAGGGTTCTGGATTACTAAAGCTATTTCTGAATTTGCCACGTAGAATTTCTCCTCTGACCAACATTTGATAATTGGCCATTACAATCTTTTCATCAATTGGGGAGGTGGCAGCGGACGTATCCGGATATACATCAATTATTTTTACAATAAAATCTGCATCAGTTCCAGTCATAGAAACATTTAATTCTGCAGTGATTGGTCCTGATAATATGAGGTCATCTTCTAGAGGTTCTGTTTCAAACACCAATACATCAGGTCTGTTTGCGACAAATCGCTGGTCAGCAACCATGTATTCTCTAGTTCTGTTTTCGATTATCCCTTCTTGAAAAGGTACGGGTTTATTGGGATCACTAATATATTCTGTGAAAGATTCAGAATCTGATAATGGGGACTTGGAAATTTGCCCATTTCCATTTAAAAATAAATCAACCTCTTCCGCATTTTTGGGCGGCCATTGATCAAACGAAATCCACTCATTGGAACCTGAGAAGAAAACATTTGCTTCAGCAGGATTAAAAGAACCTTCCCCCTTTAGATAATAATCAAAGAAAGGTTCTTCAAATTTCTTTTGGTAATCCAAGCTTGTTTTCTGTCCGAATCTGATGTCACCAAAGGAATCTCCTTCCGAGCGAACCCAACCACCATGGAACCAAGGGCCCATAACAAGGATTGAATTGTTCTTTTTATTCCTTTTTTCAATCTGTTTGTAGGTTTCAAATGCACCATAGGTATCTTCGGCATCAAATAATCCTCCGACAACCATTACAGCTGGTTTGACATCATTCAAATGATTGGTAATCGTTCTTGCTGTCCAAAAGGTATCCAATGTACTGTGTTTTGCTAAGTTGTCCCAAAACTTGACGGTATGGTTCAGGTATTTATCTTTTAACCCAGAAAGGGTAGGGTTGTCCATAAAAAATTTTGCATAATTTTTGGAAGGAAGGTCAAAACCTTTGGGTCCTTTCTCATTGGTTATAGGATTTGGTCTTGGCGCATCAAATGTATACATGAAACGGAACGCATCCATCAAGAAAAGTGCACCTCCATGGTGAAAATCATCTCCGATAAACCAATCAGTTACTGGCGCTTGTGGGGAAACAGCTTTAAGTGCAGGGTGACTTCCTATCAAACCTGCAGTTGAATAAAAACCCGGATAGGAGATACCATACATCCCAACCTTACCATTATTACCTTTCAAGTTTTTGACCAGCCAATCAATGGTGTCATACGTATCGGTACTTTCATCGATTGATTGTTTGTTCTCTTTAGTTTTAGTAGGTCTGATATCCTCAAATGTTCCTTCGCTCATCCATTTGCCACGGACATCCTGATAAACAAAAATGTAGCCTTTTTTCATCATTTCAGGGAAGTTGCCCAAACTTGCTTTGAATTTGTCTTGACCATAAGGAGCTACGGTATAAGGTGTGCGGTTTAACAAGATGGGATATTTTTTGGATTTATCTTTAGGGGTGTAAATTGAGGTGAACAAGCGAGTGCCATCGCGCATGGTTATGTATTGTTCTACTTTGTCATAGTTTTGCTTTACATAATCAGCATTAGCATCTTGACCATTACTATGTGCTGCAAAAAAAATGAATAGGATACAAAGTATGAATAGTCTTTTCATTTGGATATGGTTTTTATTTTAGATTAATCATGATAAAGTTATGCTTTTTTTGATAACTTCGATTAACAAAAAACATGAATGATATGAGCATTAAAGAAGGGTTTTTAGTTGAATTAGAGCGTGAAACTAATAATACAAGAAGAATATTGGATCGTTTGAAGGATGAGGATTTGTCCTTCAGGCCGCATGAGAAATCTATGTCCTTGGGAAGTTTGGCGGGTCACATTGTGGATTTGCACAATTGGATTTCGGACGCATTGACAAAAAATGATTTCAATCTTGCCACAGATTTTAAACCACTTAAACCTACCCAAGTTTCTGAACTTAAAGCAGCATTGGATGAAGGATACAAAAGAAACGAAAAGACGATAGACACTTTTCCTGAAGAAGAATGGTTTACAAATTGGACAATGCGAGTAGATAATTATGTAGTAGCAGAAATGCCGAAATTAGCTGCTTTGCGTTTCGTTATTAATAACCATTTGATCCATCACCGCGGTCAATTGTCAGTGTATTTACGTTTGTTGGATATCCCGGTACCAGGCATGTACGGTCCATCAGCTGATGAGAAGAAATAAATAGAAATTCTATTAATTATATAGCCAGGTTTTTAAAATCTGGCTATTTTTATTTGTTGATTTTTAGGTATTTACGAATTATTTCATTTTTTTTTTAAATTTCTATGTAATAGATTGGCAGTGCAATCTGTCTTGTTATTAAATAAGCGATTATATGATGAACCAAGAGACCTTTAAAAATACGGTATTTATCCTTAAGGATAAGCTTTACCGATTTGCAAATAGGTTTTTGGAGCATCAGGAAGACGCTTACGATCTGGTACAAGAAGTTATGTTGAAACTGTGGGAGCAGCGAGGTCAATTGGAACAGTTGAAGAACATAGAAGCTTTTTCCATGCAAATGGTTAGGAACATGGCGTACAATAGGATTGATAAAATGGGCAGGCAAGCGAAGTACATTCAGCAATTGCCTCCCGATATTCAAGCTGAAAAGTACCCTTCCTTGACTAAAGAGTTAATCTTGAAGATGATCGATGAACTTCCAGAAAAGCAGAGATTGGTGATGTATTTACGGGATGTCGAAGAGTACGAGATTGGAGACATTGCTGAGATGGCAGGACTGGAGGAAAATGCAGTTCGGGTTAATTTATCAAGGGCCAGAACGACAGTTAGAGTAAACTTAACAAAGGTTTTTGACTATGAAAAGAGAAGAATTGGATAAGCTGAGGATGAAGTACCTAGAAGGTCAAACTTCAATTGAGGAGGAACGCCGGTTGAAGTCACTAGAAGAAGATGAATTCTTCAGTGCATTGAATGAACCGGAGGAGAAGATGGACTGGAGTTTTGAATCCTTTTTGGAACAAGTCGAAGAAGAATCTCCTAAAAAGAAGATTGTTCCGATTTCTCGAAGGATTATTATGATTACCAGTATTGCTGCAGCAGTATTAATGGGATTCTTTGTGATTCGTCAAATGGTTGAGAACAGAGTTTCGAATTCAGATTTATTGAGCAAAGAAGTAGGGCATGATGTTGCGCCTGTGATTGCACACCAAGAAGTTGGTGCGCAGGCGTTAGATGTTGAAAGACCAAAAGAGGAGCCACAAGCGGTTGTTGTAGAGAAAGAGGTGTCTAAATACGTTCCGAAAAAAGATGCTCGGAAAACGGTTCAAATGGCTTCTATGAGTGGTCGTACAGTCAACAAGGAGGAGCCTGTTAAAGTTTCCCATGCCTTGGAAGATGAATTGTATGTTGAGATCAATGGAGTCAGAATCTATGATGAAGAGAAAGCATTAGAAGTTACTGAAACAGCATTGCATCTGGCGACATCAAATCTGAAAAAAGGAATGGAAGGAGTTGAAAACATTAAGTACCTAAAAATTGAAATTTAAACAAATGAAAGCTATGAAAACGTTCATGTTAATAATCAGCCTGTTTGTGGCGAGCATGGCACAAGCGCAAATTTCCAAATTGGACCAAATATTTGAACAATATAAAGAACAGAAAGGTGTCACCTCTATTAAGATCGGTAAGCCCATGTTCAAAATGTTGAACAAAATGAAAATCAACGATGCTGATGTGGAGACCATCAAGCCTCTTTTGAGCAAGATCAATTCTATCAAGATGCTAGTTTTTGAAGATGCAGGGTCAGATATTCAGAATCAAGTAAGTTTCGCTATTGGGAATTTGAATTATGAGGAGCTGTTGGTTGTAAATTCTGATGGAAACAAAATCAGGTTCTTGGCGGAAAATACTGACGGTGACTTTTTAAGCAACTTGTTGTTGAGTATAAACTCAGAAGAAGAGACTGTTTTTATGATCTTGGATGGAGCATTGAAATATGATGACATCAACACTTTAGTAAATAATAACTAAGTATTCAAAGAATTAAACCTATAAAATTATGAAACGTATAATCGGAATTATTTGTGCAGCAATATTATTGATAAACATGCAAAGTTGCATGGTGAAAAGAGGGGCGAACATGGACTTTGCGAAAGGAGCTGATCTTCCTAAGGATGCTGAGATCGTATCCATCAGAGTTCCTGGTATACTCATGAAAGCTTTCCTGCGCGGAGAGATCAAAGAATTGAAGGAGGATGATCCAGTATTGGCAATGGCATTGAAAAAGATCAAAAAAATTAAATTGATGGCAGTGTCGGGAAATGGACAGACTCAATTATATGATAAGTTCAGCAATTACTTGGCAAAGAACGATTTTGAAGAATTGATGAGTATCTACAGTGACGGTTCAAAGATTTCGATCAATACAAGGACCAAAGGAGATAGGATAAAAAATGTAATGTTAGGAATTACAGATGAGGATGATCATGTATTTGTGGACTTGAAATCAGATTTAAATCTGAATGAGTTAAATGAATTGATTGAGCATTATGAGCAAACCCAGTCCGAAAAAGACAAGAAGACTGAGGTTGTAGAAAAATCGTAAACGTTTGTTGTTTAGTTAATATAGAAAAAGCCTGACTCATTTTGAGTCAGGCTTTCTTTATATAATAATGTTGAAAGAATTATTTAGCTAATTCTTCAGCGATTGCTTTTCCGATTTCAGCAGGAGATTCTACTACGCGGATACCACATTCTTCCATGATTTTCATTTTAGCGGCAGCAGTATCGTCAGCACCACCTACGATAGCACCAGCGTGTCCCATACGGCGTCCTGGAGGCGCTGTTTGGCCAGCGATGAATCCTACTACAGGTTTAGTTCCGTTTTCTTTGATCCAACGAGCAGCTTCAGCTTCCATTCCACCACCGATTTCACCGATCATGATGATACCTTTAGTTTCTGGGTCGTTCATCAACAATTCCACAGCTTCTTTAGTTGTAGTTCCGATGATCGGGTCACCACCAATACCGATAGCTGTTGTAATACCTAATCCAGCTTTTACAGTTTGGTCAACTGCTTCATAAGTCAGGGTGCCTGATTTAGAAACTACACCCACAGATCCTTTTTTGAAGATGAAACCTGGCATAATACCGATTTTAGCTTCTTCTGCTGTGATGATACCAGGACAGTTAGGTCCGATTAAGCGTGAATTTTTGTCGCTCAAGTAAGATTTTACTTGAATCATATCTTTAGTAGGTATACCTTCAGTAATACAAACAATCAAAGCGATACCAGCGGCAGCAGCTTCCATGATTGCGTCAGCAGCGAATGCAGGTGGAACAAAAATAATAGAAACATTTGCGCCTGTAGCATCTACAGCATCTTGAACTGTATTGAATACTGGGCGGTCTAAGTGTGTTTGACCACCTTTACCTGGAGTAACACCACCTACTACGTTTGTACCGTACTCAATCATCTGAGACGCATGATAAGTACCTTCGTTTCCGGTAAAACCTTGAACGATTACTTTGGAATCTTTATTAACTAATACACTCATTTTGTCTTATTTTTTGCAACGCAAATCTACTATTTTGAACTGACTTCTAAAAATCAGAGTGGTAGGTATTTTGTTATTTTTTAATAAACTTAGTTTTATTAATTAAATCCCACAGGACGATACCTATAGTAACAGAAACATTGAACGAATGTTTTGTTCCAAATTGAGGTATTTCCAAGGTGCCATCTGCTAATGCAATAATCTCCTCATCTACGCCATGGACTTCATTTCCAAAGACAACTGCATACTTTTTGTTGGTCAATGGTTGAAATTTTTCCAGGGAAATGCTGTTGTTGGTTTGTTCGATGGCATAAACTTCATAACCTTGTTCTTTCAATTGTTTTACAGCCTCAACACTTTCTTTGACATATTCCCAAGTAACAGATTGTGTAGCCCCTAGTGCTGTTTTTTCTATTTCTCGGTGCGGTGGAGTTGCTGTAATTCCACAAAGGACAATTTTGTCTATAGCAAAGGCATCTGCAGTTCGAAATGCCGAACCCACATTGTGCATACTTCTAACATTGTCAAGAACAATGACAAGGGGTGTTTTTTCCTGTGATTTGAATGTGTCTACATCAACTCGATTGAGCTGATCCATGGATAATTTCTGCATCTTGCAAAGATAAGGAATTCGAAAAATTAAAAATGATTTTGAATATTAGATTTTCTGTGTTATTTTTGCAGTCCGAAATAAAGTATAAAAGATTTAAAATATTATATAGCTAAGAGAAATGGCAAATCATAAATCGTCGATCAAAAGAATTAGAGCAAACGCTGCGAAGCGTCTAAGAAACCGTTACCAAGCGAAAACTACACGTAACGCAATCAAGAAATTACGTAACACTACTACAGCAGAAGAAGCTAAAGAATTATTGCCACGCGTGGTATCTATGCTTGATCGTCTTGCTAAGAAAAACGTTATTCACAAGAAAAAAGCTTCTAATAACAAGTCTAAATTGACTAAATTCGTTAATAAATTAGCGTAATTTAAGCTTTTTTAAAAAATATTTTAGGGGTGTTTTAACGACATCCCTTTTCTTGTTTGTGGACTTTTGAGTTTTATAGTTTTCAAACAAAAATAAAAAAGGCTAAGAAGAAATTCTTAGCCTTTTTATATTATATTAAACATTTCTTATTTATTCAGGATTGATTTAACGACCTGATCTAATTTTTGTTTATCTCCTTTATAGGATTCCAAATCATAAAGCTCAACTTTTCTGAAATCTATAGGATGGCTCTCGCTTTGCAAATAAATAAATCCTTTATCCAATAATTTGCCATCTTGTTTAACTTTTGGATCAACAGGGTCTACATTTCCGCCTCCAATTTGCGGTTTATTGTATTGAAGAACTACTTGACCATCCAATACATGTTGTATTAATGAATCTCCTAGGACAACAAATTCTGCAGTTACCCATTGGTCTCCATGGTAAGTTTTTGATTTTGAACTTAAACAATGCGGAGTAAACAATTTGTCATCAATGACCACGTTTGTTCCTGGTGTACACAGATTTGAAGTTGTTCTTTCATCTTTTCCGTTTCCTCCCAATAGCTGACCTTCAATGGATATAGGGAAATCTTGGTCTTTCAGCATTGTTTTGGGATCTTGACCATGTAGCATTGCTCCGCTGTTGGCCCAGGCCCAACCTTCACCACCTTTGGTTTGTTCATCAACAAACCTATACTCCAATCTTAGCACATAGTAACCGTAAGGATTGTTGTATGCAAGGTGTCCATATTGTTGGTTAAAATCGTCATATCCATCATAACGTACTTTTAGGAGTCCATCTTCGACTCTAAATGTATTAGCGTAATTGTCGCCTACTTCATGCAATCTAATTTTAGGAGTCCAATCTTTGATATCCTTTCCATTAAACAATTGAATAGGTTTAGGGGTTTTAACGGTTGTTTTTTGGTTGACTTGAGAAGTTGCTGAACAAGAGAACAGGGTTCCCAACAGCAAGCCGGCGATAATGGTCTTAAAGTTCATGAATAAGGGATTATAATAGTAAATTTCGGTTTTTAACGTATTCACTTGGGCGGACTCCGATAACCTTATTAAAGGTGTTGCTAAACGTTGGCAGACTATTGTATCCAACCCTCAGAGCTACTTCGTTGACACTCAACTTGTCATCTAAAAGGAGCTTTAAGGAAGTCAGCATTCTCAATATGGTGAAATATTGGATATAAGACATCGCGAGTTCCTTCTGAAACAGTCTTGCCAAAGTCCTTTCAGATATATCGAAATGCTCAGCTAGACTTTTGAAGCTTATATTTTCCGCAATATTTTGTTCTAGGTAAGTAATGATCTGTTTTAACTTTTCATTCTTTGGATAGGGTAGTGCAAGTGGTAATTCAGTCTGTGAAAGTTCTGGTAATATAAGTTTGAATGCTTTCGCGATTGAATATCTAGGTTCCTCTTCTGGGAAGATGTTACCATTCCATCGATTTGTAAACATGATCAATTCGATCAGCAAATCGTTGACAGGGTAGATGTTGACCTTGTCGAAGAATTCTGTGTCAGTTTCATATTTTGGAAAATACAGATTTCTCATGACAACTTCTGGACTGCTCGGATGTATACTGTGTTTTACATAAGGTGGAATCCAGATATAATGTCTAGCTGGGAGGAAATAAGATTTTTCAGCAGTTTTCAAGAAAACTACACCGCCCTCAGTGTAAAGGAATTGCCCTTTTTTATGGCTATGTTCAGTAACGGATTCGCCCATTACTGCATGATGACAGTAGATACTGTTGTCGTATGTATCAACTTCTGTCAAATAGTATTTATCAATATATTCCTTTTGCATTCAAAATAAGGCGTTAATGTGGCATAAATTTCCTGTTTTTATTTGATAAAAGCAAAAGCGACAAGTCTAGCCCGGCATATTTGTGAGTGATTGCATACCATTTTTACAATTAAATAAAAAAAGTACAATTCATCTTTTGGATTTTATTGCATTTCATCTAATTTCATGGCAGCATAAAATCACCTAGAGCTGCACACACCTATGTTTTATACAATTGTTGCGATACGGATGTGGTAAGTAACCGGTTACTTTTAATTTTTGATTTGAAAGTAACTGGCTATAATGGATAATTTTATAAATAAAATATTGATTAATATTGCCACACTCTTTTAGAGAAAATAGAAACTCACTGATATGATGGACAGAATTCGTCTTGAAAGACTTAAAGACAAAGTAACTACTGCCGAGGAGGCTGTCAAATTAATAGAAGATGGTATGGTTGTAGGTTCCAGCGGATTTACCAAAGCTGGAGATAGTAAGGTAATATTACCTGCCTTAGCCGAACGTGCCAAGAAAGAAGATATTAAAATTACCCTTATGACGGGTGCTTCCTTAGGTCATGGTACTGACGGGAAATTAGCAGAAGCTGGGGCATTAAAGAAAAGGATGCCTTTTCAAGTAGATCCGGTTTTAAGAAATAAGATCAACAACGGCGAAGTACTTTTTATCGATCAGCATTTAAGCGAGAGCGCAGAGCTGTTGCACAATAAAAATCTTCCAGATGTTGATATTGCTGTTTTAGAAGTCGCTTATATTGATCGAGATGGAAGCATAGTACCTACTACTTCTGTTGGTAATTCAGTAACCTTTGCATCTTTAGCAAAGAAAGTAATTTTGGAAATCAACACCTCAGTTCACGAAAATGTGTATGGAATCCATGATATTTATCAAGCTGAGGACTATCCTCATCGAAATGTAATTCCTATTGTTGCACCTTGGAATAAGATTGGAAGAAAATCAATTCCTTTAAATCCGGATAAGGTTGCCGCGATCGTATTCACTAATCAGCATGACAGTCCAGCTGATATTGCTCCACCAGATGAGAAAACAACCAAGATAGCAGAGCATATCCTTGAGTTCTTTGAAGAGGAGGTTAATCTAGGGCACTTGACAGATCGATTGCTACCTATACAGGCAGGTATCGGCAAAGTTGCCAATGCTGTTTTGACAGGGTTCCTGCACAGTAATTTTTATGATCTAACGATGTTCTCAGAAGTGTTGCAAGATTCAGCATTTGATTTAATGGATGCTGGTAAATTAAGTTTTGCTTCTGCTTCTTCAGTTACTGTATCCAAGGAATGTTATGATCGAGTATTCGATAACCTTCAGAAATATCGCGACAAGTTTGTCCTTCGTCCACAGAACATATCTAATACACCAGGTTTGATTCGCAGATTAGGTATTATTGCCATCAATACTGCGATAGAATTTGATATTTATGGCAATGTTAATTCGACTCATATCGGAGGAACTAAGATCATGAATGGAATCGGAGGTTCTGGGGATTTTGCGAGAAATGCTTACCTAAGTATTTTCGTAACACAAGCAGCATCCAAGGATAATAAAATATCTCATATTCTTCCTATGGTTTCACATACCGATCATACGGAACATGATGTCGACATATTGGTTACGGATATTGGTTTGGCAGATTTGCGCGGCTTGGCACCTCGGGAGAGAGCACAGAAGATAATTGACAACTGTGTTCACCCAGATTACAAAGAGGAATTACAATCTTACTTTGACCGTGCTTGCGAGCGTGGCGGGCATACCCCTCATTTATTGGAAGAAGCCTTTAGTTGGCATATCCGATTTAATGAGACGGGCAGTATGAAGAAATAAAAAAAATAAAGGTTGTACCCAAATTTTCAGGTACAACCTTTTTAAATTAACGTAACAATGTAAATGGATTAATTCATGGAACGTCAATACTTTTTACCTTATCTGTTTCTTCCAGGTAGGTAGATTTGGAAACCTACAGCTACACCTAGACCAGATTGTTTACCCAAATCAGAACTGATGTTTGCTTTAGAGTAGTTGTATCCAGCCATTACTTCAAGAGCTACTGTCTGAGTAATAAAGTGGGCATAACCAGCATTCAATCCTAGGTTCAATGATACGTTATCACCGGCAGAACTACCACCGATACCAATATCACCTTGACCAAAGAAACGTCCAGTTGCGCTTGCACCTCCTGGGAAGTAGTAACGCACAAATGGCGCAATACCATAACCCCATTCGTTACTAGCGTCACCTTCTCCATCAGAAGTTCTGAAGCTTAAGTTAGCTTGTGCACCGATAGCTACACCATCAGAAACAAAATAACCCGCTCTTGGATTCACTTGAATGTTGAAAGATTCTGACTCAAAGCTATATCCCAAACTTCCTACAGATCCACCGATCATCCAGTTTCCTTGTCTAATTGGAGCCATTCCAACATCCGCAGATGATTGTGGAACAGTTTTTACCTCTACTTGGGCAGAGCTATAAGTAATAAAGCCAATCGATAAGGCTAATGTTAGTAGTAAATTTTTCATAATGCTCTTATATTTATTCATTTAATTATTGAACAAGATATGGCTAAAATTGTTTTCGTTTTGGAATAAAAATAACAATTGTAGTAAATGACTTACAAAAAAATAACCCTGTCTTAATTGAATAAAACAGGGCTTATATTTTAAAAGAAATTCCCGTCTAATTGATGAATGGAGATTCTAAATTTCTTTTCTTGATATAAAAATCCAAAGCTTTCCATGCTTCGAAAGGTCTGTCGGTAGAAAGCACGTCAGCACCTCTGACGATAAAATCTGCATAAAGCTGATATCCGGCTCTTTCTGCAGAACGGTCCAAGTTACCAATCGTTCCTAAAATTGATTTTATACCATGTTGTCTCAATACGGAATACACGGTAGAATCAGGTTCGCTGGTTCCTATAAATGCGATCAATCTCGTATCAGGAATACCCAGTTCGCTTAATCGCGTTAAATCATCTGCTTTTTTTATAGTTGCTGATATCATAATATCAGGTGCCAATCTGTTTACAACTTCGGCTTGGTTTGCAGAGTAGGTAATAATTATGCTGTTAGATTCTGCTTTGTTATTTCTGATCGATTCGATGACTTTTTCGTATGGAACCGACCTCTTTACATCCAAAGTATAGATTACTCTTCCAATGCCCCATTTCAAGGCTTCTTCGAGCGTAGGGATTTTATATGGAGTTACTTGACCATTATTGTCTTTTAAATAAAGTTCCTGTAATTCGGCATATGTTTTCTTGGATAATTTTCCTTTGCCGGTGGTTGTCCTGTCCAATGTTTCGTCATGCATTAAGACCAGGACTGAATCTTTGGTCATTGCAATATCGCATTCAATTATGGCAGGCATTTTACGAGCTACTTCCGCAAATGTAGGGATAGCATTTTCAGGAAATCCATCACTCGGACCACCTCTATGTGCACTGATCAGCGGGTAAGAATTTTCATTATAAGTCAAGAATTGATACAAGTCGTCCGCCGTCTTCAAGTTGAAGACTTGATCAACCGCAGGCATATTGTTGACATTCGAAGAACTATTTGTTCTAAAACATGAAGAAAAAGCAATAAGAATAATAAGACTAAAAATTGTCTGGATGGAAACTCTATTGTTCATGAATTTGAATATTTGCTTTTACTAAAGAAACTAAATCTTCTAAGGGAGTATTGATCTGATCCACCAAGATATGAGCCTTATCATAAAAAGGGCTTCTTTCCTCAAGTTTGCTTTCGATAAATTGAAGTAATTCTTCTCCAGTGAATCCTTTTAATGCAGGTCTTTTATTTACGTCAGATTGACTGAGTCTATTCCATAAAGATTTTGGGCTATGTTTTAAATAGAGAACTGTTCCATTATTCAACAACCACTCCATATTGTCAAAATAACATGGAGTACCTCCTCCAGTGGATATGATACTGGCTTTTCCATGTTGTTTTTGAAGTACTTCACGTTCGATTTCCCTGAATTTTTCTTCACCATGTTGGGCAAAATATTCAGGAATACTCATGCCTATGCTGTCCACAATCTCATGGTCCAGATCTACAAATGGAAGTTCTAGAGCATTTGCCAATTTCTTTCCCCAAGTGGTCTTCCCACTTCCCATAAATCCAATCAAAAAAACTGGTCTTTGAATCATTCTATCTTATCTAGATATTTAGTTATTAACTCATGTTTGCTAGGAAAATTATGTGGAGACCATTTTTTCACAACATTTCCATTTAACATCAACATTACGCCTGGATTTGCGCGAACCATGCTTTTTAATGGAACTGCATCCACAGAGAAGGTTTCCAATACTAATTCCATCTGATCATTGAGGTAATTTACTTCATCTGCTGAGGAGGCAGTTGCTAGGATTGCCCTAATATTATAATCTGCAGAAAGATCTCTAATTGTAGTATTGATTCTGTCGAGAGCAGCCAAATCAAATGGTGACATTTTTTTAAGATCTGTACTTACAACGATAAAATTATAATATGGATTATTGATGATCTCTTCAGTAACATTATTGCCATCCATATCCGAGATGATAAGATCTGGGATCTTTAGTTCATATCCTTTTTTTACCAATCTGGTTTGAGGTTCGCCTACTACTTCCCAGTTTTCGTCTTCCCATAGTTTTTGACCCATATACTCCTTATCTGTAACTTTTTTTGTTTCAGAAGTAGTTTTGTTTTTCAATTCATAAATGTGCTCAAATACATCGGGTTCTGCCCCTTCTGGCACTTTCATCAATGCAGGAATGTTGTTTCCTTCTTTGTAGGGTAGAAAATCAATTATAGGCAAGAAATAGTAAGTATATATACCAGCACCAAATGATGCAAGAATAATAAATGCTGCTAATAGATTTCTAGTGAAAAGACTTCTAATGAATGGTTTGATTTGATCTCTTTTGATAAATATATATACGATCAAAATCAATAGGACTAAAATCTTTTATAAAGGACTGCCATGGAGTCAATGGTATTGCATCACCAAAGCATCCACAAGATTTAACGACCTCGAAGAATGCTGAATAAAATGTGAGGAAGGTAAAAAACACGATAAGGATCAATAATCCCCATGCTACTTTTTTACCTGCAATACCGAGGATCAATAATGCTCCCAGAATAATTTCAAGAGCACATAGGAAAATTGCGATCCAAGTGGCATAGTCATTTAAAAAATCCTAGGTTCAAAACATGGAAATACTCTTGGAGCTTATATCCAAAACCCATGGGTCATTTGCCTTTATCAATCCGGAGAAGATAAACAGCAGACCAACTAGAATTCTAGCAATCCATAATAAAGCATTAGGTTTGGGTTGTTGTGTTTGGATATAGCTTTGTGTATACGTCATGGTTATATATTATTTTGCTAAGCCTAATTTGATTAATGCAAAAACCGCATAATTTAGCATGTCTTGATAATTTGCTTGCAATCCTTCTGATACTAGTGTTTGACCGTTGTTGTCCTCAATCTGTTTAACCCTGTGCAACTTCATCAGGATCAAATCTGTCATAGAAGAGACGCGCATATCACGCCAAGCTTCGCCATAATCGTGGTTCTTGGCAAACATAAGATCTCTAGTCTGATTTACTTTTTCGGAATATTTCTCTTCAACAATTTTAGGGTCTAGGTTTTCGTTTTCAGTATTTCCGAAGTCCAATTGCATGAGTGCGATGACACAATAATTGATGATTCCTATAAATTCATCAACGACACCTTCGCCAACTTTAGATTCTTTTTTTTCTTCCAGAGAACGGATACGAGCGGCTTTAATATAGATCTGGTCAGTTAAAGAACTTAATCGTAAAATTCGCCAAGCAGTACCATAGTCTTTGGTTTTTTTGATAAATAATTCTTGACAGATGCTTATAATACGATTGTATTCAGTGTTTGTATCCATAAATTGATTTTGCATTATTGTATGACTCTCACAAATATAGCTAGAATATCATTAACCTTTCAGTCACATTGATGTACAATTTCTTCGAAATTCAATATTTATTGAGTCATTCAATTAACTTTGAACTATGCAATATCCAATGTTCCATACCTTGGACTATCTGAAAAACGGAAGCGAAATTCAAAGAAAATCTTTCAATCTATTGAAGGAGTATATGGTTTTTGAACATCTGTCTGAGTATAATCCCATTTTAATTGGAACAATTCCGATTGATATTGCAATTGAGGAGAGCGATCTAGATATTGCATGTGAGGTTTATGATTTGAAAAGAATTTGAAAAGAATTGTCTAAAACACTTCGGAATTCACAAAGAATATAACTTTAAAATCAAAACTCTACGTGGAAAAGAAGTTGGAATTGTTAACTTTAAAATTGCTGATATGCGGGTTGAGTTATATGCAGAAGGCATTGTCGTAACTGAGCAATATGGATATAAGCATATGGTGAAAGAACATCAATTGCTTATGCAATTTGGCCAAGTGTTCAAAGCAGAAATTCTGAGGCTTAAAGCGGGAGGAATTAAGACAGAGGCTGCCTTTGCCCATTTGCTAAATCTAGAAGGAGACCCGTATGAAAGCTTATTGACTTATAATAATTAATAGATGTTGGAGATAAAAAGTCCTGAGATACGGGAAGTTGAGATTACCCGCTATATTCAACCTTTTCGGGAGGGTGGATCTTTACCTGGTTTGGTGGATGCCGATGATGGATTTAGTTATGTGATAAAATTCAGAGGGGCAGGTCAAGGCAAAAAGGCATTGGTTGCCGAGTTTATTGGTGGAGAATTGGCTAGATTTTTAGGATTGCGAGTTCCTGAGATGGTTTATGCCAACCTGGATGAGGGGTTTGGAAGAACTGAGCCCGATGAAGAAATCCAAGATTTATTGAAATTTTCCGTAGGCAAGAACCTTGGTGTTAGTTTCCTGAATGGAGCAATAACCTTTGATGCGAATGTGGATGACATATCTGCAGAGGAGGCATCAAAAATTGTATGGTTGGATGGTTTATTGATGAATGTTGATAGGACCGTTAAAAACACCAATATGTTGATTTGGCATAAGGAATTATGGCTTATTGATCATGGTGCAGCTCTATACTTCCACCATAATTGGATAATTGGGAAGATACGGTCTTAAAACCTTTTGTTCAGATTAAGGACCATGTTTTATTATCGAAGGCTAGTGTTGTCGATAAGATTGATGCAGACTACAAGAGTATGTTCAGCCGCGAAAACATCAGAAAAGTATTGGATGCCATTCCTGATGAATGGTTGATAGATGAGGTGAGAGGGCTTGACGCTGAACAGGTAAGAGACGTTTATGTAGAGTTTATTGGAAAAAGGGCTGAAAATTCTGAGGTCTTTGTAAATCAGATTCAAAATGCACGATAGAACTTTATATGAATATGCTGTTGTAAGGTTAGTTCCACGTGTAGAACGGGAGGAATTTGTGAATATTGGGGTTTTACTTTACTGTAGAAAGCAGCGTTATGCTGATATATTGTACCATATAGATCAAGAACGATGTTCCTTATTGAGTCCTGAGATTGATTTTGAACAGATTCTAGTCATCTGGATTCGATCAAACAAGTATGCTTGGGCACTAAGGCTGGCGGAGCCTTGGCTCAATTAGATCAAACTGAAAGGTTCCGATGGTTAACCGCGAAACGAAGCACTTTAATCCAGTGTTCATCAGTACATCCGGGTTTATGTGTCGATGCCAAAGAAACCCATCAGGAGTTATTCAAGAAATTAGTACTATAATTAAATTCAACTTTAAACCGTTTACCTATTAATAATGGAGGATTTTTATCAACATATCTATCAAAAGCAACAAGCTGTTCAAGATATGCCCAGCAACAAAGCTATTGCGCAATGGGCAGTAGGGTTGATGCACTTGTTGTTTCCGGAGCGAAACTCCAAGACTTTTCATACTGTCCAGGAAATAGAGGACGCATTTAAACAATCTGAGGCTGATCTATATTTAATGTTGTTTAAAACCAAAGCATGTTCAAGTTGTAATATCAAAAAAATCTCGGAGCAGTTTTTCACCAATCTTCCATCTATTTACGAGAGAATGCTTACGGATGCAAAGGCGATAATGGACGGTGATCCAGCAGCTCAAAGTTTAAATGAAGTTATTAGAACATATCCGGGTTTTTTGGCGATTAGTATCTATCGATTGGCAAATGAACTCTGGACTCAAGGAATACCTTTAATTCCTAGGATATTGACTGAATATGCGCATTCTAAAACCGGGATAGATATTCATCCGGGAGCTTTATTGATGAGTACCTTCATATCGATCATGGTACTGGTATTGTGATTGGAGAAACCACAAGAATTGGCAAGCATGTTAAACTTTATCAAGGTGTAACCTTAGGAGCATTGAGTGTTGAGAAGAACATGGCCAATACGCAAAGACATCCAATCATTGAAGATCATGTTATCATCTATGCTGGTGCTACCATTCTTGGTGGCGAAACTGTAGTAGGGCACCATTCAGTAATTGGCGGGAATGTATGGCTGACAAGTAGTGTTGATCCTTATACAACAGTTTATCACCAACCGAATTCTAAATTTATAGACTCAAAACCTATCATGTAATGGGAAATATAATAGACTTAATTGGCAATACCCCAATGGTTGAAATCAAAGGATTTCATGATAATCCAAAGGTGAAAATATTTGCAAAATTAGAAGGCAATAATCCTGGTGGATCCGTCAAGGATAGGGCAGCATTAAATATGATTCGCTCGGCTATGGAACGAGGTGAAATTACTAAGGATACGAAATTGATTGAAGCTACGAGTGGTAATACAGGGATTGCACTGGCTATGATTGCCAGTATGTTTGGATTGGAGATCGAATTGGTGATACCTTCTACTTCTACCAGAGAAAGGACGTTGACTATGGAGGCATTTGGCGGTAAAAGTAACTTTGTTGGATAATATGGAGGTCAGCCGCGATTATGCTGAAGAAAAGGCAGCAAGCGGAGAGTATTTTATTTTAAATCAATTTTCGAACCCTGATAATTATGAAGCTCATGTAAAGACCACAGGTCCTGAGATATGGCGAGATATGGAAGGTAAAATAACACATTTTGTAAGTGCTATGGGTACAACTGGAACAATTATGGGCTGTTCGATTTATTTGAAAGGGCAAAATCCAGATGTTCAGATTGTGGGTTGTCAACCTACCGAGGAATCTTCTATTCCGGGAATAAGGCGTTGGCCAAAAGAATATCTTCCTAAGATTTTCGATCCTTCCCGAGTGGACCGTGTAATTGATATTGACCAGAAGGATGCGACAGAAAGGGCTAGAGAATTAGCTCGAAAGGAAGGTGTATTTGCTGGAATGAGTTCTGGAGGAGCTTTTCATGCCGCTCTCAAAGTAGCCAATGAAATAGACGAAGGTGTTATTGTATTTATTGTTTGTGATAGAGGCGACAGATACCTAAGTTCCGATTTATTCGGTTAATCATAAAAAGAATCGGGCTGATAAGTTTATCAGCCCGATTCTTTTTATGGTATATTTTTATTTGTTATCACGAGACCATATTTCATAGATTGGATCTCCTTTGGAGCTCAAACCACTATGATGCCATTGGGCATCTTTGATTTCTCCATCAAAAGAAAGTTCAGCACCTACGCGACTATTATCTCTCGAAAAGAAAAGAATCTTTTCGGTGTATTTTTTGTTGGTAAAGGTATATGTTCCGCCACCAGTTCCATAAAATCCTTTCTCAGCAGGATTAATTGCAATCCATTGGAAATACCCGTCAACCAGTATTTTTATGGTCTTGCGGTCACCCCGAGGGATTTCAGACATTTTATTATCTTGCTTGCGACCTGTTATTCTCCATAGCCCATCCAAATCTTGCTTATTGGCAACTTGTTTTTTGAAATTTAGGTTTCCCATTGTAATTCCATCTGCATTTGCTTTGGCATTGGTTTCCTTTGCTTTTCCAATTTCATCCGGTTTAGCATCGTTATACTCTACTTGTACTTGAATTCCATTGGTGCCTTCAGAAAATGGTCCACCCCAAGTTGAGAGATACTTATTGTCTTCGTATTGGATATAAGAACTGTATCCATCTACGAATAGCCATAAATGGTTTACATTGCCATCCTTAGCTAGGTATGCTCCTGTAAGGGACTGCTTACTCTGAGCCATGACTGCAAAGCTCATCAGCAGAATCGTCAAACTTAAAAATATTCTTTTCATGTTGTTATTCTGTTGGTTATCTCTTAAATATAATTAAAACCATTTAAAACACAAACTGTTTGATTCTTCATATCAAAGGGTTATTTTTACGCAAATTTTAAAACGGGCAGCCTTGCAGAAATCTCACAGTATACTATTAGTTAGTTTTTTTTGGTTATTTATTTTATCGATTTCTACCTCATTCGGTCAGGTGGATTCTTTGCCAAAGTCTATTGGTGACAGCCTGAGATTTCGAGAGGATAGTCTTTCCACATTAAGTACCCAACCCAAATTCTTAAATGATACCCTTGAATGGGATTTAAATCCAAAGCGTAAAAAGAATTTTTGGCGAGCAGGGGCTCAATGGTTTCTTGCACAGGCATTGCCGGCATCCTTTAACCGCTTTATAACAAAAGATCCATATTCATACATCTCTTTTCAGAACTTTTTAGACCATCAGCGTTTTAGTGCTTGGGATTGGGATGACAACCAGTTTACGACCAATCAGATTGACCATCCTTTTCATGGTCAGATATATTTTAATGCTTTTCGAAGTAATGGTTATAATTTTTACCAGTCTAGTCTCGCTACTGTTGCTGGTAGTTATATCTGGGAGACTGCAGGAGAGACCCAACACCCTTCCATCAATGATTTGGTCAATACAACATTTGGCGGCATCCTGATGGGGGAGATGATGCATCGAGTATCCCGCAATATCTTGGCAAGGAACAGAACCGATCACAACCGATTGGGAAATGAGATCGTAGCAACCATAGTAAACCCAATAAATGGTTTAAACAGGTTTTTGGATGGAAAATGGGGCAAGAAGATCGATGATTATTATGGTGCGGATTCATCCGTAATCACGGCAGAAGTGGATTTGGGAATTCGAAGATTTGACGCTAAGGAAGGAGACTTTCTAAATGAGGGTAAGAATGCTTTTTATGGAAGATTGAGATTCCGCTATAGCAATGGGGACCATAATTATAAAAGACCATTTGATCAATTCTCGGTCAACCTTGAATTAGGGAATGGGGATAGTTCATTTATCAATGCTGTGAATGTTCATGCTCTACTTTACGGGGCCAAGTTTTTCAAGTCCCAAAAAGGAGATCATTATGGCACCCTAAATGCGCATTATGACTTCTATAACAACGATGCTTTCTTTTATGGCGCCCAGAGTTTGAATTATAATTGGCTATCTGAATTCAGGTACAAGAAAGGGAATCGACTGAATCTGAGTGTTGGTGCAGGTGCAGTTGTTTTGGCTGCGGTACCAGATCCATATCTTTTATACGGTGCAAGTCGAAATTATAATTATGGACCGGGGGCATCCTATAGATTTAGAGGAGATTTGATGATCCTCAACCGATTTATGTTGAGTGCTGATTATAATGGTGGTGTTTTCTTTACTATATCTGGAACTGATTCATATTATGTTTTACATGGTTTGAATGTTGAGGCTAGCCTCAGGTTATACAAGAGGTGGTCGATTAATCTAAGTTCTGGATATTTCAATTTGCAAGGACATTTCAGGGACCAACAATATCCTGATTTCAACAGGGAATATCCCTATGGACGACTTTCAGTAGGTTATAACATTTTCTTTTAAAATTTATCCGTTCTATTACCGATTCTAACCTTTCAATTCGAGCACCCGATTGGACCAAAAACGGTATAAGACTTCAATGCAGGAATGGCCTTGTCATTTAGTTCTAGTAAATCATCAATTTCTTTAAATGATAATGAAGAGTTACTGTATAAATAAAAAGGCCTGAAATATAAATTTCAAGCCTTTTTCTATTTTATAACTAATTCGTGCTTTTCTTATTTGTCAAGCTTTTCGAATTTGTCAAAATCAATCTTTTTAGATTTGATTTTAACAGTTTCTTTTAATTGATCGAACACTTTCAAAGCTTTCACTTCTTCGAACAAACGGTTAGCTTGCTCTCTGTCGCCTAACAATTGCATTGCAAATTGTTGTAATTGCTCATCAGTAGGTTCTTCATTGATGTTGTACATTTTGATCTGAGCATAGATACGTTCTTTCGCTAGATCTACAACCTCATCATATTTAACCTCTAAGTTATTAGCTGTTACGATGCGGTTTTCGATGATTGTCCATTTCAAGTTGTTCAAGAAATCTTCGAATCCTTCTTCGATTTCAGTAGCTTCTAAGTTCGGGTTAGTTGCTTTCAACCATTTTTTCAAGAATTCTTCAGGGAATTTCGCATCAACTTTCTCCATTCCGAAAGTATACATATCGTTGCGTAATTTCTGAGCTGAGTTTTGTTTGAACAAGTTCTCAACTTCTTCTTTTACTTTTTCGTTGAATTGTTCTTCTGTAGTTACTTCACCAGCAGGGAACAATTTATCGAAAAACTCTTGGTTCAAGTCAGACTCTTCTAATCTATTGATGTTTTTAACTGTCAATTCGAATTTAGTAACGTCTAAGTTTTCAGCTTCATCTTCAGTTACGCCAAGGATACGAGCTAAGTCAGCAACTTTGAAAGCTTTTTTAACGTCTACTTTTACAGTATCGTCTTTTTTCAATCCTACAAGTGATTTTTTCACTTTAGCATCTTCGATAATATCCGTACGGATCGAAGTTGTTTTTTCGATACCTTCTTCTTTATCTTGTTTCAAAGTAGCATAAAGGACATCACCTTCTTCAGAAACTTCTGGGTTTAGTCATTTTACCATAGCTACGACGCAAGTTTTTGATACGTTCAGCAAGAGTTTCCTCATCAGCTTTGATGTCGTATTCAGTAAATTCAGTCTCGTTAGAGAACGGAATATCGAATTGAGGAGCCAAACGATTTCGTAGTCGAAGTTAAAAGTATCTTTGAAATCCCAGTTGTATTGACCGTCTTTATCTTCTTCTTTCGGAAGAGGTTGTCCTAATACTTCTAGTTTTTGTTCACTGATATATTCAGCAATTTTATCATTGATAATTTTATTGATCTCATCGAATAAGATCGCTTTACCGTACAGACGTTTGATGTGTCCAGTAGGAACCATCCCTGGGCGGAAGCCTGGTAGTTTAGCTTGTTTTGCTTGGTCTTTAATTGCTTTATCAACCTGTGGATTATAGTCCTCAGGTGCTATTTCCACTTGGATATTAGCGTTGATGTCATCAATGTTCTGGTGTGAAATATTCATACTCTTGTTTTAGCTTTTCGCAATTAATAAAAAAAATCCTCCCGACGTTTAATTTTCGGGAGGACATCAAGTGCGGAAGAAGGGACTCGAACCCCCACGCCTTGCGGCGCCAGATCCTAAGTCTGGTGCGGCTACCAATTACGCCACTTCCGCAGTTAGGATTTTATTGAGCACAAAGATAGAAACCAAACCTATATATGTCAAGCTTTTTTTACTATTTTTTGGATATCTACTCATAACTGTTTGTATGTTAACGACCTAATTTTTCAATTGACGCCGTTTTTTGGTTGCGCTAGACGCTAAGAATGAGATAATGCCCTAAATTCAACCAAGAATCAAATATTATATAGCTAAAATAGTATCCTGATTTCCTCCTAATTTTACCAATTCCGGTGTTGTTGTGAAAAAAAAATAAAAATTATTTGGGAGTATGAAATATTTGCACTTACTTTGAAACACAAAGTACTTTTATGGACCAGAGAGATATCTTAAAAGAAATAGGCCAGATCCGCTCCATGATGGAGAAGTCGTCGAAATTTATGTCCATCAGTGGACTATCGGGAGTTTTGATTGGTTGTTTTGCATTGTTAGGCGCAACTGCAGCATATTTTGTAGTATATGGATCCAGAAGCCTTTTTGGATATAGGGATTATTATGTTCTGGATGAACAAGTATTGTGGAAACTTATTATCATAGCTTTTATTGTATTGGCAGTTTCAGTTATCGTAGGGGTGATCATGGCTAAGGCAAAAGCAAAAAAAGCAGGACAGAGTATTTGGAATCCGACCAGTAAAGCATTATTAAAGGCGATGGCTATTCCATTGATAACAGGAGGTCTATTCTCAATTATCCTTATCAGTCAAGGTGTATTTGGGTTGGTTGCATCCAGTCTGTTGATATTTTATGGTCTTTCGTTAGCTGCTGCAAGTGTATTCACGTTCCGTGAAGTAAGAGTACTTGGAATTTTGGAAATCATCTTAGGCTTGTTAGCTTTGGCCTTCCCTGGATATGGAGTCGTGTTTTGGGCCTTGGGATTTGGAGTATTACATATCGTTTACGGGTTAATTGTCCATAAAAAGTACGAAAGAAAGTGAGTCTGGATTTAACATTATATGACAAGGTATTTGAAAATAGGGTCCGCCTGCAAATCATGAGTATATTGATGGCAAATGATTCCTATGATTTCAATTCTTTGAAGGAATTGTTGGAGGTGACAGATGGTAACCTTGCATCCAACTTAAAAAGTTTGGAAAAGGAGGGATACATTTTGGTTAGTAAAACCTTTATTGATCGTAAGCCAAATACCAGCTATAGTAAAACAGATAAAGGACAAAAAGCATTTGAAAATCATTTGATTGCGCTTGAGAGTTTAATTAAACAACAGTATAAATAAAATTTTTTTTAACTACATACTTTGAAAGTCAAAGTACTTTTTGAAAAGAAAAAAAATGAGAGGACTACGATTAAAATTCATGTTATTTTTATACAACTGGTCATCCAGGTTGTATGCTGAGCTTTTTAAAGGATATAAAGCGGCATGGGGCATTTCAAAACAAGATTTTTTAAACTATCCGCAAGGAAGTTTGGGCTACGCAATGGGAATGTTTTATCAAGAAAAGGGCTTTGACGTAATGCCAAAGCTAGAAAATCATGATGTATTTCACCTATTGACAGAAACTGGAACTGACATTTCTGATGAGATTGCAATGCAATATCTCTTATTTGGAAATGGGAAAATCAGTCTTTACCTGATTGCGATGTTATTTATTGGTACTTTAATCTTTCCTGAGCACAGTCAGTATTATTGGTCTTCTTATAGGAAAGGAAAATCCATGCATAAATTCTACCATATAGAATTCAAGGAATTCCTTTCTGAATCTATCATTGAATTACAAAACTCATTTTATAACAAACAACTAACACTTCAAGTAAATCTACTAAAACATGGAAAATAATTCATTAAACCAAGGCACTGAGAATAGTTCTCAAAAGACCTTGATCGAAAAGATAACCGATTCATTGATTCTAAAGATCTTTGTAATATTTTTCTTGATGCTGATTCTATTGATTCCGTTGGGATTGATCGGAGATTTGATTTCAGAGCGGAACAATCGAGAGTCGAATGTATCAACAGAGATTGCTCGAAAATGGGGGTTTGGAACAGGTGGTTACAAGTCCAATAATAGCAGTTCCCTATGATATCGTGTTAGAAACTGTGGAGCCGTCCTCCGATGGCAAGAGCAGTTCGATTAGCCGCACTGTTAAGACTGAGTATGCCTATTTAATGGCTGACCAAACTCAAATCCAGGCGGATGTAGAACCTACAGTGCTGAAAAGAGGCATCTACCAAGCTATTGTCTATAACTCAAAGATCAATATTAAAGGGAATTTTAAAAACTTTGATTTGGATAAATTGAAAATTCAAGCCGCAGACCTGAAGTGGAATGAAGCAAAATTAGTCTTTGGGATTCAAGATATTAAAGGTATTTCCGCAAGTCCTAAATTCAAATGGGATGGCAAGGAATATGAGATGGGAAAATATGAACAAGACCTCAGATTATTCAATCAAAATCTAACTGTTGATTTGCCTTTGGAAGGAAATGAGTCATTAAATAAATCATTTGAAATCAACATGGATTTAAAAGGTTCAAAATCTTTGAACTTCTTGTCTCTTGCTAGCCAGACAAAAATCATGGCAACTGGTAAATGGTCAAATCCAAGTTTCAACGGCAATTTTTTACCTGATGAGAGAGAAGTTGGAGAAACTTTTAAAGCCAGCTGGAATATTCCTGACTTTAGCAGGAAGCAGCCTCAGCAATGGAAAGGAGATCCTATGCGTATTTATGATTTCTCGGGAATTGATTTAGCAAATGAAGCTGACGGTAACATCTCCTATCAAGATGCAGCCTCTGCTAGTGTTTGCTGCTGCCAATGGCGTAACAGATAGCCAGACATTAGCGAATGATTATGATATGGTTCAGATTAATTTCTTGCCAAATGTAGATAACTATCAGAAATCAACTCGAGTAACAAAATATGGAGCTTTGGTGATCGCTCTGACTTTCATTTCTCTAGTATTTATGGAAATTATCAAAAAGCAAAGAGTTCACATCATTCAATATGTGTTGATTGGATTTGCAATGGTATTATTCTATGCGCTATTGCTTGCGATTTCTGAACATATAGGCTTTAACATGGCTTATCTTATAGCCGCTATAGCCACCATTGTATTGATATCATCATTTATAAAAGCGATAACCAAGGATATGAAATCGGCACTGAATTTTGCTGCTATTTTAACCCTGTTTTATACATTTATATTTGTGCTGTTGCAACTCAGAGATTATTCATTAATCGTGGGTACTGTTGGGTTATTCATTATTCTTGCTGTCTTGATGAGATTATCAACAAAAATAAATTGGTACCAATTTGAAAAGCAATGATCAAGCTAAGTAAAACATCCATAAGAATGTATCTGACGAGCATGTGGCTGTTATTTTTGGAAAGTCAGCCGCAGAATTTAGATCATGATTTCGCTTTGCCTGTCAACTTTAGTAAATTGGCAGGCAAAACGAATTTTAAATTATGCACAAGATAACATGGATTGGCGCATTCTTATTGATCAATAATATGGTTATTGCACAAGAAGGAAAAGAAGTTCCGCAAAAGGTGGATCGTCCAAAAGTAGAAAATCGCGTAAGGCGTTCTGTAAATGTTGAACCATTGAGCCCAAAGAAATTATGGGAATTGGGAAGAGTTACAGCCGAGGGGCTTTCCAAAGATGGTTCTCAATTGATATATGGAGTTTCAAATTATCAATTTTGAAGAGAATAAATCTGAAAAGAACCTTTTTGTTATTCCTGTAAACGGAGGAGAGGCTAAACAATTTACCTCTGAGGCGGGATCTGAATCTGTTTTAAAGGTTGAAGGCGATGATATCCTTTACATGTTCAAAGGACAGATTTGGAAAAAGAACCTTAAGGATGGCAATTCTATTCAATTGACGAATTATGAAGATGGCCTTGAAAATGTGAAAATTTCCCCTGATGGAAAGCATATCCTTTTTAGCAAAGCTGTACTTCTGAAACCATATTATAGCCCTAACAAGTATGAAGACCTTCCTAAATCCAATGTATATATTTATGATAATTTAGATTACAGGCATTGGGATACTTGGAACGACGGGAAGTTTAACCATCCTTTTGTTGCCACCTATGATAATGGAAAGATTGGAGAGGCAAAGGACATAATGGCTGATGAACCTTATTATTCTCCGACAATGCCATTTGGTGGGGCAGAGGACCTTGCTTGGGCTCCTGATGGCAAATCCGTACTATATGTTTGCAAGAAGAAGTTCGGTACTGAATATGCTCAAAGTACCAACACAGATATTTATCGTTATGATTTGGCTTCAGGAAAAACTACAAACCTGACCGAAGGAATGAACGGCTATGACAATACACCTGGTTTTAGCCCTGATGGGAAAATGATGACCTGGTTGAGCATGAAAACGGACGGATATGAAGCAGATAAAAATGATATCTATATTCAAGATCCTGTGTCTGGGCAAAAGCTAAATCTTACGGCCCATTGGGATGGTACCGTCAATTCATATACTTGGAGCAAAGACAATAAGAAAATCTATTTTGTAGCACCTACTAAAGGGACGGTTCAGGTTTTTGAATTGCAGATTCCTGCCAATCTTAAGAATATGTCTCTGCCAAATATCAAACAAATTTCCTCAGGTGATTTTGATATTACTGGAATTGTTGGTGAAGTAAAGGATGGCTTGGTTGTTACCTCTACTAAAATGACTAGAGCGACAGAGGTATTTATGTTTAATTTTAAATCCAAGTCTCTTTCACCGATTACCAATGTCAACGACCAGATGTATGCTACTGTTGCAGATACTAAAGTTGAAGCAAGGATTACTAAGGCAACAGATGGCTTAGATCTTTTCTCATGGGTGATCTACCCGCCAGATTTTGATCCTACTAAGAAATACCCTACACTTTTGTTTTGTCAGGGGAGGGCCTCAATCTGCAACTACACAATCTTATTCCTTCCGTTGGAATTTTCAGTTGTTGGCTTCCCAAGGATATATTGTAATTGCTCCAAACCGTCGTGGCATGCCTGGATGGGGAGTAAAATGGAATGAGCAAATTTCCAAAGATTGGGGTGGACAAGCAATTCAGGATTATCTTTCAGCAATAGATGATATTGCTAAGGAATCATATGTAGATAAAGATAGGCTAGGAGCGGTTGGCGCTAGTTACGGAGGGTATTCTGTATTCCAGTTGGCTGGAGTTCACGAAGGACGTTTCAAGTCATTTATTTCACATTGCGGTTTGTTTGACATGAAATCTTGGTATGGTACAACAGAAGAATTGTTCTTCGCCAATCATGATCTAGGAGGACCGTATTGGGATAAAGCAAATGAGAAAACCTATACTGAGTTCAACCCGAGCAACCATATAGAGAAATGGGATACTCCGATATTAATATTTCAGGGAGGTAAAGATTACCGTGTTCCAATCGGCCAAGGCTTAGAAGCATTTCAAGCAGCACAATTAAGAGGGGTAAAAAGTAGATTGGTATATCTTCCAGATGAAAACCACTGGGTGTTATCAGGACAAAGCGCTCAAGTGTGGCAAAGAGAATTCTTCGGATGGCTAGACGAAACTTTGAAAAAGTAATAGAACAGAATAGTGATTAAAATTCACAATACTGATTAAAATAAAATAAGGGTTCGGCACACCGAACCCTTATTTTATTATCTTGTTTATTTAATTACTTTCCAACTCTTATCCCACCTCATCAATCAACCTTCATTAACACTTTCAATCCCACATCCCCATCTCACATCCCACATCCCACATCTACTTTGTTTGCTAATACACTTTCTATCTCACATCTCACATCTCATATCCCACATCTACTTCGTTTGCTAATACGCTTTCTATCCCACATCTCATATCCCACATCCCACATCTCATATCCCACATCCCACATCTCATATCCCACATCTACTTCGTATCCTTCTTACCAAAGATTGAGATTTTCAAATATTTCCCTGGGTTTTCTTTCAGGTCTTTTACTAATTGATCCAAGCTTTCAGAGGCATTAGTAAGGTTATTGTACAATTTCTCATCATGAATCAATTGGCTTAAAGAACCTTCGCCTGTATTGATTTTATTGGTGATTTCCATCACATCTTTCATGGCTTGATTAGCATTGTCCACTGTAGCTTTGATTTCAGTTTTAGAAAGGTCATCTGAAAGGTTGTCCAAATTCGCTAATATAGAATTGATTTTTTCATTATTGTTTTTGAAGTTCATGGTAATGGACTCCATATTTGAAAGAATCTTACTCAAGCGATTTTTCTCGGCACCCATCAATCCATCTACATCACCAGTGATCTTTTCAAGATTTTTCAAAGAAACTGAAATACTATGAACGCTGCTTTTGAAGTCACGTTGAAAGTTCTCGTCCAATACAGAGTTTACACCAGATAGTACGGAATCGAGTTTTACCACTAAGTTTTCGATTTTCTTTTGTAGAGGTTCTACTTTTTCCATCAGGTTGGCTTGTACATCCGAAAGGAGAGGATCTCCATTTCTGGCCATAGTTGTACTGTTTCCAAGTTCGAATACAATTGCTTTACTTCCCAAAAGGTCGGCACTTACAATTCTAGCGACGGTATTGGATGGAATATCGTATTCATTTTTAATCTTAAATTCTGTTCTGATTTTTCCATTTGGCTGTAGAGTAAGGTCGGAGACTCTACCAATCTGAAATCCGCTGACCAAAACAGGTTTAGAAACCGCTAGTCCGTCAACATTATCATATTCGGTATAAAAAGTATTTTCGCTGCTAAATACATTGTTTCCTTTAAGGAAACTGTAGCCAATAAATAATATAGCAATAGCAATACTGGTTAATGCTCCGACTTTAGTTTCGTTAGATATTTTCAAAATTACCCTAGTTATATAGTGTTTACTTTATTTCTACCGCCAATTTAAGAAAAAAGTTTATTTTTCTACACTCTTTCGGTATGTATTTATAGCATTAAATAAATCATTTACAATAGATTCTTGACCTGCTGATGACATCATGAACCTTTCTTCGTCGGGATTAGAAATAAAACCAATTTCAGTAAGTACTGCTGGCATTCCTGCTGTCGCCAATACTGCCAGTGATTGTTCTTTGACACCTCTATCAGTCCTGTTCGATCCTGCGAATTGATCCTGCATATAAGAAGCTAACTTAATGCTTTGTTCTCTATATCTTCTTTTCATTAAGGAGAACACAATATAAGTTGAAGGGTCCTTAGGGTCAAAACCACCGTAGTTTTCTTTGTAGTTTTCTTCCATTAGGATGGAAGCATTTTCACGAATAGCTACATCTTGGTCGCCTGTACGGCTAAAACCCAGCACCAAGGTTTCTGTACCTTTAGCAGAGGTATTTAAAACACGTTGAGTTACATATCTCCCTCTACTGTTTTTTTACTCGACGTGATGATGCGCCACCTGAGTTACAGTGGATAGAAATAAATAAATCTGCATGATGCTTATTAGCTAATGCAGGTCTTTCATACAATTTCGGGTACACATCTGTTGTACGAGTATACACGACCTTAATCCCCGGGAATTCTTTTTGGATTTTTTTTCCAAGTTTCAGGGCTACTTGCAAGGCGATATCTTTTTCTTTTGATTGTCGTCCAACTGCCCCTGAATCATGCCCTCCATGTCCAGCATCTAGAACGATTGTTTTTAATTTTCTTTGAGTCCCTTGATCATCTTGTGGATCAATCGGCTTAAAACTCGCTAATAATACGACTGAAACACAGGTTATTACTAAACTTACTTTCCCAAACACCTTCTTCGTTTTAATAAAATTTTTCAATTTATCCTTTTTGTTTCTGTTTTCTAACAAATTCTATACCTTATTGTAAACCAGTACTGGTTTTATAATGTTTTATGGCATCAACTAGGTTGCCCACAATCTCTGCTTGTCCATTTTCTGACAACATAAATTTCTCTTCATCGGGATTTGAGATAAATCCGATCTCTGTAAGTACTGCTGGCATTGCTGCGGAAGCAAGAACCGCTAATGATAATTCTTGTACACCACGATTAGACCTTCCTTTTTTCACATACTCGTTTTGAATATAAGTTGCAAAACGAATGCTCTTATCTCTGTAAGTCCTTTTCATCAAGGAGAAAATGATATAGGTGGATGGATCATTCGGATCAAAGCCACCATAATTCTCTTGATAATTCTCTTCGAATAAAATATCGGCATTCTCCCTTACGGCAACTTCTGATTCACCTTTTTTGCAACCTGTTAAAACCGCAAACAAAAGTTTCCGTTCCACTAACTTGCGGTCTACGGATTGTTTGAGTTACATACTTGCCATTTTTCCCACGTACTCTTTTTTCTGAATTCGCTGAATTGCAGTGAATGGAAATAAAAAGATCAGCATGGTTTTTATTCGCTAATGCTGTTCTTTCGTGAAAAGGAACATCAATATCGGTATCTCTTGTCAACATCGCCTTTACACCGGGCATTTCTTTTTCTATAGCTTCTTTTAATTTCTTGCTTACTTGTAACACAATGTCTTTTTCGGCAGAAATACTTCCATAAGCTCCTGGTATTCTTCCACCATGTCCCGGGTCGATAACGACCAATTTAAATGCTTTATTATTTTGAGTGGTTTGTGAAGTGGTATTGTCCTGATTTTCTTTCTCTTGAGAATTGACTAAACTGCTGAAGAAAATCGTAGGTAGAAGGATTGCGAATACTGCTAAGCTAATTTTTGTAGATTTATTAAAATGCATAGTTAACGTCATTATTTAAGTCTTGCCAGCAACATTGTTGATTAAACTGTTAAATATGGTGAACTTTATCAAAAACCTAATCGTTGTTATTGATTTTTGACTATTTTTGCCAACAAGAGTTTAAAATTAGCACAAAAATAACATTCATATTTCATTTTGAAGGCCTTAAGTTGTTTTTTACTTTCTGTTCTGTTTTTGTTTGTAGGGCTATCTGTGCTTCATGCTCAGGTAAGACCTAATACTAACAATCAAAATGTTACAATAGATTCCCTTCAAAGAGATACTATTCCTACAGATACTTCCAAAAATAATTTCAAAGATGTTAATGGGCAAGACACCGTTCATATGAATAATGAAAGTGGTCTTGAAACGGTAGTAACAATTACCGCAAATGACTCATCATGGAATGAAGTTAGCAAGAATATTTTACATCTCTATAAAGGCGCGAAGGTAAAATATGAAGGTTTTGAACTTGCAGCTGATTACATCCGATTAGATAGAAATACGAATGTATTATTTGCAACGGGTGTCATAGACCATAATGGCAAATATGTAGGACGGCCAGTGGTTATTATGCCGGGAGAGTCTCCAATTGCTGTCGATTCCCTGCTCTATAATTACAAAACACAAGTGCCCAAAACCTTTGGCGTCATGACTGAGGTCGATGGGGGTTATATCCAGGCACGTGAGGTCAGAAAGAACATCTATGATGAAATGTCCCTATATCAAGGGCTCTATTCGACCTGTAATCTACCTTACCCTCATACGCACTTTGGTATACAGATTACCAAAGGAGTGATTACTCAAAAACAGATTATCGCAGGACCTTCCTATTTAGTTGTCGAGAATATACCAATTAAATTCTTAGCTATTCCATTTGGTTTTTTCCCTAAACAGGATAAAAAGAGTTCTGGATTTCTATTTCCATCATTTGGTGAAGACGCTGCCCGCGGTTTCGCAATGCGTGACCTAGGCTGGTACCTTACGTTCAATGATTATTGGGATTCTGAAATTAGAGGAACATTATATTCCAAAGGTACTTGGGAAGCGAATATAAGAACGCAATATTTAGTAAATTATAAATTCAACGGTAACTTTGCTCTTCAATACGGATCTTATGTTCAGGGTGTTGAAGGTACTGACAGCTTTGGCCGCGAAAAGAACTTCAGGTTTACCTGGAACCATAGCCAAAGACAAGAAGCCAACCCAGGAACTTCATTCTCAGCTTCGGTAAATTTTGGTTCTCGTAATGCCTATAGAAATGCTGCAACAACAGGACAATATAATCCGATGGAAGCAATCAATAATAGGATGGGCTCATCAATTGCTTATGGAAAAGTATTTGCAGATGGAAAGGTGAATTTTACAGCTAATATGTCCCATGACCAAAACCTTTCAACTGGAGACTTAACCTTAGATTTACCTACCATAAGTTTAAACGTAGCTACCTTTAACCCATTTGATTCTAAAGATCGTATTGGTGAACAAAAATGGTATCAGAGAATTACAGTAGGTTATAGCTTACAAGGTCAAAACAGAATCCAAACCAAAGATTCTTTATTGTTCAGAAAAGAATCAATTCGCGATTTTACAAATGGTATCCAACATAATATTCCAGTAAGTCTGAGTTTAAATGTGATGAAGTATTTCCAATTCAATACTTCATTTAATTACACCGAGCGTTGGTATCTTCAGTCTGTACGTAATAGGCTGACCAATGAACCTTATGGGTTCAAGGCTGTAAAAGATACCTTGCAGGGTTTCAAACGGGCTTATGATTATTCTGTATCTACCGGTCTTTCAACCAAGATCTATGGTCAGATGAACAGAAAAATTGGTAAGGTTGAGGCCATGCGTCATACCATTACCCCATCTATTAATGTTAACTATAGGCCTGATTTCTCAGATCCTAGATATAATTTTTACAGGGATTTTACGGATGAAAATGGAGTATATAAAAGATATTCGATTTTCGAAAATGGAGTTTATGGAACTCCAGGGGCTGGCAAATCATTTGGGATAGGATTTTCAGTTGATAATAACTTAGAGGCTAAAATCCGGAAATGATAAAGATACTACGGGTACTGGCGTCAAGAAAGTTCCGATTATTCAAGGTTTGACCTTTAGCGGAAATTATAATGTTGCTGCCGACTCACTAAAACTATCTCAAATTAGCTTCTCTGGTCGTACAGCATTGTTTGACAAAAAAGTAAATGTCAACTTTAATGGTTCATTCGATCCTTATTCTTATGATAGGTATACCGGTACTAGAATTGATCGCTTTGCGATTAAAGACGGTAAATTAGCGCGATTGACTAATTTTGGATTATCATTTGATTATAGCTTAAACCCTAAGGCAAATGAAAATCGAAGTGAAAATATAGATTCCTTACGTAGTTCTATGCCTAACCTTACGCCTGAGCAGGCACAAGCATTAGCAAGAATCAGTACTGATCCAAATGCATTCGTAGATTTCAATATTCCTTGGAATTTAGCGGGATCCTTCAGCATGAACTATAACCAGGTTTTCAGCCGTGAAAGAATGCAGATGGAAACTAGAATTACAAGTACAGTAAATGTACATGGTGATTTCAATGTAACCCCGAAATGGAAAGTTCAATTCAACACAGGATATGACTTTGTGCAAAAAGAAGCTTCCATGAGTCAGATCAGTATCTATCGTGACCTACACTGTTGGGATATGTCGGTAGGTTGGGTGCCATTTGGAAGATATAAGAGTTATAACATCACCATTCGAGCAAAAGCATCGATTTTGCAGGATTTAAAATTAACCAAGAGACAGAGCCATTTCACATATTAAAAGCTCTAAATAATACGATATCTATGAAAGCTGAAATTATTACCATTGGTGATGAGATCTTGCTTGGACAGATTGTGGATACCAATTCAGCCTGGATTGCCCAAGAGTTATTTGCCCAGCAAATTCAAATACAACAAATCACTTCTATTACAGATACTGAAGATCATATTTTGTCTGCACTGGCAGATGCAGGGTCGCGTGCAGATATTATTATTTGTACAGGTGGATTAGGTCCTACCAAAGATGATGTCACTAAATTCACTGCAGCAAAATTCTTCCATACTGATCTGGTGTTTAACCAAGATGTGATGGACCATGTTCAACAGATTTTTCAGCGGTTTAATAGAACGATGCCAGATATCAATAAAGGACAGGCACAGGTGTTGGCTAATTGTGAGGTTTTATTCAATGACTGGGGCACTGCACCTGGCATGTGGGTAGAACACGATCAAAAGGTCTACATTTTCCTTCCTGGGGTTCCTTTTGAAATGAAAAACTTAATGACTTTCCGAGTCTTGCCAAAACTTAAAGAATTTCAGACCGAGGAAAAAGTTGTTAATAAATATATCCTAACCGTTGGAATTGGCGAATCGCATTTAGCAGAACATATCGCAGAAATCGAAAACACTTTTCCTAATCATGTTCACCTGGCATACCTACCAAAAATTGGTCTTGTAAGATTGCGACTGACATTAACAGGGAAGGATATCGATGCCCTTGAAGTTGAAGCTGAGGAATGGAAGAATAAATTTGTGGAACGTATTGGACCTACAGTAGTGGCTACTGAAGATGTTAGTTTTGAAGAAGTAATTGTTCGTAGTTTTTCAGACCATAAACTTACATTGGCAACTGCAGAAAGTTGTACAGGAGGTAATATTTCCAGATTGATTACAGAAATTCCAGGATCTAGCAAAATGTTTCAAGGTGCTGTTGTTTCTTATGCGAATGAAGTTAAGGAAGGTGTGTTGGGTGTATCTATAGAAACCTTAAAAGCGCATGGTGCTGTTAGCGAGGAAACGGTAATTCAGATGGCAAATGGTGTAAAACAACTATTGAATGTGGATTATGCCATAGCAACAAGTGGGATTGCTGGACCAGATGGTGGTACACCTGAAAAGCTAGTAGGGACAGTGTGGGTTGCTGTAGCTGGGAAAAATGAAGTGAAAACGAAGTTATTTCATTTTCATCACGACAGGCTAATTAATATTGAACGCACTACAGCTCAGGCATTCCTGATGCTATGGAACTTATATCAAGCAGAACTCCAGAATTGACAGAATGTTATTTTGTTCAGTATATCCTGCAAAATATTTAATTTTGTTCACTTGTCAAGTAAGTATAAATATTTAACTTAGTAATCTAACAATCCAAATAATTATAGATGGCTATATATAAACTATTGTTACCCAAGATGGGAGAGAGCGTGTCAGAAGCGACATTGACCAAATGGGTAAAGCAGGTTGGAGATCAAATCGATGAAGATGATGCGGTGGTTGAACTTGCTACCGATAAGGTCGATTCTGAAGTCCCATCGCCAGTTTCTGGTATTCTTAAAGAAAGATTGTTCGAAGAAAATCAAGTAGTACAAGTTGGTGATGTCATCGCATTGATCGAGGTTGACGGTCCTGAAGCTGACCATCAAGAACAAGCCCCTCAACACGAGGAGCATGTTGAAAATGAAGCTGAAAACAATCATTCAGAACCAGCAGCTGAGGGAAATATATCAGAAGAAAGTACACAAGAATCTGTTCAATCTTCTGAAGAACAAATTCCAGGAATTGATCAGGTTGCCGAAAGACCATCTTTCCAAGAGAATCATCAACAAATCAATTCAGGTCTACGATTCTATTCTCCATTGGTGAGAAATATTGCTCAACAAGAAGGTATATCCCAACAAGAGTTGGATAGCATTCCTGGGACCGGTGGGGAAGGCAGAGTAACGAAACAGGATGTTCTGAATTTCCTTGAAAAAAACAAAGGTGTTCAAATTCCTAAGCCTGCATCTCCAGTCGAAGAGGAAATTCATCAACCTAAGGTTGAAAAACAAGAAGCTATACAGACTCCGCCTGCTCAAGTAGTAAAGAGCAGCAATGGCGATTCTGAGATTATTGAAATGGACCGTATGCGTAGATTAATTGCTGACCACATGGTCAACAGTGTTAAAACTTCGCCACATGTTTTTTCTGTAGTTGAAGCCGATGTTACGAACCTGGTGAATTGGAGAAATAAAGTAAAGGATGCTTATAAGAAATCTGAAGGTGAAAACATAACTTTTACACCACTTTTCATTGAAGCAATAGCCAAAGCTATTAAAGACTTTCCAATGGTTAATGTTTCGGTAGACGGCTACAATATTATTCGCAAGAAAAACATTAATATAGGGATGGCCACAGCATTGCCATCAGGAAATCTGATAGTTCCAGTCATCAAGAATGTAGATCAATTGAGCTTAACAGGGATTTCAAGATCTGTGAATGATTTAGCTAATCGTTCTAGGGGAAATAAATTGAAACCTGATGATACCCAAGGAGGAACCTTCACCTTTACTAATATTGGAGCCTTTGGAAACATATTCGGGATGCCGATTATTAATCAACCTCAAGCTGCAATTTTAGCAGTTGGTACTATTAAGAAGAAACCTGCAGTTTTGGAAACAGAATTCGGTGATGTAATTGCTGTTAGACACATGATGTATATTTCTATGTCTTATGACCATCGTGTAATTGATGGAGCACTTGGAGGACAATTCATCCGTAGAGTAGCAGATTATTTAGAAAATTGGGACTCTGAAAGAGTTATATAATTCAAGATAAAAAAGAAAAACGGCTTAGGATTTCCTAAGCCGTTTTCTTTTTTATTACCCCTGAACCAAAACTTGGTTTCTAGGTAATTTCTTTTGAACCATATAACGATATCTAAAATATAGAAGAATGGATGAGGTTAAAAGTCCTAAGGTTAGTCCATACCAGATTCCTTTGACCCCTATGTTCAGCGTAATGCCCAATACATAAGCAATCGGTAATCCCACTACCCAATAAGCAAAGAACGTAATAAAGGTAGGGATATTCACATCACCCATTCCTCTCAAAGTTCCCAACCCCACGACTTGAGTTCCATCAAACAATTGAAACATCCCAGCAATGATTAACAACTGGGCAGCCATCACAATTACTTCTTTATCCTTGGTAATTATGTATGGTAAATATTGATTGAAGACAGCAAATATAATCGCACAAATTATCATAAATACCAGTACAAGATGGTAGGATACGGTAGCAAACTTTTGAAGTCTAAAGAAGTTTTTGTTGCCATAGGCATTTCCTACTTTGATGGTTGCAGCAGAAGCAATCCCACTTGCCATCATATAGGTCATTGCAGCAAGAGTAATCGCAGTTTGGTGTGCTGCTTGTTCAATGGCGCCAATCTTTCCAGCAATCAATGCTGCACCTGCGAATGCCCCAATCTCAAAATACATATTGCATAGCTACGGGAGCACCGATCTTCAATATTTTTTTTACGCTATCAAAATCGATGAACTTAACAGAAAAATGTTGGATATACCTTTTGAAATTCACAGAATTCAATACATACCATGCCATCACTGCCATCATCACAATACGGTCAATCAGTGTGGCAATACCAACACCTCTTACCCCCATAGGTTCAATACCGAACATACCCTTTACAAGAATGACTGCTATGATTACGTTCAATACATTTCCCCAAATCGTAATATTCATGGCCTGTTTTGTAAAACCTAAGCCTTCAGCAAATTGTTTAAACGTATTGAAGATCATCAAAGGAACAATTGATAAACTCAATATAAACAGATAGGGTTTCGCAGTTTCTACCACCAATGGATCTTGATCTGCATGCTGCATGGCATACATGGAACCATAGTAAACAAATAGGAACAATAATATTCCTGAGACCAGATTCAACCAGAAGCTATTCGACAATAATTGAGCACATTCCTTAAAATTATGTCTTCCGTTTTCTTGAGCAATCAGAGGGGTAAGTCCGTAGGCAATACCTAACCCAATTACCAACACAACCATAAAAACGGAGTGCACCAATGAAACAGCTGCTAATGAAATCGTACCTGCGAATTGGCCAACAATAATAGTATCTGCAGTCTGCACCAAGGTATGCCCAAGCTGTGAAATCACAACCGGACCTGCCAAGGCCATCGTGCTTAGATAATATATTTTATTGGATTTGAAGTTCTGGAGCATATAATAAAATAATAAGGAGCACAAAGGTACAAGTTATAACTCGCATAGAAAATCATCTTAGTTTAACTTTTTGTTGCTAAATAATTACAGGAATTTATTGCTGAAAAAAAATAATAGACTTACCTTAGCTTATTATCAATTAATAAAGTAGAGATGAATTTAGCGTTTTTGAACATTGGTACCCAAGAGATGATGCTGATTATTTTAGTGGCATTATTACTTTTCGGTGGCAAGAAATTACCAGAGTTAGCAAGAGGACTGGGCAGAGGAATAAGGGAATTTAAAGATGCTTCAGAAGGGATTAAAAGAGAGATTTCAGATCAGATCAACAATTTTGAAAAAGAAATTGACGATGTAAAGGCCGATATTGAAAGAGAGCCTGAACAAAAGAAACCTGCTGCGACACCAACCCAAGATTTTGAAAACACTTTGGCTTCAAATGAAAATGAGGTCGTAACGGAAGAAGAAGTTGTTGCTGAAAAGAAAGTGCCTCAATTTACTGCACCAGCAGGAACTTATGAGCACAAACCTTACACTACTCCAACAGCAGATGATTATTATAGCTATGGTTACAATGACCACTTTGCGAATAATGATGCCCCTGCAGTTGAAGATAATGCAGCAGAAGATGCTGCTAAGGAGAACCCTGCTCCTGAAGTTGATAAAAATCCATTAGAAGATAATAATTCTAAACAAGCCTAGAAAATATTCTTATATCTAAAAGCTGTTGGTATTCTTCCAACAGCTTTATTATTTCCATTTAGATTTATATATGATTACATCACACGAGATTATCGTATCGAAAGAGTTGTCGATTAGCGAGAAACAAGTGAATACCACCATCAACCTTTTGGATGAAGGTGCGACGGTGCCATTTATTGCCAGATACCGTAAAGAATTGACAGGAAGCCTGGATGAGGTTCAGATCACAGCAATTCGGGATAGAATGCAACAATTGAGAGACCTTGACAAACGCAAGGATGCGGTTCTGAAATCCATCTCTGAACAAGGGAAGCTAACCCCTGAACTTGAAATTCAAGTGAAGTCTGCCGAAACCATGGCAGCTCTGGAAGATATCTACCTTCCTTATAAACCGAAGCGTAAAACAAGAGCATCTGTCGCTCGTGAAAAAGGATTGCAACCCTTGGCTGAGTTATTATTGGCGCAGGATAAAATAGATGTTGAGACAGCAGCAGGTTCATATATTGATGAAGAGAAAGCTGTAACTTCAATTGAAGAGGCCTTAGCTGGTGCTCGTGACATCATCGCAGAACAAATTGCCGAAGATGCACAAGTGAGAGCCCATGCAAGAAAGGCAATCTTAAACAAATCAAATTTCGTATCCAGGGTAGTGCCTGGAAAAGAAGAAGCAGCCTTGAAATACAAAGACTATTTCGATTGGACTGAATCCTTGAAAGATGCTCCATCACACCGTGTTCTTGCAATGAGAAGAGGTGAAAAAGAAGAGCTTTTATATCTTGATATTGATGTTGCTGAATCCGATGTAGTCCCTGGAATCGAAAAGCTATATATCAAAGGAAATAATGAAGCCAGTAATCAAGTTTCATTGGCATTAGCAGATAGCTATAAACGCCTGTTGAAGCCATCAATGGAAACTGAAATCCGTGTGCTAACTAGGCAGAAAGCGGATGAAGAAGCAATCAAAGTTTTTGCAGACAACGTAAGGCAATTATTATTGGCTGCTCCCCTTGGTCAGAAACGTTTATTGGCTATTGACCCAGGATTCAGGACAGGATGTAAAACTGTGGTTCTGGATGCGCAAGGCAATCTGTTGGAGAATACGGCAATCTTCCCTCATAACGGTGCTGGAGGCCAAGCTGAAGCTGAACGTATTGTTAAACGGTTGATATCTTCTTATGATATTGAAGCAATTGCTATTGGTAATGGTACAGCCGGACGTGAAACGGAGGATTTTATCCGTAAAATGAATATGCCAGGTGCGACCATCGTGATGGTCAATGAAAGTGGTGCTTCTATCTATTCTGCATCGGAAGTCGCGCGCGAAGAGTTTCCAGAGCATGATGTTACCGTTAGAGGTGCCGTTTCCATAGGCAGAAGACTAATGGATCCATTGGCAGAACTCGTTAAAATCGATCCTAAATCAATTGGTGTTGGTCAATACCAACATGATGTTGACCAAAATAAGCTGCAATCTGCCCTTGATGATACTGTTATGTCCTGTGTAAACTCGGTAGGAGTAGAACTAAACACAGCCTCAAAACAAATCTTATCTTATATTTCAGGATTAGGTCCGGCATTGGCACAACAAATCGTTAATTATAGAAAAGAAAATGGTCCATTCAGTTCACGCCGTGAATTGAAGAAAGTACCTAGATTAGGCGATAAAGCTTTCGAACAAGCAGCGGGATTCTTAAGAATTCGTAATGCAGAGCACCCATTAGATTCTTCAGCTGTACATCCTGAGCGATACGCTTTGGTTGAAAAAATGGCTAAGGACTTGAATGTATCCATCCAGGATCTGATGAAAGATGATCAAGTGAGAAAAAGTGTCGACCTGAAAAAATATATCTCCGAGGAAGTAGGTCTTCCTACATTGAATGATATCATGGCAGAGTTGGCAAAACCAGGTTTGGATCCTCGTGATAAATTTGAAGCATTTTCATTTACTGAAGGTGTAAATAGCATCGCTGACTTGAAAATCGGAATGAAGCTTCCAGGAATTGTAACTAACATTACTAATTTCGGTGCTTTTGTTGATATCGGTGTTCACCAAGATGGTTTGGTGCATTTAAGTCAATTGGCAAATCATTACGTATCTGATCCACATGAAATTGTAAAAGTTCAACAGCAGGTTCAGGTCACAGTAACGGAAGTTGATGAAAAAAGAAACAGAATCAGTTTATCGATGAAAACTGAAGATAAAGCACCAAGGAAGCATTCTGAGAAGCGTTCTGACCGCCGTCAAGAGAAAGCTCCAGAAACCGATATGGCCGCTAAGCTAGCTGCATTGGCAAGCAAGTTTAAGTAGGGAAATCTTAAGGTATAAATAAAAAGAAAGCTTGGTGAATTAATTCCCAAGCTTTCTTTTTATCTATAACCGATTAATTGTTTACTAATTTTAGGGACGCTTCAGGATAACGTTCTCCCGTATTAGGGTATTTAATCAATATTTCATCTATCTGCTGCAAATCCTCTGGAGAAAGTTCAATAGATACTGCTTCTATGTTTTCCCTTAAATATTTCGAACGTTTAGTCCCTGGAATCGGTATGATATCCTCTCCTTGGGCAAGGACCCAGGCTAACGCTAATTGAGTTCCACTAATCTCCTTTGTTTTTGCAAATTCATTCCAAGCCTCTGCCAACATGATATTGTTTTCTAGATTTTCGTCTTGGAATCTAGGGAGATTTTTTCTGAAGTCTCCTTCTTGGAAATCTCGCGTTTGGTTAATAATATTAAATAAACCTCTTGCTAATGGAGAGTATGGTATTAACGAAATATTTAATGACCGAGCTGTAGCAAGAATGTCCTTTTCTACTTCTCTCGTCAAAACTGAATATTCACTTTGTAATGCTGCAATTGGATGGATCGCATTTGCCTTTTTTAATGATTCGGATGAAGCTTCAGAAAGTCCAAGATATCTAACCTTCCCTTCCTTCACCAATTCTGCCATTGCTCCAACTGTTTCCTCAATTGGGATATTGGGATCAACTCGATGAGCATAATACAGATCGATAACATCTACCTTCAATCTTTTTAGACTCAATTCGACGGCTTGTCGCATCCATTCTGGTGACCCGTCAAAATAAGAATTAAATGGACTGTGAACGGTGTTTTCAGTATCATTGAATCGAAACCCAAATTTTGTTGCAATGAAAATTTTATCCCTGTTGTCTTTTAATACGGTTGAAATAATTTCTTCGTTTTCACCATTACCATACATGTCTGCAGTGTCCCAAAAGTTTACTCCTAAATCTAATGCTTCATGTAGTAATTTAATACTTTCTGATTTATCAGTATGACCGTAAACTGTACTCAAAGGCATACAGCCCAAACCTATAGCTGACAAACGCTCGCCTGTATTTCCTAATTTTCTCGTTTTCATGTTTATATTATTTAATGTGATATCATATTTATAAAACTCCTTTGGCTTAACTTATGGATCCATATGGATTCCAATCAAATCGATTTTCTCCTTCGCTTGAATTAATTCTTCCAATTCCTGGCCAAGGGAGGTGAGATCCAATAACTAATTCTTGAGTATTGTTAAAATCATGGAAAAAATTGATCCGGGTCTCTGCTGCCAATTTGGGATTGTGGTCTCCAGAAAATGACCATTCAGGATGTTCAAATTGTATAAGCTCATGATGAGCTAAATCTGCAATATAAGTAACAGATTGATGGTCGCTACATATTTTAGTGCTAAACATTCCAGGAGTGTGTCCTGGTGTTGGCAGGAAGGAGAGGAAGCCAAAAAGTCCTTTTGTGAAATCAATGTACTCAATCTGGTGCTTGAAGTCTTCTAACATAGATGGTATCATTTGGATGATTTGTTTTAATCCTTCACGATCCATATGATAGATACCACTTTCTGTAAAATCAGATAATTGAGCGTTTCTCCAAAAAGTGCATTCAAGTTCTGACAGATGGATGCGAGCATTGGGATAGTTTATACTATTATTTAAGCCATATAATCCTCCAATATGATCAGGATGTAAATGTGAAATAATAATATCGGTGATTTCATCAGGTCTTACTCCTGATAATGACAGACTATCGACCAACCAACCGATATCTGGATTTTCATTAGATTTTCCCAAGCCAACATCCAGCAGTATTTTCTTGTTTTCTGTTTCAATTAAAACTGTATTGATTTCTAAATCAATTGTTTCTATTGATCTCACGTTTAATAGCAAGAGCTGTTCTAGAACTTCTCTAGAGGTTTCGGGTGCAAAATCCGGGTAAATAGGTTGACGGGGTATAAATCCATCCGATAATATCGTAAGCTTGTAATTATCGAATGCTAACTTTTGGAAATTTGCTTTTCTTACAATTGGAGTTTTCTCTTCCTCATGAATAAGCAATCTTGAAGTTTGTTTGTTCATAATCGTAATTTTTCTTAAGTCAAAGCTAAAAGCGAATCCTTTGAAATTTACGATCGATTCAAACTAAAAATTATAAAATTCAAATAATAAAGCTTAAACTGCCAGCTTTCTTATTTCTCGCGGTGTTTTACCTGTATGTTTTTTATAAAAATTATTGAAATATGCGGGGTATTCAAAACCTAGCGAATAAGCTACTTCTGATATCGGCCAGTTAGTATACCGAAGTAATTCATTTGCTTCTGCAATGATTCTATTCGAAATGTGATAGGAGGTGGTCTCTCCCGTTATCTCTTTTACGGCTCGGTTTAGGTGGTTGGTGTGGACTGATAATCGATCTGCATAATCTTTCGCGGATTTTAATGTGAGCTGATTATGAATGGCATCGATGGGAAACTGACGCTCAAGTAACTCCAAAAATAGCATGGCTAGACGCTCTGATGCATTGTGCTCATAATTGTTTGATGCAAAAGGTTTGGATTTTATGACCTGATGAATTATCAAATGCAGGTAGCTTCTTAATATTTCTTGCTTAAATTGATAATTAGAAGAGTTTTCAGCAACCATCTCCTTAAATAATACTGAAATCAAGCTTTCAGTTTCCTCAGTTAAATAGAAAAGCTTATCGGTGCCAATTTGAAACATTGGAAGATTGTATAAAAAGTCATCCTGTTTTTTAACAAAAGCTTCATTGAAAATACAAAACCAGCCTGGTTGTTCACCTCCGTCGCCTTTCCACCTGTAAGGAATTTTGGGAGTCGAAAATAGCAAGGCACTTTGTTTTATTTCAAATGTCTTGTCAGCATACTCTAGTGTTCCCTTCCCTGAATCAATGTGACTTTATAATAATCCCTTCGGGAATAAGGCATAGATCCAATACATGAAGAGCGCTCAAATACATTGATGTGTGGCCGGTCCTGAGAAACTACCTCCTGAGCATCATAATGAATCCGATCATAAAACTCTATTATATCCTCTCTTAATTTCATAGATCAAAATTAAGAAATTCAAATAAAATAATTTTGTAATTAATATAAACTTTACAGTTCCTTAATATTTTTGAAAGCTAAAATGTCGAAATACCTATCTTTAAGGATATTTGAAGACTAAATATGATATTTAATTATTGTAATAAAAATCAACTTAATTCCATGACACTACAAGAATTTAAAGCCACCCTTAACAATCCTCAACCAAACCCAGACTGGGATGTACAGATCAAATCCTTATGGTATGATGCCAACGGAGATTGGAAAAAAGCGCATGACCTCATCGATCAATTGAATGATATGGTGTCTGCTCATGTCCATGCTTATTTGCATAGGGTAGAGGGTGATCTGTGGAATGCTAGATATTGGTACAATCGTGCTAAACAACCAGAATTTAAAGGTTCTCTAGATGAAGAAAGAGAATATCTTTTGGAAAAATATCTTAGTTAGCTGCGGGCAGCTGAGATGAATTCTTGATACTATCTTGTGAAATAGTAGGGATCGTAGGAATGGTGTCTCTCCGAGGTTTAAAAGTCCACATCTTTTTCCAAAACTCACCTAGGGTATTGAATTCTGTACGGTATACCAATCCTACAGCATTGATGTAATCATCAGTAGGTGTAAATAAAATATTCCTCGTATTTAGCCTGTTATATGCTCTGAACATAAGGCTTCCATCCCTTCTGATTTTATAGGTCAACTCAGCATCCGTAGCTACTTGATTTGAGAAGAAAGTCAAATCTGTTGTTTGAATATTTCTACGGTCTACTATCCTCCAGTCAATACCAATCGGTCATCAAAGAATCTAAACGACGCTGATGCATCATTCAATGATCGGATATTGAAGTCCAAAAAATTAATGTTTAAGGATTGGGCTAAGATATTGTTCAATTGGTTGAATGCAATCTCAGTTCCTGCAGATAGGAGCGTGTTATTTACTTCCCTTCCAAGCTCTCCAGAATTGTTGGCTGTAAAACTCCTTCGGATAATTAAACTCAGGGCTTGTTGGTTTACGTTGTTTGCATCTGAAAAATAAGCCTGCAACTCATCCTTAACATAAGGTGTTTGCGGGAAGTTTAAATCAAATGATACATCGGGTTGACTAAGCGTTCCTTTGATGATCATATCGGCCTGAGCTAATACCCTTTCATCCTGCCCAGCTCTACCTGCGGCATTGTATAAGTCCCGTATGGATGTTCTTTGTTGGTAGACTGCAGTAATATTTTACCGTCGCACCAGAAGGAGATCCTGTCCAACGGATAGTACCACCTTGCTTAAGGTCAAAATATTTATTGATAAAATCTTGAGCTGTAAAATGGAATTTTCCAGAATTTACGGCATAGTCGCCAAACATTTCAAAATCCCCCAAACTCGAAACCTTCAAACTTATCTCTCCCGTACCCGTTCCTTTTAGCGAACCAATGTCGGTTTGTAGGTTTACCTCAGCAGCAGGTGTAAGCTCTAGGTCCATATTCATCGTCATGCCTTTCAAAAAGTAACGAGATGCATTCTCTTGGTTTTCCGTAGAATCTTTACTGACAAAATAAATAAAGTCACTTTCTGAAACCGTCATGGCTGTATTGAAAGGAATGGTAATGGTAGTATTTTCTTCCGATCTTGCCTTGATATTGATGTCAATTGCCGAGGTAAACCCTTTGAATTGATATGTACCAGTAGCATATGCAGTACCATAATAAAGATTATTGTCCTTATAGGTCGTATTCAAAATCATTACATTGTTTGTTGCTACATTAACATCAATGTAAGGGTTAGCTAATTTTGAAAGATCCACAACTCCACCCGCAACAGCTTGATGACCTTTGATATCAGTAAAGGTCAAGTTATTCATCATAACTTTATTCTGATCAATCATGACCGATTGACTATTCAGATTATAGGTAGTTTTAAGATAGTTCACTTTGAAAGATGCACTTTCTATATGAGCAGTACCATTGATGAGTGGATTTTGAAGAGTGCCACCTATATTTAATTCTGCATCCATTTTTCCTTGCAGATCCGAAGCTAGGTTGCGAATAAATGGTTGGAACAATATAAGTTCTGCTTGTGTCAATCTACCTTTTAAATTGATAGCCTGATCCCCAGAAACAACTTGATAAGTTCCATTCAGGGTCAACCCCCTTTTTCGGTCATCCAATAGCTGAAAGTCTAAATTTGCAACTTTGGACTCAGGGTCGAAATCTGCCAATAAGACCATCTGTCCTATTGGAATTTGGTTTCCAAACCATTGGGGTAGTGCTTACATTCGCTGATAAGTAACGGTTTTTTTAAAGATCGAATGCACTTCAATATGACCATTTAACTCACCATCCAAATGGATCCCCATAGGTTTTGTGACCGATTCTAGTGAGTGTAGATTAAATCTGCTGAATTGAACTTCTAATTTGTCATCTTCATTTGATAACACTCCATTGAATTCCACCTTTTGATTTCCTTGTGAAGCTACTAAATTATCCAAGTAAAACTTTCCTTTTGAAACCCGCATTTCAGCATCGGTATTAAAAGTCCAAGGTTTCATAATTCAAGACAATCGTAGATTCGTCAAACCTGATGTAAGCAGGTTTATTATGGGCAAAATGTATGTTTCCATTTAACCTCATAAAGTTTTCATCAGTATCTTCTGCTGCTTTAATATTAAATAAAAGACTATCATTGGAGAGGATATTGTTTATTTCAACATTATTAACAAATATGCTGTCTGTTAAAAATACTTTATCTGCTTTTAAGTTGAGTGAAAAAGCATTTTGATCTGCATTTTCATTGATGGTCAGGTTCTGTAAATTAACCCCTTGATATTTTACAAATGGGCTGAAGGCAGTAAACTGGGCGGTAAAGTCTTCCGACGAAAAGTGAGCTTCCAAAGTGGCGCCATCTTCCAAGGTTAAGGTTGGGTCTAAAAACGCTGGATACCGCTTCAAATGACTTTATATTGAGATCTAAATCAAATAACTGCGGGTTATATGCCTCTGTTTCTAATCCTATTGCTGGAGCATAGCGCATCGCCAATGCCTTAAAATATGGAACAATGGTATTGAGGTCAATTATACCTCTAACCTCTGCATCCCATCACATTGGATTTAAGTATCAAGGACCTATCCATTTCATTTCCTTCAGCAGAAAAATAAACATCATCAATCGTGAACTTACCCTTTGAAGTTTCCATGGAAATCTGGTTGGCACGTAAGTCCCCGTTTAGATTGTTGAGATTGTTCCCCGTTAAATGTGTGCTGATATTGGAATCATAAATTATAAATGCTATCCTTAGTCACAAAACCCAGCTTTTTCAAATTGATCATATCAATTTGGGCATCCACATTATAGACACTTTGCTCTTCCTGGAGATTTTATTTTACCGTCATAGGCTAAGGCTACATTTTTAATCGCTGATATGACCATTAGCCTCAATCTGCTCTTTCAAATAAGAAGGCGTCAACAGAAATGCTGTCGTATTGATTGTTGCCCATTTGAAAATTCCTTAAATCTCCAATGATGTTCAATTGGATTTCCTTTGAAATCTAGGTTTTGGCCATCAAAATTTAAATCAAATGCGCTGTTTTTTATGCTGTTGCTGTTGATGAGGTTTCCGATTTGGAAATCATCACTCTGAAGGTTTCCTGCGTAAACGATGTTTTTCTGGATATTGATGTGACTCTCCGTATTGAGAAGACCCAATTCTGTTTCAAAATCTTCCTTTGACATCAAATAAATTATATAAGCCATTAAATGAACCAGCAAATCTTATTAATCCTAATCTATGAAGTTGTTCTGGTAGGGTAAAAGAACCTCTATTTGAAAGTTCAGGAACTAATTTTTCAATATCTTGAGCAGTAAGTCTGCAATCGTTCGGCCTGAAAAGTCAAAAATGGTTTTATTGATATTTGGCAGACCTTTAATATTGAAATCCCCAATTAACCTGGTTTCATCCCCGGTTTCTATATCGGCATTCTGGACGCGGATATTGGCTACAGTGCCCTTGACATTTCCTTGATTTACTTCCGCTTTAAATCTGACAAATTTCATGTCAGGTGCAAAGTATTCAATGTCCTTAGAATCAACAAAGACATTTTCCATCTCGGAATCTATGTTTAACTTTCTTTACAAAAATCTCCGAAATCTCCAAAATCTTTATAGCTGAATTTTAAGTAATTTCCAAGCGTGGAGTTGTTAGTCAAGAGCTTTAAATTGTCAAATTCCATGAACTTGTCCGTTACGACTGCATGAGAACTTAATTCCTTCACTTTAAAGCCAGATTTCTCTTGGAAAGAAAGCTTTTTAATAATTGCTTTCAGAGTTGTGGAATCTTGCTCAATTTTACTGAAATTTCCAGTTAGGTGGGTTAACTCAATATCGGAGAAATCAACACCACGGCTATGATGCTTCTGCGTATGGTTAATGATTTTGACATAATTGTCTACCAAATTAACTTCGTAAAGCTTTAGCTCCATTTTCTTCTTTGGAGTTTGATCTTTTTTCTTTTTCGGAGCAAAATAATCTATTAAGAACTTAAGGTTCGAACTGTCCTTGTAAACTTGAAAATCCACATACGCCTTTTCAATATTTAATCTTTCGATGACAATCTTGTTCTGAAAATAATCTGTTAAGATCAGATCTGCATTGAGCTTCTTTGCTGAAAGTATAGGGTTTCCTTTTGAATCGGAAAGATTGAAGTCGTAGAGGTTGAGTTCTGAAAAGGGCTTGAAATAAATCTTTCCAATCTCAACATTTGCATTCAACTCCTTAGAAAGATATTTAGCGACTTTTTTGGTAACATATGTTTGAACAGCGGAAAACTGTAGAGAGAATAGCAGAATTGACAGCAGGGCTAAGATGCTGAGCAGGCTTATTAACGTTATTTTAAGTATTTTTTTGATACTTTTGTAAATTAAATTTTATACTTCTCTCAAAATGGCCATTATTCTAGGAATAGAATCTTCATGTGATGAAACTTCGGCCTCTATATGTATAGATGGCGAAATTAAGTCAAATATTATTGCTAGTCAAGCAATTCACGCTAAATATGGGGGTGTAGTTCCTGAGTTAGCTTCTCGAGCACATCAACAAAATATTATTCCAACAGTAGACCAAGCTATCGCTTCTGCTAAAATACGGAAAAATGATATAGATGCAGTAGCTTTTACGCGTGGACCTGGACTTTTAGGTGCTTTATTGGTAGGAACTTCTTTTGCAAAGTCGTTTGCTCTTGCCCTAGATATTCCATTGATTGAGGTGAATCATATGCAGGCACATATATTAGCCCACTTTATTGATAATCCAAAACCGAATTTTCCGTTCTTATGCCTTACGGTTTCAGGAGGCCATACACAAATTGTATTGGTAAAAGATTATTTTGAAATGGACCTTATCGGAGAAACATTGGATGACGCCGCAGGTGAAGCCTTTGATAAAACTGCCAAAATCTTGAATCTCCCTTATCCAGGTGGACCATTGATAGATAAGCACGCTAAAGATGGTGACCCAAATGCCTTTAAATTACCAGAACCTCAGATTCCCGAACTTAATTTTAGCTTCTCGGGACTGAAAACTGCTATTCTATATTTAGTGCAAGATGAAATTAAAAAGAATCCTAATTTCTTGGACGAAAGAATGGATGATCTATGTGCATCCGTGCAAAGTAGAATCGTTTCGATATTATTGAATAAGCTTAAAAAAGCAGCGAAACAAACCGGAGTAAAGGATATTGCTATCGCAGGCGGGGTGTCAGCAAACTCAGGACTCCGCAACGGTCTCCTAGAAATGGGCCAAAAATATAACTGGAATGTCTTTATTCCTAAATTCGAATATTGCACCGATAATGCTGCAATGATCGCAATTGCAGGATATCAAAAGTTTCCTAAAACAAGATTTCATCGGTCAAGACATCGGACCATTAGCAAGAATGGGGGTTTAGGCATATAGTTGTGGTAATAGACATTAGACATAAGACACAAGACATTAGACTTTAGATCTAAAACATTAGTCCATCACCAAGAATGGGATTTAGAATTGTGTTTATAGACATAAAACTTTGGACCATCAACAAGAATGGGGGTTTTGCCTTGTGGTTATAGACATATGACATAAGACATTAGTCCATCAGCAATAATGAGGTTTAGACTTTTGGTTATAGACATAAGATATTAGAGATCCAGAAATAGTCTTATGTCTTATGTCTACTGTCTAACCTACCTAAAAACTAATTTTCACTTCGATTTTCTTTCCATCGTTTCCTTTTTTCCAGTCTGGGCCATTTTGAATAATTTGAATGGCTTTTTGGTTTAGTTCTGGGTTGCTTGTTTTCTTAACGGTGATATCAATCGGACGTCCAAATGTAGAGATGTCGAATATCAAGGTAACAGAACCTTTGCCTAACAAGGTTTGATAGGAATTGTCGTTTATGTATTTTTTGTAAGCGACCCATCCCACCAAAGGTTCGGATTTTACTTTCGGCGATTTGCCACCATAACCTACAACTACAACTTCATCCAATTGAGCAAAACTTGGCTCCAATTGCACGATTTTATTGTTGCTGGCAATGATGTTTGCTTTTTCATAGCCTAATGATAAGATTTCCAATTTCTGATTATCCGAAGTCAAAGGCATTACATATTCACCATTTGCATCAGTCATCACCACATCATTAGTTTTAATATCTCTTACCGAAGCATTGGCAATTGGTCTTCCCGACTGCTGATCCAATACTCTTCCGGTAGCAAGTTTTTTAACATCTTGCAAAGAAGATACTCTGTCTACCTGTATTCCACTGACTGCTCCGGCTAATTTTGCTTGAGGAGCCTTCTTACTGCGAATCTGAATCACTGGAGAATTGTCTGATAAAACTTGTTGTTCAGGCGCATAATTACTAGCAATACGCAACTCGTCTTTATCAGAAAAACCACTGGTATCTGCTCTTGGCACTTCTTTCAGAAAGATATCTTTGTTTTGAGCCACAATCCTGTCTACTTCATTGGCTTGTTTAGGTGCTGCTGACGCAGTTTGTTTTTGAAGATCGGCTGTCTTTTAATTCTTCAGTCGGCGCTGCCTCAGGACTTGCCATTGCTATCAATGTTTCCTCGTCGCTTTGACCTTCCAGACTGTCCAGGTTTATACTGTTCAGTGTGGTGTCGGTTGGTACCTCTGCTGGCTCAACGGATGCCGCCTCCAAGGTCTCATGTAATTGTTTTTGGTCTTTATTTAGAAACCAAATGGTCCCAATACCCAAAAACTAATAACAAGGATGCTGCAATACCTAATAATCTATAACTTCTAAAGGAGCGTATTTTTGGTTCATGACTTCTTTCAAATATTGGAGTATGCAGGTCGGAAACATCAAGTGGTTTTTTGAGTTTCTTTTCTTCTTCCAACCCCATAAGGACGTCCATTAAAAATTCATCCTCATGGCTAGCTTTTTCAATAGCATACATCTCGGAGCTGCTCAGTTCTCCGTTCACGTATTTACGTAAGTAGGCTATGTCAAAGTTCTTATTCATGAGAATTCCTTTCCATGCAGTTTTTAAGATTTCTTTTGCCGTTTTGGATAAAACTCTTTACGTCATTCCATGCTATAGCCGGTTATTTCTACCACTTCTTTGTAGCATTTCTGTTCGATAAAGAATAATTGGATACTTCTTTTTTGTTTCTCGATCAATGTATCCAAACAGCTTTCTAATCTCAATAATTGTTCCTCCCTCTCTTGATAGTTTTCCTCCTGATGCAGGTTCATAGAAAATTCCACAAAATTATCTGTAACAATTTCAACCTTGTTTTTTGCAGATCGCAGGGCCATTAAGCAATGGTTCTTGCTGACTACATAAAGCCAGCGGGGGAAGTCTTGGATGTCTTGTTTCTTTACCTTGTCGATAAGTTCTTCAAAGATCTGCATGACCGCGTCCTTGCTGCGCTCAGGCTCTTTGAAATAGCGTAAACACACATAATAGACCATTTCGCTATGTCGTTGATAGAGGTCGCCTAGGTAGCGGAGGTCTCCTTCCCGAAGGTAGTCTCCGAGCAGATCTTCATCTGTTTGATTGCGCTGTTTTGACAAGGTCCTATTGCTCATTTACTGCTGAAAAATAAATTTTTTTTCTCGTTTATGGAAATTTGATTTTTTATGCATCCCTTGACAAAATTTACTAGTCATGAATAAAATATTTGCTTTTATAGTCCTTTTGCTTACTCTAGGTAGTAGCGGACTAGCCCAACAAAGAACAATTACTGGTACTGTCAAGGACGCCGATAGTAAAGCAGTTCTTTCAGGAGTTGAAATTAGTGTTCAAGGGAAAAATACTGCAACTCTTACTGACAATAATGGAGCATACAGCATAAAGGTTGAAGATAGTGATGTTCTTTTTATTTAAATTCTTGGGTTTTGAAACTCAGAAAATAAAAGTTGGTAAGAAAAAGAAGATAGATGTTTTGTTGAAAGCAGAATCACATAATTTGGAAGAAATTGTTGTGCTTGGCTATGAATCTCAAGCGAAGCAGGTACCAACTGTTATGTCCACTGCGCAAGTGCGTGGTCGTGTCGCAGGAATATATATACAACCTAAGCCGCAGCATAATGAGGAATATCAACGTTTTGAAGAAAATGGATTTATTTCTCCAACCAAAGAAGCACTTTCTACTTTTGCAGTCGATGTAGATGCAGCATCTTATAGTAATGTGAGAAGAATAATAAATTCGGGTCAGTTGCCACAAAAGGATGCGGTAAGGGTAGAAGAAATGATCAATTATTTTCAATACGATCTACAAGCACCTACCAATGGAGATCCTGTAAAAATATATACCGAGCTTACGACAGCTCCATGGAACAAAGAACATCAATTGATGCGTATAGCATTAAAAGCTAAAGATATTCCTAAGGGAGATCTGAAGCCTTCAAATTTGGTTTTCCCTGATTGAATGTTTCGGGTTCTATGATGGCAAATAATAAATTGCCTTTGGTTCAATCTTCTTTGAAATTATTGGTCGATCAGTTGAGACCAGAAGATAAAGTAGCTATAGTAACCTATGCAGGAAGTGCTGGGGTACCATTGGAAAGTACAAAGGGTGACCAAAAAATGAAAATTAAAACAGCGATTGACGAATTAGTTGCTGGCGGCTCTACTGCAGGTGCAGCAGGTATCAAAAAGGCTTATCAGATCGCTAGACAAAACTTTATCAAGGGCGGAAATAATAGAATCATATTAGCTTCTGATGGCGACTTTAATGTAGGTGAATCTAGCAATGAAGCAATGGAAGACCTAATTGCCAAAGAAAGAGAAAGTGGAGTTCATTTAACGGTTTTGGGTTATGGCATGGGAAATCTAAAGGATAGCAAAATGGAAACCTTAGCAAATAAAGGTCATGGAAATTATGCTTATATAGATAATATCTCTGAGGCTAGGAAAGCAATGATTACTGAGTTCGGTGCGACATTGTTTACAGTTGCCAAAGACGTTAAAATTCAGGTGGAATTTAATCCGGCTTATGTTCAAGGCTATAGATTGGTAGGTTATGAGAATCGTTTGTTGGAAGCAGAAGATTTTAATAATGATGCAAAACTTGGTGGTGATATGGGGGTAGGGCATACCGTAACAGCAATTTATGAAATTATTCCTGTTGGTGTGAAGAGCTCAATTATTGGAACCGTAGATCCACTGAAATATCAAAATAATGATAAACCAAATGTGGGTTCAAAAAATGGGGAACTAGCAACGGTTAAGTTCCGTTATAAAGATCCAGAATCCGATAAGAGTCAATTACAGCAAACGATAGTAACCAATGTAGCAAAACCTCTGGATGCAGTTTCGGAAGACTTCAGGTTTGCAACCGCTGTTGCTGAATTTGGCATGTTGCTTCGCAACTCGGATTATAAGCAAAACTCCAGTTTTGAAAGTTTAGTGGCTAGAGCAAAAGCAGCAAAAGGAAAAGACGATGAAGGATATAGAGCAGAATTTATTCGACTAGCAGAAAATAGCAAATCAATTTTAGATACTGAGAAATAGATTAGTAAGGTTGTTAAAATAACGAGCCAGGTTCAATTTGAGCCTGGCTTGTTTTTTAATTTTGTTATAGAATGATAATTTCATTTAATCGAAGAGCTTGAGCAATGTCGATTTTGTATCTTTTCTTTTCACCTGGTACGTTTGTTATGACTTCATACGCATAGCCATCTTTTTTTGATCCTTTCTTTTCAAATGAAACGATTCTCAAAGTTTTTCCTATAATATGTTTGGCATTTTTTGAAACCTTCATTTCATTGATGGCTTCTTGTGTCAATCCAGCGCCTGAAAGTACCGATGAACCCGAAATTACCTTAATCCCACCATGCACAATACCCAAATTTTCGGAAGTAACTCCAGCTAATCCAATAGTTGCACCAGCAGCAAGACCTACTTTCCCTAGATTTGATAAACTAACATTATGACGCTTGTGCTCTTCAATAGAAACAAACTCATAGGAATGAGGAACATTGACCAGGATTTGATCATAAATTTGAATTTGCAGACTGTCATTGATCATTAACGTACTGTCGTTAACTAATTTTTGAGCTTTTAATGCGGATGCCAAAATCATCAAGCATAGCAATGATGTGATTGTTTTCATACGGTAAATGTTTAATAGATAATTACTTTTGGTCAAAATGGTTAATTAATATTAATCATGTGTTAAAAAACAATCAATTTTGGTATTAATTCTTTATATTCCTTAAATACAACAATAAAAAATAGGGAGCCTGAATCCAAACTCCCTATTTCTATTATAAATAAAGTATAAATAAAGTATAAATAAAGTAAAATCTTTATTTCACCAATTTCTTTTCCCACATCTCAAATCCCACATCTCAAATCTCACATCTCACATCCCACATCTCATATCTAATCCTTCTTTTTCTCTTTCCATTGTTGAGTAAAGGATTTATCGGCGATTTTTGGCAATTCTCTTTTATTGCCCCACGCTTTTTTGAAGAAGTTTCGAGCGAAGAAGTTTTTGGTTTTTCCGCCAAAGAAATCTAGGAGTTTCCTCTTTTGTATTGCCCAAGTAAACATACTCCATCCTTTTTTCTCGACCGAACTCACGAGGTCTTGTTGTACAGCATCTCTACGATTCAAGAGCAACATCTTTTGAATATCAATGCCTACCGGACAAACTTCGGTACATTTACCACACAGGGAAGAAGCATAACTCAAATGTTTGAACTCCTTCATGCCATTTAGATGCGGTGAAATTAGAGAGCCAATTGGGCCTTGGTAGGTTGTTTCATAAGTATGTCCGCCGATATTTTGGTAGATTGGACACACGTTCAAGCATGCTCCACAGCGGATACAATAAAGTCCTTGGCGTTGATCTTTTTGTTCCAGAACATTTGTTCTTCCATTATCTAGCAAGATGACGTACATGTCCTCAGGTCCGTCGTATTCCGAGATTTTTCGAGGACCAGAAAGTACCGTATTATAAACGGTCAGGTTCTGACCAGTACCATGCGTTGATAGGAGAGGCCAAAATAAGTCGAGGTCATTGATGCTTGGCAACACTTTTTCAATTCCTACCACGGCGATATGAACTTTTGGAAATGTTGTGGTCAGTCTTGCATTACCTTCGTTTTCGGTAATGGCAATGCTACCGGTGTCTGCCAACAAAAAATTTGCACCTGTAATACCTACGTCCGCAGTGGTGTATTTCTCACGCAGGATTTCACGAGCCTTCATGGTGAGTTCCTCAGCAGTTGCTTCAAGAGGTGTGTCAAATTTTTCGTGAAATAACTTGGCAATTTCTTCCAAGCTTAAGTGCATAGCAGGAGTTACGAAATGATAGGGTTTTTGACCCAGCAATTGAATTATAAATTCACCGAGGTCACTTTCTATGGTTTCGATGTTTTTGGATTCCAAGAAATGATTGAGTTCAATTTCTTCGGTTGCCATTGATTTTGATTTCACGACAGACTTGGCTTGGTGATGTTCCATAATGCGCCAAATCTCTTCCCGAGCCTCGGCAGCATCATTTGCCCATATAACCTTGCCACCCTTGGCCGTAAAATTAGACTCAAAATCCAATAAATAGCGGTCCAAGTTTTCAATAGCTTTCCATTTGATCAAATTAGCCTTGGTCTTGCTGTTCTCCAAGTCAAAAAACTTGCTCTTTCCCTTTTCAAAAGCAATCTCATACTTATCAATATTATTACTGATAACCTGACGATGCTGTAAATCAAATGATTTTGAAGCACTATCCTTCAAGAATTTATCTGCTACTGTCTGTGGCCATAGGGATGATTTCGTTGCTAATTGCAAAATTAAAGGTTGACCGTGAAAATCAACCAATTTTAAAGATAAAAAATTATCTGTGATACCTTCAAGAATGTTTATAAAATCCCTGCTGTGCAAAAATTCCGAAAATAATAAAGCGGTCAACCTAATTAAGAAAGACCGCTTTATAAATATCGATTGTATTGTTATTTCTTTGGTTCAATCAAGCTGATGCTCAATTCATCCAATTGTTCTTTAGCAATTTTCTGCAGGCGCATCGATCATAACATCACGTCCTGAATTGTTTTTAGGGAATGCAATGAAGTCTCGAATAGTTTCTTGTCCGCCCAAGATTGCTGTCAAACGGTCAAGTCCGAATGCCAAACCACCATGTGGAGGAGCTCCATATTGGAAAGCGTTCATCAAGAAACCAAATTGGTCCTGAGCTTGTTCTGGTGTAAATCCAAGATGCTTGAACATCAATGCTTGCATATCTTTTGTCATGGATACGGATAGATCCACCACCAATCTCATTACCATTCAGCACTAAGTCATAAGCATTCGCGCGCACTTTTCCTGGATCACTGTCCAACAAAGGCATATCCTCAATTTTTGGAGAAGTAAATGGGTGGTGCATAGCATGGAAACGCTCTGTCTCTTCGTCCCATTCCAATAATGGGAAGTCAATTACCCATAGCGGTGCAAACTCATCAGGCTTGCGTAAACCCATACGGTTACCCAATTCCATACGAAGTGCGCTCAGTTGAGCTCTTGTTTTATTTGCAGGACCCGAAAGGATTAAAATCAAATCTCCAGCTTTAGCGCCAGTTTGCTTCCGCCCATTTAGCTAAATCTGCTTGATCATAGAATTTATCTACCGAAGATTTGAAAGTGCCGTCAGCTTCACATTTTACATATACCATTCCTGAAGCACCTACTTGGAGGACGTTTTACCCAATCTACCAATTCATCGATCTGTTTTCTGGTATAAGAAGCCGCTCCCGGTACAGCAATGCCGACCACCAATTCTGCATTATTGAAAATAGCGAAATCCTTGTGCTGAGCGACATCATTCAATTCCCCGAATTTCATTCCAAAACGAATATCAGGTTTGTCGTTACCATAAGTACGCATCGCCTCATCAAAAGTCATTCTCGGAAATTCAGCGACTTCAATGCCGTGGATAGTCTTCAATAAATGACGAGTCATCCCCTCAAATACATTTAATATATCCTCTTGTTCTACGAAAGACATTTCACAGTCAATCTGAGTGAACTCTGGTTGTCTATCTGCGCGTAAATCCTCATCGCGGAAACATTTTCACGATTTGGAAATATTTGTCCATTCCACCTACCATCAACAACTGTTTAAAAGTTTGTGGGGATTGTGGCAGGGCATAAAATTGGCCTGGGTTCATACGTGAAGGGACAATAAAATCTCTTGCACCTTCTGGAGTAGACTTTATTAAATAAGGCGTTTCGATTTCGCAGAAATCCAACCCTGATAAATAATTTCTGACCTCTTGTGTTACTTTATGACGGAATAGCAAGCTGTTTTTAACAGGGTTTCTGCGGATGTCAAGGTAACGATATTTCATTCTGATGTCTTCACCACCATCAGTTTCATCTTCTATAGTAAATGGAGGTAATTTTGACTCATTCAGAATTTCTAAATTACTCACTTTGATTTCAATGTCTCCGGTAGGGAGTTTTGGGTTTTTGCTTGAGCGTTCTATAACGGTTCCTGTTACCTTAATTACATATTCTCTACCCAAATCACGTGCATTGCTGCACAGGGTTTCATCATCCTCGCTATTGAACGTCAGTTGTGTTATTCCATATCTATCACGTACATCAATGAAAGTCATTCCACCTAAGTCACGTGATTTTTGTACCCATCCAGACAGGGTTACTGTTTTTTCCTAAATCTTCAATTCTTAATTCGCCACAAGTATGTGTTCTGTGCATGATTATCTCAATTTTTATTGACCCACAAAATTATCGGATTTATGCGAGAATAAAGAATATTATCTATACTATCAGCAGCGCAGTATAATAAGGTCCTTGTTATACTCTCATTCGTCTCTCCTTCGGGCTTTGTTCGGACCTTGTTCGGACCTTGTTCGGAAAACACCCGAACAAGGTCCGAAGAAGGTCCGAATGAAAGAATAACGAGAGTGGAACAAGTCCCCTGTTTGACCTTGTATTATTCATATAAAACAAATCCAGATCGGTCGGATTTTTTCTCAAAAAGACCACAGATTCTGCCACTTCCTCCCACTTGACCTTCGATTCTGCTGATGTTCCTCCCACTTTGGCCCCACTTTTGCTGTTTTTGGGTAATTCAATTCCTTAAAAACAAGGAATTTGTATCCGTTTTTTGGCGTAAAGCAGAGATTTTTTACAAACCTTAATTTATTGTGGTTTTCAATATTATTATGCGTTTTAGGGTGTTTAAAGGGGTTTTTTGTAGTCGATATACTATGTGGAAAACTTTTTTGTGGGGCATTGTGGGAGATTGTGGGAGAAAGTGTATACTTTTACATTAATATTACTGTAGAAGTTTACTAAATGATTCAATTAATCGGCGAATTCGAATGCAAGTTGGACACCAAAGGAAGAATGGTGGTTCCTGCAGCGCTCAAAAGGCAACTGCCTGATGTAGAGCGTGAAGGGCTTGTTGTGAATCGTGGTTTTGAGAAGAATTTGGTGATTTACACGAAAGAGGAGTGGAGCAAGAAGATGCTTCAGTTGTCGAAGTTGAACCAGTATAACGAGCGGAACAGAAAATTCATCCGTCAGTTTATGCGTGGTGCTACGGAGCTTTCCTTGGATTCTGCAGGAAGGGTTCTTTTGCCAAAATCATTGTTGGAGTATGCAAATGTTAACGGAGATGTTTTCTTGCAATGTCAGTTCGACAAGATCGAGGTTTGGGCGAAGGATGAGTATGAAAAAATGATGGATGGAAGTTTGGATGATGACTTCTCTTCATTGGCAGAAGAAGTAATGGGCGGATTTAACTTCGGAGATGGCAATGAGTAACGAAATCGGTTATCACGTTCCAGTAATGCTCCAGGAGTGTATTGACGCACTAGCTATAAAACCAAACGGGATTTATGTAGATGTGACATTTGGGGGTGGCGGACACTCGAAAGAGATTCTAAAGCATTTGGGGCCGCAGGGAAGATTGATCGCTTTTGATCAAGATCCTGACGCTATTAAAAATGCGCTTCCGGATGAAAGGTTTACATTGATCCACCAAAATTTTAAGTTCTTAAAAAATTATCTGCGCTTAGAAGGTGTAAAACAGGTAGACGGTATTTTGGCCGATTTAGGGGTTTCGTCGCATCAATTTGATGCTGCGGACCGCGGTTTTTCAATTCGCTTTGATGCGGACTTGGATATGAGGATGGATCAGATCGCTGATCTTGATGCTCGCAAAGTATTGAATACATATTCTGAGGAGGACTTGCATAGGATTTTCGGCATGTACGGTGAAATCCAAAATGCTAAATCGTTGGCCAAAACAATTGTGACTGGCCGATTGAGCAATCCAATCCAGACTGTTGCTGAGTTGAAAGCTGCGATTCAAAAATTAGTACCTAAAGGCAAGGAGCATAAATATCATGCTCAGGTTTTTCAGGCATTAAGAATTGAAGTTAACAAAGAATTGGAGGCCTTGCAGGAATTTTTGGAACAGACTGCAGGAGTTTTGAAAGTTGAAGGCAGATTGGTGGTGATGTCATATCATTCGTTGGAGGATAGATTGGTAAAGAATTTTATGGCCAAGGGTAAGTTCAAAGGAGAAGTAGAGAAGGATTTCTTTGGAAATGAGATTAAGCCATTTAAAGTGATTAGTAGGAAAGCGATCGTGGCTTCGGGAGATGAAGTAAAACAAAACAACAGAGCACGCAGTGCAAAGTTGAGGATCGCAGAAAAAATATAGTAGAGTAAAAGTATGGCAAAGAGAAATACTATAAAGCAAAAGGAGCTGAGTGAGGAAGTTCAAGAGGAGATGTCGGATGCATTGGAGGAGAAGGTCGAGGAGACCCAGGACTTTCTGAAAACATTCTTTTCGCAGAAAAAAATCTCTTCCTTGTTAGTTGCCAGAAATTTGCCGTTTGTGGCATTTCTTGCCTTGTTAGATTGCTGTACATCTCGAATCGCCACTTGGCAGAGAACACGGTTAGAAGGATTGATAAGTTGGGGAGGGAAGTGAAGGAGCTAGGTTGGGATTACAAGTCATTGAATGCGGAATTGATGAAGTTGACGACGCAAACAGAGATTGCTAAAAGAGCGGATACGCTGGGATTGAAAGAAAGAACAGAACCGCCAATTAAGTTAGAAATAGTAAGGGAAGTAAAATAATAAAGAGACCAATAGATGAATATTAGGAAGTCCATATTGATTAGGGTGTACCTGGCATTTGGCCTGATGGTTTTTGGTGCTTTATTGGTTTTCGGCAAGTTATTGCACCTTCAATATGTTGATGGGGATCAGTGGCGCGCAATTGCAGATAGTTTGACTATTCGCGAGCGTGTGATCGAGGCGGCAAGAGGAAATATTTATTCCAATGACGGAAGTTTACTGGCTACTTCTGTTCCGGAATATGAGATACGGTTTGATGCGATGGCCATTCCATCCGAGCATAACAATGTTTTTAATGCTCGGGTGGATTCTTTGGCCAACAAGCTGGCTGCCTACTTTAAGGACAGGTCAGCTAGGCAGTATCTGACCCAGTTAAAAGAAGCCAGAGCTAAAAAGCAGCGTTACGTGCTTTTGAAACGTGATGTTACGCATCAACAACTGAAGGTCTTAAAGACCTTTCCTTTGTTGAGGAATTTTAAGGAAGAGAAAGAGAGATTCTCAAGTTCTTTGATAGCAGTTAGAGAAAACAAGCGTATCCTGCCATTTACAAATTTGGCAGCACGTACCATTGGTTACAAAAATAGTAAGGGTGATACTGTACGTGTTGGTCTTGAAGGTGCTTATGGGGATTATATTGAAGGTAAGAGTGGTGTTCAGTTAATGCAACGCATTGCTGGTGGTGTTTGGATTCCTGTAAACCGTGAGATGGAAGTCGCTCCGACTGATGGTTCTGATATTATTGCAACCATAGATGTCAACATGCAGGACATGGCTCAGCGTGCTTTGGAGAAACAATTGATCCAAAGTAATGCAGATAATGGCTGTGTAGTGCTGATGGAGGTAGCGACTGGGGAAGTAAGGGCGATTGCCAATTTTACTAGGGATTCTGAAGGTGTTTATAGAGAAAAATTCAATTATGCTATTGCTCAAGGAGCGGATCCGGGATCAACATTCAAGGTAGCTTCTTATTTGGTGGCATTGGATGACAATATGGTTGATACAAGCACTGTTATCGATATCGGTAATGGTACTTGGAAAGTCCCTGGACACACGATTAAAGATTCACATCCACCAAAGAAATCCAAAGTGGACTATTAAAGAGGCATTTGAGGAGTCTTCAAACGTGGGTGTTGCAAAAACGATTGGTACGCATTACGGTAAGAATCCGGAAAAATTCACTGGTAAACTTCATGAGTGGGGTATGGCGAAACCATTGGGTCTTCAGATTCCGGGAGAGGCTAACCCATGGGTTAAGATGCCAGATAGCAGATCTTGGAGTAAGCTTTCATTGGTGCAGATGGCCTATGGATATGAGCTGAAATTAACTCCTTTGCAGACATTGACTTTGTTCAATGCAGTTGCAAATGACGGTAAAATGGTTGCGCCATTGTTTGTAAAAGAAATTCAACACCTGGGATCAACCGTAAAGAAATTTGAAGCTCGAGTGATCAATAAACAAATTGCTTCTAAGGAGGCGATTGGTAAAATGCAGAAGATGATGGCGGGGGTGATGACTGAAGGAACGGGTAAACGCTTGAGAAGTCCATTGTACACTTCGGCAGGTAAAACTGGTACTGCGCAGATGGCAGATGGTGCACGTGGGTATGGAGCGAGAAGGTATCAATCATCATTTGCTGGATATTTTCCTGCAGAGAATCCTAAATATTCCATGATTGTGGTTATTCGTAACCCAAGGAATGGATACTATGGTGGTTCGGTAGCTGGACCAGTATTCAGAGAGTTGGCGGATATGGTTTATGCAAATGACCTTTCATTGCACAAAACATTCAACAACCGTCAAGTGAATGTATCAGGAAGTAAAGTTCCTTATACATTGAGAGGGTCGAAAGATGCTACAGCCAAAGTATATCAGATGTTAGGTGTTCAGTCTGTAAACTGGAATTCGATCGTTGAGTCTGACAAAGATTCTTCGGATCATACGGCACAGGCATTTACTGTTGGCGAGTTTAAAGAAGGTGTTGTTCCGAATGTGAAGGGGATGGGTTTGGTTGATGCATTGTATGCAATGGAAAACGCTGGATTTAAAGCGACAGTTAGAGGAAAGGGTAAAGTTGTGAATCAATCATTAGCAGCTGGTCAGCGATTGAAACCAGGGACTAATGTTTTAATAGAATTGAATTAATATGTTGTTGAAGGAGTTGCTACATGCTATTCCGGTAACTGATTACCGAGGTTCTCTGGAGACAGAGGTTAGCTCGCTTTGTCTAGACTCGAGAAAAGCGGTTGAAGGCAGTGCGTTTGTGGCAGTTCGTGGACATCAAACTGATGGTCATCTATTTGTTGGTAAAGCCATTGAATTGGGTGCTTCGGTTGTGGTGGTTGAAGAATTACCAGAGGAGCTGGATGAAAAAGTAGTTTATGTTGTTGTTGGAGATTCGGCCTATGCGTTAGGAGTGATGGCATCGACATTCTACGGCAATCTTCCTCGAAATTGAAATTAGTGGGAGTAACAGGTACAAACGGTAAAACAACGGTTGCTACCTTGCTTTTCAACCTTTTTAGCAAGCTGGGTTTTCATGTAGGCTTATTGTCTACTGTTCAAAATCAGATTGGGGATAGGGTTGTTGAAGCAACACATACCACACCTGATCCAATTTCATTGAATTCCTTGTTGAAGGATATGGTTGAGGATGGATGTGATTATTGTTTCATGGAAGTGAGTTCGCATGCTGTAGTTCAGCAAAGGATTGCAGGGTTGAAGTTTGCTGGTGGCATCTTCACCAATATCACGCATGATCACTTGGATTTCCATGGAGCCTTTGCCAACTATATCAAGGCGAAGAAAAAGTTCTTTGATGATTTAGACAGATATGCATTTGCATTGACCAATATCGATGATAAAAACGGATTGGTTATGCTTCAAAATACTTTTGCGCACAAGAAAACCTATGGTTTGCACCAGATGGCTGATTTTAAGGCCAAGATTTTGGAAAGCCATTTCGATGGGATGCTTTTGCAGGTTGATGGTCAGGAAGTGTGGGTAAAATTGGTAGGTGATTTCAATGCTTACAATTTATTGGCGGTATACGGTGCTGCAATTTTATTGGAGCAAGAAACGATGAAGGTGTTGATGGCATTGAGTGAGATTTCTGGTGCTGAGGGTCGTTTTGAGACAATGAAATCTTCGACTGGCGTGGTTGCTATTGTTGACTATGCGCATACACCGGATGCTGTAGAAAATGTTTTGGAAACGATTGGTGATTTGAGAAAGCCAGGTCAGCAGATTTTGACGGTTTTGGGCTGTGGTGGAGATCGTGACAAAACGAAACGTCCCGAGATGGCTGAGGTAGCAGCAAGATTGAGCGATAAAGTAGTCTTGACTTCAGACAATCCGAGGACCGAAGACCCAGGTACTATCATCAGGGAGATGGAAGTGGGTATTCCGTCAGACAAAAGAAAGAATGTGTTTTCCATAACAGATAGAAAGAGAGGCAATTCGTGCTGCTTTTCATCTGGCACAGCCAGGCGATGTTGATTTTTGGTTGCTGGAAAAGGACACGAGAAATATCAAGATGTAAACGGGTGAAGAATCACTTCGATGACAAAGAGGAATTAATAAAGATTTTTAACGAACACAATTAAACTGCATGCTTTACTATTTATTCACTTGGCTAAACGAGCACATCCATATTCCAGGTGCTGGATTATTCCAATTTATATCGTTTCGTACAGCCATGGCAGTTATCACTTCGTTGATTATCACTACTGTATATGGTAGCCGTTTAATTCGTTTGTTGCATCAAAAACAAGTTGGAGAAACTATTCGCGACCTTGGATTAGAGGGAGAGAAAAAGAAACAAGGTACTCCGACAATGGGTGGTTTGATTATCATCGCTGGTATTTTAATACCAACCTTGCTCTTTGCTAAACTGGACAATATCTATATCATATTAATGATCATTACCACAGTTTGGATGGGTGCAATTGGATTTTTAGATGATTATATCAAAGTCTTCCGTAAGAATAAAGAAGGATTAGCAGGGAAGTTCAAAGTAATTGGCCAAGTGGGATTAGGGGTTTTGATTTGCTATTACGATGTATTTCCATCCTGAGATTGTTGCAAGGCAACAGGTTGCGAATCCAACATCTTCGAAACCGGTAGAGGTTATTATCAATCCTTCAACGGGAGAGAAGTCATACGCTGAGAATGTGAAGTCTACGAAGACGAACATTCCTTTTTATAAAAACAATGAGTTCGATTACTCCAAAGTATTGGATGTATTCGGTGTCAATAGCCCTATGGCGACGTTCTTTGTTTTCTTGGTCGTAGTCGTATTTATTATTACTGCGGTGTCCAATGGAGCGAATATTACGGATGGGATTGATGGTCTCGCGACGGGTACATCGGCAATTATGGGTATTACCTTAGCTGTTTTGGCCTATGTATCGGGTAACATCATTTTTGCGGATTACCTCAACATCATGTTTATTCCGAATTCGGGTGAGCTGGTAATTTTTGCGGGAGCCTTTGTTGGGGCATGTACTGGCTTTTTATGGTACAATGCCTACCCTGCACAGGTGTTTATGGAGATACAGGTAGTTTGGCTATTGGGGGTATCATTGCAGCCTTTGCGATCTTAATTCGTAAAGAACTGTTGATTCCTGTGCTATGTGGTATTTTCTTGATCGAGAACTTGTCAGTAATCCTTCAAGTATCATACTTCAAATACACCAAAAAGAAGTTTGGAGAGGGAAGAAGGATTTTCTTGATGTCTCCATTGCATCACCATTATCAAAAGAAAGGTTATCACGAATCCAAGATTGTACGCGCTTTGTAATTGTGTCTATCATCTTGGCGATTTTAACCATTGTGACATTGAAAGTAAGATAACGAAATGCCAAATATTGCACATACATATTACCCACAATCAGGTCGCTTAGTGATACTAGGTGCTGGTGAGAGCGGCGTTGGAGCTGCGATTCTCGGCAAAGACCAGGGTTTTGATGTATTTGTGTCAGATATGGGAAGCATAGCTGATACGTATAAATCCACTTTGGAAAAAAGAGGGTATTGCCTATGAGGAGGGACAGCATACTAAGGACCAGATCATCAATGCTGATTTAGTTGTAAAAAAGTCCTGGGATTCCTGAAAAGGCTCCATTAATTAAAAAATTGAGAGGCTTAGGCTTTGCCGATTATTTCGGAGATCGAGTTTGCCGCGCAATATACGGATGCGAAATTATTTTGCATCACTGGGTCAAACGGAAAAACAACGACCACCTTGTTGACCTATAACATGTTGAAAAATGGAGGCTTGAATGTTGGTCTTGCAGGAAACATTGGTAATAGCTTCGCATTGCAGGTAGCAAGGGAAAAACATGATGCTTATGTATTGGAGATCTCCAGTTTTATGTTGGATGATATGTACCATTTCAGGGCAGATGTAAGCAGTGATATTGAATATTACACCCGATCATTTGGATCGATATGAATACAAGATGGAGAATTATGTGGCATCAAAGTTCCGCATGGTTCAAAATCAAAAGGATACGGATTACTTTATTTATTGCAAGGATGATCCTGAAACTGTGGCAGCCCTGGATAAACATCCAACAGCAGCAATGCACTTGCCATTCACATTGGAGGGGAAATTAGATACCGGAGCGTATCTGGACGACGAGAAGAATTTGAACATTTTTAATACCAAATAGAGAAGCTTTTATCATGAATATTGAAGAATTATCACTGCAGGGCAAGCACAATGTTTACAACAACATGGCTTCTGGTTTAGTTGCTAAGGTTCAGGAATTGAGGAAACCAAAAGATGAAGGAGAGCATGGGGTCCTTTGTGAATGTTGAGCACAGGTTGGAGCACGTTGCTTGTATTGGCGGTGTGAACTATATCAATGATTCAAAGGCTACAAACGTGAACTCGGTATGGTATGCATTGGAGAGTTTCTCTACGGATATCGTATTGATCATGGGTGGTGTTGATAAAGGCAACGATTATGAGATGTTGAAAGATCTTGTTCGTTCTAAGGTAAAAGCAATCATCTGCATCGGTAAAGATACTGGTCGTATCCACGAAGCATTTGAGGATGACACTGATGTAATCGTGAACAGCGCATCTATGAGTGATGCTGTTCAAATAGCTTCACATTTGGCTAAAAAAGGTGATACGGTATTGTTGTCACCAGCATGTGCCAGCTTTGATTGGTTTAAAAACTACGAAGACCGTGGAGACAAGTTCAAAGAAGCAGTAATGACTTTATAATCATAAAAGAGAGACAATGGAATACATTTTTTCTAAAACTAAAAGGCGATAAATGGATTTGGATCATTGGTGATTCTATTATCCATTTGGTCACTATTGGCTGTTTACAGTTCAGTGGGAACATTGGCCTACAAGGAAGGTAAAGGTACTGAGATGTACTTATTCAAACACCTATTCATTGTGATTGCAGGTTTAGCATTGATGTACCTTTCACATAAATTGGATTACCGTTATTATGCTGGTATTTCGAAGTTATTGATGGTCATTACGATTCCTCTATTGCTTTACACCTTAGTTTTTGGTAGTAAGGTCAATGAGGCTAGTCGTTGGTTGACTATTCCCTGTGATTAATCAAACGTTTCAGACTTCGGATTTGGCGAAGTTGGCATTGATCACATTTTTTGGCAAGGATGTTATCTCGCAAGCAGGAGGAAATCAAGGATGTAAAGAAGTCTTTTATACCTATCATGGGAGCGGTTTGTTTTGTGTTTGTATTGATTGCATGGGCTAACTTATCTACTGCTTTGATGCTTTTTGGCGTTAGTGTATTGTTATTATTAATTGGTCGTATCAGTTTCAAGCAGATTGCCTGTGGTATGTATGGGCGGTGGAGTTTTATTGATGCTTGTAATATTCTTGGGGCCAAGGCGTGCTACTTATTTGAGTCGTATCCAAGGTTTCTTTAATACGGAGCAGGTTCATGATGGAAAGACTTCATTCCAAGATGACAAGAACTACCAAGCGAATAATGCGAAAATAGCAATTGCGACAGGTGAAATGTTTGGAAAAGGAGTTGGTAACAGTGTTCAACGAAATGTATTGCCACACCCTTATTCGGATTTTATTTTCGCGATTATCATTGAAGAATATGGAACAATTGGAGGGGCGGTATTACTCTTCCTGTATATTGCATTGATGTACCGATGTATTCGGATTGTCACGTTGAGTCCTCGGGCATTCGGGGCCTTTCTAGCGGCCGGCTTGGGCTTCAGTCTTACGATACAGGCCTTGGCAAACATGGCAGTTGCCGTAGGGTTGGGGCCCAGTAACAGGGGTGCCATTGCCGTTGGTGAGTATGGGTGGTACGTCCATTTTATTTACGAGTGTTGCATTAGGAATTATCTTGAGTGTAAGCCGTAATGTTGAAGAATTAAAAGTAAAAGAAGAAAAAGAAGTTGTGAAAGCTCCACGTAAAGTAGTGGTTGGAACAATTTAATTGAAATATTGAATGGCGCATAGAGTAATCATAAGTGGTGGTGGAACGGGAGGTCATATCTTTCCTGCGATAGCGATTGCCAATGCGTTGAAGAACATATCTCCGGATATTGAAATCCTATTCGTAGGTGCCAATGGAAAGATGGAAATGGAAAGAGTTCCAGCTGCGGGATATGAGATTGTAGGATTGGATATTGCTGGATTCAATCGTCAATCATTATTAAAAAACATTAGTCTTCCATTCAAGATGCTGAAAAGCTTATGGAAGGCGAGAAGAGTTCTTAAAGATTTTAAAGCTGAGGCAGCAATTGGTGTTGGAGGTTATGCTTCTGGTCCATTGTTGATGATGGCAAATATGATGGGTTTGCCGACTGTTATCCAAGAGCAAAATTCATATGCAGGGATGACCAACAAAAAGTTGGGTGCGAAGGCCAAGAAAATATGTGTTGCATATGAAGGGATGGAAAGATTTTTTCCTGCCGAGCGTGTACTGTTGACAGGGAATCCTATCCGTAAGTCTTCGGTTGCTATAGAAGGAAAAAGAGAAGAAGCTATCCATGCATTTGGATTGGATCTTGAAAAGAAGACCTTATTGGTAACTGGGGGTAGCTTAGGCGCATTGACCCTGAATGATAGTATCAAGGCTGGTATTCCAGCATTAACAGCTGCAGGAATTCAAGTGATTTGGCAATGTGGTAGTTACTATTATGAGAAATTGCAGGCTGAGCTTGGTGATACCTTGCCAGAGTCAATTAAGTTGATGCCATTTCTAGAGCGTATGGATTATGCTTATGCTGCTGCTGATGTTATTGTGGCAAGGGCAGGAGCAGGAACCATCTCGGAACTATGTGTGATAGGAAAACCGGTTGTTTTGGTTCCTTCACCAAATGTAGCAGATGATCATCAAACCAAAAATGCGAATGCATTGGTTCAGAAACATGCTGCATTAATGGTCAGAGATGCTGTTGCTAGAGAAGAATTAGTTCCAACTGTTTTGGGTCTTTTCAAAGATGAAGCAAAGCAACGGGAGCTGGAAGAGCAGATTAAGATGTTGGCACTTGCAGATGCGGACGAAGTAATTGCACAAGAAGTATTGAGTTTAATAAAAAAATAGAATATGAATATCGACAAAATAAAAAGAGTTTATCTACTTGGGATTGGCGGAATCGGCATGAGCGGGTTGGCTCGTTATTTTAGTCGTTTGGGATGTGAGGTTGCTGGTTATGACCGTACCTCAACTGAGCTTACTAGAACATTGGAAGAAGAAGGTATGCCAATCACCTATACGGATGATGTGGAAACTGTGCCTTCAGCATTCAAAACTGCAAGTGAAGAAACCCTGATCATATTTACTCCTGCTATTCCAAAGGATTTGGCGTTAAAAGGATTTTTCGTAGACCACGGTCATGAATTGTTCAAGCGTTCACAAGTATTGGGATTTATTTCTGCTAGCAGGTTCACGATTGCCGTTGCAGGTACCCATGGTAAAACTACAACTTCAACGATGGTTGCACATGTGTTGAAACATAGTGGCTATGATTGCTCTGCATTTTTGGGTGGTATCAGTACGAATTACCAAAACAATGTATTGTTTGGGGACAATGATGTAGTAGTTGTAGAAGCCGATGAATACGATCGTTCATTCTTGACTTTGCATCCAAATATTGCAATCGTTACTTCTGCGGATGCTGATCACTTGGATATCTATGGTGATCCTAAGGAATTGGTGCTGTCCTTTGAGATGTTCTTGGACAGAGTTGTTGATGGCGGAACTAAAATTGTGAAGTTAGGACTTCCATTTAGTGGAGATATCAGTTATGCACGTGAGCAAGTTTGCGATGCCTATGCTGAAAATGTTCGTGTTGAAAATGGCGAGTTCTATTTTGATTATCATTCTGCGGATTTAAACATCAAAGATATTCATTTGGGAATACCAGGTTTGCACAATGTAGAGAATGCAGTTGCTGCGATTACGGTTGCCAAATTGTTGAATATCGAGGCTGATAAAATTGTTAAGGCATTATCTGCTTTCCAAGGTGTAAAACGTCGTTTCGAATACATTGTAAAAACAGATAATAATGTATATATCGATGATTATGCTCATCATCCTGAAGAGTTGAGAGCATTTCTGACATCGATGCGCAAATTATATCCGGAGAAGAAATTGACAGTGATATTTCAGCCACACCTTTTTAGCAGGACCCGTGATTTCGTAGACGGATTTGCTGAAGTATTGGGCTTGGCGGATGAGTTGTTGTTAATGGAAATATACCCAGCGAGGGAGTTGCCGATTGAAGGGGTTGATTCATCTTGGTTATTGGAAAAAATTAATCTTGAAAACAAGCGATTGGTAAATCCGGAAGAGGTTCTTGAAATCGTTAAGACAGAAAACCCTGAACTGCTTGTAACGGTTGGAGCAGGGGATATTGATAAATTGGTGAAACCATTAAAAGAAGAATTAAACCATGTTAAATAGAATAAGAAATATTCAATGGCGTCAAGTAGGCTATTTTTTCTTAGGTCTGATTGGATTAGTTGGGGTTGGTATGTTGATGAGTTTGGTAAACAAGAAGGACCAAGTTCAAGTATGTACTGATTTGAAAGTAATGGTTGAGGGAAAGGAGACCTTCATTGATCAAAATGATATCTCCTCCATGATCAAAGAAAAGTTTGGAAAGGTGGTTGGCAAGGAACTAAATGCGCTGCCATTGCAAAAGATAGAAACCGAATTGATGAAATCTCCATATGTATCTTCAGCAGATGTGCATATGGATATGGATGGCACGATGCAGGTTGCAGTTCAACAAAGGGAAGTGGTAGTAAGAATCATTAACCAGGTTGGGCAAGAGTATTATGTTGATTCAAAAGGCAACAAAATTCCGGTGACATTGAAATATGTACCACATGTGATGGTTGCGAATGGAAATATCCGCGAGGGATATAAAAAATCTTTGGAGCCAGTGACCAGCGACTTAGTGAAAGATTTGGTAAAAATCGTTGAAGATACCAAGTCTGATGAATTGTGGAGCAATCAGATTGTTCAATTATATGTGAATGACGACAAGGATATCGAGATTGTTCCAAGGGTTGGAAATCAGCAATTGATCATTGGCAATGCGGATTCATTGAGCTATAAATTGGATCGATTGAAGAAATTTTACACTCATATTTTACCGAAGGTAGGTTCTGATGCTTACAGTAAGGTAAATGTGAAGTACAGCGGACAGATAGTCTGCGAGCGGAAGGGCGATTGGTTTATCGATAGCCTTCAAATGAAAATAAATAAGAAAATATAAGAAATTAATTACATACAGCATCAAACACAGCATATGAAACCTAGAATTGTAGAAAATGAAAAAGAGAATCCAATCATTGTGGGATTGGACATCGGGACTACAAAGATCTGCGTCACAGTGGGTCGTCGTAGTGGATCGAACAAGGTTGAGTTATTAGGTGTAGGGAAGGCGGAGTCTGCCGGCGTAAACCGTGGGGTTGTTGCGAACATCCAGAAGACGGTAACGAGCATCCGCGAAGCTGTTGCTGTGGCTGAAGGGCAATCGAATGTTGACATCAAGGTAGTCAATGTTGGTATTGCAGGTCAGCACATCAAGAGTATCCAGCACCGTGGTATTTTAACGAAGAATGACGATGATGAGATCGGCCGTTTAGACATTGAGCGTTTGATTTCAGACATGTACAAATTGGTACTTCCTCCGGGAGAGGAGATCATTCATGTATTGCCACAAGAATTTACGATTGACAACGAACCAGGTATCAAAGAACCTATCGGTATGGCAGGAAGACGTGTGGAAGCAAACTTTCATATTATCTCAGGCCGAGTTACTGATATCAAGAACATCAAGAGATGTGTTGACAACTCAGATCTTGAAGTTTCAGAATTGATTCTTGAACCTCTAGCATCATCCGAGGCTGTGTTGGATGAAGAGGAAAAAACTGCGGGAGTTGTTTTGGTAGATATCGGTGGTGGTACGACAGATGTTGCTATTTTCCATGAGGGCATTATTCGCCATACGGCAGTAATTCCATTGGGAGGTAACATCGTTACAGAAGACATTCGTCAAGGTTGTGCAGTATTGCGCAATCAAGCTGAGCAATTGAAAGTAAGATATGGTTCTGCACTTGCTGATGAGAACAAAGAAAACGAAGTGATCTGTGTTCCAGGAATCAGAGGTAGAGAGGCGAAGGAGATTTCTGTAAAGAATCTAGCATTTATTATTCAGGCTAGAATGGAGGAGATCATTGAGCACGTATTCTACGAAATCAAGGCCTCAGGATATGAAGATAAATTAATTGCGGGAATCGTGATCACCGGTGGTGGAGCACAATTGAAACATTTGGTTCAATTAGTTGAGTATATCACAGGAATCGATTGTCGTATTGGATATCCGAACGAATACCTTGCTAAGACAGATATGTTGAACAAGCAAGCATTCGATGAGCTGAAGAGCCCATTGTATGCGACGGGTATTGGTTTATTGATTAAGGGTATTCAGTCGATTGAGGAAGAGGAGAAGAGGAACGAAGAAAAATTCATCAAAAAGGCAGCTCCTACAAAAGAAAAGCACAAAGAAGGCGTTAAAGAGATAGCGGAAGGTCAAAGCAAAAAGGAGGGTTGGTTGACTCGTTTTTTTAGGCGATTGGATCAAAGATGGGGCGGATATAGACGATGACACTTTCATTGGTAAGAAATAATTATCAAACATCGCTATGTTTTTTTCCACAATTTAACAAATGTGGAAAACTCTTGTTAAGATTTTGGTAATATTACATTAGGATTGTCGACTTACGTTGTGTTAACGTAATAGATTGATGAAGAATTAAATAGGATAAAATATATGTCGATACAATTTGAAATGTTAAAGGAGAACTCATCGATTATTAAGGTAATCGGTGTTGGTGGTGGCGGTGGCAACGCTGTTAATCACATGTATAAGCAGGGAATAAGTGGAGTTGATTTCATTGTTTGCAATACTGATGCGCAGGCTTTGGAGTTGAGTCCTATTCCAAACAAGGTACAATTAGGAGCGAGTCTTACTGAAGGTATGGGTGCAGGTGCCGACCCTGATGTTGGTGAAAATTCAGCTATCGAGAGTATTGAGGATATCAAACGTATGTTGGGTACCAATACGAAGATGTTGTTTATCACAGCTGGAATGGGTGGTGGTACTGGTACTGGTGCTAGTCCTGTGCTTGCGAAAGCGGCAAAGGAGTTGGGCATTCTGACAGTAGCGATCGTTACTACTCCATTTACTTTCGAGGGTAAGAGACGTCGTATGCAAGCTGAAGACGGACTTTCGGAATTGCGTAAGTATGTAGATTCTTATTTAGTTATTTCTAACGATCGTTTACGCGAGATCTTTGGGAACTTGACGATGACGGCGGCATTTGCGAAAGCGGATGATATCTTGACCACTGCGGCCAAAGGTATCGCTGAAATCATTACCATCCCAGGTTATGTAAACGTGGATTTCAAGGACGTTCGTACTGTGATGAACGATTCTGGTGTTGCAATCATGGGTAATGCTGTGGCAACAGGTGAACAACGTGCATTAGATGCTGTAACTGGCGCGTTGGCTTCTCCATTATTAAAAGACAATGAAATCGAGGGTGCTCGTTACATCTTATTGAACATAACTTCAGGAACACGTGAAGTAACAATGGATGAGGTTGCAATCGTTACGGATTACATCCAAGAGAAAGCTGGTCTATCGGCTGACTTGATCTGGGGTAACTGTATTGATGAGAACTTTGAAGATGAACTTTCGGTAACTATTATAGCGACTGGTTTCCAAACTGCAGAGGAACGTGTTAAAGAGAAGGAAATGGAGAAAATTGCCATTCCCTTGACACCAGAAGTTCCAACTTCTGCATTCGTAAAACCCGTAGCAACAAATCAATTTGTGGACAGAACCAATACAGAGGCTAGTTCATTCGTGAAACCTAGCACTCCAACGGAAACTCCATCAAATCAAGCTCCACAAACAGACTTGTTCTCTAACAAAGCTGCTGCAGCTACTCAACAAGTAAATGCAAATGCTGTTGAAAAGAACGATTCTCAGATGATCCGTCATACATTGGAATTAGAAGATAATTCAGATGTTGAAGAGATTGAAGAAGATCCGAATCCACACGGTTTTGAGTTGAAAACATCACCTTCGATGTTTGAATTCAAATTACCTACGGTATTTGACACTTACAAATCTGAGGAGCCTGTAGAAGAGCCAGTTCCAGCACCTGCACCTGAACCAATCATGGAGGCGCAGCCGCAAAAAGCTGAAATTGAATTGGAAGAAGCGAAAAAAGAAGAAACAAACTTTGAAGATCAGTTGTTGAAAACGAAAGAGCGTATCTTGCGTTTGAAAGAATTGAGCATGAAGTTGAAATCTTCGAATGGTCTTCAAGAGCTTGAGAATGAGCCAGCTTATAAAAGAAAGCAAAAAACATTAGATGATGTTCCTCATTCTTCAGAGTCTCAGGTATCACGTTTCACTTTGTCATTTGATGATGGTGAGACTGAAATCAGACCAAATAATTCATTCTTACATGACAATGTAGATTAATCTTATCCTATTTAATAAATAAAGGGTGGCTTGCAAAGGTCACCTTTTTTTGTGTTTAGGTTTTGTTTATGGAAAAAAGATGTTAATTTTAAGTGAGTTACTAAAAAACATTATAAACTAAACTTAAGATTATGGCAAGTATTGATAAATTTAAAGAGCTAAAGTCTCTAGTCGACGGATTAGAAGGAGATGCAGACAAATTTTTTGCAAAGGGAAACAGCGCAGCTGGTACCCGTGTTCGAAAAGGTCTTCAGGATATTAAAACTTTAGCCCAAGATTTGCGCCTAGGAATCCAGGATCTGAAGAACAAGAAATAAAGTTCTTAAGATTCTGTTACAATCTAAGCCCAGTTCTGGGCTTTTTTTATGAGTATATTTGAACAAAAGAACTAAATTATAAATGAAGCAAATTCAAAACCCCATATGGCTGATGAGTTCAGCTTATGATAAACTCAATCAATCTGAATTATTAGAAACTGCAGCAAGATTAGGTGCCCAAGGAATAGATTTATGTGTGTTCAGGAAGGACGGGTCTCGGGAAGATCATACTGCTACGCATTTAGATTATGATGGATTTACTCCAGATGACGCCAAGAAAACATTAGAAGCTTTCAATTCTAAAGGCTTGAGACTGTCTTTGGGGGCGTTTGAGAACATGATTGGTGGTGAAGAGTCTGAGAGGCTTAAGAACCAGAATCATCTCTTAAAACTGATAAGAATAGCTTATTTGCTGGGTGGCGATGAAAACAATGCGATGGTTGGGACTTTCGTAGGTTACAATCACGAACTTGGAAACCAAATTGATGGTTTCCAAAAAGAACCTAGATGAATATAAAAAAAGTATTCGGTCCGATTGTAGATTATGCTGAGAGTCTTGGGGTAACGATTGTTTATGAAAACTGTCCGATGGAAGGGTGGCGTTCATCCAGGTTTACAAGTACTTTTAATAACCTTCCAGGTGTATTGGCTGCTAGGAAACTCATGTATGCCTTAGTTCCAAGTAAAGCACATGGGGAAATTTATGATCCTTCACATGACATTTGGCAAAATACGGATCCTGTTGAGGTTATCGAAGAGATGGATATCTCGAGGTTGAAACGAGTGCATGTAAAGACCACAAGGATGCTGAGCAGCAAAGGTAGGATAGAATGGGGTGGAATGTACCCTATGCAGCATGTGAATGAAGAATTGGCAAAGCTTGCGGGAGTCAGTATTCCTCAAAGCGATTGGGACAGGCATCACTACACGGCAATGTTACCCGGTTTTTGGTGGAACAGATGATATGGATTGGAACAGTTTTTGTGGAGGTGCTGCACGACCGAGGTTTTAGCGGTCCTTTTGAAATTGAGAATGAGGCCAAGAATTCGAAAGATACCCAAAACATGGCAGCGATTAATCAAGGAGCACAAGCTTGTATCAACTTCTTGTCGCCACTGTTGTGGAAATTGGGGGAAAATGGATATAAATATACGGATCAGAAAGAACTGAAAACAGTCAATAGGGAAGATATTCCAGTAATGACAATGGATCAGCTTAGATAAGGTAAGTTAAAAAAATAAGGAATAACCGTTTGGTTATTCCTTATCTGCGTTCATTTTGAACAGTGATATTAAATCTGGGATGTTGTGTACTCCCAGTTTTTCAAAAATTCTACTTTTATAAGTGCTGACCGTTGATGAGCTCAAATTAAGCCTGTTTGACACTTCAATAATTCCTAGACCTTCAATCAAGTGCCTTGCGACATCCATCTCACGGTTAGACAATTTATAAAGCGGGTTTAAGCTATCTACTTTAGATTTGCTGGTTGTCAGTTTTTGAACATATAGATCCTTAATTGCTTCTGACATATAGCGGCCACGTTCGAAAAATGCTGTTGATGGCGTTAGTGAATTCGGTCATGCTGGTTGTTTTATTGACATATCCAGCAGCTCCAGCTTCAATATATCTAAGAGCGTAGAGTGTCTCGTCATAAGAAGAGAAGACTAGGATTTTCAAGTCCGGTTGTATGTCCAACAACTCTCTAATAACTTTGATATTGTTTCCGCCTGGCATATTGATGTCCAGTAGCAGGAGGTCGAAATTTGTTGCTTTTAATTGTGCAAATACCTCATCATATGTTTGAGCATGAACAATTTCAACTGCTTTAATGGTCTCTTTGATTGCAGTTGAAACACCCAGGCGTACTATGATATGGTCGTCGGCTATTAATATTTTTTTCATAAAGATTATTACACAAATTTCCTAGATTCACTTTTTGAATGATTTCAACCGGAGGATTTAAAAGGTTGAAAAATTGTTTTTAGTAGTTAATTTGTTTCCTCAAATATAATAATTTTATACGTTTTCACTTAATTTTAAAATTATTTTACTGAATTAATCTACAGACATGCTAAAAATACTCATTTATTTTGAATAAAATTTCAGTTTCTGAAAGTAAAACAGCTTTTTTTGTAGGGTAGTAATACTTACTAAACATTTACGAAACTATTTAATTACATTATATTCACTTTTTAGACTATTAAACTTATGGGATTTTTAAAAGAATTTAAAGAATTCGCTATGCGTGGCAGCGTGATTGATTTGGCTGTCGGTGTGGTAATCGGAGGTGCATTTGGTAAAATTGTTACTTCATTGGTAGACGATATTATCATGCCTCCAATTGGCTTTATTACTGGTGGTGTTGATTTTTCGAGCATGAAGTATGTAATCAAGGAGGCCAATGAGGCTGCTGGCGTTACAGAAGTTGCTATTACCTATGGTAACTTTATCAATGTATTGATCCAGTTCTTAATCATTGCATTCTGTATATTCTTGGTGATCAAAGGTATCAACTCCTTGAAAAGGGAGGAGCCAGCAGAGCCAGAAGCAGCTCCTGCTCCTACTAAGGAAGAGGCATTGCTTACTGAGATTCGCGATATTTTAAAAAATAAATAAGCTTAATTTTTGAGCATTATAGCAGATTATGACAGTTATTCGCTGAAATAATCTGCTTTTTTTTATTTATTAGATTTTGGGTATTGCTTATTTGTGAAATAAACTTTATTTTTGCATTCCTCTTTTGAGGGATAATTTGATAAAAAGTATTTAAAAAAGCATAAAAGCGTCATGAAAAGAACATTTCAACCTTCGCAAAGAAAAAGAAGAAATAAACACGGATTCAGAGAGCGTATGAGCTCTGCAAATGGTAGAAGAGTACTTGCTTCTCGTAGAGCAAAAGGAAGAAAACGCCTTTCAGTTTCTGACGAAAGCCGCCACAAAGGTTAATATTACTCTCGCCGGTGATGTAGGGACCGAGCTTTTAGCCGGCTTTATGGTCATCGAGATGAAAAAATATACATTTACAAAAGAAGAACGATTATGTAGCAAAAGGTTGATTGATGACCTTTTCCATAATGGTTCTTCTTTTGTTGTATATCCTTTTCGGGTTGTTTTTCTCGTAAAACCCGACAATCCAAATCAGGAATTCCCTGTACAAGTAATTACATCTGTTCCAAAGAAGCGCTTTAAAAGGGCTGTAGATCGAAACTATCTCAAGAGATTGATGCGTGAAAGCTATAGGCTTGAAAAACATCAGCTCTATTCCTTTTTAAAGGATCATTCTTTAAATTTGTTGTTAGCTATTCAATATGTGAGCAACGAAAAGCTTCCTTTGGAAACATTGCAGTCCAAGCTCCAACAATTGATAGGAAAACTAAAAAATGAGATATCTAAATCTAATCTGGGAGAAGGGAATTAAGCAGCCATTGAAATGGCTTTTTATTGTGATTATTCGGGGTTATCAAATATTCCTGTCACCTTTATTGGGCGCTAGTTGCCGCTATTCCCCAACTTGTTCACAATATGGGAAGGAGGCGATCCTAAAATATGGACCTTTTAAAGGAGGTTGGTTAACCATAAAACGTATTGTTCGCTGCAATCCATGGGGCGGGCATGGGCATGATCCAGTACCTTAGAAATAAAATGATGTCAAATTCTTATATCCTTGCCATTGAAACAGCTACCAACCTGTGTTCTGTTTCTTTATCCAATCATGGTGAACATGTTCTATCAGTTGTAGGTGAAGAGCCCAATCTTCATGCAACAAAATTGACCGTAATTCATCCAGGAGTTGCTAGAGAAGGCAGGATTGCAATTCAATCATTTGGCTGCAGTTGCAGTAAGTATGGGTCCGGGATCATATACAGGTCTCAGGATTGGAGTTTCTACTGCTAAAGGTCTATGTTATGCGCTGGATATTCCATTAATTGCCAATAACACCTTAGATGCGCTTGTCGTAGGGTTATTAGCTCAAAATACTTTAGAAATAGATAGCAAGACTTTATTGTTGCCAATGATCGATGCTAGAAGGAGAGAGGTTTATACTGCGGTCTATTCTAATGATGGCAGCTTAATCAAGCAGACTGAAGCTCTGATTATTGATGAAGAAAGTTTCAACCCTTATTTAGAACAAGGTTTTAAATTGGTTCTTTTTGGATCGGGCGCTGATAAGTTCAAGGAGACCTTTGAAAACAACAGTTCTGTTCAGGTAATCTCAGGATTTGATTCTTTGGCGTTCTATCAGGGATGCTATTTCTTTTCAAAAATATCAGAATGAAGTTTTTGAGGATGTTGCATATTTTGAGCCTTTTTACCTTAAAGATTTTTGTAGCGACAACACCTAAAAAAATCACCGCTTTTATAGCCATCTCTTTCTTTTGAACCAGATGTAAATTAGGATCGATACTACTACCATCAACAACCAAACTGCTGGGTATCCGATTCTCCAGTCCAATTCAGGCATGTATTTGAAATTCATCCCGTAGACTCCAACGATAAAGGTAAGTGGCATAAAGAATACCGATATAATCGTCAGGGTCCGCATTATTTCATTGGTATGGTTGGACTCGATGTTGAAGTATACCGATAATAGTTGTGCCGTATTCTCGCCAATGTTTCTGAAAAGGGTGTTGGTTCTAGAGTAGATATCCCTGAGGTCTTGGGTGTAGATGTTCTGATATTCCGGCATGTGGAAATAATCGACAATATCTTTGTAAAGTGTCAGAATGATGCGAATCAGGTCGATTTGTCTTTTCAGATAATAAAGTCTCATCAAAAACGGTTTTCTTCTGCTGTGCAAAAATACTCTCTCTTCATAATCATCTAATTTTTCAGATAGATCATTGATCACTAAGTTTTCAAAGGTTTTTAGCGATTGAGAGACTAGGCTATTGACCAAGCTTTTGCTTGACTTAAGTTTTTTATTGGTTTTATCAAAGATTTATTAGCTCTTCCAATAGTTTGATCTCATTGCGGTGGACTGTGATAATAAAGTCTTCATCATAGAAAACCGAGATACGCAAGGTTATATCCATTAGGGTATCTGAATTTTCTGGGAAATTTTCTGCAATCGATCTTAAGATCAGGAAGTGGTAATTTTCAAATTCTTCGATTTTTGGTAGGTGACCAATTTCTAGACAATCTTTTATGGAGGCGTCGTTTAGGTTGTATTTTTCCTTAAGTTCTGTAAAATCCTCCAGAGTAGGGTCAAGAATTTCGTACCAGTCGTAACCGTTTTCTTCTTTACGTAGAATTTGTCTTACCATATGAGTAGATTTTAATTGAAATTAATGAGATTAATGCAGAAATCAAATTGATTACAAGTTTGAATTTGAAAATTAGAGCATAAAAAAAACAGGTCATTTATGTTAATGACCTGTTTTTTTATGTTTAAAGAAGCTGCTTATTTTTTAGCTGCAGCATTCTTGTCACTATATTCTTTATTCAAAGAAGTAAGAACTTCATTTGTGATATCCATTTTAGGGTCTGCGTACAATACAGCAGGATTAGTTTTAGAATATGTCAATACTAATTTGTATCCTTTTTCTTCAGAATGTTTTTTCAGGTGGTCTGTAATAGATGTATATACCTTAGTAAATTCTGTTTGTTCTTCCTGTGCGATAGAAGTGGATGCGTTTTGATCAAGACGGCCAAGTTCGTTTTGGCGTCTCATTAAGCGTTCTTCAGTAGCTTGGCGCTCAGATGCGCTCATAGTAGGTGCTTTTTGTTGGTAATCAGCTACCTCACGTTGATAAGCTTGTCCTTTAGCTTGAAGATCATTCTGTGCTTTTTTAACTTTAGCTTCTAGTTTAGCACGGATGTCTTTGAAATATTGGTATTTTTCAGATAATGTATCTGAATTTACATATGCGATTTTGTCAATTGGGTCAGCAGCAGTTGCAGTTTCAGTTGCAGGTGCTGTAGTTTTTTCAGTTGTTGTACTAGCTTGTTGGTTACATGATACGATCGCTGCAGTTGCAACAAGGCCTAGGGTAATTTTTAATAGTTTATTCATTCTGTTTACTGTATTTCGATTTTGTCAATGACAAACCTAAGATAAAATTTTGAAATATTATAGAATCGACATTATTTACGGTAAAAATCAACTCTTAAATTATGTTAATTTTGCTCGTTCACATTGCCTTTTTTATTTGATAATTAGGACAAAATTTCGTATTTTTGAAAGTTAATCAACAGTAATTTTAAAGGATTTTCATGAGCGAAGAAAATAAAAATGCATCTACGTATTCAGCGGATAATATCCAGGTATTAGAAGGATTAGAAGCTGTACGTAAGCGCCCTTCCATGTACATCGGTGATACAGGCGTAAAAGGTCTACATCACTTGGTTTATGAAGTAGTCGATAACTCTATCGATGAAGCTGTTGCCGGTTATTGTAACGACATTGTAGTAACCATTTTAAAATCTAACGGTGTATCAGTTCGCGATAATGGTCGCGGTATTCCAACAGGAATCAATAAAAAAGAAAAGAAATCTGCTTTAGAGCTTGTAATGACAGTATTGCACGCCGGTGGTAAATTCGACAAGGATACTTATAAGGTTTCCGGTGGTTTGCACGGTGTGGGTGTATCCTGTGTGAACGCTTTATCTACGCATTTGCGTGCAGAAGTACACAGAGAAGGAAAGATCTTTGTGCAAGAATATTCTCAAGGTAAACCACAAGAGGATGTAAAAGAAATCGGTGTCAGTGAAGATACTGGTACCATCGTTACATTCCAACCGGATCCAGAGATTTTTACAACTACCACTGTATATAACTATGACACCTTAGCTAACCGCTTAAGGGAATTGTCATTCTTGAACAAAGGCATTACATTGACATTGATCGATGAGAGAGAAATCCTGGATAATGGCGAGTTCAAGAAAAATGTATACTTGTCAGAAGGTGGTCTTCAAGAATTCGTTAAATTCTTGGATGGTAACAGAACTGCATTGATCCCTGAGCCAATTTATGTTGAAGGTATTAAGCAAGGTGTACCAGTTGAACTTGCTCTTCAATACAATGATACTTATTCAGAAAATGTACATTCATATGTGAACAACATCAATACAATTGAGGGTGGTTCTCATGTGGCAGGTTTCCGTAGAGGATTGACACGTACATTGAAAAAATATGCGGATGACTCTGGTTTGTTGAAAAATTTGAAGGTTGAAATCACAGGTGATGACTTCCGTGAAGGTTTAACAGCTGTAATTTCTGTTAAAGTTGCAGAGCCACAATTTGAAGGTCAAACAAAGACCAAATTAGGAAACTCTGAAGTTATGGGTGCTGTAGATGTTGCTGTAGGCGAGATCTTGAGCTCATATTTGGAAGAAAACCCTAAGGAGGCTAAACAGATCGTTCAAAAGGTAGTAATTGCTGCTCAGGCACGCGCTGCTGCTCGTAAAGCTAGAGAACTCGTACAGCGTAAAACTGTGATGGGTGGTTCAGGCTTACCGGGTAAATTGGCGGACTGTTCGGACAGAGACCCTAATAGATGTGAGATTTTCTTTGTCGAGGGTGATTCTGCGGGTGGAACTGCTAAACAAGGTAGGGACCGTGCTACACAAGCGATTATGCCTTTGAGAGGTAAGATCCTGAATGTGGAGAAAGCAATGGAACATAAGATCTATGAGAATGAAGAGATCAAGAATATGTTTACTGCGCTTGGTGTAAGCCATTGGAACAGCCGAAGATTCAAAAGCTCTGAACATTGATAAACTTCGTTACCATAAGATTATCATCATGACGGATGCCGATGTCGATGGTTCTCACATTGCAACCTTATTGTTGACATTCTACTTCCGTTATATGAAGGAATTGATCGAGCGCGGATATGTTTATATCGCAACGCCGCCTTTATATTTGGTTAAGAAAGGTAAAGATTTTGAATATGCATGGACCGAACCTCAAACGTTTGGCAGCTATTCAGCGCTTAAAGGGTGCTGGTAAAGAAGATAGCGTACATGTTCAACGTTATAAAGGTCTTGGTGAGATGAACGCGGAGCAATTGTGGGAAACTACAATGGATCCAGAAAGACGTACATTACGCCAAGTTACAATCGAAAATGCAGCAGAATGTGACCGTATATTCTCGATGTTGATGGGTGATGAAGTTGCTCCTCGTCGTGAATTTATCGAGCAAAATGCACGTTATGCGAAGATTGATATTTAGAATAGATGTGAGATTTGTGATGGGAGATAAGAGAAGCTAAAGGTTTTTTGATCTAAAAGTCAAAAATTGATAAAATCGGAAAAGCCACCATTAAGGTGGCTTTTTTTTGTTGATATAGAGCATGATGCGCCATGACAGTTAAGCGATTCAAGTTTCCTAACTTGTAGTATGCGACTAATTATACCTTTATTATTATCCTTGGGATTGTCCAATCTAGCTTTTGGCCAAAACCCTAAAAAAGAACTTCCAGCTGGTCCATTGCACTTCACAAAAATGAAAGTTTCTTCGGAGACCTATGAATCTGTGGGGGTGATGGATGTCAATAATGATGGCCATCCAGACTTGGTTTCTGGTGCTTTCTGGTACGAAGGACCAACTTTTATAAAACGGCATTTTATTGGAGAAGTAAAACGTGTGCAGGAATATTGGGATGATTTTTCAAATATTCCGATGGATGTGAATGGTGATGGAAAGATGGACTACATCACAGGTGGATGGTTTGATGCTTCTCTTATCTGGATGGAAAATCCTGGGAATGATGGCCCATGGAAGAAACATGTAATTGATCAAACCGGTAATATTGAAACTACTCGAGCATATGACCTGGACGGAGATGGCACACCTGAGATTATACCTAACAATCCTAATCATCCATTGAAATATTATAAGCTTGAAAAGGATGCTCAAGGAAAAGGAACAGGAAAATTCACAAAGGTTGAAGTCGCCAAAACGCAGGGTCATGGTTTTGGATTTGGAGATATCAATGGGGACAAACGCGTAGATATAATATTGAATACAGGCTGGTTGGAAGGACCAGCAACGGCAAATGCAGAGTGGAAGCTTCATGAAGGGTTTGATTTTGGAGATGCTGGAGTGCCAATTCTAGTGGTTGATGTAAATAATGATGGTCTAAATGACTTGATCGTGGGGCAAGGACATTCTTATGGATTGGATTGGTATGAACAGGTAAAAGATAAAAAAGGAAATACCACTTGGAAAAAACATGTTATTGATCCATATAATTCACAATACCACACCATGGAATGGGTAGATATCGATAATGATGGCGAGAATGAATTGGTAACCGGAAAACGATATAGAGCACATAATGGAGGTGATCCGGGTGCTAATGATCCTGCGGGAGTTTATTATTTTAAATGGAATGGAGAATCTTTTACTAAAAATATTGTTGCTTATGGATCTGGTGTAGATGGGAAAGGGGCTGGAATTTATTTTGCAATCGAAGATTTAAGGAAGTCTGGTAGGAAGGATATTGTGGTTGCGGGAAAAGATGGACTGTATATATTTTTTAATGAAGGAAGTAGGTAAGGGGATTCTAAAGGCTAAAGTCCTAACAATTTCTTAATAATAACCTTCGTAACCTACTTATATCTTTAAAGAGGAATTTATGATGAACTAAAACTGCCATCCGATATTTAGTATCGATGGCAATTTTTGTTTATGGGGTGATTTTTTCATGGCGTCGGAGACCATATGTGGGCTACGTTTTGCTGTTGCCTTTATTGTCATTATTTACAAAAGAGGTATCTGCTCAACAAAATAATCAGCTTGAAGATATAATTGCCAATCAAGTTTTGGATGAATCTGAAGCATCCAATGAGCTTGCAGAATATAGTGAAGCCTTATTAGATATTTTAAAAAAACCTATTGATCTTAACAAAGCGACTGAGCAGGACCTAAACCAATTAATCTTTCTTTCAGCATTTCAGATTCAACAGATTTTATTGCATCGCGAAAAGGTCGGTTCTTTTATTTCGCCTTTGGAGCTTCAGGTGATCCCTGGATTAAGTCTAGAAACTCTCGATCAGCTTTTGCCATTTGTAATCGTTAAAGAACCATTTTTAGATCAATTTTCAATTCCAGAAGTGGCCAAGAAGGCAATCAGTACAGTGATAGTTACTTATGGGAGATCTTTGCAGGTTCCACAGGGCTATAAGATTTCGGATCCAAAAAGATCCAAATATTTAGGTACACCAGATAAGATGAGCGTGCGCTATCGCTGGACATATCAAGATCGTTTGCGGATGACTTTAAATATGGAAAAGGATGCCGGTGAGCCATTTTTTATGGAAGAAAAAATATACGGATTTGATCATATTTCAGGTTCACTTTTATTCAATAAAGTCGGTCCTTTTTCTAAGGTTATTTTTGGGGATTATTTGTTACAATTTGGTCAAGGTTTGACTATATGGAATGGCGCAGTCTTTGGAAAAGGTGCTTCCGTAGCTCATGTTATGCAGCAAGGTTTGGGGATTAGGCCGCATACTGGCATGATGGAGAGCAAATATATGCGAGGAGTTGCTGGTACATTTCTTTTCAAAAAAATTAATCTTACACCATTTATTTCATATAATCGATTAACTGCTACAGTAAAGGAAGAAGGTCCTCATAGAAATGTAACTAGCATCAATTATTCTGGACTTCATCGCACTCCCTCTGAATTGCGTAATCGAAGAGGTTTGGGCCAAACAACCTATGGTCTGAATGCAGATTATCAAAAAAGGGGATTTGTAATAGGTACTAATTTTATTTCTACTCATTTTGAAATTCCTCTGAAACTAAATTCAAGAGAATATAGTAAGTATCGATTTGAAGGCCATGCTCTTCAAAATATTTCAGCTTATTATCGTTTTAATTTTTACAACTTACTGTTTTTTGGTGAATCGGCACATTCGGTAGGTTCTGGTTTTGCAAATAATCATGGGGTAATTGCTGCCTTAGGTAGGAAGTTTTCAACTTCTTTAAGTTATCGAAATTATACGGTTGACTATCACAGTTTTTTTGCTCAGTCCTTTCAAGATCAATCACTCCTTGCCAATGAAAAAGGTTGGCATCTAAGTTTTGTATACCATCCTCGAAGGAGAATTGAATGGATGAATAGCGTAGATTATACTCAATTTCCATGGAAGAAATTTCGTGCAAATCAATCTACTTTCTCTTTTCAGGGAAGGACGCAATTCAGCTATATCTGGTACAAGAAAGGGCATTTGAAGTTCCGTTATCAATATAAGTTCTTTCAGGAGAATTTTCCATCCAAAATGAAACGTAAAATAGGAATTGCGGATGTGGCAAGACAACAAGCTAGAGTAGCTTTTCTGTATAAATTGAAGCCCAACTTTCAGATTGGAAATCAGGTTGAATTTAAGCGTTTCGAAAAAACAGCTGTGGGAAGAAAGAATGGATTTTTAATTTTTCAGGATGTGATATGGGGATATCCGAAATGGAAAATAGGAGGGAATTTTAGGGTAGCCTATTTTCAAGCTGATGGTTATGAATCACGGTTATATGCTTATGAAAGAAATGTTTTGCATTCTTTTTCATTTCCGTCCTATTTCAGGAAAGGATTGAGGATTTATTTTAACAAGAAGATCAAACCTGTTAGGGGATTGGATATCTGGTTTCGCTATGCTCTTACACATTATTTAGGAATTAGTGAGCTTGGTTCTGGTTTGGATAAAATTGCTGGAAATCAAAAATCAGATGTAAGGCTCCAACTTCGATATTCTTGGTGATGCTGGAAATTCAAAAGATCAATCTCCAACAGATTCCGTTTTTGAGGATTTTTCTTTTCTATGCTTTTGGAATTGTGATTGCATTTTGGATGACTTGGAGTGAATTCCTATTACTATCATCTATCGTCACATTGTTTCTTCTTTTGTGCATTTACATTGGACTGTTGTTTTTCAAAATATACAATTACAGAGATTATATTTTATTTCTAACCATATTTTTGTTAGGAGTATTGGGCATGGCCAATCAATTGCCCATAGATATTCCAGACCTTGAAAACACAAGGGTTTATCAAGCTGTAGTAACCGAAATTCCAGTAAGAAAAGGAGAGATTTTACAAACTAGAGTAGAATTAATAAACACACTAGAATTTCGATTTTTGAAATCGTCGAACCTTCGATTACAAACAACAATTTGGGATAAAGATTTAATGATTATGAACCTTGAAAAAGGAGATGTCATTGTATTTAAAGGAAGGATTCAAAACTTGCCTTCTGCCTATAATCCCAAGCAATTTGATTATTCGAGCTACTTAAAAAGAAATGGAATATTTTATCAGATATTTATTCCCTCCAAAGATTTTAAGATACTTTCTAAAATACCAAAGGATGCTTATAAATTTGAAGCCAATATTTTTAAGATCCAGAACTTTTTACAGTCAAAGTTTAAGAGGTTTATTAGTGATTATTCAGCGTATCAAATAGCAAGTGCGATAACATTTGGATATAAAGCTGACCTCTCGGCAGAGATCTTGGAGGTATTTTCAAATACCGGGACCATTCATGTATTGAGTGTTTCAGGGTTTCATGTCAGTCTGATGTTCGGTTTATTGACTTGGGTTTTAAAGCCTATGGATAGGCTGCCAAAAGGCCGGTCGTTGAGGTTTTTATTTGTACAGATATTTATTTGGTTTTATGCCTTGATTTGTGGACTTGTCCCTGCAGTGCTAAGAGCGACCTTGATGTTCAGTATTTTCTTAATTGGGTATTGGAAAAATAAAGTTTTATTTTCGGTCAATGCTGTTTTTTCATCCGCATTTCTCCTTTTGATTTATGATCCATTTATGCTATTTGATATAGGCTTTCAATTATCCTATTTAGCTGTTTTAGGAATTATACTCTTTGTACCCCTCCTCAAGAAACTGTATCAATGTGAAAATAAATACCTAAACAACATATTAACCATAGTGTATGTGTCACTATCTGCTCAACTAACTACAACTACTTTAGCTATGTTCTATTTCCACCAATTTCCAACCTACTTTTTGATTTCAAACCTTATTCTTACAATTCCTTCCACCCTAATTCTATACTTTGGTACTTTTTTAGTTGTTCCTTGGACAGGATTTAACGAAATATTGGGAGACATCGTCAAAAAACTAGTTTTATCTACTTATGATATCTTGAATTATATTGATTCTTTGCCTTTTTCAAGTATTCAAGGGATTCCATTCTCCGCAGCACTTACCATATTATCTTATATAATTATTTTGCTGATATTTCTTTCGATTAGATTTCAGAAGAAATGGTTATTTATGATCAGTTTGTCTTTGATTATGTTAACGACCAGTTTAGTATTGCATTCCAGGTTAATAAATAAATCCTTTAAAGGATTAAAAGTATACAATACGAAAAAAGAATTGACATTTGCCATTATCGATGCAGGATCAGTCCATCTTTACAGTACCTACGATTCAATTTCCCACAAAGCATTAAAATTTGCTGTACATCCGGATCTCAAAAGATATACCGAGCTCTCCAAAATAGGATTTACTAATTTAAGTGGTAATAATAAAAACCAATCTTTAGCTATTCAAACCGATATGAGTTTATATGTAATGAATGGAAATAATGATTCCGTTCATAACTCTAAAATCCTTTTTCTCAGGAATAATACCGACTTGCCAAATGAAATAAATTCAACTTTGACCATCTTAGATGGGTCCAATAGTTGGAAACATATTCATCAGTCAGTGTCTGTTCTAGAGTCCAAAAATCGGGCTTACTACGTATTGAAGGATAATTTTGCGTATGTTTGGAAGAATAACAACCATGGAAAAAACTAGCTTATCCATACTTAAGGAATATTGGGGTTATGATAAATTTCGTCCATTGCAGGAAGAAATCATTCACGAGGTTCTCTTAGGAAATGACACCTTGGCTTTGATGCCTACAGGTGGTGGTAAGTCTATTTGTTTTCAGGTTCCGGCATTATTGAGAGAGGGGATTTGTATTGTAATCAGTCCTTTGATTGCGCTGATGAAGGACCAGGTAGAAAACCTTCGAAAGCGAAATATTCCAGCAATTGCGATTTATTCAGGCATGTCTCACCGAGAGATTGATATCGCATTAGACAATTGTATTTTCGGGAACATCAAGTTCTTATATCTTGCTCCAGAGCGTTTGTACAATGATATGGTTCAGGAAAGGATCCGTCATATGAACGTGAACCTGTTTGCCATTGATGAGGCCCATTGTATTTCTCAATGGGGTTATGATTTTAGGCCTTCCTATCTAGAGCTAATAAAATTGAGGGAACTGAAACCTAAGGTTCCTGTTTTAGCGCTTACTGCAACAGCTACTCCGAAGGTAATTGATGATATTCAAGATAAACTTGGATTTCAAACTTCAAATGTTCTATCTAAAAGTTTCAGAAGGGAAAACCTAGCATATATGGTTTTCGATGAAGAAAACAAAATGGGTAGAATGCTGAAGGTGATCAGTAAAATTGGTGGCACGGGGATAGTGTATGTTCGCAATAGGCGGGAGACGCAAGAGGTAGCGAGGTATTTATTGAACCATGGCATTCCTGCAGATTTTTATCATGCGGGGTTGGATATGCAGAGTAGAGCAAAAAAAACAGGATGCTTGGACCAGCAATCAAATTCGTGTTATAGTAGCGACGAATGCTTTTGGTATGGGCATAGACAAACCTGATGTCAGGTTTGTTGTCCACCTTGATATTCCAGATTCTTTAGAAGCTTATTATCAAGAGGCCGGTAGGGCAGGTAGAGATGGTAAAAAAGCATACCCCGTTATGCTGTATCAACAGTCTGATAGAAATGAGCTTTGGGAAAATATTGACCTCAGCTTCCCTGACTTTCAATTTATTCAACAGGTGTACCATCATCTATGCAATTATTATCAAATAGCGTATGGTGCTGGCAAGGGATTGACTTATGACTTTGATGTAGTTGATTTTTCCAAAAAATATAAATTGGATGTCGTGAAAACCTTGAGTGCGCTGAAATTTTTAGAGAGGGACAAATGGTTGGCCCTGAGTGAGGCGGTTTATATTCCTGCTCGAATTAAATTTGAAGTAGATTATCAAGAGTTATATAGATTTCAAGTTCAAAGCGCCCATTTTGATCCGTTGATCAAAGCTATTCTTCGAGCTTATGGTGGAGTATTTGATTATTATGTTCCAATCAATGAATTTGAAATTGCAAAGAAGATTGGCAAACCTTATGAAGAGGTCGTTAAGATGTTAAGGTCCTTACAACAACAAGAGCTCGCCACCTATGTGGCCAAAACTGATGCCCCTCAGCTACAGTTTCTGCAACCTCGAGTGGATTATAAAAATCTTTATATCGACACTCAGTTTATTGCTGAGCGAAAAGCGATAAAAGAAGAGCAAATTAAAGCTATCTATCAATATTTGGACGGTAAGGATTGCCGCAGTTTATCATTACAGCATTATTTTGGTGAAGAGGCGACAGAACCGTGTGGAGTATGTGACCTATGCGTGGTCAGGCAGCATAAATCGGGAGTATCTGAATCCATTGAAAAGAAAATCCAATATCTCCTATTGGAAAAACCATTGCCATTGCATTACCTTATCGAAGCCATAGAAATCGGCAAGGAAGAAGATCGTCTAAAAGTCCTGAGAAGCCTGATGGATAGCGATACAGTCAAAATTGAAGATGAGCTTTACCATTGGAATGCCTTTTAAGGTTTTAAATATTATTATTTCCTATCTCTAAGTAATTGTTTCTCCAAGGTTTATCGATTGAGTTATATCATAAACTTGTTTTTTTGGTCTTGTATATTGATAAAAAAAGTTGTTATCTTTAATAGTAACCAAATAAACTTTGTATGGAACAATTTATCATCTATTTACCAGCAGCACTCGCTGTATTGGGTCTCTTATTTATGTTTGTCAAGGCAGGATGGGTTGGTAAGCAAGATGCTGGCGACGGCAAAATGCAATCCATTTCCAAAAGTATTCAGGAGGGAGCGATGGCTTTCCTGAAAGCTGAATACAGGATTCTGTTGATTTTCGTTGTAATCGCTTCGATTGCATTATTTATTGTGTCTACGCTTGTTGAGACATCTCACTGGATTATAGTGGTTGCCTTTGTTTGCGGGGCCTTTTTTTCGGCATTGGCAGGAAATATCGGTATGCGTATTGCGACCAGTGCCAATGTACGCACCACCCAAGCAGCTAGGACTAGTTTACCACAAGCCTTAAAGGTTTCCTTTTCCGGAGGAACTGTTATGGGACTCGGCGTAGCTGGATTGGCGGTATTGGGATTAAGCATTTTCTTTTTATTGTTCCTTAAGATGTTCCTTACAGAAAACGGTAATTTCTATAATGAGATGACCGTTGTTTTGGAAGCCCTGGCAGGTTTTTCATTGGGAGCTGAATCTATTGCCCTGTTTGCACGTGTAGGCGGTGGTATTTATACCAAAGCTGCCGATGTAGGTGCGGATTTGGTAGGAAAAGTAGAGGCCGGAATTCCTGAGGATGATCCTAGAAACCCAGCAACTATTGCAGACAATGTAGGCGATAATGTGGGTGATGTTGCAGGTATGGGGGCAGATTTATTCGGCTCGTACGTGGCAACTGTATTAGCCTCCATGGTTCTTGGTAATTATATTATCAAGGATATGTCGGAAGTTACAGGCTCTCAATATACAGATGCGTTCAATGGAATGGGTCCGATCTTATTGCCTATTGTTATTGCAGGGGTGGGTATCCTTGCGTCCATTATCGGAACTTTCTTGGTCAATGTATCTTCAAATGATGCTAAAGAGAATCAAGTTCAAAAAGCATTGAACACAGGTAACTGGGCTTCGATTATATTGACTGTGATTGCGTGTTTCTTCTTGATCCAATATATGTTACCAGAAGTTATTCAGATGAAATTCTTTGGTGAGGGCTATCAAGATGTACCGCGCATGAACATTTTCTACTCCACAATCGTAGGATTAGCTGTGGGTGGATTAATTTCAGCTTTTACTGAGTTTTACACTGGTCTTGGTAAAAAACCAGTATTGAATATTGTACAAAACTCCTCAACTGGTGCAGCAACCAATATTATTGCAGGTTTGGCTACAGGTATGAAATCTACAGCTTCTTCAGTTATCCTTTTTGCTGCTGCAATTTGGGGATCTTATGAATTGGCAGGATTTTATGGAGTTGCTATTGCGGCTTCGGCAATGATGGCAACCACAGCGATGCAGTTGGCAATCGATGCATTCGGACCTATTGCTGATAATGCAGGTGGTATTGCTGAGATGAGTGAATTACCTAAAGAAGTTCGTCAGCGTACGGATGTGTTAGATTCTGTAGGAAATACAACAGCTGCGGTAGGTAAGGGGTTTGCTATTGCTTCAGCAGCATTGACTGCATTGGCACTATTTGCTGCCTATGTTACTTTCACAGGAATTGATGGAATCAATATCTTCAAAGCGGATGTGTTGGCGGCATTGTTCATCGGTGGGATGATACCTGTTGTTTTCTCGGCGTTGGCCATGCAATCTGTTGGTAAAGCAGCAATGGACATGGTGAATGAAGTTAGAAGGCAGTTCCGTGAAATCCCTGGGATTTTGGAAGGAACAGGAAAGCCTGATTACGGAAGATGTGTGGATATTTCTACGAAGGCAGCATTGCGCGAAATGATGCTTCCAGGAGCTATTACCATTATTACTCCAATTATTGTTGGTTTTGTGATGGGACCTGAAGCATTAGGAGCTTATATGGCAGGTGTTGCTGTTTCTGGAGTAATGTGGGCTATCTTTCAAAATAATGCCGGTGGAGCATGGGATAATGCCAAAAAATCATTTGAAGCAGGTGTAATGATCAATGGTGAAATGACTTATAAAGGTTCTGATGCCCATAAAGCTGCAGTAACTGGAGATACAGTCGGAGATCCATTCAAAGATACATCTGGACCTTCAATGAATATTCTGATTAAACTGACATGTTTAGTAGGTTTAGTAATTGCACCTATTTTAGGTGGTCATACGCTTAGTGAAAATGCCAAGAAAGAAAAGGTTGAGACTAAAGAAAAAGTGGTAGTTGTCGATCAAAAACCAACAATTTCAAGAGTTAAATAGAAAACTTTATAATAAAAAAATCCTTCTGAAAGCCATATGGTTTCCAGAAGGATTTTTCTTTGGTACCTACTTCACTATCGTAATCACCTTATTGTCCGACCTCGCATTCACCGTAGGGTCATACATACTTTCTATGGTAGTAATTCCTGAATTGAATACTCCGATGTTATTTGCCTTCACCTCATATTCAAGGGTCCGTTTTCCTTTAGCCAGGTTGCCAAAGAAATAGTTGGTCGAAGCATCCTTCAGGGTGAAGTAGTAATTGTTTCTCCAGTTGTATCCTGAAGGAACAAACACTGGTTCGACACCGGCTGGGCGGCTGTCTTTCAGATGTACATACTCCAAGTTCTGGTCGTTGATCACCGTGATGACGATCTTGATCTTTTCGCCGAGCTTGGCTTCGTTGCTCTCTACCCATTTTCCGTTTCGCTCTACCATGTACTGCTTGCTCACCTTCAGGTCGTTCGTAGAACTCCTGACCTCAGAAACCGCCAGGAAATACTGGTGGAACACTCCGCCAAAGACAGGCCTGTCATTGTGGTTCTGTACCTGGACAGACCTGTTGCTTGAAAGATCTTCCCTGTCAAAAGTCCTGGAAACTTGACCAAGCACCACCGAGTCCATTGTTGATCTTTGACCATCTACCAATACCGTAACATTGTTGTCAAGGCTGAAGTCCTTGGGGTTATTGGTCAGTAACAGACTGTAGATAGCATCTACGGTCGACCAGGTACTTCTCCAATAATTTGCTTCTTTGCGATAGAAGATCCATTGACTGATCTGGTTCAGTTTGCTCGGGTCATATAATCTGTAAGCTTCCAGCAGGTAACTGTGCAGGCTGATGTCATTGTAGGATTTGCCATTGCTTTCCCAGTACATTCCTTTTTCGGGATCAAGGATAACTTCCTGTTGGATCCTGTTCTTGATCTCGTTGGCCTCTTTGCTGTCTCCGAAGAGCTGATTGACGATCCATGCTTTCGCAGCATATCCTGCAGGGCCTTTGGCAGTGATCAACGGAGCCTTGGCAATCTTTGTTTTAAGGACTTGTTTGTTGTCCTCAGGAACCTTCACTTCCGAATTCCAGAAATGTCGTGCATATAAATAATCAAGTGCCAAAGTAGCGGAGGAATTCGGTTTTGTGATTTCCCTGTCCTTGTCCAGGTAACCCGCCAGTTTCTTCATGCTGCCATACAGGTCTGAATCGACCAATGTCGGGTCCAGATTATAGACCTTTCCTACTATCTCCAGGATCCGTATAGAAATATGCTGATCTTCTTTTCCGCCTTCGAACCACGGGAATGCACCATTGTCCAGTTGGCTCCTGATCAATTTTTGTTCCAGTGAATTCAACTCTGACCCGATATTGGTATTGAAGAGCTCGGCCAACTGATCCATTCTTTTGTCATCATGTTGGATATCTCTGAGCCAAGGCATTTCCTGGAGCTTCAGCTCGCTCAGTTCGGCGTTCTCTTCCAACCTGCTCTTGGTCTCCCTTGATTTGATGGTCTTAAAATATGCAGAGATCGCAGGATAATTTTTTCCGATATATTGGACCATCTTCAGTCCAAACCACTTGCTGCTGGTCTGCTCTGTACATTCGAAAGGATAGTTTTTCAGGTAGTCGATCGCAGAGATGATTTCCAGGATGGGGTTGCTCTGAACTTGCACCTTGGCCTGTAAATTGTCCTTTCCGGCAGCATCGATCTCGAAGGTTCTATTTTCACCGGCTTTCAGGGTGATCTTTTCGGTTTCGGAGATCAGGACCTTGTTCGATAATATCGGCAGCTCCTGAGCCTCGCCATCTGAAAATGCCTCTGAAGCAGCCACAACCTTAACATGAACTGTCGGATGACCCTCAGGTATCTTTAATTTCCAGCTTACCGTTTGATTGCTGGATTTTTCGACCCTAAAGTCCGTGGTTACTGGACTGATCACAAATTTTTCCGTGATGACGGAATTGTCTACGGGATTGATGATTTCAATTTTTGCCTGCCCCTGTTGTGCTTGATCGCTAAGGTTCTGGATCTGGCTGATGACTTCGATCTCATCCGATTCCCTAAAATAACGGGGAAGGTTGGGGCGCACCATCAATTGCTTCTGTGTCTGGGTCACAAACTGACCTGAGCCAACTTCAAGGTTCTTGCCATGAGCAAACAAGAGTAGTTTCCATGTGGTCAAAGCTTCGGGACTGTCGAACTCAAAGCTTATGTTTCCGTCCTTGTCCGTGTAAAGGGTGGGATAGAAGAAGGCTGTTTCCTGAAGGTTGGTGCGCGCTTGAACCTGATCTAAATCAATTTCAAATTCATTATTCTCAATATTTGGTGGTTCATTTAGTTTATTTGCCAATAAATCCTGTTCAACTACCTCCTCAACCACCTGACGTGCATCTACCACAGTTGGTTCAATAGAAGTAGCACCCCTTAAAATAAGCCTTGCAGGTGCTGCGTTTGCAGCCATTCCACTTACCTTGCCAGCTAATGAACTAGAGATATTCGCCCCATATCCATAATAAACTATTTCATTTGGACTCAACCACATATAATCCCATAATCCATAGTTATAGACATTTGGAAGTTCTATGCCGGTCAAATTTTCTATGGACCAATAATCAGGTAGTCTATTAGAGTATTGAACCTGATTGAAATTTTCGCCAAGACGATGGAATGTGCGAAAGTAAAAGCTATTATTTTTATCAAAAAAGGCTGGATAATAATTTCCTGCGAAAGCATCCAAGGACATATCGTACATCGTTGCCAAAACCTCAGTTGGAACAACCCTATCCTTTTGAAAAATATTAAAGCTCCATTTTTCTTTCACACCAGGAGTTATTTTATCCCTAAATGTGTTGATTTTAATTATATAGTCTTGATCTTTGCCCTTAATAGGAATATTTACAAACACATTTTCTTGTTTGTTGTCTACAACAAGCATAGCCTGAATGCGATAAGATTTATTGAATTTCTCCTTATCCAATGTAAATTCATAGAAAGCTTTTCCATCCTTAACAGGAATGGTTATGGTCTCTAGACTTTCTATATCGGTGTATGGGTACAGGTAAATTAATTCTGCTTCTTTGATATCCGTATAAAATGTAACTTTTACTTGGTCTCCTTGACCATAGCTTTCTTTGTCAAAACTATAGACTAGATAATCATGGTCACTAGTTTTTTTGGTAACAGGATCAAACACCTGAATATTATGTACTGATGTTACCGTGTCTTTCCCCTGTATAGACATTGCTTGGATATAGTATTTCCCCTTTTTGAATAATTCAGGGTCAATCTTGATTTTGGTCGTATCGTTTGTGTCAAAGGAATACGTTTTAATCAATTCTGATTCTTGTTTGCTTTCTAAAGATTCGTCAAATATGGTTGGAAAATATTTTTTGTATTCTTCATTGCTAAGTAGATTATATTTTAAGTCCAAGAAAATATTCCTAAAATCAGTTGGCAAAGTAATCCCAGGTTCTGGATATTTAAATATCTTAATTTCACCAGCAAACTTCAATGGTTGACCGTTCTGATTCACGGTTCGAATTTCAACTGAATCCCATTTCCCAGCTTCAACTTGGTATGGAGTGAGAATATTTATTCTCCAAGGCTTGTCGGAATAGGTATAAAAGGTGAATCCACTTTGCATCTCACCGGTTTGATTCACTACTTCAGCAGTTATGGAAATCGTGAAATTCTCGTACTTCATTAAAGCCGTATCCTCAAGTGGAACTTTAATGCTGAACTTGCCATTTTCATCTGCAATAACTGAGCTGTCCGTAAGTAAGAAACTCTTATAACGTGGTGAATGGCTAGATATATTGACAATGTAGTTGACCGTAGCACCAGATAGATTAGCGCCGGATAAAGATTCTGCTTTCCCTGAGAAGACTGCAATGTCACTTCTTTTGTAAGTATCTTTATTCTCATCAAATGACACCTTGAAGGTAGGTCGTTTATATTCCTCTACCCGGATAAAATGGAAACCAATCTGTTTTCCATTTTCCAAAACCAAAATGTTGAATCCACCGGCTAAAATATTATTGGGAATCTGAAGCTCACCATTTACCGATCCAAATCCATTGGTAGTTAGATTCAGAGAGTCTACTTTTTGACCATTTGCATCTTTTAATATGATTTGAACTTTCTTTTCTGCTTCTATTTTTCCAGCCAATAAATTAGAGCTGTAAACAATAGTTTTGAATAATATTTTTTGGCCTGGTCTATAAATCGCACGGTCTGTTAGTGTCCTGCTATTGAAATTTATTGACTCATTATCCCAAAAATCCACATTTCCCGTAAATTGCTCGTAGTTCTGAATATCAATCAATTGGTTCTCCTCAGGAATAAAGATTTGCAATTCGGCAATTCTTTGTGGTTCCTCTTGAGATATTTTTGATATTTTGAATTTACCTACAGCATTGGTTTTAACGGTTGTCTTTAGCTTGGGCTGTTTCCCTGAGTTTATATCGAAAATATTCAGCGTCTTATTTGCATAAGGATTGCCTGATTTCCGATTCATTAGCATCCCAATAAAACTTTGTGAATTGTCAATATTATGCTCAATTCCACTCGAAATAAATAGATCACTCACTAGAAATTTAGAGGAAGAAACCGTGTTGAATGCTCCATCATTAATAAATTCGCTGTTGTTGGAAATCATTAACTCATAACTACCGTATGGCAATGGATTTATTTTATAAATCGTAGAATGAAATTTATAATCTCCAAAATCTTTAAGTTCTACTACCTCAGAATATACTTCCTTAGCATCTAATGACACTTTATAAGTAATACTGTCAATTTCAACCTTATATCTTTTAAAGTTTTTTGGGGTATTGGTCGTATTGAAAATTTTGATAAACAATTTTTCAGTGTTTCGGAAGCTCAACTCAATAGGACTAAACTCATTAGATGGAAGAATTTTGTTGATCCTGAAATCCAATTCAGCCTTTTTTATGGAATGTTCTATGACAGCAACTTCTCTCAGCCATGGTGATTTGGGGTATTCCATTTAGCCTTTTCTAAATAACCAATTCCCTCTGTGGAATTACCTTGTTGATGTGCCAATGAGGCCATCATGGAATAAATATAAGCATTGAAATCACTCTTATTTTGGGCAATTATTTTCTTTAATTCATTGATTTTATCCTTTGGGTCTCCGTTTTCTTTAGAGATATTGTTCAATAATAGGTATGATGTTGCATTATGGTAACTACCTTTTGCATTGATAGCTAGCAGGTCATTCGATAAGCTCTCTATTCTGCTTATATTGCTTCCCTATCTAGTCTTAAAAAGGCTAAATAAGAATTGATGTTAAAATGGTACAAGGTTGGAGTCAAAGATACATTGGTCGTATCTGCAAACAGGGGTAACCATTTATCTATGGACTCTTTTAACAGAAGATCTTTATTTTCAATTGATTTTTGGAAAATAGAATCAATGATTTTATTCTTAGTTTTTTCATCAGATGTAAGAAATTTATTGTCGCCTTCACTATAATAAGCGGAGTTACTGCCTAAGAATTGAGCATAAAAACCATATAGAAGACTTTTTTGAACCCCATTTGTTTCATTAATATTTTCTTGAAAGTGTTTTTCGACTTTACTAAAAAAATCTTTCTGCATAGTATTAATCCTTAGGAATTGACTTTCAGCAAGAATTGCTCGAATTAACATTGGAGCATCATTGTTCTTTTTTGCATAAGCCTTTATTTCCTTCACTATAGGGGCTGTCTGCTCAAAATTCCCTATGGAGTTGAGACGGTCTATTTCTTTCCATTTTTCTGCAATCATAGGATCTGTCTTGATTTTCTGCCCGAACAAAAAAATAGGGGCAAGGATGATAACTAGCAGGATTAATTTTTTCATAACCATTAAATAAAACCTTGTTTCACCTACGGATGCAGGAAAAGTTTGGATTCCATAAATTTAGGAGAAAAAAATTAACTTTTTCCTTTCAGCCCATTTACAATTTCCAACATCAGAGGGATCCCTGGGTTTCTGTTTTTTTTGTTCCATACCAATGATAATGTTGTCCGTTGTGGCAAATGGTTCAATTCAAGGAAATCAACATGGGTATGGTAACCCTTTTTCAATGAAGTAGGTACAATGGCAACTCCCAAGCCCTGACTCACCAAATTAAAAATACTCAATGCATTGACGGTTTTTAGGGTTACATTCGGTTCAAACCCATGGTCATCAAAAATACTCATGACCAATTCATAATATGAATTGCTGTATTCCTTCGAGAATAAGATAAATGGCTCTTCGGCAAAGTCCATCAAATTTACTTTTCCCTTTGCTTTTGGAAACCTTTTCTTTGGTACGACTAGGGAGAAATGTTCCGTCAAAATAGGAACAGACTGTATTCCCAATGCTGTGTTTTCTATCCTTACAAAACCAAAATCCAATTCTTGTTTGTGAATCATTTCCATCTGCACCTCATTAGAAAGTTCATTGAGTGTAATATCAATAAGAGGCTGCTTTTGCTTCAACTCAACCAATAGCTGCGGTAAAATGGCCTGAACTGCCGACCCTATAAATCCTAGTTTCAATGAAGTAATCTTACCTTCAGAAATCTTCTCAATATGGTCCTTCACATTAGAAAGTTGATTGAAAATCAAATCAACTTCCTTTTTCAAATAAACTCCAGCTTCGGTCAGTTCAACATTTCGTTTATCACGAATAAATAAATTAGTCTTATAGTAATCCTCGAGTTGTTTGATTTGTCTGGATAAACCAGGTTGAGCAATAAAAAGTCTTTCAGCTGCCCTACGGAAGTGCAATTCCTCAGCTACTACCTTAAAATATAAAAGATGTCTAAGTTCTATTTGATAATTCATAGTTATCAGTTGTTGATAATATTGATATTATTAATTATCAAATATAGCAGGTAAATTTGGGTAAGACAGAAATTAATTATGAATTCATTTAAATACGGAGAAGATTATTTGAGCAGTTCTATTGCTCATATCTATAGCAAAGTCTGAATGTCAAGGTATTCTTACTGATGAAACAACAGCAAAAATCAACCAAAGTGCACAGTATGTTCAAGAAATTGTGGACGCTGGAAAAAGTTGTTTATGGAATAAATACTGGTTTTGGTCCATTATGCACCACCTTGATCAGTCCTCAGGATACCAAAAAACTACAAGAGAATATTTTGAAGAGCCATGCTGTTGGAATGGGTGAGCCTATTGACAAGGAACTCAGCAAATTGATGATGATCCTAAAAGTCCATGCTTTGGCAAAGGGTTTCTCTGGTGTACAATTGAGCACGGTAGAACGTATTATTTGGCATATACAAAATGATATTGTACCTGTAGTTCCGAAGCAAGGTTCTGTTGGAGCATCAGGGGATTTAGCGCCATTGTCCCATCTATTTTTGCCTCTGATTGGATTAGGAAAAGTTTGGAAAGATGGAAAGGCTGTAGATACCGCTCAAGTATTAAGTGATCATAATTTAGAACCGATTCATTTGGGAGCAAAGGAAGGATTAGCTCTGATCAATGGTACCCAATTTATGGCAGCTCATGGTGTTAAGGCAGTCGTGGAAATGAACAGATTAATGAATAACGCCGACTTGATCGCAACCTTAATGATCGAAGGATTGAATGGTTCTATTAAACCGTTTTTTAGTGAGCTACATCAATTGAGACCTTATAAAGGAATACTTTTGTAGCCTCTACAGTTTACAATCTACTAAAGGGTTCTGAAATCTTGGAATCCCATAAAAACTGTTCTCGTGTACAAGATCCATATTCCCTTCGTTGTATTCCACAGGTTCACGGTGCCTCAAGGAATGCTTGGTTACATTTCAGAGATATCATAGAAACAGAAATAAACTCAGTTACTGATAACCCGATTATCATCAATAGTGAATTGACAATCAGTGGAGGTTCTTTCCATGGTCAGCCTATTGCATTGCCATTGGATTATGCAACATTGGCCGTTTCAGAATTAGGGAATATCTCTGATCGCAGGGTTTACTTATCCCTTGAAGGAGAAACCAATGGCGTTCCTAAATTGTTAATGAAAGCAACTGGACTAAACTCTGGGTTTATGATTCTACAATATAGTACTGCTGCAATCGCGAGCGAAAACAAAGGATTATGTTTCCCTGCAAGTGCAGATAGTATTCCGACCTCATTGGGACAGGAAGATCATGTAAGTATGGGGTCAATTTCCGGCAGAAAATTATTGCAGGTGTTGGATAATATTGATAAGATCCTAAGTATTGAGTTGCTGTGTGCTGCTCAAGCCAAAGATTTCCATAATCCAATGCAATCTACGCCTGTTATTGAGGCGATTCACCAACACATACGCACAAAAATCCCACATATTGAAGAGGATCAGCCAATGCAGGATATTTTGGACAATGCTTTGGCACTTATTAAATCTGGAGAATTGATTCAAGTTGCCAAAGAGGCTGCAGCAAAGAATGCATTGCCATACCTTGGTGAAGGTGTTGAACATTTTGAAAACTATTAATCATGAAGGAAACAGGAAAACTCATTGGACCATTCAAACAGCTGCTCACCATGCAGCACCTGCCTTTGAAAGGTGCTTTGAAAGATAGCGACCTAGAAATCATTGCCAATGCCGGTATTTTTATCCAGGATGGCAAAATATCTGTTGTGGGGGATTTTCAGGGATTAAGGGAAGCCTTGGGCAATGATGTTGAAATAATCGAACTGAACGGAGATTTCGTGGCTATGCCGGGATTTATTGACTGTCATACCCATATTGCTTTCGGTGGAAGCCGAGCAAATGATTTTGCCATGCGAAATGCAGGTAGCTCATACCTTGAGATTGCGGAAGCAGGAGGTGGAATCTGGAGCACAGTCCAGCATACACGTGCTTGTAGTCAAGAAGAACTCAAAGAACTAACCCTAAAAAGAGCAGATGCCCTCCTTAGGCAAGGTATTACAACCGTAGAGGTAAAAAGCGGTTATGGATTGAAAGTAGAAGAGGAGCTAAAGACTTTAGGAGCAATTAAAGAAGCTAATAAATCCACTTATGTGGATTTAATACCTACATGTTTGGCTGCACATATGCACCCAAAGACCACAAGGGAACTCCCGAAGATTATTTGTATGAAATGGGAGAAAAATTATTTCCAATCTTAAAAGAAGAAAAACTTACAAACAGAATAGATGCTTTTGTAGAGAAGAGTGCCTTTTCGGCAGAGCAAATATTACCATATTATAAAAAAGCCAAAGAAATGGGCTTCGACCTGACCGTTCATGCTGATCAGTTTAGTACTTCAGGTTCTAAACTTGCTGTTCAACTTGCAGCAGTTTCAGCGGATCACCTGGAAGCTTCGACCGAAGATGAAATTACTCTTTTGGCAGGCTCTGAGGTTATCCCTGTAGCATTACCAGCAGCATCCCTTGGAATAGGATGTGAATTTACACCGGCAAGAAGATTATTGGATGCCGGAGCAAGCTTGGCAATCGCTACTGACTGGAACCCTGGGTCAGCACCTATGGGAAAATTGATCGAAAGTGCCAGTATTTTGGCAACCATGCAGAAATTAAGCAATGCAGAACTTTTTGCAGCTATCACTTTCAGAGCTGCTAAAGCATTGAACCTGGATGATAGAGGTCGATTAATGGAAGGTAAACTAGCAGATTTTGTTATTTATCAAACTGATAATTATCAAAATATAACCTACCTCCAAGGTGGTTTACAGCCAAAGGCTGTTTGGAAAAATGGTATTGAGGTTTTTGTAAATGAAAATTAAAAATGACTGAAAAAGAATTTAAAGCATCAATCGTTCAGGGTATCCCAAAGGAACTACCTAAGAAAGTTGATTTAGATCATACGGTAAGCCATGCTCCAAAACGCAAGGCAATTTTGACAAAAGATGAAGAGAAATTAGCTGTTCGAAATGCATTAAGGTATTTCCCCAAGGAATGGCACGAAGAACTCGCTGCGGATTTTTTGGATGAGTTAAGGACTTATGGACGAATTTATATGTATAGGTTTAGGCCTTCCTATAAAATGTTTGCAAGACCGATCAATTCATACCCTGCAAAGAGTCAACAAGCAGCTGCAATTATGTTGATGATCCAGAACAATTTAGATCCAGCTGTAGCACAACACCCGCATGAATTAATCACCTATGGTGGTAATGGTGCTGTTTTTCAAAACTGGGCTCAGTACTTGGTTACTATGAGCTACTTGTCAAAAATGACCGATAGCCAAACACTACACATGTATTCAGGACATCCGATGGGATTATTCCCTTCATCCGAAAATGCTCCTAGGGTAGTAGTTACCAATGGTATGATGATACCCAATTATTCTAAACCTGATGATTGGGAGAAGTACAATGCATTAGGAGTAACACAATATGGACAGATGACCGCTGGATCGTACATGTATATCGGACCTCAAGGAATCGTTCATGGCACCACAATCACAGTGATGAATGCATTCCGAAAACACCTCAAAGAAGGTGAAGATATCAAAGGGAAAGTCTTTGTAACTTCAGGATTGGGAGGTATGAGCGGAGCTCAACCGAAAGCTGGAAATATTGCAGGATGTATCACCGTATGCGCAGAGGTGAATCCCGCAGCTGCCAGAAAAAGACACGAGCAAGGTTGGGTGGATATATTGGTTGAGGATATAGAAAACCTAATAACTGCTGTGAAAACTGCAATTGAGAAAAAAGAAACAGTTTGTATCGCTTATATTGGTAATATCGTGGATGTCTGGGAACAATTCTACAGACAAAATATAACGGTTACTGTAGGGTCTGATCAGACCTCTCTTCACAATCCATGGTCGGGAGGTTACTATCCTGTTGATTTATCTTTTGAAGAATCAAATAATTTAATAGCCAATAATCCTGAGCAGTTCAAAAAAGAAGTCCAAAGGACACTGATTAGACATGCTGACGCTATCAACAAACATGTGGAGCGTGGGACTTACTTTTTTGATTATGGAAATGCTTTTTTATTGGAAGCAAGCCGTGCAGGTGCAGATATCATGGCATCCGATGGAATTAATTTCAAATATCCATCATATGTACAAGATATTCTGGGGCCTATGTGTTTTGACTATGGGTTTGGTCCATTTAGATGGGTTTGTACCTCTGGAAAAGCTGAAGACCTCAGAACAACAGATCGCTTGGCATTGGAAGTCCTGAGAGACCTTCAAAAAAATGCTTCTCAAGAAATTTTCCAGCAAATGGAAGACAATATAAAATGGATACAGGAAGCGGAACAGAATAAATTGGTCGTTGGGTCACAAGCTCGTATTTTATATGCTGATGCACTGGGTAGAATGAAAATCGCAGAAGCATTTAACAATGCAGTAAATGACGGACGACTTTCTGCTTCCTGTTGTCCTAGGAAGAGATCACCATGATGTAAGCGGTACAGATTCTCCTTACCGCGAGACAAGTAATATTTATGACGGCAGTAAATTTACTGCTGATATGGCTATACACAACGTAATCGGGGATAGCTTCCGCGGTGCAACCTGGGTTTCTATCCATAATGGAGGTGGCGTAGGTTTGGGGTGAAGTGATCAATGGCGGTTTTGGTATGTTATTGGATGGTTCTATGGAAAGTGACACCAAATTAAAGCAAATGCTGTTCTTTGATGTCAACAATGGTATTGCCAGAAGAGCATGGGCTAGAAACAAGGAGGCTCTCAGTGCGATTGAAACTGAACTGGAAAGAACTTCAACCCTGAAAATTACAAAACCAGAATTGGTTGAAGACAGTATTATCGACAACCTATTTTAAGGAGGAAATTATGGAATCACTTGGAAATGTTTTTTATAAACCTGGGGAGCCACAAAATTGGATAGGACGCAATGATGGAGATACCCCGGAATTAAAGCGGTGGCATCAGATTATTGAATTTATAAATCTAGACGATCATTTGCCAGATCTAAATTCTCAATATGTGCTCTTGGGTTTCTGTTGTGATGAAGGAGTGAAAAGAAACCAAGGTAGAGTAGGTGCGAAGGATGCGCCAGAGGCATTAAGGAAAGTCTTGGCAAACCTCCCTAATCATCTCCCTAATTCCAGAAAAATAGTCGATTCAGGTGATGTAATATGCATTTCAGACGATATGGAAAGCGCCCAGAATGAACTTTCTAAAAGAGTGGCTCAAATTCTTGAAATAGGTGCTTTTCCTATTGTGCTGGGTGGTGGACATGAAGTTACTTACGCTCACTTCAATGGACTCAAGAGATACAGTATGTCCAAGAAAATCGGAGTTATCAATTTGGACGCCCATTTAGATATCCGAACCACCATAGATAATCAAGGAAATTCAGGCACTGGATTCTACCAGATAATCGAAGAAGGGATCAAGGAAGGAAACAGCGTGAAATATCTTGCCATCGGTATTCAAGATATTAGCAATACAAAAGCATTGTTTGATTTTGCACAAGAAAGAGGGGTTGAAATCATTAAAGCTGATCAGATCAGTGCTGAGAATCTCCAAAATATCAAAACCCAGATCCTTGAATTTTCTAAAAAGGTGGACCATATTTATGTTACCGTAGATATGGATTTCTTTGCTTCAGCATTTGCACCTGGAGTTAGTGCTCCAGCCTTCAATGGCGTCATACCGGATGCAACTTTTCAGACTATTTATCAGACGATAATTTCGCTGCCAAATTTTGACAGCATTGATTTTGCAGAACTAAATCCCATATTCGATATTGACAATAGAACGACAAAATTAGCGTGCGATTTGATTTTTAAGCTCGTTAATAAGCCTCTTTAATTCGTAACTTTAAAGAAATAGAACACTAATTAAGGAGTTTATGTCGAATATTGATTTCATCAGAGAAGAAACTGCCGCAAACATCGGGAATTTTATGGTCGGAAGGTTACTTCCATTCCGCCAGAAAAGATCTATCGGACCATTCGTATTTATTGACCATATGGGTCCTGCATGTCTTGCAGACCATGAGAATTTAGATGTTGGCCCTCACCCACATATTGGATTGTCAACCCTTACATATTTATTTGATGGGTCCATCTTTCATAGGGACAGCTTGGGTACAGCAATGGAAATAAAACCTGGAGCTGTCAACTGGATGACTGCAGGCAAAGGTGTGGTGCATTCTGAAAGAACACCAGAATATTTAAGGGTAAAGGATAAATATTTACACGGATTACAGATCTGGGTGGCATTGCCAAAAGACCTGGAATTTATGGAACCTGAATTTCATCATACCGAAGCTGATCAAATCCCAGAATGGGAGGAGGATGGAGTAAAGTATAAGTTGATCGCAGGTGAAGCTTTTAGCAAAAAATCTCCAGTACCCGTTTATAGTAAATTGTATATGATAGAGGTGAAGGCAGAAAAAGATGCATTGATCGATATCAAAGGAGAGCTTTATGGCGAGAGTGGGCTTTATATCCTGGAAGGGGAGATTGAGAGCAATGGATTTACTTATGGTCCCAAACAAATATTAATTACATTGGATGCCCATCTTTGTACCTTCGAAATGAAAGCTGGCACCACAGTTTATATATTTGGTGGCGAACCTTTTCCGGAGGAAGATTTATATCATGGAATTTTGTTGCGAGCAGCAGGGAAACGATCGATGCAGCCAAAGAAAAATGGATCAACCATGAATTTCCAAAAGTACCTGGAGATGATGGTTATGTACCACTTCCAAGTCAATCAAAATAACATCAAGAGATAAAAATACAAAAGCCGCTCCTTCAACAGATAGGGCGGCTTTTATTTTTATACTGGTGGGTCATCAGTCTTTTTCTACAGGAACTTCCGGATCTGCGCCCCATTCGCTCCATGAGCCATCATAAATGGTCACGTAATCATTGCCCAATTCATAGGCTCCCAGTGCAATAATAGCAGCTGAGATACCCGATCCGCAGGTAAAGATATTCTGCTTACTGCTATCTATTTTTCCCTCATATAACCTTTGGAGTTCCATTTCATCTTGGTAATTAATGCCGTCCAAAACCTGGTCAAAGGGCAAGTTCTTGGATCCCGGAATATGTCCAGACCTTAAACCTTCGCGCGGTTCTGGCGCAGAGCCATGAAATCGACCTGATGAACGAGCATCCGTGATCGTGAAATCATCATCTCCCAATCTTTCAACCAATTCCTCTTTGGATATAAACCATTCATAGTTGGGTTTCGCCTTAAAGTTACCTTGTGCTTCAGGAGTACTATAATCATCTACAATAGGCAATCCAGCAGCTTTCCACGCTGGTTCTCCTCCGTTAAGTACATAGACTTTTTCCAATCCCATGTACCGAAACATCCACCATGCCCTCGGACTTGAATAAACACCCCAACGGTCATACACTATAACCGTAGAATCCTGGTTAATTCCCAGTTTCTTTGCTTCTTTTGAAAACTGCTCCGGACTGACCATCGTATGAGGGAAACCACTCTTATGATCCGAAAAAACACCTTCAATGTCAAAAAACTGACTGTTGGGAATTAACGACAGTTTACTGTTGTCCATTTTCTCGTTGACCTTGTCAATCGTTGCATCCAATACAATGGCATTATCCTCATTAATTAATTTGAGTGCTTGATCGGTGCTGATTAGAGCTGAAGTTCTCATGTTCTATAGGATTGGAATAAAACATTAAATTAGCAATAAAATAGACATTAGACAAGAGACATAAGACTTATAGACATTAGACATTAGACTTATGATTAATAGACCTTTGTCGTAAAAAATAGTGTCGGGTGGGGACACCCGCCACGGCATGAATGGAGGTGACACCCGCCACGGCATGAATAGAGGGGACACCCGCCATGGCATGAATGGTGAGGCACCAACTACGGTAAATTAACTCCCTTTCTGTGGCATGTCTGCTAAAGAAATGATTTTGCGCCCTGCCATTTCTTATGTCTTTTTGTCTTATGTCTTATGTCTAAAAAAAAACAAAGCCCCGACTTTTCAATCGGGGCTTCGTTTTTTTATTTAAAAACCTAATTATTTAGATTTTTTCTCGTCGTCTTCCATTTGCTCTTTCAATTGAGCTAATACGTCAAGATCACCTAGAGTTGATTTCTCAACTGAATCTTTAACTTTTTTTCACTGCTGAGTTAGCAGCTTTAGCTTCTTTTTTACGAGCGTTGAACTCTTCGATACGAGCTTCAGCTTTAGCATCTTCCCAAATACGAGAGTGAGAAATAACTAGACGTTTGTTTTCTTTGTTGAACTCGATGATTTTTGAATTCAGCAACTTCGTCAACTTTCAATGCAGAACCGTCTTCTTTTACAGAGTGCTTGTTAGGACAGAATCCTTCAACACCATATTGTAAAGCAACGATATCTCCTTTGTCACCAACTTTGATTACTGTACCTTCGTGAACTGAACCTTCAGTGAAGATAGTTTCGAAAGTATCCCAAGGGTTTTCCTCTAATTGTTTGTGACCTAATGAAAGCTTGCGGTTTTCTTCGTCTAATTCTAATACCACAACGTCTAATCTTTCACCTACTTTAGTGAATTCGTTAGGGTGGTTAACTTTCTTAGACCATGAAAGGTCAGAGATGTGAATTAAACCGTCGATTCCGTCTTCTAACTCAACGAATACACCGAAGTTAGTCATGTTCTTAACAACTGCTGATTGTTTTGAACCAACTGGGTAACGTTCAGTGATGTTTTGCCAAGGGTCAGGAGTCAATTGTTTGATACCTAAGCTCATTTTGCGCTCTTCACGATCTAATGTTAAGATCTCAGCTTCGATTTCGTCACCTACTTTCAAGAACTCTTGTGGAGAACGTAAGTTTTGAGACCAAGACATTTCTGAAACGTGGATCAATCCTTCAACACCAGGGATGATTTCTAAGAATGCACCGTAGTCAGCTACAGTAACGATCTTACCTTTAACTTTAGAACCGATTTCTAAGTTCTTGTCTAAAGATTCCCAAGGGTGCTCAGAAAGTTGTTTCAAGCCTAATGCGATACGTTTTTTCTCATCATCAAAGTCAAGAACCACAACGTTGATAGTTTGGTCTAATGACAATACCTCTTTTGGATGCTCGATACGGCCCCCAAGAGATGTCTGTAATGTGAAGTAATCCGTCAACACCACCCAAGTCGATGAACACACCGAAGTCAGTGATATTTTTAACAGTACCTTCCAATACTTGTCCTTTTTCCAATTTCGCAACGATTTCTGATTTTTGGTTTTCTAAATCGTCCTCGATCAATACTTTGTGAGAAACTACTACGTTTTTGAATTCGTGGTTGATTTTCACAACTTTGAATTCCATAGTTTTACCTACGTATACATCATAGTCACGGATAGGTTTTGATATCAATTTGAGATCCTGGTAAGAAAGCCTCAACACCTTTGATGTCTACAATTAAACCACCTTTTGTACGTGATTTAACGAAACCATCGATAACTTTGTCATTTTCCAAAGCCTCGTTGATCTCTTCCCAAGATTTTTGAGTTTTCGCACGTTTGCGTGATAATACTAATTGACCGTTTGCATCCTCTTGCGATTCTACAAATACGTCAACCGTATCACCGATTTTTAAGTCAGGTAAGTCACGGAACTCAGATAATGCTACTAGACCGTCTGATTTGAAACCGATGTTTAAAACAACATCTTTGTTATTGATAGATACAACTGATCCCTCAATAATCTCACCTTGATTGATTTGGTTGAATGTTCCAGCGTACTGCTCTTCTAATTTAGTACGTTCTGAATCACTGTAGTTACCAAAAGCTTTTTCATCAAGATCCCAGTCGAAGTCCCCAGAAGGAGTACTCCAAGTGTTTGATTTAATCTCATCGATTAAATTTGAATCTGCCTCAGACTCAATCTTTTCAGTGTCCTTCACAACTTTTGTGTCAGCACCTTGTAGCTCTGCATTTTTTGCCGCTAACTCTTTTTCTGCTTCTTGTTTTTTTGCCATTAATTAATAATCTCCTTTTCCCTACAATGTAGGGATTGCAAAGATACGAAAAACTTTTATTTACAATAGTTTAGATGTAAAAAAGTTTAAAAAGATTGAAATTATTAAGATTCCTGGCTCAGCTCATCGCTGTCCTCAAAGATAGGATAGATCGTTTTTACAATGATCTCCGTTAACTTACGCTCGTTGAAAGGTTTGATCAAGATGCCATCGAAATTAACCTTACGCTCCTTTCTCTAACTTCTTAACCTGCTCATTATCAGATGATGTAGCAATAATCTTTACCGAATCGTATAATGGATTCTCTCGAACAGTCGCCAAAAGCTCATCGCCTGTCATAACCGGCATATTGATATCTGTAACAACAACATCTATTGGAAATCTGCTAATTACATCTAAGGCCTCTTTACCATTGGTTGCGGTCTTTTACATGGGTGTGTAACGAAAAGAACTGTTTTAAATACAATAAATTCAAGGCATTGTCGTCCACAATCAACCATCTCAAATCTTTGGAAAAATCACTGATCTTTTGGATGTTCAAGGTGTTTTTCTTCTGAATTTTGGCTTAGGAATTGGAATCTCAACCTTAAAAGTAGTTCCTTGACCTGCATTGGTCTTAAAGTTTATTTTCCCTTTTAATGTATTTACGATGTTTTTGGTAATGTATAAGCCCAAACCGACGCCACCTTCTACTTTGTTAGATTTATTAACCGTGTAATATTTCTTGAAAATATTCTTTTTTAGAGCCTCCGGAATTCCTTGCCCTTGGTCCGAAACCTTAAAGATCAAATTGCTTTGGTCATCCACAAAGGCTGTAGCTACAACCTTGCCCGCATTGGAATATTTAATGGCATTGCTCACCAGGTTGCTCATAATCTGGCGAACCTTGAATTCATCTGAAAAAATAATGGTGGGTTGATCCTTGTCCAATGTATATTCCAATTCTATACCTTTCATTTCAGCATGGTTTCGATGTGTCTCTACAACCTCAATCAATAAATCCGCATAATCAAAGTGAATAGCTTCAATGTTGTCATGCTGATCGATCTTACTCAGATTTAAGATATCATTGATTGTCTTCGATGTAGCGGTAATATTTGTGTATGCTGATTCCAGCAGTTGTACATCCTTAGCTTGATATAAATCCTTACGGCTCTTCAATAGATCCACAATTCCAATTAAGGAGTTAATAGGCGTTCTGATTTCGTGGGTGATCTCAGCCAGGATATCAGTTTTCTGCTCTGCTAATTTAGAAGCGTAGATTTTTTCATCCAACAGTTTTCGTTCATAATAGCTGGTGAAAAACTGATAATACACCAATATACAGATGACGATAAATACAAAGGTTAGCGATATAATAATCTGCCATTTGAATGTATCGGTTTTGCCGATTAGGATGCTCAGTTCATGGTCTGTTTTGTCCCTTTGGATCTGAATCCTATCTTCATGGATAATTCTTATCAATTGATTGGCACTGTGCAACAAAGTGAAATTATCTGCCAATAGAGAACGTTCGCTTTTTCGGATTTCAGTTAAAGTTCTTTTTAACTCATCCATTTTATTTTTGGTCTGCGAATTTTTTTCTCGGATAATATTCTTGAGATTATTGTTTTGAGCGACCACTTGCTCTGTATGGCCTGGATTATCAGGTTCAACAGTGATGGTGTCATCACCTTTCTGAAAAATCCGTTTGATAAGAGATTTCTTTTTGACTACTACTGTTTTTGGCTCTTGAACAACGATAGGTGAGGGAACCTTAGCTTGAGGCAAATCAAAAATCGTTTCATCCGTTGATTCCATCCTAAAACTTTTTAAGGTTTCAGATGCTACAAGCATGGAATCCAACTTGTTGTTCAACAGCGTATACTTTGGCATCAAATCCTCTAGACCCCTCCCTTTATACGAACTGTCTCCCTGTACCTTGGATTCTTTGGTTCGGATCTGAATCAATGAATCAACTGATGTTTTTAACTTAACGAGCTTGGTCCTGTACAGGTTGTAGTCTCGCATATTATAGGTAATGGAGAATTTACGGAAATGATCCTCAGCATCACTGAAGATGTTCAGTAGTTCCGTAAAATTGTTCTGGTCGCTATTTACCGAGGTGTAAATATTCTGAATTTTATTCTGGATGCTCTTATATTGGATATATGAGAAAATAAAAAAAATCACAAAAGTTATGAATAATACTATTATAGAACTCAATAGTATATTTCGAACATTTTTATTCCGAATACTTCTCTTTTGTAACTCTTTGTTTTCCATCCCGTAATTTTTCAGTTAATACTTGAGATGCGTTAACAACTCAATTAAGAGTACAATTATAATAAAATAATCAAAAATTAAATTTTGTTTGGCTTAAAAGAATTATATATACGTGGCTTTACAATTTTTATACTCTGCTTTGAAAGTGCTATACTAGCATTTAATTCGAAGCCTATGATAAGAATAAGGGCATTTATGTACATCCAGATCATGACTACAATCAAAGTTCCGATTGAGCCATAAAGTTTGTTGTAAGCTCCAAAATTGTTGATGTAAAAGGTGAAAAAAGAAAAAGACAGCAACGCTAGCAAAGTGGCCAATGTAGCTCCCGGAGTAAAAAGTTTCCATTTTTTAGTGGAACTGGGACCAAACTTGTAGATTAAGCTTACAGTAAAAAAATAAATACTAAACAAGATGCTCCATTGTGCTACTTTGATCAAGAATGCCCAAAACCAATTAAGATCATAATCGATATGGGTCTTCAAGTAGTTGATCAAGTAGTTTGAACCAGCATATAATGCAATTCCAACGGCTAGGGCCAAAACAATAGCAAGGGAAAGAGCTAGAGCGACGATTCTTCTTTGGAACCAAGTTCTCGACTCCTTAGAAAGGGATGCTTTGTTAAAAACTCATCATCAGGGTAGTCATACCATTGGTCGCAAAGAAAGTACATAATACGAAACCGGCTGACAATAATCCGCCATTCTGTCTTTTAATAATATCTTCTAATGTAGCTTCCAGGATTTCGTAAGCGTTATTGGGAAGGGCTAGTTGGATTAGCTCCATCAATTGTTCTTGAAAATTATCGACCGGAATATAGGGGATGAGGGTAAATAAAAATATAATCCCGGGAATACAGCCAACATAAAGTTGTAGGCTAGGGAAGAGGCTTTGTTAAGGATCGATTCACGAGCGATTTCCTGAAAGAAAAACACCATGACGGTATACAGCGGGAGTTTTCCAAAACCAGGCAATGTCGCTGACTTGGTCCATTCGATAAATCTGTCGTAGGGTTTGACGTACAGTAATTGTTGGTGAATTTTTTTCATTTATTCTCCAAAAAATGGAGCCATTTTGTCAATGAAAATCTGTGGAGGTTTGCAGGGTCTGTTTTTTTCTATATCAACAAATACCAATTGGGTAGATCCCGTATTCAGCAACTCACCAGCCTCATTAAACAGCTCATATTCAAATTTAATCCTTATCCCAGGCTTTTCCCGAATATAAGTATTTATCGTCACTAAATCATCATACTTTGCAGCTTTGTTGAATTTGCAGGTCAATTCAATCACCGGGAGCATAACACCCATGTCCTCAAGCTCTTTATATGAAATTCCGGTGCTGCGAAGCATCTCCGTACGGGCTACTTCATAGTAGGTAGCATAATTGCCATAGTAAACATAGCCCATATTGTCGGTTTCGGCATAACGGACCCTCACTTGATGCTGATATAGAAACATATTATTTCTTAATATTTCTTGCGTCTAATGCTCTTTGGAATTTTCTGGCATTCACCAAATGTTCTGCAACAGTCTGCGCGTACAAATGATATCCTGAGAAATCATCCTTGGCACACATGTAAATATATGGATGATGCTCATAGTTCAACACCGCATCAATAGATGCAATACTAGGCATCATGATAGGACCCGGAGGCAATCCTTTGTAACGATAGGTATTATAAGGATTGTCAATGGTCAAGTGTCTGTTCAATACACGACGGATCGTAAAATCATTGTTTGCAAAGATTACAGTAGGGTCAGCCTGTAGAAGCATCCCTTTTTTCAATCTGTTCAAATATAGTCCAGCGATCTTTGGCATTTCGTCTTGGTGCAATGCCTCGCCCTTCACGATAGAAGCCAAGGTGCTTACTTCTTGTGTGGTCATTCCCAAAGAGTCAGCCTTTGCTTTTCTCTCGGCAGTCCAAAATTTCTCATATTCCTTTGAAAAGCGATCGATTATCTCCTCTGGTTTGGTGTTCCAGTAAATTTCATAGGTATTTGGAATGAACATACTGAAGAAATTCTCCTTGTTGAAGCCATATTTCTCAGCTAATTTTTCATCATTCAGTAGATTCAAGAAAGCCAATGAGTCAGCTTCAAAGTCTCTGCCTAACAGACCTGCAAAATCTTGTCTCAGACGGATATTCTGAAACCTGAATTTCACCGCATCTTGATATCCAGCACGCAAGTTCCGATAAATCTGCGGTTGCTCAGATCTTTGCTCAATTTTATAGCGACCAGCTTTAATACCTGTGGATTCTAGGTCCATAGCTGTTGCTACGTAATTAAAGTATGTTGGGTTCTTTACAATGCCTTCAGATTCTATCCTTGAAATTACGCTTTCATAAGGTTCATCTGTCTTAACGTAAAAATATTCCTCATCTGTCGCGATGCTCGGTCCCATAAAAGCTTGGTAACCTATCCATCCTGCAACCAAGGCTACAAGAAGGATTATGATTAGAACCACTCCTAATCCTCTTCTTTTCTTCGTGTTCTGTGTCATGTTATGGGATTTGTGGGGTTGTTACGGGTTCCGCAGTCACTGGTTTGCCCAATGTTACGTGAATTGCATTCCCTATCGAAATAATTTTCGCGCTGGTGTCAGGGTTTTGTTTGACAACAACGGAGCCCAATGTGTCATTAGAGTTGTCTGCAAAGGATACAGAACCCAAGGCCAAGCCTTTTCCTGCCAGTGCAAATTTAGCCTCAGTCAAGTTCAAACCGATCAATACCGGTATTTCTACTTCATCATCGCCACGACCATTACCCAAAATCAAGCTGATCTTTGAACCTTTAGGAACCATTCGGCCCTGTCTGATAGGTTGACCAGCAAATTTTACATCCAATACCACATCTCTGGCAATATCATTTTTATAAACGGTATCAGCGATTTTTAAAGAATGGTTCTTTAAAATTGCTGATGCTTCAATAAATGTCTTGTCTATGATTTCAGGAAATGCAATTTCCGGAGCGGACTGCGTAATAATCGTCAAATAGATGGTACGACCACCTTTAACATGGGCCTTTGGATCTGGATCTTGATCGATAACCAAACCAGGCTTAGCATCCATCTGGTAAATCGAATCAATTTCAACCTCTAGACCAGCTTTGTCCAAAATGTTCAATGCTTCACTGATGTTTAATCCCTTCAGTAATGGAACTTCTTGAGAATCACCATGCTTGGTGTAAATCTTTAACCCGAAATAAACTAAAATAAAAAGAATGACAATGAAAATGAGCCCACTTATCAAGTTTTTTCTGAAAGCACTCGTCCTCAAGTATAAAAAGAACTTAGACATCTAATGTTGTGTTTTTGTAAATCTTATTAACAATATTAATTCCAATTTTTTTATTTCGCATCATTGGACTTAATTAAACGCAAAAATATTCGTTTTTCCTCGTATCTCAAATTATATTTGTTTCTCGATTATTACATATGAAAACTAAAGTAGCATTAATTACTGGAGGATACACCGGAGAGGCTGAAATTTCTTATAAAAGTTCGGCATTTGTGTACTCGCAAATTGATAAAGAAAAATATGATGTTTTCCTTATCGATATTACTCCACAAAGCTGGGGGTATATTGATCAGGACAATCAAAAACATGAAATTGACCGTCAAGACTTTTCATTGAACATCAATAATGAAAAGATACATTTCGATGTGGCATTTATCATTCTTCATGGAACTCCAGGAGAAGATGGAAGGCTGCAAGGATATTTTGATATGATTGGATTGCCATATACATCCTGCGGAGCCCTTACTTCTTCATTAACGATGAATAAAGGTTATACCAAAGCTATTATCCAGGATATTGATCAATTAAATGTAGCACAGTCGGTGCTTTTATTTGACATTGATAGGCCAAAAGCTTCCGAAGTTGTGAAAAACAAACTCTCATTGCCCTTATTTGTAAAGCCTAATGCTGGTGGAAGTAGTATCGGTATGAATAAAGTAAATACTTGGGAAGAACTGCCCAAAGCATTGGACGATGCCTATGACGCAGAAGGAACAGGAAAGCAGGTGCTTGTAGAGGAATTTGTAAAAGGTAGAGAATTCTCCCAAGGCATCTATAGGGACTCCAAAGGTGAATTGCAGGTATTGCCAGCAACAGAGGTTATCACCACCCGTGAATTTTTCGACTTTGAAGCAAAATATACGCCTGGGTTAACTCAAGAAATTACTCCTGCAGAAATAAATGCTGACCAAAAAAATAGAGCCGACGAAATCATTAAGGAAATTTATATCCGCTTGAATTGTAAAGGAATGGTACGGGTAGATTTTTTCCTTCAAAATGAAACTGATAAATTCTATTTTATCGAAATCAACACAATCCCAGGACAAACACCACAGAGCTTTATCCCTCAACAAGTCAAAGCATCCGGAAGAACAGCAACAGAATTCTACGGTGAACTGATCGAAGCAGCTCTAATATCCTAAATAAAGTTTATAGAACATATTTTAGTATAATAATACTTTAATAGACTCTTCATAAATTAAAAGGCTCAAAATTTTAGGTGGTTTTAACCATCCAAAAATTTTGAGCCTTTTAATTTCGCCTAAATGCTAAATACTAATTACTACCCTCACATCAATTGATTAAACAGCAGCTTAAATGTCCCATGTGTTTGGGCTCTAAAATTGATGTCATTTCCGAATGAAACCAAGGTTCCTTTTCCTACAGGTGCTTCAAAGGCAAGCACACCATCTTTCAGGTATTTTTGTCCCCAAGACCAACCACTTTTCAGAACCTTTTCTGAATCAAACCATAATATAGGCTTAATCTCAGGGTTTGTAATTTTGTATAGGTTATCATTGCTGTAATAAACATCGATTTCATCTTCATATCCCCAAGTGCTATGGCTGTCTTTACCGACTTTAGCTGTAAGGACTGATCCAGGAGTATAGAAGTCTGTTCTTTTTAATTCGATTTTATTTGCATCCACAAGGTGGTTTTCAATACCAATCTCTAGGTGCTCCGCAAGATCTGAACTGCTTCCAATCGTTAGCACCTTGCCGCCATTTTCAAGGAAAGATTTAAGGACAGGAATCGTTTTTTCTACTGATGTTCTTCCCCATCTTTCTTTGTAAGGAGAAGGGATGTTTTCCGGAGCTTCAGCTGGCATCCTGCTGTAATAACCACCAGCACTTTGGCTGGAACCAAAACGAGGAATCGAATTGCCCGGGAAAATAATAATATCATATTTGGCATTCAGGTTGCCTTTGTCGATATCTGGAGCATAGACTACATCAAAGTTATAATGGTATTGTTCCAACAAAAATCTCAACCACCCTGATGGCATACTTCCTCCATAAGTATCCCAAAGGGCAATACGCATTGGTTTCAGTTTTTTGCTTTTCTTAGGCAAGTTATTGCTGGTAGCTGTTGCAAAATTCAATTTCACATCAGCTTTATTCTCGACATAGATATCACCATTGCTTTCATCTCGCCAAACATTCTTTCCTTGTTTCAATAGATCATTACTGATACGGAAAGATTCGTTAATGGTTGCAGGCAATTTCAGAAATTTACCCTTTGATTTTGCAACTTCAGGTAATTGAATCATCTTACCGATCTCCAGATTTTGGAATGGACCATTGAAATCATCAAGGACACGGTCAAACTTGACGTCCATTAAATAAGCTAATGTCCAACCTGCAGCATCGTAAGGTGGAATAGGAGGACCTCCTGGATATTGGAAATCATCAGGGTGATCCTGAGCCTCAAACATATCCAAGATGTGTGGTCTGAAGGCTTGATCTGTTTTTATGATATAAGAATCCTTAGCATATTTTTTGCCATTTACAGTAAAGTCATTGGAAGCCTGTTTTATCTCAATTCCGTTTTGGATCAAGGCATTGATGAAATCTGTTGCTTTAACAAAATCTGGCTGGTCGGAAGGAATTATATAACCACGTGGATCGCGTAGATCTTTGTCATTGAATAAGCTTCCCAATAATTTTCTTTCCTCTGCTCGGTTGGATTCAATTTTAGGATCTTTTCTTTTTGCCTGTTGCAATGCGGTGTCAATAACAGCAACGCGGCTAGGCGACAAAGCCCAAAAATCCTTAGAACCACGCTCAATTGAATTTCTGCCCATTTTGTAGATGTTGTACAATACTTCATCTTTATATCGGCTAGCATAGTTCAGGATAGCATAATTCAATGATGTAGAATAATCAATAGACTGCTGAAAATGCCATACTTGCGGAAGTACAGGATTTTGCGTGTCATTGTTAGGGATCAATCGATTTGGAACCAATGGAATCTCAAATGGGGTAGGGTTACCAATCATTTCAGTCAATAATCCCATGATATTATGGAAATAGGTTGTAGTTCTCAGCCCTCCATTATACCACGTTGAAAACACTGAACCATCTTTGGCAGTATAACCGGGTTTATTTTCTACGTTCAATCTGTTTGCCATTGCTGCACCCAACGCATCAATCCCTGACATCAATAAGGGGTCAAATACGTAATTGAAAGGATCTCTATATGGCGCGCCTGCCACAACAGCCCCTGCTGGTGCTGTTTGGTGATGATTGTACATGATTTGAGGAACCCATTCTACAAATAATTGTCTTGCCATGTTCTGAGTTTCCTTCAGGTTCAACATAAAGAAATCCCTGTTATTATCGTGGCCGGCATATTTTTGATACAGCACCGGAACAAAGTTGCTCGAGCGCTTCTCCGGAGTTTTTTCCCTCATATACCAATTGGTTACCAATTCTTGTCCATCTGGATTTGCATGAACCAACAGAACAATGGTGTTATCCAAGATCTTCTTTGTTTCAGCATCATTTGATGAGGCCAATAAATAAGCAATCTGAATTAATTGGTGCATACCAACTACCTCTGTCGAGTGCAATCCCCCATCGATCCAAACGATACTCTTTCCTTTTTGCGAAAGGCTCTTAGCTTCTTCCTCGGTCATTTCTGCTCTTGCCAGGCTGGTAGAAATCTTTTTATACTCCTCAAGATTCTGAAGATTCTCAGGGGAACTTACGATCAACATACATTGGTCTCTGCCTTCCTCCGTTTTTCCAATGACCGTATATTTCAAACGATCTGATTGTTGGTCTAATTTTTTGAAATAATCTTCGGTTTGAGTGAAGGATGCCAATTGGTAATCATCGCCTATGTTGAACCCAAAATGTTCTTTGGGGCTCGTGATTTGTTGTGCAAATCCGAATTGTACTAAGGCCAATGAAATTAATAGTAACCTGATTAGGTTAAATGAGTTTTTCATATTTCTATTAGGTAATAATTTCTTGCATAAAGATATAAAACCCCGCTTAATTACGGCCAGAAGAGACCTAATTAATCAATTGTTCACAACAATATTACAGTGCTAAATTCTCTTGGATTTTGTATATTTGATTTGATGACATTATTACCATATGATTTTAGTAGCAGATAGCGGATCATCAAGATCAGATTGGATGCTTCATCTTCCAGATAGCAAACCATTACGTTTTAGTACCAAAGGCTTAAATCCTTTTTTTGTTAGCGAGAAAGAAATAGCGGCTATTCTGACAGATGTTCCAGAGATTATTCCATACATCAAAGAAGTTCATGAAGTATATTTTTTCGGTGCAGGTTGTTCTACACCTGATCGAAGAGAGTTAGTTTCGAATGCCCTTACCCAGATTTTCCCAACTTCCTTTATTTCCGTGGAGAGCGATTTATTAGGCTCTGCCTTTGCAACCTTCGGTCAAGGAAAAGGATTAATCTCAAATTTGGGTACAGGCTCGGACATTAGTTTTTATGATGGTGAAAAAATTATCTCCCAGTCTTCATGGCAATGGGTACGTGCTTGGAGATGAAGGTTCAGGTGCATGGTTTGGTAAACAGTTGATTACAGCATATCTGTACGAAACAATGCCTAGAGATCTAGCCAGGATCTTCAAAGAATCCCACCCGATTACAAAAGATATCATTATCAAAAATGTCTATCAAAAGGACAGGCCAAATGCTTATTTGGCTTCATTTGCCGAATTTATGGCAAATAATAGGCAACATCCATATATCGACAACATGCTGAGAAATGGTTTTGATGAATTTGTAAGGACCAATATCATGACCTATCCCAATTTTTGGGAATATGAATGTCATTTTGTAGGACGAATCGCCTATTATTTTGATATTCATTTGAGAGAGGTATGTTCTTTGCACGGGGTAAGGGTTGGCAAAATATTGAGCAGTCCTATCGAACAATTATTCCATTATGTGGTTGATAGAGAACTGAATGTTGAACTTTAAAAATTTTAAACTATGATAATGACCATGATTATGTTGTATACCATGCTTTTTCAGCAACCTACCGTATATGACTATTCTTTCACCTCGATAGACGGAAAGAAAATAAATTTAGCTGATTTCAAAGGGAAACAGTTGCTATTGGTAAACACCGCTTCCAAGTGTGGATTTACTGAGCAGTACAAAGAGCTGCAGGAACTTCATGAGCAGTATGGCGACAAATTGGTTGTCATTGGCTTTCCTTCCGATAATTTCGGAAACCAAGAATACGGCGATAATAAAGAAATTGCTGAATTCTGTGAAAAGAATTTCGGTGTGAATTTCATCCTTTCAGAGAAAGTAGATGTAAAAGGAGATGGTCAAACTCCATTGTTCAAATATCTAACAGAAGCTGAAAACCCAGACTTCAAAAGGAGACATCAACTGGAACTTTGAGAAATTCCTGATCAACAAAGACGGAAAATTGGTACACCGCTACCGCTCTAAAGTGACTCCACTTGATGAACAAATCACAAAACAGATTCTATAATCAATAGGTTAAAATATAATGGAATAGGCACTATGAAGTGCCTATTTTTTTTGTCCATATTACCCGATTCCATTGTCCATTTTTCATTTTCCTGATACTTTCTGTTGGGTACCTGATAGGGGACTTGTTCCACTCTCCGTCCTCTTTCATTCGGACCTCGTTCGGACCTTGTTCGGATGTTTTCCGAAGAAGGTCCGAACGAGGTCCGAACAAAGTCCGAACAAGAGACGAATGAGAGTAGAACGAAAGTTAGATATGAGATATGAGATATGAGATGTGAGATGTGAGAATGAGATGAATTGCAAAAAGACATCAGTCAAAAGGCAAAAAAGAGACTAGAGTGAGATGGATTTGAAATAAAATGGTAATGCAAGGCATGATCGGCCACACATAAAAGTGTAAATGCAAGGCAATGCCTTACTTAAATTTATGTTGAAATAAAAGGCAAGATTTTAACCTACAGTTCTATGCCGTAATAGCATGCTCTGCATCTGGGTTCATAGCTTTCTTTCTCGCCAAGAAGGACCCTTGATTCATTTTGTTGTAATCTGTAGGAATAATTTGCTGGGGCTCCGCATTGAACGCATACTGCGTGGACCTTTGTAACGTCTTCAGCAATGGCCATAAGATTTGGTATCGGACCAAAAGGTTTACCAAGGTAATCCATGTCCAGTCCTGCGACGATGACACGGATGCCACGGTTTGGCCAATTCAACACACACATTGGGGCAATTCCTCGTCGAAGAACTGTGCCTCATCGATCCCAACAACTTGGGTGGCAGAACTTAACAACAAAATAGCAGATGAATGAGAAACTGGGGTTGAAGGAATGGAATTGCTGTCATGGGAAACTACTTCATTCACTCCATATCGGATGTCGATCTCAGGTTTAAATATTTCCACGGGAAGTTTCGCGAATTGAGCACGTCTCAATCTGCGGATAAGTTCTTCAGTCTTTCCCGAAAACATGGATCCACAGATAACTTCGATACTGCCGATTGGTCCGCGTCTGTTCGGAAAATTATGTTCAGAAAACAACATCATGGTGGTAAATATTTATACTAAATCCCTGTTTTGGAAGTTTTATATATTATAAAATTCTTGACTAATATAGGTTACGAATATCGAAATTTAATCTTATTTTTGGTTTAAAGAGAATCGATAAAAAGATAAACAGGGTGTCAATCAGTCCGTTTATTTTTTTATTTTACAATTGATAAAAATAAAATTTTCAATCTATACACACATAACATGGCTTATTCAGATCAGAATATCTTAGGGAAAATTGGGGATCTATTGTTGGAAATCAACGAACAATATGCAGGCTTGGAAAAAGATAAATTAGGTGATAGAAAAGCAGATATCCTATTGCTATCTGCTCAAGCCAAATACCTTGCTGCACATTTGGACGCTTTGGCAACGATGCAATCCTCTGTAACGACCAATTTATTAAACTCCAATCAAGAGGACCAGAAAAACAAAGAATCAGAAGAAACATTTACTCCTCCGGTTGAACATGATGATCAAGAAGCTGATGAGCAACCTGTTGAGGAAGAAATCCAAGAAGTTGAAGAAACTAAAATAACTGAAGAGACTAAGCAGCCTGAGAAAGCTCAAGAAATCGAAAAGCCTTTTATTGAAGAATACGACGAGGATCAACCAGAGACTTCTCCATATGAAGAATCAGACAGACAGGACGAAGAGGTAAGAAAAGAAGAAAAAGAAGAGTTGGTAGAAGAGCCTGAAGAAGCTGAAGAGAGAGAAGTAGAAAAAGAGGAGGCAGAACCTGAAGAAGATAAAAAAGTAGAAGAAGTCAATGATTTCAAAGATTTCAATATTTCTTCTAATCCAGTTCACACCGAATCATCAGGATACACCTCGGTAACTTCTAAATATGAAGCAGAACAAGAGAAATCTAATGCTGAGGAAGTAAAAGTAGAGGAAGTTCAGCCTGAGCCGGTTGTCAATGAGGTGGTCATCGAAAAGAAAGAAATCGTTGTTGAACCCGAGCCTGAAAAAGAAGTGACCTTGAATGATCTTGCAAAACAAGCAGAGGTGAAGCCTAGTCGTCCATTGACATTAAATGAGCTTATCCAGCAACAAAAGAAAGCTGGAATGACCAATGCCAATCAATTTAATACTTCTCAGCCACAAGACCGTTCTGGAGAGCGAATTGGCGACCTTAAAATCGCGGTAAGCTTAAATGATAAATTGTTGTTCATTAAAGACCTATTCAATGGTTATAGTTTGGCTTATTCAGAAGCTATCGAGCTGTTGAACAGATTCGATAATTTTGGAGAAGCAGATGCGTTCTTGCAATCGAACTATGCCTTAAAGAACAATTGGGCTTCCAAACCACAAACAGTGGACAAATTGTATGCAATTTTAAGAAAGAAATATATCTAAAATAGATTATATAAAAAACAAAGGCCGTTTCATTGAAGCGGCCTTTGTTTTTTAATTCTTTTACAGATCAAATTTGATCCAATGAGTTCCTTCATGGCCATAAACAAAGTATTTTGACTGTATGATTTCGGCAAGGATTTCAGTGTCCAGCAGGAAGTCTTCTTTATGTTTAGCAAATTCAGGTTTTTGGACCACAAAAACGTTGTTGCTGCTAACGGCTTTATAGTCGCTGTACTGGCCATTTAGCAATTCTGGCAATGTCCCAAAGAAAGATGGAGAATCGTTGATAAAGATCAGTATTTCGGTGTTCTCAGCTTCTTTTACCAAAGGGTTGTTCTGTGCTCCGGCAATTTCGCTGATTTCTTCCAAATAAGAAGGGTCGGCATTTGGTTGCGACATGTCAACAATTTCAACCATTGGTCTGTTCTCTATCTGGATGAATTTCAATTTGTGGATGATGATATTGATTTCTTCTTCCAATAATTCGAATTTTTCAGGTTCGGATTGTTGTAATTCATTTGCAATAGCAGTATAGTGTTTCAGTTGATTCATTATTTTGAAAATTATCCTGCAAAGGTAATCAAGCTGGTCAAAAGAGCCAAGCGATTGTCGAGATTCGTAAATAATTCGTAATTTGGAGACTGAAATTTAAGAAGAATATTATGTTTGATAAGTTATTTGAAGCACAACAGAAAGCTCAGGAAATTAAATCGAGATTAGACCATATCTCAGTTTCAGGTGAAGCTGAGGGCGGTAAGGTACGTGTAGTGTCTACAGCCAATAAGGAAATAAAAGAGATTCAGATAGATCCGGAATTTTTCAAGGATGCTGACAAAGAGGAGATTGAGGAATTGTTAGTCGTTGCATTGAATAAAGCATTGGTTCAGGCAGAGAATATTAGCCAAACAGAGATGCAAGCAGCGTCACAAGACCTTTTGGGAGGCCTAGGTGGGCTAGGGAACTTATTTGGAAAATAAAAAATAAATATTGATATGAAAGTTACTTACTACGGACAGTCATGTGTGGAGTTTGATATTGATGGGACCAAGGTATTGTTGGATCCTTTCATCAGTTATAACCCTTTGGCAAAGGACATCAAAGTTGCAGATATAAAACCTGATTATATCTTTTTGAGCCATGCTCACCAAGATCATGTCGCTGATATGTACAGCATTCAGCAACAGAGTGGGGCTACAGTTGCGACGATAGTGGAAACTGCTGCTTGGGTCAGGAAACAGGGTGTGCCAGACGACAAAGTAATTGAATATAACTTGGGTGGTACATTAGATTTGCCTTTCGGTAAGGTAAAGATGGTATTTGCTGCCCACAGTAATAGCACTGTTGATGGTGAATATGCTGGCTTCCCAGTTGGATATGTTTTCTTTTTGAAAGGGAAAACGGTCTATTTTGCTGGAGATACGGCCTTGACCATGGAAATGAAGCTGTTGGAACGCCACAACATTGATTGGGCACTACTGCCAATTGGTGGTCACTATACCATGGATGTTGACGATGCGATCATTGCTGCAGAGTTTGTGAACTGCAAAAATGTTATGGGAATTCATTATGATTCATTTCCTCCGATCAAAATCAACCATGAGGAGGCTATGAAAAAATTCAATGAAGCTGATGTTTATCTAGCATTGCCAAAGATCGGTGAGAGTATCGACATTTAAAAAAACATTATAAAATAAAGAAGCCACATTGATTAAAATGTGGCTTTTTATTTTCAGTAAAGTGTTGTTATTAGTTAGCTACACTTTTAGATCTGTTGATGTGGAATAATACTAGATCGTCAATAGGAGAGCGAAGGATTTTACCAACTTTCATTCCATATTGAGCAGCTTTTTCTTCCAATACGTTTCTGAAGTTGTAACCTACAGAACCGATGCAGTTGAAAGTGTAAGACTGATAATCTGGGTATTTGCTCACCAAGTTATTGGAAGAATGCTTCGAATGCATCGTCAACAATTTTGCGAGTATATTCAATATTTACGTTATTGTCGTAAACGAATTTGCTGAAACTAGCGCAGAAGCGGTTAGCCAAAGGTTTAGTATAAACATTGTCCATGATTTCGTCTGGGGTAAGTTTATAGGTGTTGAAGAATACTTCAGCAACATCTTTTGGCATCAAACCTCTGATAAAGTCTACCAATAATTTTTTACCGATAAAGCTACCAGAACCTTCATCGCCTAAAATATAAGCAGCAGAATCGATGTTATGCGTGATATCTTTTCCATCATAGATACAAGTATTTGTACCTGTACCTAGGATTGCTGCGAAACCTGGATTTGTACCTAATAATGCGCGTGCAGCTGCAAGTAAGTCATGACCTACTTCAACTTTAGAATTTGGGAAAACTGCCTGGATAGCATCTTCAACAATCTTTGCCTTTTCTTCGTTATGTACACCAGCACCATAATAATTTACCTCGCTGATTTTATCAAATGGAATATCTTGAGGTAGTCCTTTTTTAAGGGATGCAATAATGTATTCGCTATCTACAAAATAGGGGTTGTAACCCTCGGTGTTGAAGTAAATCTTCTTGTTGTTATCATCTAACAAACACCAGTTTGTTTTTGTAGACCCTCCATCTGCAATTATTATCATTATTTATAAATTTAGTTTTAAAGTAACTTGTTTTTTCGTTTTACAATGGTATTGTTGTAGTTCAAATCCCAAAATACGGTATTTATTAATAAAAATAAGAATTTTTATTTGATATAATGAAAGAAATTGAAGGGTTAGGGAAGATAATTAAAAATAAAAACCTTATAATACTTTGATTATAAGGTTTTTATAGTTTTATTTTAATTTAAAATACTTAGTGTATTTTTTACAATTAGTTTATGGGTTAATGTGCTCCTTCAGCTTCAATTTCGTCAATTGCAATTCCTTGTTTAGCCAAGAATTTGCGTACCAAAACTGCAAAGACAATAATATACACAAATCCGATCGCTGGAACTAAGTACGAATTATGTATTCCAATAATATCTGAAAGTTTTCCTTGAATAGGAGGGATGATACCACCGCCCAAGATCATCATGACCAAGAATGCTGAACCTTGCTCTGTATATTTGCCCAATCCTACGATCGACAGACTGAAAATTGAACCCCACATAATAGAACAAGCTAATCCTCCAGCTAAGAACGAATAAATCGCTACAGTTCCTGAAGTCAATAATCCTACAATCATAGCCAATAATCCAAATGTTCCGAAGATCACTAATGTGCGAACTGGCTTTTCTTTACTCAAGAAGAACGCTCCGATCTGAATAATTACACAGATTACGAAATAATAAAGAACCGACATGTCAAATCCAGCCAATGAATTTACTCCAATAATGATGGAGAAAGCTACAAGTGGAACGATGATAGTCAATAATTGTTTTTTTGATTTTGTAAGGTTGAAAGCTGTAATGGCGCCTGCCCATCTTCCGATCATCATACCTCCCCAATACATAGAAACATAAGGTGTAATCTGTGATGATTGAAGATTTCCAAATTCTTCCAAGGTCAATAACTCACCTAAGTTACTTCCGATAGCTACTTCGATACCTACATATATAAATAAGGCTAGCATACCTAATACCAATTGTGGATATTTCATGGCACCCCATCCTTCAGGATTTTTCTTAGCGCTATTATAAGAGAATAGAAGTCCGAATACGATTACTGCCAATGCTCCCAATAACCACAGCATGCGTTTTATTTCCAAGCCATGAGTCAAATCTTTGATTTGGGTCATTAAGTTTTGGTCATTGTTAAGAGCAGCTTGTTCTTTAAGGTCTTGGATATGTATTGCTGTATCAGATTTGTAACTGGTGAATACCGGGATAAAAGCACATAATAACAAGATTGTCATAATAATCAATGTTGTTCTTGCTTTGTTGGCCGGTTCCATAGGTTCGAGGTTGAATCCTGCTGGTACTTTTTTGGAGAAGTGGAACAATCCTGCTGCTAGGATAAATAGTAAACCTACACCTATATAGAGGTACACGACTTTATTCAAAGGTAAGTTTGCGATTTCGGCATCAGATATTGTTTCAAAGGTTCCAAAAAGAGCGAATCCTACGATCAAGGGGCCGATTGTTGTTCCGAATGAGTTGACACCTCCACCGAGATTGACACGAGATGCACCCGTTTTAGGGTCACCCAGGAGTACTGCGAAAGGATTTGCTGCGGTCTGTTGGAGTGAGAATCCCAAGGCAACGATGAACAATCCGATAAGCATTCCTGTGTAGACGTTTACTTCTACTGCTACGATCATTGCAGCAGCTCCCAATGCGGAGAACAATAGTCCATAAACTATACTTCTTTTATATCCCCATTTTCCTACCAGGTCTTTTCCAGACAATGTTCCGAAAATAAATAATAGGAGCGCTCCTATGTAATAAGCGGAGTAGAAGGCAAAATCAATAAGTTGAGATTGAAATTGGTCAAGGTGAAAGTAATTTTTACAGAACGGAATAAAAACGCTGTTTCCAGCAGCAATAAATCCCCAGAAAAAAAACACCACGATTAAGGTGTAAAGTGCTGGGTAGTTTGTGTTTGTTTGTTGGTTATTCATAAAAATATGATCTGACTTTATGATTTAATCGTACAAATAAAGAATTTTTTTTTGATTTATAAAGATTTTCAAATGTTGCTAAAACATTTTACTTACTTTAAGCGTTAGCTATTAAACTATAAATAGAAAAAAAGTCATAAAATTCTTTTGAATTTACAATAGTTATTTTTTTCTTTGTGGCGGTTCTATAAATTTATCTTTCGGGAAGCTAGTATAAAATCTCTATAGATTTAGTTACCCAATAAGACATATGAAGTTTATGTATTAGCTGAGAGATATTTTTCAATAAAAGTAAAAATCCTTAAAAAAATCATATTTTAATATTAATGGATATTAATGAATTGAATACGAAGCTCGTGTCTGAATTGCGCGAGATTGCGAAAGTTCTAGGTATTGCCGATTCTGAAAAGCTTAGAAAACAAGAATTAATTGATCGTATTTCTGAAATAGCCAAGGAGTCACAGCAGGATGACTCAGCAGAGACAGTTGATGTTGATGCGGACAAGGCTGGAGAGCGAACAAGAAAGCGTGTGCGTACGGTGAAGGTAGCAGAGCCTGTTGCTGTCGGAAGAAACCGAGTTACGAGTGAAGAAGATCAGACAAAAATTGAATTCACGAGTAAGCCAGCAGATCCAGTTGCATCTGAATCCCCAACAGTTTCTACCCCTGAACCCGCTCCTAAAGCATCCACTCCAACAGATTTTGATAATGTAATTGTAAATGAAGGTGTATTAGAAATCATGGCCGATGGTTATGGCTTCTTGAGATCTTCAGACTATAACTACTTGACATCTCCGGATGATATTTATGTATCTCAGTCTCAGATCAAATTATTTGGTTTAAAGACCGGTGATAATGTTAGAGGATGTATCCGCCCTCCAAAAGAAGGCGAGAAATATTTTCCTTTGGTTCGTGTTGAGGCCATCAATGGTCAGGACCCTGCCGAGGTTAGGGACCGTGTTCCATTTGACTACTTGACTCCATTGTTTCCAGATGAGAAATTGAACTTGGATTTAGGTCCTGGTAACTATTCGACAAGAATCATGGATTTGTTTACCCCAATCGGTAAAGGACAACGTGGACTTATCGTTGCACAACCAAAGACTGGTAAAACCAACTTATTGAAAGAAGTAGCCAATGCTATTGCTAAAAATCACCCAGAAGTTTATTTGATTATCTTATTGATCGATGAGCGTCCTGAGGAGGTTACTGATATGGCAAGAAGCGTACGCGCAGAGGTTGTGTCATCTACATTCGATGAGCCAGCTGACCGCCACGTTAAAATTGCAAATATTGTTTTGGAAAAAGCAAAACGTATGGTTGAATGTGGTCATGATGTTGTAATCTTATTGGATTCCATCACAAGATTGGCTCGTGCATACAATACTGTAGCTCCAGCTTCAGGAAAAATCCTTTCTGGTGGTGTGGATGCTAATGCATTGCATAAACCAAAACGTTTCTTTGGTGCAGCGAGAAATATCGAAAATGGTGGTTCATTGACGATCTTGGCAACAGCATTAACAGAAACAGGTTCGAAAATGGACGAAGTGATCTTTGAAGAATTTAAAGGTACTGGTAATATGGAACTTCAATTAGACCGTAAGTTGTCTAACAAACGTATCTTCCCTGCTATCGATCTTACAGCTTCTAGTACAAGACGCGACGATCTATTGGTAGACCGCGAAGAATTGCAACGTCTATGGGTGTTGAGAAACCATTTAGCAGACATGAATTCACAAGAGGCTATGGAGTTCTTATTGACTCAAATGCGTGGCACAAAATCAAACTCAGAATTTTTAATTAGCATGAATGGCTAAAAAGCCATCATAAATTGATATTTTTAAGCCATCTTTGCATAAAAGATGGCTTTTTTTTATGAAGAAATACATACCTAATACTATTACCTCACTTAATTTGTTTAGTGGCTGTATCGGAACAGTGATGGTGCTGAATCAAGAATATCTATTGGCTTTCTACTGTGTATTAGCCTCTGGGATTTTTGACTTCTTTGATGGTATGTCTGCAAGGGCCTTACATGTCAAGTCGCTCATCGGAAAAGAATTGGATTCCTTGGCAGATGTGATCAGCTTTGGCTTTTTGCCTGGTGCGATAATTTTCACGATGCTTCAAGATAATACAACAAGCCCGTTTCTTCCTTATTTAGGCTTTATAATTACAGTTTTCTCAGCTCTGAGATTGGCAAAGTTCAATATCGATACGCGACAGACAACGGATTTTATCGGTGTTAACACGCCAATGAACACTTTTTTTATTGTTTCCCTACCATTTATTGCAGAAAGTTATCCTGCATTAAAAAATACATGGATATTGTTGGCAATTGCCATTGTTTCCAGTTTATTGCTGGTTTCTGAAATCAAATTGTTCTCCATGAAATTAAGTAGCCTAAGTTGGGATATCAATAAATATAAATATCTGTTTTTGATGGTCAGTGTCTTACTTCTATTCTTATTGAAGTTTTTAGCATTGCCTATTATATTGCTACTCTATATACTATTCTCGTTTATTCACTTTAGGACGGTTAAGTAAGATTTTTTTATTCTCATTATGCGGTGGGGGATAAGGAGGCTTGAATACCGTATGATAATAAATCTTATGTTAAGTAGAGTGAATGTTTTATTATTCTTAGTGATGGAGAGGAAACACCAGTAACCGCCTTTCGTCTCCGCTTAAGGAACGGCTTTTTTATAAAGATTCTTGGTAGGTTTTAAGTTCGGCCATTGCCAGTTCGAAGTCTTTTTTGATATCCATAAAAAGGTCTTTTATTGCATTTATAGGTTCTTGGTTAGCACCTGCATCTTCGAGTTCTTGGAATTTAAGTCTCAATTCAGTAGCGCCAAGGTATTGCATTGTAGGCTTAATATGGTGAGCTTTGGCTTTTATTTCTGCGTGATTTTGAGCTTCTACTGCATTTTCTAGGTCATTAAAGTCCTGTACACCTTGTCCAAGATACATTGGGATCATCTGTTTGATGATTTCCTTGTTGTTCATCATGCTTTCCTCGAGAGCATCAACATCAATAATTTGATAAGGTTTCATTTTTAGAAATATTAACTTTTAGAGGGTCCTTAGATTCATCAAGTAGTTCTTTATTTGTTTTCTTAAAAATCGGATGAATGTAATCTGCAGCTATTTCCGCTAATGGAATTAATGTAAAATTTCTCTCTTGAATATAGGGGTGGGGTACTTGAAGATCTTCACTGTGAATTATATCATTGTTATAGTATAGGATATCGATATCGATTACCCTGGATCCCCAACGTTGGCCTCTTATTCTTCCTAGAACGAGTTCAATTTTGAGGATATCCTGCAGGACTCTTTGGGCTGAAAGTTTTGTTTCAACGGCAATTACTTGATTGAGAAAGATTGGTTGATCCTCCACTCCCCATGCTTCGGATTCATAAACTTTTGAAGTCAGTGTGATTTTGCCAATTCTCGATTCAATTTCAATGATGGCGTCCTTCAGTTGTTTAATTGGATTCCCAATATTAGCCCCTAATAGTAGGTAAACTGTATTCATGAGTTTAATATATGAATAGTTTATGATAATCGGAATAATAGCTTAAATTTACGACACTACAAAAAATAAAGTTATATGAGATCATTTTTTAAATATGTGCTCGCGACGATCACTGGTATTATAATTTGCAGTATCCTGATGTTTTTTATCATGATCGGGGTTATTAGCATGATGGTGAGTTCGGTCGGTAGCAAGAGTGAAACTGTAACAGTGAGTAATTCTGTTCTAATGATAAACCTAGACCATGAAATTACGGAGAAAACGGAGGCTAATCCTTTTGAGGGCTTGGATGTTCCTGGATTTGCCGGCACCCGCAGCCTAGGTCTTAATGACATTGTTTCTAGAATTAAGGCTGCGAAAACAGATTCAAATATTAAAGGTATTTATTTGAATGTTTCAGGTACAGGTACAGGGTTCGCGACGATGAAAACCATTCGTGAAGCATTATTGGATTTTAAGACTTCAGATAAGTTTATAATTGCATATAGCGATGTTATGAGTCAAAAAGGATATTATATCAATTCAGTTGCTGATGAGGTTTATTTGCATCCACAAGGGTCGCTTGATTTCAGAGGTCTTGCTTCATCGGTAATGTTCTTCAAGGAGGGGTTGGATAAATTGGGAATTGATATGCAGGTTTTAAAAGTTGGTACTTACAAAAGTGCTGTAGAACCATTTATTATGAATAGCATGAGCGAAGCGAATAAAGAACAAGTATCTTCATATTTAAACAGTATTTACAATACTTTTCTTACGGATATTTCCAGTACTAAAAAAATCTCCCAAGATAGTTTAAAAAGCATAGCGAATGGGTATTTGATTCGCGAGCCTGAGGATGCTAAGAAATATGGTTTTGTGACTGACTTATTATATAAGGATCAGGTAATAGCAAAAATAAAGGAAAAGATTGGGGTTGATGAGAAGAAAGATATTCCTTCAGTATCATTAATTGATTATAAAAACAAGGCGAATGCTGGAGAAGCAGGTGGCGATCGAGTTGCAGTATTGTATGCTAATGGAGAGATTGTGGATGGTGAAGGTATGGAAGGTCAGATCGGTGGCGATAAACTGTCCAGGGAATTAAGGGATTTGCGTAAGGATGATAAGGTCAAAGCGATTGTATTGCGCGTAAATTCGCCAGGTGGTTCTGCGCTAGCTTCGGAGTCTATCTGGAGAGAGGTTGATTTAGCGAAAAAAGTAAAGCCTGTTGTAGTTTCTATGGGTGACTATGCTGCATCAGGAGGTTATTATATCTCTGCGGCTGCAGATTCTATCTTTGCTGATCCTGCAACATTGACTGGATCAATAGGTGTATTTGGATTGATTCCTAGTTTCCAAAAGTTATTCAATGAAAAATTGGGTATTCATTTTGAAGCGGTTAAGACTGCAAAATTTGCTGATATGGATGTTGATATGGACCGGCTATTGAGTGAGGAGGAAAAGGGAATTATCCAAGGCGGAGTAAACAAAATCTATCAAGTATTCTTAAAAAGAGTTGCTGATGGCCGTAAGATTGATGTTGCACAGGTGGATAGCATTGGTCAAGGCCGTGTTTGGACTGGTGAACAGGCGGTTAAATTGAAGTTGGTCGATAGAATCGGGACATTGGATCAAGCTATTGCTGCTGCTGCCAAGAAAGCGAATCTTGAGAATTACAGGATTTCAGAATATCCTAGAGCGAAGGATCCATTTGAATCTATTTGGTCAACCTCGAAAGATAAAATCAAGCTGTGGTTATTGGAAGATGAATTGGGTGATTATGCAAAATACCTCAGTGAAATGAAGCGGATTAGCCAACAATCGGGCATCCAAGCAAGGATCCCGTATCTTGTTGAAATATATTAAATATAAAAGGCGTTGATAAGAATTTTTGAATCAGCGCCTTTTTTATATCTTTAAACTCTAAAATCAACCGGAAATAAAAAAATAACATGAAAACTATCGACGATTTAAATTTCAAAGGAAAGAAAGCTTTAATTAGAGTTGATTTCAACGTTCCATTGGACGACGATTTCAATATTACTGATGATAACCGTATCCAAGGAGCATTACCAACTATTAAAAAGATCTTAAAAGACGGTGGATCCGTTATCTTGATGTCACATTTAGGAAGACCAAAAGATGGACCTACTGATAAATATTCACTTAAACATATTGTAGATTACCTTTCTAAGGTATTAGGCGTAGACGTTCAGTTTGCTGATGACTGCATTGGTGAACAAGCTGTTGAAAAGGCTAAAAACCTGGAGCCTGGCCAAGTTTTATTATTAGAGAACTTGAGATTCCATAAGGAAGAGGAAAAAGGAGACCGTGATTTCGCTAAGAAATTAGCTGATCTAGGAGATGTTTATGTAAATGATGCATTCGGTACTGCACATAGAGCACACGCTTCTACTGCAATCATTGCTGAATTTTTCCCTGACAACAAGTACTTTGGCTATTTAATGGCGAAAGAAATTGAAAATGCTGAGAAGGTTATGAACAAGCCTGAGCGTCCATTTACAGCAATTATGGGTGGTGCAAAGGTTTCTGATAAGCTAGAATTGATCGAAGCATTATTGGATAAGGTTGATAACTTGATCATCGGCGGTGGTATGGCTTATACCTTTGTGAAAGCTCGCGGTGGCGAAATCGGAAAGTCATTGGTTGAACTTGATAAATTAGACCTAGCAAATGAATTAGTTAAGAAAGCTGATGAAAAAGGGGTGAACTTGGTATTACCTACGGATGCTCAGATTGCTGATCGTTTTGCTAATGATGCTGAAGTTTATGATGGTCCAAATGATGAGATCCCAGCTGACAAACAAGGCTTAGATATCGGTCCTGAATCGTCTCAACATTTCAAAGACGTTATTATGGCATCTAATACTTTGCTATGGAACGGTCCGATGGGTGTATTTGAGATGGATACTTTCGCAAAAGGTACTAAAGCGGTTGCAGATGCTGTAGTTGCAGCAACTGAGCGCGGTGCATTTTCATTGATCGGTGGTGGTGATTCTGCTGCAGCTGTTTCTAAATTCGGTATGACAGAGCATGTTAGTTATGTGAGTACTGGCGGTGGTGCTTTGTTAGAATACATGGAAGGAAAAACACTTCCAGGTGTGAAGGCGATAATAGACTAGACAAAAATAGTTTTCTCATCCCAGGATGAGAAATGTCACGCATGTCGTGAGATAGAAGGCGAATTTTGAGGGAATAAAGTTACGGTAAACGGAAACTTTATCCTACAAAATTTGCCTTTTTTTAGTAAAAGGGCAGGGGGTAAACAAATATGCCACGCCTACGGCGTTAGTTTGCCGTGGCAGGTGTCCCCACCTGCCACTGATATTGCCCTCTGGTGTGGTAAAGCGTGATATGATAAATGCCATAGCCCACAATAGATATAGTTGATGGAGATACCAGCAACGGCTAAAGCGGGTGCCATTTCTGATGTTTATTCCTCAATAATGAGCAATCCATTTTTTTAAATAAGTAATCTTCGCTCATTCAAAATAGCTATGAATAGTTCACTAAATAGTTTCTTGAGCTTTAGCTCAAGAAACTATTTTGGAAATTTATATGCGTTTAGTTTTTCACAGCGTAGTTAGTTTATCCAAATATGCCACACCGATGGCGTTGTATTGGAGGCGATTTTCATTTCTATAGATATGGCATGCCTACGGCATTTAAGAGATATTTCATGCCTACGGCATTTAACCCCGATGGGGTTTTTGCGAAGTATGGCCATATTTTTTTCTATAATAGTGACACCCCCCTGGGCAATGTCATTAAGTTAAGGATTTTATCATGCCGGTTTGTAGTTTGTGTAGGTCCTGTGCTTGCACTTTTTATTCGAGGTCTTAAGCTGCCTTGGGAACGATCTTCCCTTTCGGATGGGCAATGTGTCCTTGAGGAAATAGGCCGTGAGCTCCCTGAGGATTTCCCTTTCCCTGTTTTTGAAAAAGATGGCTATCAGGTTTTCCTTTAATTTTCCGAAGGATTTGTTCCCGTTGACCTTTCGGGGGTACTTTTTCGTGGACGTATCGCGGTCGAGCTGGACCTGGGCATCCCTGATCAGTATCGAATGCAGGTTTGACATCATCACCGTTGCATAGAAATCCTGCTCGACGGATTCCACCGTCAGCCCGCTGAAGGATTCCATCTGCATGGTATTCTTCAGTTTGGAGATGTTCGTCTCCACTCCCCAGCGCCTGAAGTACAGGTCCCCGAACATATCGTTTTCAAACCCCTCTTCCTGCCATAGGTTGGTCGCGATCACCTCCGTGGTCGACTGCAGTTCTACCCTGACCAAGCGTATGCGGATCCTTGTTGAGCTGTCCGTGGCGAACCCGCTCTGGCGCAGGCCGCTGATGGAGGCCTGGGTTGGGGCAAGCTCGATGACCTGGGAAACCTTTCCAGTCTTCAGGAACCTCTTGACGAACTCCAGCGAATCCTTCGCCCTGATCACGAACTTGCGCTCGCTCTCCTGCCAGCTATGGAGCGCGAACATCTTGAACGTCGAATAGTACCTGTCATAGATGGCAATGGAGTCCACGGGCAGTTCCTCGATCCAATGGGAGGCCAGGGTCAGCTCGCTGGTCCGGTATGGGGCTATGCAGGCATGGGTCACCAGGTCGTTCAGCACATCGTAGTGATAGAAGGTCTTTGCCTGCACGAAGCTGGAGTTCTGGTTGCTCTGGCCGCCAAAGTGGGCCTGCAGGGAAGGTGTGTTCACCAGGGCAAGGTTGGAGCCGTCAACTGCGATCAGGCGGTAGCCCATCCATCTCCGGGTATCCCCCGAAGCATGGCGCAGGAAGCTCTCGCAGAGCACCCGGTTCCAGACCAGGAAGAAAAGGGGGCTCAGCTTGCTCCTCTGCTGGGAAAAGGCACTCACCGAGCAACTGATCTTCTTGCCCAGCTCACCAAAGAAACCTTCCAGTTCGACAGAGAGGGTCCGCTTGCACATCTTGGCGATCAGCAGGACCAATCTCTCGAAATTGAGCTTGCGGTCCCGGGTGAAATGGGTTTTGGAATTCCTGAAAAGATTGAGCAGCAAAGGATCTGCTAAACAGATAGAAATAAAATTTTTTAGGTCTGATATGATTTTAAGTGCTATTTTTACATCGGCCATAAACACGCTTGTTTAGATTTGTTTAGTAGTGAATTCAAAATTAAACATTTACGTGATTTATGGCCTTCTTTTTTTCTTAACTTAATGACATTGCCCCCTGGGGTTGGAAGGCGTCGTATATCCGTTCTATAATAGTTGCACCCCTACAGGGTGGAGTGGCGTCGCATAACCTTTTCTATAATAGTTACACCCCTCTGGGGTTTGGAATGCGTCCTATATCCGTTCTATAATAGACACCATGCCAGTTCTTATGTCTTATGTCTAATGTCTCTCATTAATAGCTATAATTAAAACTAAAGCTTGGTACAAATTTTTGTTTTGCGCTTGGGTGGTTTATATAGCTTAATTTGGCCCCAATTCCGAAGTCAGGGAGTACATATTTAAACATATTGAAGTCTGCGGAGAGACCAATTCCGTAGGATATAGGTTGCCCATTGCTGTCTTGGATGTTTTGATAGTCTGCGAATAAATAGCCATGGAAGCGTTTGATATAGGCTAATTGCCCTATTGTCCAATCGGGGTAGGCGATAGGAAAGCGATAGTTCAGCAATAAGGTGTTATCGACTCTTGGGGAGTCGAAATGAGCATAGCCACTGACCATTGGGATGTCATACGATCCTAGGTATCTGCCATCGTTTTTCTGGTATGATAGTCTTGCTTGGAAGCCGTGGTTGGTAAAAAATCCAGGGAAATAAAAGTTTGTACGGACAGCAAATAAATAACCTTTTAGGTCATTTTCAAACGGGACATGCCTGTAAATAACATTGATATTCTGCCCCCATTTTGGTACTAGGTCCATTTGGCTTCGACGCGAGTTGCTGTTGAAATAGACTTGATAATTTAAAGGGAAAGCGATTTCATCTATAAATCCTTTAAGTGTTGGTAGAGTTAAATTATATCTTTTTTGATAGGATGTGCCGACATTAAAGCCGTAACTATAGTTTGTTTTACCACGATAAATGCTCAGAGGAATTTGCATTTCAAGGCTGTAAACATGTTCTCTGTAATCAAATTTTGTGTATTCGTCTTGGGTATTTTGTTTCTTCGCATAGCCGATCTGACCTCGATTTTGGTAAGAAAAGTTGAATTTAGGATAGTATTTCTGGTAAGAAATTTCTGCTGAAAAGATGTCTTTTTCGATTTCAAGATCATATTCATAACCTAATTTTAGCTGTGTTGTGTTCAATAGATCATTGGCAATCCAGAAGATTCCAGGTCTGTAATTGTCGAAATTTTCAAAGTTATTGCTACTTAAGCTGAGGCTATGAAAGTTGAAAAAGTGGCTTAATGGGTTGTAATTTTTAACTTCAAAATCCTGGTTTCTTTGATTTTTTTCGGTTGGAATCCGTGGTTCAACATGGCGATCTAGTAAAGGTTGTACTTCAAATTTCGGGCTGATTTCGGTTCCAATTACCTGAGTTGAATCCAGAATTGATGCTTTATATCCATTATAAACATACTCATTATAGAGTAGATTTTGACCATTTCCTGGGCTAGGGTAGAAGGCTCCGAAGGCAGAATTTGATATTTTGTAGATCTTTTTTTCGTCAAATGAATAGCGGTATATGTTGTCGATTTTTTCGAATTGTGCTTTAAAGACAAGGTCATTTCCTAGATAAATGGGTCTTTGATATTCCTGATTTGACCATTGGAACAGGGGAGAAACTGCACCTGAAGTGAGGTCTATTTCAAGAATATTTGTGCCTTTAGGACCAATTCCTATACCTACAATTTTAGTTTCTTGAGCGTTTATGTTAGGCTGTTGGAGGAAAATTCCGTCTTCAAATTCGACTATTTTTTTAGTTTCTTTGGTTAAACGGTCGATATATAAGAGGCTAGAGACGTTATTTTCATCTACATGGACTACGTATACCTTTTGAGAATTTGGGCTCAATATAGGGCTGTAAAATCGAGAATTTTTGCTGAGCGTGCTGATTTTACCGTTTTTTAGGTCTAAAATCCTTATGATATTAAATGTTTGTTTTCCAAATCTGGCGTTTTTCCTGATCTCATCCCATACCAAAAAGTTGTCATTTACATGAAAATAAGGAGTCAATTGGTAACCGATTTTGACCAAAGTTTCATGTTTTCCGTCTTTTATTTTTCTGATTTCTGAGATGAATTCTGGAGATTGGACCAGTGTAAAAATTGATTTTGAAGAGTTGGTTTGAGGTAGAAAATAGTTGATATAATACCTTTCTTTCTCTTCAATTATAGGTTGGAATTCTGATTTAATTTCGGTGGATTTCCATTCAGATTTTAGGGAGTCCATGGTTGCTTTGTACAGCTTTGAACTGTTCATGTTCGTGTACTTTTTAAGGGCGATATTGAAGTTAAATGGACGCAATAAATTAGCCCTCATATTGTCCATGATTTCCTCCTTCACCCCATACCCAAAATGATTGGTCAAATAGGTATTCATGGTATAGCCTGTGGTATAGTAGGAGGGGGTGATATCTTTGAATGAACCGAGGATATTTTTGCTGAAGGTGTACTCTTTTCCGGAAAGTTCATTGGTCCGAAGAGGCATGATCCATGCGCTGCTTCGTCCTCTTCCACCTGTTGAAAATTGAGTTTCAATTGAAACTGCATCACCCTCAAAGTACCATGCTGGCAGGTGTAGACCATATAAGGCAAAGGCTAATTGTTGGAAAAATGGACCTTGAATTTTACCTGTCAATTTGTCAAATTGGGCTACATGTCTTAGTTCATGTTGAACCAGATTAGGAAGCCATTCTGTGTTGTCACTTGCGGGTCCGGGAGTAGAAAATGCTTCTACTTTTCTAGGAGCAAGCTGGGCAAAACCATTCTGTTCAATATGTTTTTCATGAAGAATTATCGAGATTTTTTTTGGAACTCTTTTTAAATCCTGGCTTGAGTTTTCTATCATACCCTCAATTTGATGGGCGAGGAGGGAAGCTGATTTTTCAAACTCAACCGGAAAGATAAGCTGAAATTTTTTATGATTTATTTGTCTCCATTTGACGTTAGAAGGCGCTTGTTCGTTGTCAATTATCTGAGATTTTAATGAATATAAATTTATTATTACACTAAATAGTGTTAAACTGCTGATAAATAATAATTTATTAACATTAAAATCCTTTAAAAATCGCATATGCTAAAAATATTAGTATAAAATTGATTGAATTGTTTAATTTAAGGTTTTGGTAAATATTGTAAAATATTGAAATATAGATATATATGATGATTTCATTTTTCTTAAATTATGCGTTAAAATGGTTAATAAATTATATTTTATCACTTAAAAGTGACTTAAATTTCCTTTGTTGTTTTGCTTTGTAAATGTACTCTTATTTGTTAATAAATTCAAAATTTTATCGCTCTGGCCTTCAGAAAACTCAATGATCAAATTTTGAGTTTTTTAATTCTATCAATTAAGTCAACATTACTCCGTAAAAATTAGAGTTATGTTTTGAGTTTAGGACGACGATAGTTTTTTGGTAAATTTTTGGAAGCTTAAAAAGCGCCTTTGGATTGATTAGTAAAATGAGAAGATTTTATTGACCATAATACAAGGGAATTTTGGATTTAATAATTATGACAATATGACATATTGTTATGATTTAGGAAAGGTTGTTTTTCTAGTTGTTATTAGGTGTTAATCATTCATTAAAAATTAATTATATTATTATGTTAAAAAAAACGACTTTTGCACAAACGATTTTTGGACCAATGTAGGATTGTAAAATAAAGGAGGCGTATGGAAGAATTAGCAATGCTTGTAGCACATGTTGAGGAATTGATTGAACGTGGTGATCAGACCGAGCTTGCGGATTATTTGAACGAACTGAATATTTCGGATGTTGAAGAATTGATCGATGAGCTTCCTGAATATGGTCCTTTATTTATGGAAACCTTAAGTCTAAAAAAGAGCGGTCAATGTGTTCCGTATTTTAGACTTCCCCACCCAAGAAAGAATCCTAAAAAAATTACCTGCTTCATTGATTCGAGAGCTCTTGAATGAGATGCCTCCCGATGACCGTACTTCCTTCTTCTCCGAGCTGAAAGGTGATGTCGTAAAACGGCTCATTATTCTCTTGACACCGGAGGAAAGAAAAGAGGCATTATCATTACTTGGATATCCCGAAGATTCAGTCGGCCGACTGATGACTCCCGACTATATCACTGTCAAAGAACATTGGACCATGCCAAGAGTATTGGACCACATCCGAAGATATGGATCTGCTTCTGAGACGATCGACGTTTTGTATGTTATCGATTCGGATGGTAAGTTGGTTGATGACGTTAAGATCAAGGACATTCTATTGGCTGAGCCTGATACAAAAGTTGAGGACCTTATCGACAACCGCTTGATCTCATTGCATGCTGACGATCCGCAAGAGGAGGCGGTAACGATTTTCCGTATGAACAATCGCGTTGCTCTTCCGGTAGTTGACGAACAGGACATCATGTTGGGTATCGTAACGATTGATGATATCCTTTGGGTAGCGAATGAAGAATATACAGAAGATATGCAACGTATGGGTGGTACCGAGGCTTTGGATGAACCATACCTTGATGTTTCGATCTGGCACCTTGTGAAGAAAAGAGCGGGTTGGCTGATCGTGCTATTTTTAGGCCAGCTGTTGACTTTTAACGTTCTTCAGGCATACGAGGCTAAGTTCACTACTATTCTTGTCTTGTTTGATGCCTGTAATCATGTCCAGCGGTGGTAACTCAGGCTCGCAAGCATCTACACTGATTATACAGGCGATGGCGATGGGTGAGGTGACTTTACGGGATTGGTGGATGGTTATGAAAAGAGAGATTCTGTCAGGCTTGTTGTTGGGGATAATATTGGGCGTGTTGGGTTTTGTGAGAATTGGAGCTGAAGAGGTCATCAAGCATACCTATGGTGATGTGTGGTATTTGTATGGAGCAGCCATCGGTTGTTCGTTGGTTGGTGTTGTCCTTTGGGGATCCTTGGTTGGATCGATGCTTCCTTTTATCTTAAGAAGGTTTGGGGCGGACCCTGCAAGTTCATCAGCGCCGTTTGTATCGACAATTGTCGATGTTACGGGGTTGGTTATCTATTTTAGCTTTGCAACGTTTATCCTTCGGGATGTGTTGTTCAATTAATTCTAATTGGTTTTGAATAACTTGCGATAAAACGCAAAAAAATATTTGCAATAGTCGGTTAAACTTCCGATAATTGCATCACCGAAAACGAGAGGAACGGTTGAAATTCCTGAATAGCTCAGTTGGTTAGAGCATCTGACTGTTAATCAGAGGGTCGCTGGTTCGAGCCCAGCTTCAGGAGCGAATCTCTCAAAAAAGCCTGTCTTGCGACAGGCTTTTTTTTTAGACATAAGACATTAGACAAAAGACATTAGAACCGATATAGTTTAGATTATATCGGTTTTTTTATTTTAGATTCTTTGCTTTTACTTGGTGATATTTTTATAATCTTGTCATAGGGCAAGTGTGATGATTTTTTTAAGAAGTATTTTTGAAAGCAAAATATTTTTTATGGGAATCTGTTTTCTTATCATTGTTTTATTAGCCATAATTTTTTTAGGCTTAGGAGTAAATTCTCTGAAAAATATTTATCCCTTTTTAATTTGGATACTCATAATATCTATAGTTTCTGGAACTGGAATATTTATAAAAAGTCCAATCACATTTGTTTTAGTATTAATTGGAACAATTATCGTATCATTTATCTTTTATTCTCAGAATAACAAACTTCCTAATTCAATTAATATTTTTTTCTTGACGTCCATTCATTTATTAAGAATCCCAATGGAATTCATTTTATATAATTTATGGATTAACAAATTAGTGCCAAGAGAAATGACCTTTGAGGGAATGAATTTTGATTTATATTTTGCAATCTCAACTATATTCATCCTGATTGTTGGATTAATTTGGAAGGATTTTTACAAATCAAATATTTTTAGATTCTGGAATTTTCTAGGAATATGTTTTCTATTGAATGTTTTGATAATTGGAATTATTTCTTCTCCATTGCCTCTTCAGCTAATAGCTCATAAAAACCCAAACTTGGCTGTTCTCCACTTTCCATACTCACTATTACCAGCAGTTGTAGTTCCAGTAATTATTCTGGCTCATATTTTAACTTTAAGGAATTATCTAAAAAGATAGATTAAATACGCAAAGTATTTAATTTTCACCCCTACAGGTAATGTCATTAGGATAGGGGTGTTTAACAAACTTGCCACACCTACGGCGTTGGTGTGCTAGGCGATTTTCATTTCTATAGATATTACATGCCGACGGCATTTAAGAGATATTTCATGCCTCTGGCATTTAGCCCCGATGGGGCTTTTGGGGGGGTATGGCCTTTTTTCTATAATAGTTGCACCCCCTACAGGGTTGTGTGGCGTCGTATAATCATTGCTATAATAGTTGTGCCCGTTTGGGGAGGTATGATGTTAAAGGGCCCTACCAACTATCGCGGCATAAGACTACATCCCAGCTTGCCAATTCTTATGTCTTATGTCTTATGTCTATAGTCTAAGTTTATTTGAACCAACAAGGCCGCAAACTAATTTTACGGCCTTCTGTTGCATTATTATTAAAAAACTACACTATGTAGTACTGTTCCCATCCTTTTGCCGGAGGAGGGCCGTAAAGCATCTCATTTGCGAATCTGTCGTTGGTGATCTGCTTTGTTTTGGGATCAAACTCAATTCTGTTGTTCATCTTCTGAGTAATCACCCCTAAACAGAATACTTGACTCAAAGGGCCAGCTATTTCAAAAGATGATCTGGTTTTTTCAGTTCCTCTACATGCGTTAAGGAAATTCAGGAAGTGATTTGAAGGGGTTGGTTGCACTTCAGGCAGTTTTGAAGCCATATCTTTTGCTTTTTCCTCAGGGATTATTGAAAGAGTGCTAGCATGTGATCCTCCCTTGAATATCAAATCTTTTGAATAAATGATTTTTCCTGGGTTTAATTTAGCTGGTTCAATTTTTCCGGTGCTTGGAGGAGGAATGTTCGGGTCAAGTCCAGAAACGCCATATCCTTCCGGAATTTGAGGAAGGTTATTGATTCCATCATACCAGTTGATGTCCACCGCCGGCATATTCTTTCTTTTTGGGAAGTGGAAATTAATTGTTGAAGACATGGGGAAGAAATAGGAGTTATGTCCTTCCAGGTTTTTGGCTTCCACAACAGTAGGGAGACCTAGTTCCAAGAATTCATGGGAGGTGTCCAGGATATGTGCTCCCCAATCTCCCAAAGCACCCATTCCAAAGTCAAACCAGCATCGCCATTGGCCATTGACAAAGTCTTTGTTATAATGATGACCTAAAGTCTGCATCTGCCAGATTTCCCAATCCAAAGTTTCTGGTATTCGTTCAGGATAAGGGAAACCTGTGATATTTGGATCCCATCCGTGCCATCTACGAGGGCTGTTCATGTGGGCATCAATACGGGTAACATCTTTTATGATACCGGCATCTTTCCATGCCTTGAACTGGAAATAATTTGCTTCTGAATGTCCCTTGGTTCCCCATTTGTGTTGCCAGTTTTGGGTTTTTCTGAGCTTTCTGCATCATTAATTCCACTTCATTGAAAGTCCTGGCCATTGGTTTTTCAACATAGACATGCTTGCCCATGCCCAATGCTTGCATGGTGATGGCAAAATGGGCAAAGTCAGGGGTCCCTACAATCACTGCATCGAATTGGTTACCCATCTCATCAAACATTTTGCGGAAGTCCTGATATCTTGGCGCATTAGGGAACATCTTGATAATCTCCTGGGTCTGTTTAGCTCCCATGTCGACATCACAGAGGGCAACGACATTGCATTGCCCAGTTTTATGGAATTCTTTTATTATTTCGTTTGCTCTATTTCCAATTCCGACACAGGCGATGTTGACACGTTCATTTAGGGCTAGCCATTGTCACTTTGCCTAAGACACTGTTGGAAAGCAGGACTGCTCCACCGGCCATAATTGATCTGCTGATAAAGCTCCTACGGGATAAATAATGGTTCATATCAAAATAGAAATTATGTGATTACTTAGTCTTTTTAACTTTAATGGAACGGAATGAAACCTCGTCACCATGATCTTGCAATAAGATATGGCCTTCAGCAGCTTCGCCAAATTTGTCCCAATCCTTGTATTTGCTGATCGCAACAAGGTCCTTGAATTCTTTTGATCCACGAGTATAGTTCAGAACTTTAACACCATTCAGATAGTAAGTGACGTTATTGTCCTTGTCTACAACTACTCTTCCTCTGTTCCATTCTCCGATTGGTCTCGTGGCACCTCGGCTTTTATCCGATGTCATGAGGTCATATAGGGAAGCAAGGGTTCTATTTCCATCTCTACCGAGTTTTGCATCTGGATGGAGCTTGTCATCTAAGATTTGATACTCCAGTCCGATAGCAGACCCTTGAGTTTTCTCTGCTAGGGTCACGAAATATTTCACCCCACTATTTGCTCCTGGAGTAAGTTTGAATTCAAAGGACAGGTCAAAAACACCGTATTTGTCTTTTGTAATGATATCACCGCCATTGGTAGATTCGCCACCGTCAGATTTCTGGACTTTAATGATTCCATCTTTAATTGCCCAACCTTTTTCAGGGAAATTCTCGCCTTTAACGCTGCGCCAGCCCTCAGAATTTTTTCCATTGAATAAAAGTTTATACCCGTTCTTCTGTTCTGCTGGACTTAAGGAGTTGGGGGTTAAATTCACGATATATTGGCCTTCAGGATAAGGACTCGGTTTCAGGTTTTCAGTCTGAATCTTAATGTTCTTAAAATAGACTTTCTTGCCATCTTCTTCATCTTTTATGCTGTGGACCTGAAGTCCAATAAATCCGGATGCATCTACAGTATCGACAACATAGGCTGCAGGCACTCCATTGATCCATGATCTGGTTTCATTACCAATGGCTTCAATACGGATATGATTGTATTCATCTTGTTTATAAACAGGCTTTGCTTTTTCATTTAAATCCAAAGGGTATAGCCATCCTCTACGAGCTTCATCGTAAATTCCACCTGCCCAAGCACGAGGTGAGGGGTCAATTTCTACTTGTCTACCGTATACTCTACCTTTTCCGTTGTTTGCATTTGGGTCTAGATGGCTTCTGGTTTGCACTCCCGAATTAGTTTTGTTGCCTTCAAGCTTAATATCTAATTCCAAGATAAAATCACCATATTCTTTATCCGTGATCAAAAAAGAATTTGGAGTACCTTTTGTCATTCTTCCAACAATTGCCCCATCTTCAACAGTGTATGGCGCATCTCCGCCCACAGATTTCCATCCATTTAATGTCTTGCCATCAAACAGAGGTTTGAACCCTTTTGAATCTTTTGATTGAGCATTGGCTTGACTGACCAATAATAGCGCGAATCCAATACTGCTTATTGTTTTAAAAATCGGTTTACTTTTCATTTTTTAGTTTATGATGTTTATCGTTTTAATTATTCTGCTTTTGGACCTAAAACTGTTCCTTCGTCGGGTACAATTTGTGGTTTTTCATTTCTTTCCGCTCCAGGGTAACCGATGTTTTGATTGATTACACCTTTGACATTGGCATTGATCGCAGCAGCTGGTACTGGCCAAAGAACATGGTGCACTGAAATTTTATATTCTGCCCATTTGTGTTTAACACCTTTATTGTAAAAGTTGCTTTTTGACACCACTCGGTCGTACCAAAAGTTCACTCCATTTTGTTTAATGTTTGAATTTACACCTCCAGGTCCACTAAAATTTTCTAGGCTATAAACTCTACCACCAAAAATTTCACATGGTTTTTTGGTTTTAGCATAGGTATAAGCAATTCGAACTAATTCTGTATGTCTAGCTTCTTCATAGTATAGTTCCCTAGCTCTTTCATCCAATATTTCGCCGATATTTACTTCACCTGCAGTAATTGGTTTAGCACCAGCTCTTGTTCTGACCTCATTTAAAGCTGTAGCTGCCATAGCAGGTTGGCTTTTCCAGTAATAGCATTCTGCAAGTAACAAATACACTTCTGCAGATCGGTAAATGTACCAAGGAGTTTCTCCTCCAGTCCATGTAGCTTGCAATGGGTCTGGTACAAACACTTTGTAATGTGGCCAAGAAAACCACAATCTAATGGTGTCTTCAGGACTCATGCTTGGGTTTTTAATGAAGTTTTTGCCGTACCACTGACTTCCTTTTGTTTTAAGAGCAGGATCATTATATCGAAGGTCTTCCATTTTTCTCCAACTTTGTTTGTTGTGGATTCCCCTCATATCCTCAGCTTCTTTGTCTGAACGCCATAGAGAATTGCTTGAGTACCATGTTGGCCTTAACCTGCCGATACCACGACCATAAGTCTTGTTTAAGTTCATGGTAGGGTCAGTTTCTCCTGTAGCTACATTCACGTTAGTTCCTGTTTGTCCATCTGGAGTTTTGATATTACCATTGTTCCAGAATGGCACGGCATTTCTCATAGTCTCAATTCTTGCCGATCCCTCAGCTTCAGGATATGATACGACATACATTAGTCCTTCGGTATTGGTCATGTCCAATTTGGCCTCCACACTATGTAAATCGAACATTAAATTTGTGTTTGGGAGACTTTGGTTAACTGTAAAACGAGATTTCATTAAAGGATGTTTCGCTGTGATTTCATTTCCGACTTTAATAGCTAGGTCGAAATCTTCAAGCTCCATAGCTATTTTCATTAACAGAACTCCTGCTGCAGCCTTTGATGTTTTGCCTCGCATTACATTTTCTGGGATCCATTCATATGCGAATTCAAGATCTTTTTTTAACCTTTTGAGGATGCTCCAACGGTCATAGGAATTAAAGTCATATTTTGGTTCGGTAATTTCCCAATCTAAGAATGGCACATCTCCAAACTGGTGCACCAATTTGTAATATCTGTACGCTCTTTGGAAATAAGCAGCACCCAAGATGGCATTCTTTTCTGCATCGTCTTTAAACGTTGCGAAATCGACTCTTGCAATTACTGTATTAGCATATTTAATTCCTTTGTATGCCTCAAACCAGTACCATCCTACTTTCGTAAAATCAGTATGGTTTAGTTGAGCATCTGGCAATAGTGATATGTCCATGTCCATTTGGGGTCCAGCTTTATCTGTTGTTCCTTCAACGGCAATATCAGACTGAACCATTTCAGTGACAATTGGAGCAGCATCTCCAAAAAATTCATGACGCATATTTCTCTCTGCGGCAGTCAATGCTGCATAGAGTCCTTCGGGGTTTGATAATGCTACTTCAGGAGTATAAAATGATTTTGGCTCCGGTTTCAACCAATCCTTACTACAACTTTGGAATCCAAGGATTGTACATGTACCAATAGTTATGCTATATATAAGATTTCTATAATTTTTCATTTTTTTTAGGTTTAAAGTGAGAAGTTTAGGCTCAAGTTATAAGTTCTTGGTGTTGGGTAATACCTTTTGTCTCCATCATCACCTTGAACAGGGAATCCTTCAGGATCACCATATTCCCATTTTGGAGCCCATACTGCTACGTTTCTAATTGAGGCAGATATTCTCAGGTTTCTAATGCTGGCCTTTTCAATCCATTCGCTAGGGACCATGTATGAAAGAGAAATGTTTTCTAAACGAATGAAGGATTTTTCAACATAATTAGAACCTATATTTTTAGATCCAATCCTTCCATAATCATTAATTGGATTTGCTGCGGTCCATCTTGGCATCACATAATCTGTAGTTCTGTCGGCAAAGTTTGCGTTATTGGCTGCTCTGTTGAACTCATTATACTGTCCCCAGTTTGAATAGATAAACATGGAAAGATTAAAGTTTTTATAATTGAAGTCATTTCTCCAAGACCAACGGAACCTAGGTGTTCTATATCCTTGAAATACTCTATCTGCATCCGTCATTACTCCGTCTCCATTTTGGTCAATGTATTTGAAATCTCCAGGTTGTAAGCCATATTTTTTAGCCTCGTCCGCTTCATCAGTCTGCCATACACCATCGCCTTTGTAATCCCAAATTCTATCTGGATCTTGACCAATAAACCATCTGTTTTTAATATCATCAGCTTCACGTTGTCCAATGACATTCCCATTTGCATCCAAAACATCTATCATATCACCATATAATTTTGTGATTTTTCTTCTGTTATACATGAAAATTACATTTGATGACCAACTGAAGGTTTCTTTTTGGATGATGTTTCCTGTTAAGCTGAATTCAAAACCTTTGTTTTCCAATTGCCCAAGGTTTGAGGTAATATTACTGAACCCTATGATTTCAGGGAGCTCTCTGTCGACCAATAAATCATTTGTTGATGCAGTATAAACATCAATTGCTCCACTCAAGCGGTTGCTAAACATGCCAAAATCTAATCCGAAGTTGTATGAGGATTTGTTTTCCCATTTCAGACCTAGGTTTTGCATTCTGTTCACGTATAGTTGGGACAATAGAATAACATTTCCTTTACTGTCAATGTATGGGTGCAAACCTGAAGACATATCTGATAATGCATCGTACATACCTATGTCACGATTACCATTTTTACCCCATGACAAGCGGAGTTTTCCATAATCCAACCAAGATTTGGTGCTTTCCATAAACTTTTCATTTGTGAAATTCCATCCTAGTGCTATTGCGGGGAAAGTTGCTCTAGGGTTTTCTGCACCAAAAGCAGAATATCCGTCTCGACGGACAGATGCTGTTAATAAATAAGTATCCTTGTAAGAGTAAAACAATCTTCCCATCAAAGCATCTCCAGTATAGTAGGTGTCATTACTTTCATTCAATGGAACAGTTCCAGCTTGAAGGCGGTGCCATTCTAGAATATCGCTTGGGGAGAAGTTAGATGCAGTTGCTTTTGTCATCCAGAATTGGCCTTTTTCAGCATTCTGCAGAAAAGTTGCTTCAAAATTATGGTCGCCATAAGTTTTTTTCCAACGAAGGACATTGTCCATTTGCCAATTATAGGTTTTTTCAAATCTTCTTTCAGCACGTCCACCCGAAGCTGCCCACTCAGGGTTTTCAGAAGATTCATGATTATAATATTCACGCCAGTTGAATGATGGCGTAAAATTAGATTGAATTTCAAATCCATAAGGAAGTGTGATTATTCCATAGATTGTTGCATTTAAGGTGTTGAATCTATCTACCCTATTACGATAAAGGTTGTCAAAGAAAGGATTGACAGGAGTTACATCTCCTGTTGGCAACCTACGGTACAAACTATTAGGGTCATCAATGTTATTGGATCCGTAAGGTGGGACGATGGCAGATTGTCTCCAATCGGCAGGTAGAAATCCTTCATTTCTGGTTGCAAAATTTGCATTTGTACCTACTTTCAGAAAATTGGTGATTTTAGATTCAAGGTTCATCCTTGTTCTAAAATTCTTAAATCTATTGCCCACCACAAAACCTTCACGGTCTACATGATTAAGCGAAAAATAATAGTTTAAATTATCTGTTTTATTTGAAATACTTGCTGTGTAATCTTGTTGAATACCTTTTTGATAAACGAGGTCTTGCCAATTAGTTTCGATACCAGCCATGTAATTGTCGATTTCTGGGGAACGCAATTCTAATCTTGCTAACCAAGATCTGACTAATTGCTCTTCGTTTACAGAAGTTACAGGAGTTCCTTGATCATAATTGTACCAGGTTAGTTGGTCAACGTTGCTGAGTTTCCTTGGGTCAACAAACATTTCAGGATATTTGTTGTGATAATTATCATCTCTTCTTCCCATCTCATAATCATATCTATAAGCTAAAAATTCTTGACCGTTCATAACCGGTGGAATTCCTGCTTTAGTAACAAAGCCTACGTTGCTGTTTAAGGTAATTGTTGGTTTTCCAGATGCTCCACGTTTTGTAGTAATCAATACAACTCCATTTGCTGCTCTAGCTCCATAAACTGCGGTGGCACTCGCATCTTTCAAGATATCAATAGATGCTATATCATTGGGGTTTAAATCAGCAAAAGTACCATCAAAGATTACTCCGTCAACGACATTCAATGGACTAGAGCCTGCTTTTAATGTTCCTTTTCCTCGAACCAGAAGGTCAGCATCCCCTTTAGCGGAGTTACCCTGTCCGATTACAATACCGGCTGCATTACCTCTTAATAGATCTTGAATAGATCGAGGTGCTTCTTTTTCAAGTTTTTCGGCTTGGACTGAAGCAACAGATCCTGTTAAATCTTTTCTTTTCTGTGTACCATAACCAACAACAACTACTTCATCCAAATTCTCTGCATTTGCTTGCATGGTTATTTGAAGGTCCTGGTTGCTGATATTTACTGTTTGAGTTTGATAGGCGGCGTGTGTAATGGTTAGTGTGCCGGTGGTACCCGATGGTACTTCAAACTCAAAATTACCATCGACATCCGTTGATGTTCCTTGCTTTGTTCTAGTGACTACAACACTGGCTCCGTCGATAGGGCTTCCATCTGCAGCTTTGACGGTTCCTCTAATGGTTAATTGCCCCTGTTGGGAATAACTCGGGCCTGCAAACAGTATGAAAATACATGTCATGCAGAAATAGAGTAATAGGTTCTGTTTGATCATAATGATTTGTTTAAAAGGTTACTTAAGTTTTTCATCTTTAAAGCATGTTATGCTCCAAAAAATGGATGTTAGGCTTAATCAAAAAGTTTAAAAATTATAGGTTTATAAACCAATATAGCCAATTTACCAAGTCACTTTGCTAAACCGATATACCTTTATTTACGAAAACGTTATAGTTGGAATATTTAGTGAATTAGGGGTTTTGTGTGTTGATTATCAGAGTATTATGCCTATATCTGGGGTTTTTCAAGTATTCAGGCCCACTACCTGAACAATAGAATAAATTAGCATTCGGGTAGGCTATTTGTTTTAAAAATTTTTATCTTGTGTAATCAACTTATCCAATATAAACATGCTATTACTAGGGATTGACTTAGGGACTTCATTTATCAAGGTATCAATTGTAGATTCTCAGACTGGAAAACGGATAGCTACGGCTCAGTTTCCAGAGTCGGAGGCAGAGATCATTTCACATAATAAGGGATGGGCAGAACAGGATCCAGTCAATTGGTGGGAAAATACCAAAAAAGCTATTCTAAAGGCAAATTCTAGTGGTTTGTATAATCCCAAAGATATTGGTGCCATCGGTATTGCTTATCAAATGCATGGTTTGGTGATTGTTGACAAAGATCAAAAGGCGCTCCGTAATTCGATAATTTGGTGTGATAGCCGTGCTGTAGATATTGGAAACACTGCATTTTCTAACCTGGAATCGGAAGGTTTCTTGCAATCTCACTTGAATTCACCGGGAAATTTTACAGCCTCTAAATTGGCTTGGGGTAAAGCAAAATGAGCCCGAGGTTTATGATAGGGTATACAAATTTATGTTGCCGGGAGATTTTATCTGCATGTGCTTGACCAAAGAAATCAATTCTAACCCAAGCTCGATCTCCGAAGGTATCCTATGGAATTTTGAAAAGAATGAACTTTCTGAAAAGTTAATTGCACATTATGGATTTGATAGATCTTTGGTTCCGGACATTCAGCCTGTTTTTTCTGATTACGGTTCAGTGGATTCTCGTATTGCTGAAGAATTAGGTCTTTCTGAAAATGCTATAGTAAGTTATAAGGCTGGTGACCAGCCCAATAATGCTTTGTCATTAGGGGTTTTGGAAGCAGGAGAGGTTGCTGCTACGGCGGGGACATCTGGTGTTATCTATGCTGTTAGTGATCAATTGACCTATGATAAAGATTCTAGAGTAAACAGTTTTGTTCATGTTAATCATAATGAAATGCAAAATAATGTCGGTGTATTGCTTTGCATTAATGGAACAGGCATTCAAAACAGTTGGATCAAAAAAATGACTGCTAAAAGTCTCAGCTATAATGAGGTAAGCGATAAAGCTGCAGAGGTTGCTATTGGTTCTGAAGGGATTGTTGTATTGCCGTTCGGAAATGGAGCTGAGCGTATGCTAAACAATAAAACTGTGCAGGGACATATTGAAAACCTTGATTTTGTGCGGCACAACGAAGTTCATTTATGGCGGGCGGTGCAAGAAGGTATTGCACATTCATTCAGATATGGTTTGGATATTATCCGTGAGAATAATATACATCCAAATATTATTAAAGCTGGATATGCTAATATGTTCTTAAGTCCGATATTTCAGGAATCTTTTGCTGGAGTGACACAGGTTCCGGTGGAATTATATGAGAACGATGGAAGTGTAGGCGCCGCTTTGGGGGCTGGTATTGGGGCAAAGGTGTATAACGATAAGAAAGAGGCATTCTCAGGATTGACCAAGATCAAAACAATTGAACCTAAAAACACAGAGATCTACGATGATCTTTATATAAAATGGAAAAATAGCTTATTGCAAAAATTATAATCAACTAACATATGAAAGTATTAACAGGAGAAAAAGAGTATTTTAAGAACATCGGCCAGATTAAATATGAAGGATTGGATTCTGACAATCCGTTGGCATTTCGTTGGTATGATCCTTCAAAAGTAATTGCTGGTAAAACAATGGAAGAGCATTTCAAGTTTGCTTGTGCTTATTGGCATTCATTCAACGGTGATGGAGCAGATCCATTTGGTGGCAAGACTCACTTTTTTCCTTGGGATGAAAAGTCGAAAACCATTGACCGCGCCAAGGATAAGATGGATGCTGCTTTTGAATTTATGACCAAGCTTCAATTGCCATATTATTGTTTCCATGATGTGGATTTGGTGGATTATTCAGATGATATCAATGAGAATGATTCGAACCTGGTTGCCATTGTGGAATATGCGAAAGAAAAGCAAAAGGAAAGTGGAATCAAATTGTTGTGGGGTACAGCAAATCTGTTTAGCCATCATAGATATATGAACGGTGCTTCTACGAACCCTGATTTCCATGTTTTGACCCATGCTGCAGCACAGGTAAAGGCTGCTTTGGACGCAACAATTGCCTTAAAAGGAGAAAACTACGTGTTCTGGGGTGGTCGTGAAGGCTATATGTCGCTATTGAACACCAATATGAAGCGTGAGCAAGAACATTTAGCAAAATTCTTGCACTTGTCTAAGGATTATGCTCGTAAAAATGGTTTTAAAGGAACCTTTTTTATCGAGCCAAAGCCTTGTGAACCTACGAAACACCAATATGATTATGATTCAGCTACGGTTATCAGTTTCTTGAGACAATATGACCTGATGGATGATTTCAAATTGAATATTGAAGTTAACCATGCGACGCTTGCAGGACATACCTTTCAACATGAGCTTCAGGTTGCTGCGGATGCTGGATTGTTAGGTTCCATTGATGCCAATCGCGGTGACTATCAAAATGGTTGGGATACAGACCAATTTCCGAACGATTTGAATGAACTTACAGAAGCGATGTTAATTATCTTAGAGGCGGGTGGTCTTCAAGGAGGGGGAGTTAATTTTTGATGCGAAGATCAGAAGAAATTCTACTGATCCAGAAGATTTGTTCTATGCTCATATAGGAGGTATGGATGCCTTTGCACGTGCTTTGGTAACTGCTGATAATATTTTGCAGAAATCAGACTTCAAAAAAATAAGGAAAGATCGTTACTCGAGTTTCGACAGTGGTAAGGGTGCGGATTTTGAAAATGGCAAATTGACTCTTGAGGATTTAAGAAATTTTGCTGTTGAGAATGGAGAGCCTGAAATGAGAAGCGGTAGACAAGAATTCTTGGAGAATTTGGTAAACCGCTATATTTAATAGTTCGAAATGATGGTGTAATTCTTCTTGTATATGAGTGAATTACGGGTTTAGGGTGTTTTTTTTAATAAATTTTTGAAATATTTTTTTGTGATTTAATAATTAAAACTCTATTTTTGTACCACTTTGAAGATGAGGGTTACTCATCATTTCGAAATTCCTGAATAGCTCAGTTGGGTTAGAGCATCTGACTGTTAATCAGAGGGTCGCTGGTTCGAGCCCAGCTTCAGGAGCAAGATAAAACAGCCGGCAAATAGCCGGCATTTTTTTTATATATAAAATTATATCCATGAGCTTAGTAATCGTTGGAACAGTTGCATTCGATGCCATTGAAACTCCATTTGGCAAAACCGACAAAATCGTTGGTGGAGCAGCAACATTTGCTGGATTAGCAGCGTCCTATTTATTTCCTGATGTTAAATTAATCTCTGTAATAGGAGAAGACTTCGGCGATGACAATCTAGACATTATGAAGTCAAAAGGGATAAATGTGGAAGGTGTGGAGATTATCCCTGGAGGAAAATCATTCTTTTGGTCTGGAAAATATCACAATGATATGAATAGCCGCGATACTTTGATTACAGAATTAAATGTATTGGCTGATTTTGATCCTAAAATCCCTACTTCTTACCAAGATTGCGAATATCTATTGTTAGGCAACCTTACTCCAGCAGTTCAAATGGCGACATTGAACAGATTGGAAAACAAACCAAAATTAGTTGTATTGGATACCATGAACTTTTGGATGGATGTTGCGATGGATGAATTGCGTGAGGTATTGAAAAAAGTGGATGTATTGACGATTAATGATGCTGAGGCAAGACAATTGTCAGGAGAATATTCTTTGGTGAAAGCTGCAGAAAAAATCCTTCAGATGGGTCCACAATATTTGATCATCAAAAAAGGAGAGCATGGAGCATTATTGTTTGGTGAAGGGCAAGTTTTCTCAGCACCGGCATTGCCATTGGCTGATGTATTTGACCCAACAGGGGCTGGCGACTCATTTGCAGGTGGATTTATCGGTTATCTAGCGAAACTACAATCCATCAACTTCACGAATATGAAGAATGCGATCATTTTTGGTTCTGCATTAGCTTCATTTTGTGTAGAGAAATTCGGAACTGAAAGGTTGCAAAACCTTACAAAGGAAGAGATTTCAAACCGTATTCAACAGTTTGTAAGTCTATCAAAATTTGAGATTAGCGAATAAGCTATAAAGAATTCTTTCTATAAAAGAGTAGCCCAAATTCTAGGCGTTTAGAATTTGGGCTTTAATATTTTAAAAAGTTGTTGGGTAATGCCAAGAGAATTAATTCTCTTTGATTTTGTACGAAGTAAGGGTCTTTTTCATTGACTTCCTTGCTACGTGAATTCTTGTTTTAACGGTTCCGATAGGAATCTGCAAGTGTTCGGATATTTCGTGGTATTTATACCCTTCGAAATACATGGTGAATGGAACATAATATTCATCAGATAATTTAGAAAGGGCATAATTGATGTCTTCCATGATGAATTTGTTTTCTCCATTGTTTCTAGTTGCAGAAACTACAAGGTTTGTTTGAGAGATTTCTTCCTCTTTCGTTATGAAGGAATTGGTTTTCACTACGCGGCGGTAATTGTTTATGAAAGTATTTTTCATAATTGTGTAAAGCCAACCTTTCAAATTGGTACCGTCTCTAAAGTTTTTGAAGTACGTGACAGCTTTTAGTAAAGTGTCTTGTACTAGGTCGTTTGCATCTTCATGGTCACGTGTGAAGTTTCTGGCATAACTTCTTAGTGATTCCGAATGCTTAACAACCAATGAGTTAAATTCGATCTTGTTCATACAATTAGCGATTATAGTATAGTTAAATGATGCGATGTTTAATCAGGTGAATCCTGATAAAAGCTGAACAACCGAAAAAATTATTAAGCTATATATGTACAGGGATTTGTACAATTTATGTGCAGTAAATTAATTAAATTGTGGAAATCGATATTTTAGCGACTCTTATTTTCTTGATGCGAAAACATTATTGGGTATGGTATCACCTTTTATTGTATTATAATCGATGATTATTGTTTTATAATAAAAAAATATAGAGATTACGAAAATGTGGAAAACTTTTAAAGTATATTAACTTCCCGTTCTAATTGCACTCCAAAGTGTGTATATACATCGTCTACAATAGTAGACGATAATGCAAATATTTCATTACCAGTCGCTTTTCCTGCATTAGTTAAAACCAAAGCTTGATTTTTCCACACAGCTACTTCACCGACTTTTTTGCCTTTCCATCCACACTGTTCAATCAGCCATCCTGCTGCTAACTTCTCATGCTCTGAATCTACTGTATAATGAACTATTTCTGGAAATTGTTTTTCTAAACCTAAAAATTGAGATTTAGGGATAATTGGGTTCTTAAAAAAACTACCAGCATTGCCAACTGTTGAAGGGTCCGGTAATTTTTCAACACGGATATAGGATACAACTTCTGCCACATCCTTAATGGTAGGAGTGTCAATTCCTCTGTTGGCTAATTCTGCTGCAATAGCTCCATAACTGATATTAATTTGGCCAAACAGGTCCAACTTATACGTGACGCTACAGATAATATACCTGCCCTTGCATTCCCTTTTAAATATACTGTCACGATAAGAAAAATGACAATCTTCATTGCTAAAGGTCACAAATTCACCGGTCTTTGTGTCAAAGGCTCTGCAAGAATAGAAGATGTGCATTAATTCCTGTCCGTAAGCACCTATATTTTGGATAGGAGAGGCGCCGACAGTACCAGGGGATTAAAGCCATATTTTCTAATCCTGGGAAATCATGTTCAATGCAATACCATACTAAGTCGTTCCAAACTTCACCACCCTCAGCGGTAACAAAGACCTGGTCATTCTCGATAAAATGTTGCTTGCCCTTACTTGCGATATGGACAATGAGCCCATCGTAATCTTTTGGTAAAAAGGACATTGCTGCCACCTCCAAGAACAAAAAATTCACCTTCAAAACTCCCAGCATCAAACAAATCTTTGAGGTCTTGTTCAGCTTCAATCTTTTTGTATTGCTTAGCGATTGCTTCAATACCAAAAGTATTAAATTCTTTGAGTGATTTTTCTTGTTGAATAGCGTTTTTCATTTTTTTGACCGAATCCTTTAAAAGTTCGAAAAATTAATATATCTTAGTTAATAAGGCTGTAAATATAGGTAAACCACCATTTATATACTAATTTTAATTACCCATGGCAAAAAATGCGGATGCAAAAAGGATGAAGATATTGGAAGCTGCCAAGCGAAGGTTTGCTCATTATGGGCTTGCTAAAACTACGATGGCAGAGATTGCTCAAGATCTTTCTTTTTCAAAGGCTTTGCTCTATTATTATTTTCCTGATAAAAACAGACTTTATGCTGCGGTATTTGAAATGGCAGTTGATGAAATTATCACAGAAACGACCGAGAAAATCAATAAAGCAAAAGACGTTAACGAAGCCATGGAAGCATTTTTGGCAACTCGCTTGACAGTGATCAAAGACAACTTCAATATTTTTGAATTCACGTATACCTTAAGAAACGAGATGCCTTCTGATATTGAGTCTGTTCTACCATCTTTATTTTGAAAAGGAAATTCAGCAAGTTGCTCTAATATTGAATAAAGGCATAGCGACTAAGGAGCTGGAAGTTGAAGAGGTGGAACTAACTGCTAAAATCCTTTTAATTTCTTTATTGGGTATGCGTATTGGAATACTTCAAGAATTTAGAAATTTGTTTCTTCCGCCTACCAAGGAAGAATTTGATTACATCTTGAGTTTACAGAAAAAATTAGCAAAAATCTTTATTAAAGGCCTAAGAGTCTGATCTTTTTTTCAAGATATTCTTGACGATTAGGTGTGCATGGATTCTTGAGTTTTCAATGAACCACAAATGGGTATTCAGTCCGCCACATACAACACCCGCCAGGTATAAGTTTTGGACATTCGTCTCCATGGTTTCTGGATTGTGATCAGGGATGCAAGGAGCTTTTAAAGGAATATTTATTCCGACTTTTTCGAGAAATTCAAAATTTGGTCGATATCCCGTCAGAGCCAACACAAAATCGTTTTCAATATTTATTATACCTTTTGGAGTTTGTACAACAACTTCCCTTTCGGAAATACTGATTATATCTGATCGGTAATGAACTTTTACTTCAGCATTTGCTATTCTGTTTTCGATATCTGGCCTTACCCAATACTTTACTCGAGGACTAACTTCTTTGCCACGAATGATCAAAGTAACATCTGCGCCTTTTCTATAAGTTTCTAATGCGGCATCAATAGATGAATTACTGGCTCCGACGACAATAACTTTTTGATTTGCATAATAATGTGGGTCATCATAATAATGACGAACTTTAGGCAATTCTTCACCAGGTACAACTAAATACATGGGTATATCATAGAATCCAGTGGCAATAATTACATTTTTTGCCCTATAAATGGATTTTGTGGAAGTAACTTGGAAGGTATCTTCGATTTTATGAATGCTCAGAACTTCTTCGAACAAATGCGTTTTAAGATCAAATTTCTTTTCAACCCTGCGATAGTATTCTAAAGCTTCTGCTCTTCTTGGTTTTGGATTTGTGGTAACAAATGGGATGTCTCCGATCTCCAGTCGTTCCGAAGTCGAGAAAAAAGTCATGTTGATAGGGTAGTTGTACAAGGAATTTGTCAAACATCCTTTTTTCTAGGATTACATGACTCAAATTGTTCTTTTTGGCTTCAATTCCACAGGCAAGGCCAATTGGCCCTCCGCCTACTATCAAAACATCAATAATATTATCCATTTGCCATTTCTATTTGTTGTGTATGTATGGTAGATTCTTTCTCCATAACATCCAGAGTAGATTTGTATAAATCTGAGGATATTTTATTTAAGAATTGCAATTGCTCTGTAATTAATTTAGATTCTGCAGGATCTAAAGTCTCAGGAGTTATTTCAGGAAAGTCACTGACAGCAACGAATTCCTCACCATCCTTGACTGGCACCGCTTCAATGGATTTGCTAACATTGGTAAGAATCTTCTTTAATAATATTAAGTGTTCCTTAGTATAATTTGTATCAGTCGCTTCTGTCAATTGAGTCAATAATGTTGCGCCATATGATGACAGGATATGATTGAGAATCACCAATCTGTTGACTTCTTTAGTGCTTTTTTGTCTCCATTTTGGTTCAGATAGCATTCTTTGGAATGTAGATCCCATATTGGCTGAGGCAATATATAACTGTTTTCTAGAAAGCTTATAGCTCGTTACCGTAATTTCTTCGCCCGATAGAATCCGAACTGCCTGAGAAAGATATCTGTAATTTGCAATGAGCAATTCCCGTACACTTTTTTTTGATTTGAAAGCTTTCCCAATTTGGGAAAATGATATAGCTTGACAAAAAGGCTATCATACCGCCAAGGAATGTGTCAAATATCCTTTCTTTAGCAACCTCAAAAGTGTTTAATCCCGAAAAACTCAGCATGATTAAAACATAGGGTGTCATAAACATGACAGCCATAATATAGTTTACACGGAAGAGACTATAGGCAATTAGGAAGAAGAAAATAAGAATGATAAAGCGTGCTACCTCTGGAATGTACGGTCATCAGGATGATTGCTCCAATTACACCACCGATAATAGTTCCCAAAAGCCGTTGGAAGTTACGTTCTTTTGTTAGCCCAAACCCTGGCTTTAGGATAACCATGATGGTCAAGAGAACCCAATAACTACCCATCGTACCAATATTAAGAGATTGGATATTCAGAATAAGATACGTTGCTGCCATCACAATTGCCATTCGCAATGCGTGCCTGAAAATACTCGAATTGAATGAAAGGTTGTCCTTTAGTTTTCTTAAATCAATATGCTCGGTTTGAATAAACTTACTGGCCTCCTCAATTTCCTGCTTCTTAATATTATTAGGTCGGATGACCCCATAATTATAGATGTTGTGAATGAATATGGTAATGTTTCTGATACTGATCAGGATTTTCTTGAGTGGGATTCCATTAATGTTTTCAGTCCTTTCTCTAGCTTCAATCGCCCTTAGGATTGCTTCGATATCGTCTTTAAAATTATAAAGAGGTTTTGGTGCCCTATTAGCATTCAATTGGTAAGCAAGATGGTCTAGCTCATTTGCAATCTTCAACAATAGGTGCTTGAAATCTTTCAGAATCCCAGTGTCTCCATATTCTTTCTGATCAACTCGTAATCATAATGAGTAGTCATTGCCTGCTCAAAAAGATCAACAATATCATTGAATGTTAATGTGAGATAACGACCAACTTTTGTAGTATCCTTAATGGATCTTTTAGACTGAAAGAGTAAATCCCTGACATTTTCTTGATGTTCATGAACCTCAATCTGTTTATCGATTAATTTTGAGTAATTATCGTCTATATTGATTTTTGGGTCATAAAAATTGGCTCTCAATCTTATAAAATCTCCTACATGCCTGACTGTTTCAGACAATTCCTGTTGAGCCAGACGGTATGGTCTCGCCTGGGTTAAAGAAAAGCTGATCAACATGTACCAAACCGCTCCAATAGTAAAGTAGAGCAGGAGCATAACTTCTTCTTGAAAAGAATTGATGTCATCTACATAGATCAACATAATCAGTATTCCCATTGATCCTACAGTTGCAGCACGTGCATTGAATACGGCAAACATGGAATAGATGAAACAAAGGGAACCGATGACCAAGGACATGATCCAAATATTTCCATTTGCCAGGAATGTGATAAATTGAGTTAAAATACACACAATCAAACATGCAATCATTCCTGTCCTCCGATGTGATGGTGCGCCAGGAGTATCTGAAAGACCCACAAGTAGAGCGCCCAAGGAAATGTAGGTACCTAACAAAAATTTCCCTAGGGTTGCACAAATTAGGATTGGCACTATACACCCAATAGTGATGCGTAATCCATCAGCAAAATATTGACTATAAAAGAAATTGCTTAATTCTCTGGTTTTTTTCATGTGTTGTACAAACAAAGATACATAAGCAACCGTTAATAAAAGGAGTAAAAAGTGCGTTTTTCAATAAAATTATTATTTTTTATCTTTTCTAAAACTCATTCTGCATTATCAAAATAGCAATATTTTAATTCAGTTAGTGTAAAAAATACAATTAGTTCCTTAAAAACATATTAAAATGATATATTTGTAAGAATTCATAATCCTATAACAAACTAACGAGATACAAGACTTACTATGAGATTAAGCCAAAAGACATTAGCTTTTCAAAACGAAGTTCTCACGAGGTTCGATTTATATAAAAGTTTGTTTTTAACATTGCCATTCCAGCGGGTTAAACATACGGGTACTATACTTCCGTTTTTCACAACACATTGCGAAAAAGGAGTGGAGGAACATTTGTCGCCCGAAGATATTATTGATAGTTTTTTTGGTCAATATGAACAATATGTTCAAGAGGAAGACCGATTAGATTTACTGTTCAGGATAGTTCAATATATTGAGCGTCAAGTAGTATTGTTTGATGCGGTTGAAGATTCTGCTTTCAAAGCTGTTGGTAAAAGCGATGAAACTGGAGGTTTGGATTCTATTTTTAATTTAGCACAAACTAATCCGCAATTAAAGAAACAAGTAGTCGCTAGATTGAAGGATATGTCTGTCCGTTTGGTTTTGACAGCACACCCAACTCAATTTTATCCAGGACCTGTTCTCTCTATCATAAATGATTTAATTGATGAATTAAAGAATAATGATATCCCTACAATCCATCTATTGCTGCAACAGTTGGGTAAAACCCCATTTATCAACAAACAAAGTCCTACACCTGTTGATGAAGCCATTAGCTTAGCTTGGTTTTTGGAAAATGTTTTTTACAGTGTTGCTTCCGGCATTGAAGCCAAGATAGAAGATGAATTGGAAATCAATCCAAAAGATGTAAATCATCTTATTGAATTAGGCTTTTGGCCAGGAGGTGACCGCGACGGAAATCCGAATGTTACTTGGGAAAGTACTAAAAAAGTAGCTACGCTATTGAGAACTATACTCTTCAGATGTTATTACAGGGACTTCCGAATCGTGAAACGAAGGATTACCTTCAGAGGTGTTGAGAAATACATGGAAGAATTGCAGGAGCTATTCTATGAAAACAGTTTTAATCCTGTTGAAAAACCTGTAGATCTTACGGACAGAATTTTGAAAAATCTCACTGAAGTGATCAAAGTTCTAAAAGAGAATCATGATGGTCTGTTTGTGGAAATTGTTGAAGATTTAAGGAGAAAGGTTCAGACATTTGGATGTTACTTCACTACATTGGACATTCGCCAAGATAGCAGTGCCCTACGTGATACTTTTGATTGGTTGGTAAAGACATATCCAAAAGAAACCAAAATTGATCTTAAGGAAATTGAGGGTTCTGAAGAAGAAAAAGAAAAACATATCCAATTTACAGAAGCGACATTAGATTTAAAGAAGGATGCTGCTCCATTGGTTGAAGATACGATTAAAGTGATTCGACTAATAAAAGAAATCCAAGAATCTGGTAGTGAAAGAGCGGTTCAAAGGTTTATTATTTCTAATTGCCAACAAGCTTCGGATATTTTAGGTTTGATGCAACTGTTTCTATGGGAGGGTTGGACCAAAAAAGATCTAACGATGGACTTTGTGCCATTGTTTGAGACAGTGGATGATCTAAAACATGCTGCGGATGTAATGCGTAGCTTATATTCAAATCCTACCTATTCAGCACATTTAAAGAAAAGAGGGAATAAGCAAACTATTATGCTTGGGTTCTCTGACAGTACAAAGGATGGTGGGTATCTAATGGCCAATTGGTCTATCTATAAAGCGAAAATCGAACTAACTGCGATATCTAGGGAATTTGATGTTGATCTGGTTTTCTTTGATGGACGTGGAGGCCCTCCAGCTCGTGGTGGAGGTAAAACTCAAAGGTTTTATGCTTCAATGGGTAAAGAAATCGAAAACAATCATATCCAACTTACTATACAAGGTCAAACCATCAGTAGCCAATATGGCTCTTTGGATTCTGCGAGATATAACATCGAACAACTCTTGCATGCAGGTTTGATCTCTGATCTTCAACAAAGAGTAGGAGATACATTGACCGCTAAACAAAAGGATGTTATCGATAGAATGGCTGCCGAAAGTCATGAAAAGTTCTTAGAACTCAGACATCACCCATTGTTCTTGAAATATCTGGAAACCTTGAGTCCACTGAAATCTTTGTCCAATATGAATATTTCAAGTAGACCGGTAAAAAGAAATTCAGATCGGGAGTTGAGGTTGGAAGATTTAAGAGCCATCAGTTTTGTAACATCTTGGAGCCAATTGAAACAGAATATTCCGGGATTTTTCGGAGTGGGTACCGCGTTACAATGGGCTGAAGATAATAATCTGTGGTCTTATGTGAAAAACCTTTATGAAACATCCGGAATGTTCAACACTGTAATTGACAATTGCATGATGTCGATGACAAAATCGAATTTTGAATTGACGTCTTACATGAAGGATGATAAAAGGTTCGGTGAATTTTGGACCATGTTGAAGGAAGAGTATGACAGGACTAAAAAATACCTGCTTAAATTAACTGGTATGAAAGAATTGATGGAAAATTATCCTGTTGAGCGAGCTTCAATCCTAGAGCGTGAAAAAATTATTTTGCCTCTATTGATTATCCAACATTATGCGATTCGTTTGCTTGAAAAGCAGAAAATGGAGGATTCCAAAGCCGAAACTTACCGAAAATTGATTGGTCGAACGATCTACGGAGTTGTCAATGCAGGTAGGAATTTAGCTTAGATTGATTTTGAATTAAACAGAAATAGGCATAAATAGGGATATTTTTATATTTTTGTGTGTTTTAAAAATAATAAAGCGATGAAATTAAATACATTATTAGTTGCTGCAGTTCTTGCAAGTACATCATTATCTTCTTGTGTTTTCAAAACAGCTGAGGAAAACCAATTAAAATACACTCATACCACATTGGTAGATGGTGACGCGTATGCCTTTTTCAGACAAGTAGGGTCCATCGCGCCTTATGAGGTTTCCTACGCAGAATATGTTGGTACAGTTGGAAATGCACAAGCGAAAGATGCTGCTGCTAAAGCTTCAAAATTCTTTTCTGATATCCTTCCTCAAATGGATTCATTGGCAACTAAATATCATGTTGACTTCCCAATTTTAGGAACAGAGAAATTCACAGGTCCTGGTCAAGAGAATATTGCGGTTGAACCAAATGCAGCACCAGTTGTAGTGAAAGATTCAACTCTTGCAGATTCTGTTGCGCCTTTAGCTCAACAAACTTCTAAAGTTTATTCTGACCAAGAATACTTAACTCATATCCAACACCAGGTAGCATTGGTTAAAGAGCAGTTAAGAAGACTTTCTAGAAATACAAACAAGGATTTGAGGGATTTTGCTCAAGCTCAAACAGAACCTGTCGCTCAGTTGTTTACCGCTGTAGGTGGTAAAGAAGATGCTCATGCGCATCACTAAGCAATAATAAATGACAGAAAACAAGATAGTTACAGGTATATTGTCGTATGGAATGTCCGGAAGGGTATTCCATGCGCCATTTATAGAGGTTAACCCAAACTTCGAATTAAGAGGGATCGTGGAGCGTTCCAAGAAAAATGCTCATGAAAAATATCCCCACATCATCAGCTACGATTCTGTAGACCAACTGATTAATGACCCGGCTATAGAACTGGTAATCGTCAATACTCCCAATGATACACACGTTGATTTTGCATTGCAAGCCCTGAAGGCTGGCAAGCATGTATTGATTGAAAAACCATTTGCCCCAACAATGGGAGAAGCCAATATGTTGTTCAAGGTTGCTGAAGAAATGGGAAAGCATATTCTTCCATTTCATAATCGCCGTTTTGATGCCGATTTCCTTGCTTTAAAGAGCGTTGTTGAAAACAATGAAGTTGGACGTCCAATCGAATTGCATATTCGTTTTGATCGATTCAAACCGCAAATTGGGCCTAAGGTTTTCAAAGAAACCAAAGTGCCAGCGGCAGGTGTAATTTATGACCTAGGATCTCACTTGCTTGACCAGACATTATCTTTGTTTGGAAAACCGAAAGCGATGACCAAAGTGCGTGGTGTCTATAGGCCAAATTCCAAAGTTGATGATTATGGGTGTATCATCCTTAATTACGGCTCTGGGTTAAATGTTTATATCACTGTAAGCCTTTTGGTAGCTAATCCCCAAGCAAGCTTTGTTTTGCATGGCACAAACGGTAGTTTTGTCAAAAATAGGACTGACGTCCAAGAAGCACAATTGATCGATGGCATGATGCCAAACAATCCTGCATTTGGAATCGAACCGGAGGGAATGGAAGGGATTCTGACGAATCCAGACCAAGAAGAAAACTTGGTATCCAAATTAGTACCTGCAGAGTTGGGGAATTATATGGGGCTTTTTGATGAGGTTTACAAAACAATCAGAGAGGGAAAACCTTATTTCGTAACAAAAGATCAGATTATTTGGCAACTAGAAATCCTAGAGCCAAACAAATAAAATCTTCCATTTAATATAAAGTTTACAATTAGTTAATTTTGGATTTTTAACATTGTTAAACTTTTCAAATTTTTATAACGTGAGATATGCCGCTATAGATATCGGATCAAATGCTGTTCGCTTATTGATTGCAGATATTATTGTTAGAGAAAACGAAATCACATTTAACAAAAACACTTTACTACGTGTTCCACTTCGCCTAGGAGATGACGCATTTATACATCATCATATATCTGAAGGTAAATTTGAGAGCATGGTGAAAACCATGAGTGCTTTCAGAAACCTAATGGATGTTTATAAAGTTTCGGATTACATGGCTTGTGCTACATCCGCCATGCGTGATGCTGATAACGGACAAGATGTTGTCAAAGCATGTAAAGAAGCAGGAGTGGATATAAATATTATTGATGGCTCTGAGGAGGCTCAGATTATCTATAATGTACACAACCACACTAATATGGATAAAAACAAAGTATATCTATATATAGATGTAGGTGGTGGTAGTACAGAGATTTCTTTGTTTGCAAATGGTGAACTAGTTGCATCGAGATCATTTAATTTAGGTACAATCCGTATTCTTGATAATCAGGATAGTCCTGATACTTGGGATGACATGAAGCTATGGGTCAAGAGCATTACCAAGGGTTACAAGAACATTTATGGCATCGGTAGTGGTGGTAACATCAACAAACTGTCAAGATTGGCAAATGAGAAAGCAGACAAGCCTATCTCGTATGCAAAGTTGAAAGCACTTTATGTCTATTTGAATTCGTATTCCTTGAAAGATAGGATCAATGTACTTGAATTAAAGCAAGATAGGGCAGACGTAATTATCCCAGCTTCTGAGATTTTCTTGACTATCATGAAAGTAGGTCATCTGAAAAATATTATGGCACCCAGGATTGGTTTGGCGGATGGAATAATCCAAACGTTAATCAATAAAAATCTTAAGAAGGAAAAAGGCTAAAATCGTTGTAAGAATAAAAATAAAGTTTATTTTTGCGATGTCTTAGCCCAGGTGGCGAAATTGGTAGACGCACCATCTTGAGGGGGTGGCGCCTGTATGGGTGTGGCAGTTCGAATCTGCTCCTGGGCACCGGTAAATTATAAAGGTCGAGGTTTTTACCTCGACCTTTTTTTATTATGGATTTTATAAAAAAACCCTTGCCGACAGGCAAAGGTTTTAGTTTGTATGTTGTTTAGTAAAAATGCTATATATTGTTGGCTTTTACAGTAATCTCTGCAATATCCAATACTTTTATTTCCTGTTCTTTTTCTTTAACCTTTACACCATCTCTCAACATAGTCATACAAAATGGGCATGCTGCAGCTACGATGCTGGCTTGGCTTTCAATAACATCCTCTATACGTTCTACGTTGATATCCTTTTCGCCTTTTTCAGGTTCCTTGAACATCTGCGCACCACCTGCTCCACAACATAAGCCGTTGGATTTACATCTTTTTAATTCCACTAGGTCTGCATCCAATACTTCCAGAGCTTTTCTAGGTGCTTCGTAAATATCATTACCTCGGCCTAAATAACAAGGATCGTGGTATGTTATTTTCTTACCCTTGAACTCATGTCCATCTGATGGTCTCAATTTGCCATCATCGATCAAGGATTGAATTAACTGAGAATGATGAATTACCTCATAATTCCCGCCCAAACTAGGATACTCGTTCTTCAATGTATTAAAACAGTGGGGACATGCCGTAACGATCTTTTTGATTTCATATCCATCCAATACTTGGATGTTCATCATCGCCTGCATCTGAAATAAGAATTCGTTTCCCGCGCGTTTCGCAGGATCGCCTGTGCAACTTTCTTCTGTTCCTAAGATGGCATATTTAATCCCTACGTGTTGCAATATCTTACAGATATCTCTAGTAATACGTTGAGCTCTTTCATCAAAACTACCTGCGCACCCAACCCAAAACAATAAATCTGGGCTTTCTCCTTTTGCCAATAATTCAGCTACTGTAGGTATATGTAATTGATTTTCCATGTTTTTCCCTTTTATTGATTTGTCCAATTTGCTCTGTCAGCCTGTGAATATTTCCATGGAGCACCGTTGTTTTCCAAGTTTGAAAACATATTGTTGATGCTTGAAGGAGCTTGTGATTCCTCCATAACAGCAAACTGTCTTAACCCTACGATTATCTCCAATGGATTGATGTTAACGGGGCACTGCTCTACACACGCATTACACGTCGTACAAGCCCATATTTCTTCCCTGGTGATATATGTATCCAACAAACCTTTTCCGTCGTCTACAAAGCTTCCATTTTTGTCGATGTTTTTTCCTACTTCTTCCAATCGATCACGAGTATCCATCATTATTTTCTAGGAGAAAGCAACTTTCCTGTCATATTCGCTGGACATGCGGATGTACAACGACCACATTCTGTACAGGTGTAGGCATCCAAAAGATTTTTCCATGTTAAATCTTGGACATCTTTTACTCCAAAACGACTCGCTTCTCCTGTTGGCGGCGGTACACTAGGATCCAACATCACTTTGACCTCCTCAGTCACCGATGCCATATTCTTAAACTCTCCTTTAGGCTCCAACCTAGTGAAATACGTATTTGGGAATGCCAAAATAATATGTAAATGCTTGGAAATAGGAAGGTAATTTAAGAACGCCAAAACACCTATAATATGAAACCACCAAGCAAACCTTTCAATCAAAATTAAATTGCTTACCGAATCAGGAAGAATTCCAACTAAATAGGAACTGATAGGAAAGGAACCAACAGAATGGTAACCTGCTGCTCCTAATGTCTGCAATTTATAATCAGCAGCATTCATAATTAAGAAGGCAGCCATTAATAATATTTCAGCAGTCAGAATTAAATTGGCATCTGTTTTTGGCCAATTGTTCAATTCAGACTGATTGAGCCTCTTAATCTTCAAAACATTGCGTCGGATCATAAAAATAACGCAACCCAGCAACACTAAAAATGCAAGTATTTCAAAACTAAAGATCAAAAAGTCATAAAATCCTCCCAAGACATTGGATAAAACGCGATGACTTCCAAACAAACCATCGATAACAATTTCCAACATCTCAATATTGATTATACAGAAACCTACATAAACAAATAAATGAAGTAAGGCGGGGATTGGCTTTTTGAACATTTTCTTCTGACCAAATGCTACCAGAAGCATAATTTTAATTCGCTCCCCAGCTTGGTCGGTACGGTTCACTGATTGCCCTAATTTTATGTTTCTATAAATCTTGCTTGCGTTTTTATAGAATAAAATTATGGCTGCTATAAATATAATACCAAATATGAGTTGACTTATCATAGTTTAATATTTAGGTTAACAAATATAATTAATCGGATTATACTATGCATGCATAATAAATTATTTAGAAAGATTAAAAAATTAATTGACCTCATCAAATAATCGAAACATGCCATCAAATCAAGGTAGGTATAAATATTGATACAACAAATAGCTCCTAATATTAAGCTTGGTTTTGTAAATTGCAGTCGGATTCAAACCAAAAAGCCAAATCCATTGAAAAACATTTATTTCATAATAATGGATATAATCAAAAAATCAACTCATGGCAGAAACTAATACATTTGATGTGATCGTAATTGGATCTGGAATATCTGGAGGCTGGGCTGCGAAGGAATTTTGCGAGAAGGGCTTTAAGACTTTAGTCTTGGAGCGCGGTTTCGATGTTCAGCATATCAAAGACTATCCCACAGCATATATGGATCCTTGGGAATTTGACCATCACAATCAGGTTGCTTTGAAGGTTAGGGAGGAAAATCCGATTGCCTCAAGGTGCTATGCATTTAATGAGGATGCCATTCATTTTTTTACCAAGGATAAAGAGCAAGAATACGTACAGGAGAAACCATTCGATTGGATCCGTGGCTATCATGTTGGAGGGAAATCTTTGTTATGGGCAAGACAAGTTCAACGTTGGAGTGACTATGATTTTGAGGGTCCTGCACGAGATGGATTTGCTGTTGATTGGCCTATACGGTATAAAGATATTGCTCCTTGGTATAGTCATGTTGAGAAGTTTATCGGAGTATCCGGAAATAGGGATGGCAATGCTGCCATGCCTGATGGTGAATTTTTACCGGCATTTGATCTAAATGCTGTAGAACAAATGATCAAAAGAAAATCCCACAAAAATATCCAGATCGTCAGGTAATTGCAGGGAGATGTGCTCATATTACAGATCCTCAGCCTGTCCATATTCAGCAGGGTAGGACCAAGTGCCAAAACAGAACGATGTGCCAACGCGGATGTCCCTTCGGCGGATATTTCAGTTCAAATGCATCGACTCTTCCTTGGGCAGCCAAAACAGGAAATCTTACAATTAGGCCTAATTCAATCGTAGAGTCTATCATATATGACGACCAAAAGCAAAAAGCATCTGGAGTGAGGATTATTGATGCCGAAACACAAAAAACCGCTGAATATTTTGCCAAAGTTATTTTTGTAAATGCTTCGGCCATTGCAACAAATCAAATCTTGCTGAATTCGACTTCTTCTAGGTTTCCAAATGGATTGGGCAATGACTCTGGCTTATTGGGCAAGTACATTGCTTTTCATAACTATTTAGGGTCTATTTCAGCAACAATGGAAGGCTTTGAAGATATGTATTATTATGGTCGACGACCTACCCAGCCCATCATCCCAAATTTCAGGAATGTAAAAAAACAAGAGATGGACTTTTTGCGTGGCTATGCTTCATTCTTTGGAGCTTATAGGGGCAGAGGAGCCAATAGTGACATGCAAGTAGGTGCTGCATTCAAAGATAGTCTTTCAGAAGTTGGCGGGTGGGGAATCGGAATGATGATGCAAGGTGAAACAATTCCGAAAGAGGAAAACCATGTCCGCTTGAGTACTGATCTAAAAGATAAATTCGGAATGGCACAGATGGTATTCTATGTTGGATATGATGATAATGATCAAAAGAGCATGCAAGATTTTCTGAACCAAGGTTCTGAGATGTTAGAATATATTGGAGCAAAAAACATTAGCCAGCATAATAGCAAGCAAAACCCTGGTTTAGATATTCACGAAATGGGAGGGGCTAGGATGGGTAGAGATCCCAAGACATCGATCCTGAATCAATGGAACCAAATGCATCTATGTAAAAATGTATTTGTAACGGACGGTGCTAGTATGACCTCTACAGGGACACAAAATCCATCATTGACTTATATGGCATTTACAGCGAGAGCTGCCAATTATGCCATGGATGAGATGAAGAGAGGAAACCTATGATAAAGGAAAGTTAAAGACACAAAAAAGGATCAACCGCAGGGTTGATCCTTTTTTGTGTCTTAAAAAAACTGGAATTATTTTTTAGGAGCAGCAGCTGGAGCAGCTGTTGCGCTTACACCTAATTTAGCTTTGATTTCTGCAGTTAAGTCATCACCACCTTGGAAGTAAGGAACTCCACCGTTAGAGATGTCTAATACATAAGCATAACCTTTTTCTTTAGCTACAGTATTGATTGCAGTCATTACTTTTTGCTCAATAGGAGCATATAACTCTTGTTGTTTTTTACCGATTTCTTCTTGTGCAGCTTGTTGAACACCTTGGATACGTGTTTCCATGTCACGCATTTTAGTAGCGATAGTTTGAACTTCAGCATCTACAGTTTCTTTGTTAGCTTCGCTACGGTTTCTCAACTTTTCGTTGGCATTGTTCTGTTCTTTTTGGTACTCGCTGATCATGCCTTGAATCTCTTGTTGCTTAGTTTCGCTCAAGGTTTTCATTTGTGCTTCAGCAGCTTTAAATTCATTTGTAGACTGAACAATTTCTGCTGTGTTGATGTGTCCAATTTTTTGTTGTGCATTGGCAGCAGTACCCGCCAATAAAATTCCAGATGCTAATACTACACTTTTCAATAAATTTTTCATGCTGTTTTTGTTAGTCTTATATTTTCTGATATAAGTAATTTTCTGTTGTTTTTATGTGTTGAATAATAAAATTAGATTGCAATTATAATAAAAAATATTAGTTCGCTAAAGAGGGATTGGGTCTCAATCCTAGTTTAGTGATAACATCGTTACTTTTATCCAAGCTTGGATTCGCATACAAGAAGCTATTTTCGCTTCTTTTGTCCATGATAAAATCAAACTGACCAGCAGTAGCTACATCTTGAATTGCTTTGCTAACCTTTGCTTGAATAGGTTTCATCAAGTTTTCGCGCTGTTTGAAAAGATCACCATCCATACCAAATTTAGTGCGTTGGAATTCCTTCACTGCTTTTTCTTTGTTCACGATTTCATCTTCACGACGTCTGCGCATATCTGCATTTAAATTCGCTTGATCTTTTTGGTATGCCTGATACATACGCTCTATCTCGTCATATTGTCTATCGACCTCAGCTTGCCATTGTTTTGACTGATCATCCATCTGTTTGATCGCTGAATTATATTCAGGGATATGTTTCATGACATACTCTGAATCTACATATGCTAATTTTTGGGCAAATGATACTGAACCCATCATAGTTAACATCACGATTATTATTGCTATTCTTTTCATCGACATATTATTTTTTTAAATTCTATGTTTAAGACAATTTAAATGTTAAAAAGTTTAATTAGAACCCGCCCATATTTTGGATAATACTGAAGGTGAAGTTTTGCTTCCACTGATCAGTAGTCAATCCAGGGATAGGATCTAAAGCATGACCATAGTCAATACCCAGCATACCAAAGATAGGTAAGAAGATACGTGCTCCAACACCAACTGTACGACGAACCTTGAACGGATTTACTTCATCAAATTTATTCCAAGTATTACCTGCTTCTGCAAAAGCCAAAGCAAATACAGTCGCTTGATCGTTCAACATAATTGGATGACGTAATTCTAGCTGATATTTAGCATAGATAGGGCTACCCGAACGAATGGCAATATTTTGTTGATTGCTACCTGTAGAAGCTGGAATCAATGCACCATTTGCATATCCACGCATCGCAATAATTTCAGAACCTTGTAAGAAGTCAAATCCTTGCATACCATCACCACCTAATTTAAAACGCTCGAATGGTGAAACAATTGTTTCTGAATTATATCTTCCCAAATAACCAAATTGCGCTTGGGCTTTCAAAACTAATTTACCTGCAATTTTAGTATACCATTGAGAGTCAAATTTCCACTTGTGGTACTCCGTAAACTTGAACTTCTCTGCATCAGGCGCAGTTTCATAGTTGATGTTGTTCCATAATGAATACGGAGGAGTCAACTGAACACTGAATTTAATGTGTGATCCTGATGTCGGGTAAATAGGAGCATCAATAGAGTTTCTGCTGATCTCTTGAGTAAAGTTAATGTTATAAGCAGTACCATCAGAGAATAAAAAGATACCACCGTAGTTATCCAATAAATAGCGTTGGTAAGATAGAGAACTATTGATTTGAAAATAGTTGTCTGGCCATTGCAAACGCTTACCTAATGTTGCGGTAACACCGTGCATCTTGATTTTTGGAATACCCTCGTAATCTTCATAACGGTTAGATTCCCAGTTATAACGTTGGTATTGTGAATTCGAAATATAAGCACTCAAACCAAAGTAAATAGGTTTTTTACCACCTAACCATGGCTCAGAGAATGAGAAACTGTAGGATTGATAACGTTTTCCTGAAGTCTGACCACGGATACTCAATTTCTGACCATCACCTCTAGGAAGTGGTTTCCAAGATTCTTTTTTGAAGAAATTGCTCGTTGAGAAGTTGTTGAAATTCAAACCCAAAGTACCGATAACCTGGCCTGCACCATAACCACCTGATAATTCAACTTGGTCTGATGGTTTTTCCGCAACTGAGAATTCAATATCAGTTGTTCCTTCTTCATAGTTCAAGTTGGTTGGCATAGGGTTAACCTTTTGCTCATCAAACATTCCTAATTGAGAAATCTCCCTAACACTTCTAACCAATAACTCTCTAGAATATTTCTGACCCGGTTTTGTATAGATAGAACGTAATACCACTCGGTCATTCGTTACATCATTTCCTTTTAAGATTACGTTATTGATCGTATACTGCTTTCCTTCAAACATCTGGATGTCCAAATCGATAGTATCTTGATGGATACGTTTGATAACCGGCTGAACATTGAACGTCAAGTAACCATCATTTTGATAGATTGCTGCGATATCGTCAGAGTTCCTTGTAGGACCACTCAATTTTGAGTTCAATTTTTCCTCGCTATAGATATCTCCACGTTTGATACCTAATAAGATATTCAATACAGAATCCTTGAATTTGGAGTTTCCAGACCATGTAATATCACCTACGTAATATTTAGGACCTTCATAGACATCCAAATCAATAGCTACTTCATTGTTGTCATGACGTCTCACAGTATCTTTAATAATCTGAGCATCACGGAAACCTTTATCTTGCATTTTTGCAACTAGGTTAGTTTTTGCTTCTTCGTATTTGTCATCCTTGAATTTACCCGGACCAAATACTCTGAACCATGCTCTAGGACGAACACCTTTCATGAATTTCGTTAGCTGTTTGTCGCTGAACTCTTCGTTTCCGGTAAAGTTGATGCTGTTAACTTTGATTTTTTTGTTTCTTTCTACATCTACAATTACGATTTCATTGTTTGCTTGTCCTGAATCAGGCTTAGTTGTAATCGTAATGTCTGGATATAAATAAGATTTTTCTCTTAGGAATTTTTCAATGGTAGTCTTGGTTGTAAGTAGTAAGTTATCATTAACGATTTTACCAGCGTTGGTATTTAATCGCTTACGAACTTCCTCAGTTTGAGATTTACTTAAGCCATTAATATCTACTCTTGTAAGTCTTGGTCTTTCAACAACCCTGATTTCTAAGAAGATTGTTTCCCCTTCGATCTTAGTAGCATATAACTGAACATCTTCGAACAGGTTTTGTGACATTAAGTCTTTAATTACGTTCGAGGTCTGTTCGCTAGGAACCTCTATGTATTGTCCCACCGATAATTTTGAAATCGTGATCAGTACTTCGGAATCTAGATATTTTGCTCCGGATACTGTTACTCCACCGATAACATAGTTTTTAGGGTCCAAATAACTGATGTCATCTGGATTGTTCAAATTCAAAGGCCTATTTCCTGTTATCTGAGCCTGCGCGAAATTGCAAATTAAGAGGGTGAGTAAAATAGAAAGTTTAATTATACGCTTCATTTACTTTTTATTATGTCTGCTAAAGTACAGCAAAGTCTTGTTAATTTTTGTTAAAAGAAATATTACGAATTCCTGACATTATACCTGCCGGAATCAAAATGTTGCAAAAGTAATGATTTCTTATAATTGTTCACTAGTTTTCCCAAATCTTCTTTCTCTATTTTGATATAAATAAATACACTCAAATAAAGTCTCTCTGGAGAATTCAGGCCACATCATAGGTAGGAAAAACAGCTCAGAATAAGCTATTTGCCATAACATATAGTTGCTTATGCGCTCTTCACCGCTGGTTCTGATCAATAAATCAGGGTCGGGAAGATCATAGGTATAGAGATTTTTGCTGAATAAGTCTTCGTTAATATCCTCTAGAGAAATTTCACCTTTTTTAACTTTTTCAGCAATTGATTTTGTAGCATCCAAGATCTCCTGGCGCGATCCATAGCTCAATGCTAAGGTCAATGTGCAGCCTGTATTGTTCTTGGTTTGTTCAATGGTTGACTGTAAAGTTACTTGGCAATGCCCTGGAAGATCAGACATTCTGCCAATGCTGTTCACGCGAATATTATTCTCTTGAAAGGTTGGTAATTCTTGGTTTAATGAGTTTACTAATAGCTCCATCAGGGCGTCAACTTCAAATTGAGGTCGGTTCCAATTCTCAGTTGAAAAAGCATAAAGGGTAAGATAGGAAAGACCAATCTCAACGGAAGCCTCTAATGCTTCCCGAACGGCAGTAACACCATTTTTGTGGCCAAATACCCGAAGTTCTCCCTTCTCTTTTGCCCACCGGCCGTTACCATCCATGATAATCGCAATATGCTGGGGTAATCTAGTTTTATCTATTTTATCTTTAAAACTCATTAGATAATATGAAATTAATGCATTGAATATTTATTAACCGTCATCAACTCAAAATATGATTTCAAAGGCATCTGCTGAAAAATGAAACGGTTAAATAAATGATATGGTACCAATACTTATAGAATTTATCGTAAAGATAAGGCTTTTAAAGAAATCCCAATATAAAAATTATGGATAATAGCTGTTTGCACATTAAAATTAATAATTGCGAACATCGATACCCCATAGTAATTTCTCTCTCAAAATACCAAAATATTGATCGTTCTGAAGACGGATTAAATTAATGCTGAAAGGCGCTTTAGTGATGGTAAGGCTTGTTTTTGTGCTTAATGTGTGACTTTTTGAATCACAACTCAGAATGTACTTTTCAGTACGGCTTTCTATTTCCAGACGCAATGTCATGTTTTCATTAACGACAATAGGCCTTACGTTCAAGTTGTGAGGAGAAATAGGAGTAATAACAAAATTTCCACTGCCAGGCATAATGATAGGGCCACCACAGCTCAATGAATACGCTGTAGATCCGGTTGGAGTAGCTATTATCAAGCCATCTGCCCAATAAGAGTTCAACAGCTCATCATCTAAAACTGCATGCACCGTGATCATGGCCGAAGAATCTGATCTGAAAACAGTGATGTCATTTAAAGCAAAATCCTCACCTTTAATAAAAGTTCCATCAGAACTCTCTACCTGTAATAAGGCTCTTTTTTGGATCTGATAATTATTGGATAAGATTTGGTCCAAAGCATCCTCAATATGGTTCTTGGAAATATTGGCCAAAAATCCCAAACGACCAAAATTGATCCCTGCCAAAGGAATGCCTGAGTCTTTAATTAATGTTGCTGCTGAAAGCATGGTGCCATCACCACCCAAACTAAGCATAAACGCAATATCACTAGGCAGATCTTTATGCGACTTGAATTTTTTAAAGGTAAAATCTAGTTTGCACAATCGCTTAAGAAAGCTGTGGAAGTCATGATGGATATAAACATTAACATTTCTTTCACGCAGATAGGTGAACAGCTCAACAACGTATCCGATGACGGATTGATTAAACTCTCGACCGTATACTGCTATGGACAGCTCTTTCATGCTTTAAATAATATTTTGCGCAAAGATGAGAATTTCTAGGTATTAAATATTCAAATAATTCATCAAAAGATTATAACGCTCTTGGATGTCATTCTGGTCTGATCCATCATTAAAAGTAGCTTTCACAACATAATCATGGCGCCATAAAGAAGCTAAAACCGATGAAATATTGTTTTTGTTTACCTTTATGGTTAACTCAACCTTGGTCGAATTCTCAATAGGATGAATCCCTGTACTTAATATCTTGGTGTTTTCAGACTCTATAATATGAGCTACATGGGTCAGGCTATTATCTCTATCTTCCATTTCAAGAACAATGATAGCACCTTTATCTTGATTGGATAAGGTTTGGTTTATCGATCTCAATAAATCCTTCTGAGTAATAACTCCCACATATTCCTTTTGCTTGTTGACAATGGGCAACAAATCAAATTGGTAAGTTTCTAGATATTGTAGAGCATCATATATATGTTGATAGTCATATAAGTAAATGAAAGGAAAAGTGAATTTCATTTCTTTGATTAATGTATCTTCATCTTCTGCAGATAGCAGGTCTTCTTCGGTGATCAATCCCAAATATTCCTTTCCTTTGACCACTGGCAGTTGATGAAAATGGAGCTCATTGACTTTGTCCAACGTAGCAGAAACCGAATCGTTCGGGTGAACTTCGGTATAAAGCGTTGATATGTTTTCTCCGATATACATGATTCCTTTTATTTATTAAACTACAATAAACAAAAAACGTTTAATTTTAGTTTAATTATCCCTTAATTGCTAAGGTAACGAAAATATTAAATTTGATATAAATAAAAAGATGTTTTACTCATCTTAAAACTAATTATGTAATTTTACACAACTTTTATTAAAGAGTAGTATAGTATATGGGCTTACTAGAGCAAGATAAGTTTATTGAAATCAGGGAAGTAATACGTAAGAAAAGTCCAGGTTTAGCCAAATGGATACCTAAGCCATTAATGAGTTATTTAAAGAGAACCTTGCACGAAGACGAGATTAATTACATCATGACTACGTATCATGATGATATGGGCTTAGACTTTGTGGACTCATTGCTGAAAGAGCTTCAGGTAAATGTGCATTTAGAAGGAGCGGAAAATATTCCTTTGGAAGATAGCGTCATCTTTGCTTCAAATCACCCACTAGGCGGATTGGATGGAGTAGCATTTATGCAGGTAATTGGCAAATATCGTAAAGATGTCAAGTTCTTGGTAAATGATATCCTTATGAATGTCCGTAACCTGGAACCTCTATTCGTACCTGTGAACAAAATCGGTGGACAAAGTAAATCGGGGATCGCTGCAATTGAAAATGCTTATGCATCCGATCATGCCTTACTTGTATTCCCAGCAGGACTTGTGTCTAGAAAGATTAATGGAAAAGTTGTCGACCTTGAATGGAAAAAAAGCTTTATCAGTAAAGCAAAAAAATATAAAAAAGATATTGTTCCTGTGTATATTGAGGGCAGAAATTCAAACTTCTTTTATAATCTAGCAAGAATAAGACAGAAATTAGGGTTGAAAGCAAATATTGAAATGTTATATTTACCCGATGAGTTGTTCTCACAAAGAGGTAAAGATATAACAATCAGAATTGGGAAGAAAATTCCTTATACCCATTTCGACACCAGTAAAAACGAACGTCAATGGGCTGCTGAAGTAAAAGATGTGGTTTATGCCATGGCCGATGGTAAAAAATAATTTATGCAAGAAATAATTCAACCGGTAGATAGAGATCTAATTAAGAAAGAACTTACTAAGGAGGCTTTCGTACGCTATACCAACAATGGTAGCAACGAAGTATACCTAGTAAATTATCATACCGCACCAAATATCATGCGTGAGATTGGTAGATTAAGGGAACTTACTTTTAGAGGTGCTGGTGGCGGTACAGGACTGCCATTGGATATCGATGAAAATGACACTTCCGAACACAATTACGACCAATTAATCGCATGGAACCCTGAAGATGAAGAAATAATCGCAGGTTACAGAGTAATAAAATGTGACCAAGCTGCTGATAATAATGGTGAACTCCATTTGTCAACCGCTCATTATTTCGATTTTACAGAACAATTCAAAAAAGACTTCCTTCCTTATACTATAGAATTAGGAAGATCATGGGTGCAACCTAAATACCAACCAGCGATAGATAATAGAAAGGGTATTTTTTCTCTGGATAATTTATGGGATGGATTAGGTGCATTGGTACTTTTAAACCCCGATGTGAAATATCTCTTCGGAAAAGTTACCATGTATCCGCATTATAATCCCGAAGCAAGAGATTTATTAATCTATTTCATGAATCACTATTTCCCGGATAAAGATAATTTGGTTCATCCTGTGGAGGATTTATATTTAGGTTATAAAACGGATATCTCGAAATACGAAGGGATTTTTGATGGACTTGAATACAAAGAAGGTTACAAAGTATTAAATACAAGAATTAGAGAATTGGATGAAAATATTCCGCCTTTAATCAATACCTATATGAACCTTTCTCCAACCATGAGAGTCTTTGGTACTGCCCAAAATAATGAGTTTGGAGAAGTGGAAGAAACAGGTATTATGATTACTTTGGATGATATTTATCCCGCCAAAAAAGAACGCCATATGTCAACATTTGAAAGAGACAGACATTATGGACAGCGACCTGTAAAAACCAGATAAAATTAAATAATTCAACATACAGAAGAGCGACATTAATTCAAATGTCGCTCTTTTTTCTTATGTAAATAATATATTTCTCTTAATATAATTTTAACCATTTATTATCAATTTACCAACGTTTATTTAATCATAATATTATCCATTAAGATTAAATTTGTCGCAATAGTTAAGTAAATACTCTTATAAATGAGTAAAACTTCAATGAAATTTTGCGTGCCTTTGCTTGCTCTCTTGCTAAATGCAAATGGGGAAAGCTTGGCATCCAGCCACTTGCCTTACCTCCAAGTGGTTCAAAAAGATCAGCAATTGATCGATATTCGACTTACTGTTGTTGACAAATCATCTGGTGAACCTATCGAAGGGGTAAGTATAATGGTAGGAAATAGACAAGTAGGATCTACGAATGCGAGTGGGGTATTTCAAAAGGAAGTAATTAAAGGTACAGAAATATCCTTCAAAAGAATAGGATATGTACAGTCTTCAATTAAGGCAAATAAAAATAACATTAGAGTTGAATTGTCTCCTCTTGACGAATCAATAGATGAAGTTGTAGTTACCGCTTTAGGAATTAAACGAGATGAAAAAGCTCTAGGCTATTCAACTACAACAGTTAAAGGAGAACAATTAACTGAAGCTTTATCCAGTAATTGGATGGATGCATTATCAGGAAAAGTCGCGGGTTTGAACCTTATGCGTTCAAATGCAGGTCCTGTTGGAACAACCAAAATCATACTTCGTGGGGAAAACAATATTACAGGTGAGAATGAAGCTCTGATTATTGTAGATGGAGTAATGGTCAATGGTGGCTCTGGCCGCAGGTCTGCCTTGGATTCTGATAATGCATATGGTGTGAGTTCTGAAAATATGCCTGTCGATTATGGCTCAGGAATGGATGATATCAACCCTGAAGATATTGAGACCATTACCGTGCTTAAAGGCCCGGGTGCTGCTGCACTTTATGGACAGCGCGCAGCAAATGGTGCAATCGTTATCACCACAAAATCTGGTTCTAAAAAAGATAAAGGGATAGGCGTAACGGTAAATTCCAATGTCTCTTTTGAAAGCATGAATAGATCTCCAGCATTGCAATATGAGTATGGGCAAGGATTGGGTGGTTCTGCGCATTATTCTTATGGTCCCTCAGAAGATGGGCATAGCACTGCAGGAACAAGTTCTGCATATGGTCCAAAATTCGATGGTCAAAAATTCTTTCAGTACGATCCCAAAACGCAAACTGTAGGACTAGAACGAACACCATGGAGAGCATATTCAGGAAAAAATGGTGTTAATGCTTTTTTTGATGTGGGTAGAACATATACCAATTCCGTAAGTATTGACGGTAGCACCGACAAAACAACAGCGAGATTCTCAGCAACAAATGTCCAAAACAAATGGATCGTGCCTAATACAGGCTATAAACGAAATACTTTTGCAATTTCAGTGAATTCAAGAGTTTCTGATAAACTCCAGATCAATACAAAGGTGAATTATAATAACCGTTGGAGTGATAATTTGCCGGGATCAGGCTATGGAAACCAATCTCTGATGTATTGGTATATCTTTTGGCAGCCAAGTTCGGACATCAATGGTCTAAAAGACTATTGGGTTAAAGGAAAAGAAAATGAACGAATCAAATATCCTTTTAGTTCATATCCTGAAAATCCTTATGCCATTGTCAATGAATTCATCAATTCAAACAATCGCCATGTAATTACAGGTAATGCGCAAACAACGTATCAATTCACTAAAGAATTAAGTCTGCTATTGAGGGCATCTATGGATTTGTCTACTGAGAATAGATTTCAAAATAGGCCATATGATGCTGGATCAAGATTGCCAGAAGGTAGCCATAGAACTCAAGCCATTTTTGGAAAAGAAACCAATGCAGATTTTTTATTGCGCTATCAAAAGGAAATTAACAAAGACTTCGATTTTTCTATCACTGCTGGAGGGGCTACATTGGCAAATGAATATAGAAGAGATGAGTTGGCATCTGATGGACTTACCTTTCCTGGAGAGTTCAACCATAGCAATTCTAAATATGGCGTTAGAAGTAAGCAGAGAATAGAAAAATTTGAAACCAATTCCTTTTATGGATTGATGACTGCTGCTTACCGAGAATTTCTTTTTTTGGATGCAACAGCGCGGATGGATTGGACAAGTACTTTGCATTCTTCTGCATTTCCTGATAAAAAGGTCAACTTTTTTTACCCTTCATTAAATGGGTCTTTTGTGATTTCGGAAATCGCAAATCTGCCAGAGATAATCTCCTTTGCAAAAATTAGAGCTTCCATTGCAGGAACTGGTTCCGGTGCACAAACACCATACTTAACGAATTTTACCTACCAGGTTGGAAATCCACTTATCGGTGGTTCATTGACAAACCCGCACCTATTAGTTAATCCATTGTTGAAACCATTGAAAACTAACTCATTGGAATTCGGGGCTGATATTAGACTGTTCAAAAATAAAGTCAATTTAGATGTTTCCGTATATAAAGCAAATTCATTCAATCAACATCTAAGAAGAATAGTGGATGCATCTTCTGGGGTGAATAGATTTATCATGAATGTCGGTGAAGTTCAAAATACCGGACTTGAAATAGCATTAAATACCAATCAGATCAAAAATGCTAATTTCAGCTGGTCATCGCTGGTCACTTATACCGCCAACAGAAATAAAATACTTGAGCTATCCGATAGTTCAATTGTTATCCAAGCAAGATCCATAGGATTAGGTCAAATCATTGGACATGTCGGAGGAAGTATGGGCGATATGTTCGGTCTGGGATATTTGCGTGCCCCAGATGGACAAATCATCTATGATGAAAGAACAGGTTATGCAAAACTAACCAACTATTTAATTCCTTTAGGAAATAATTACCCAAAAGGAAAGTTAAGTTTCGGAAATACCTTCAATTATAGAGGCCTAAAATTAAACCTATTGTTTGATACCCAATGGGGTGGAGTAGCTCATTCGCTCACTCATTATAAATTGGCAGAACAAGGTAAAACAAGAAATACCTTGCCTGGAAGATATAGCGGAATTATAGGAAACGGAGTATTGCAAAATCCGGATGGAACATTCCGCAAGAACGATGTCATCGCGACAAATATCGATCAATATTACCGTTCTCACTTTGGACCCGACAACGCAGAAGGAAACGTCTTCCCAACTGACTTCCTGAAATTCCGTGAAGCTAGGTTGGACTATACCCTTAGTAAAAAACTAACTCAAAAAATCAACGTAAATAGAGCAACAGTGGGTATTTATGGGCGTGACCTATTTATCTGGACTAAATGGCCCGCATTCGACCCTGAATTCGGAACGCTCGATGGCCCCGATGTGGTTAAAGGATTTGAAATCGCTCAGTTCCCTTCAACTAGAACATTCGGTTTTAATTTAATCGTTGGATTTTAATTATAATATCATGAAACTAAAAATTTTACTTCTAACATTAGCCTCATTCATCATATTCAGTTCTTGCCAAAAAGGATTTGATAAACTGAATATTGACCCAACAGGATCAAAGGATGGTTATCCAAATCAGTTTATGTCAAGCGCATTGGTAAAAACTGTGGGTTACAATATGCAAAGGAATAGAACCTTCAATAATGAACTCATGCAGGTAACTGTTAACATGAGTGATGGTGAAGGTCGGGTCTTTCGTTATGATATCAGAAGAAACTGGTCCGATTATACTTGGAATAGCCATTACTTGAACATGTCTAATTACAAAGACATGTACAGTAAATCAACTCGAGGTGAAAACACCAATAAATCCTATCAAGGTATCTCTCTTGTACTTCAATCCTGGACATACTCCATCTTAACAGATACCTATGGTGATATTCCTTATTCCGGGTCAATTCTTGGTCGAGACTCATTGAATTTCGAACCGCAATTTGATCCACAATTTGAAATCTATAAAGATATATTTGACAAATTAGATACAGCTAACGCTTATTTGGCAACTAACCAGTCAATTGATCCTACTCATGATCCTGTTTATAGTGGAAATGTCAATAACTGGCGAAGATTTAGTAATTCACTGTACCTGAGACTTTTGTTGCGTGTTGTCCACAAAGAGGAAATAAAGGAATTTGCTACTCAAAAGATCCAAGAGATTTTGGAGACAAAAAGAGCAGAATATCCCATAATATCTAAAAATGAAGAATCCGCTATTTTAAGATGGACTGGAAATGGAGCCTATATATCACCATTTATGCTTACACGGGTCCAAGATTTCCGTGCGGTCGCGATAGCGGAATTCTTTATTGATTTCTTAAGAGATTCCAATGATCCCAGGCTTAACATCCCAGAATATGGTACCGGCAATGTAAATAGATTGGGAATTGCACCAATTAGTGGAAGCTATACAGGAGTGCCTAGCGGATATGAACCAGGAAATGAAGATGTTACAAAAATGTCGTATTTCTATTCTGCTGACCAGCAGGGAGGGGTAAATAGTCTGCAGAAGGAGCCTCTAACTGGGATGATGTTGAACTTCTCAGAAGTGGAGTTTATTAAAGCTGAGGCTATCCTTAAAGGGATAATTAAGGGCAATGTTCGAGAAGCCTTTTATAGCGGGGTAGAGTCATGCATCAGACTATGGTTGCCGAATTGGAAAGGCAATGCTCAATCCCATTTAGTTGCTTCTGACATAGATTGGAATGATAACGAGAATATAGAACAGAAAATGGAAAGATTGCACAGACAGAAATATTATGCCCTGTTTATGGTTGACAACCAACAGTGGTTTGAACATAGAAGAACAGGTCACCCAATCTTACCAAAAGGGAAAGGACTGTCAAATAACGGTGAAATGCCAGCAAGAATGACTTATCCTGTATATGTACAATCCACTAATTCCAAGAATTATAGAGCCGCCATTGAAAGGCAAGGTCCTGATGAAATGAATACTAAAGTCTGGTGGCAAAAACCATAAATAATATCCAATGAAAAATATATTTTTAAAAATAACCTTTGCAATCCTTTTGATCAGTTCAATCATTGGGTGTGTAAAAAACCAATTATCCCGGCGGAGTCGTAAGTCCATATATTGGTTTATATGATGTCAGGACTATATTCAAAGGCAAGCCTGTTCAACTAAATGTGCAATCTCTTGGAGGTTCCTCCAAGATTGCTGTCACTGTGATTTCAGATCATCAAGCAGATAATCTGCCTAAAGATTTGTTGATCGTACAAGATAAAAGGAGGCTAAATTTTAGTCGAGGTATAGCTATAAATATTGGTTCAGATGCCAAGAGCTATGTACCTGGAGATTCATTGATAATTGATATTGAAGGCTCAACCCTAGATCGAGTAGATGGAATCCTTCAGATAAAAAATATAACCAACAATAAAATTAGTAAAGTAGCTTCTGACAGACCTGTTGCAGTGACATTGACGAATACAGCAAGAATAGCAGCGAATCCTGACCATTTTGAAAGTACGTTGGTAGCACTTGTAAAAGCAGGCGTTGGATATACGCCAAAAGAAGGACAGGTCATTTCTGGAGATTTTGAAATAAATGATGGTTTCGGAACAATCAATGTGCAAACTGACCCTAATTCTCCTATTGCTAAATTGCCGCAGTTGAGAATGGCTAATTATTTTGGGATCATCTTTATCAAAAAAGATGGTGACAAATTAGTGCCGTATCATAGGTTGAGAAGCAGTAAGGATTTGATAGAATTGAAATCTGTTTACAAAACTCCAAAGGTAATCATTACTGGATGGATGAATGATCCTGCAGGTTCTGACTCCAACCATGAATATATGCAATTTATGGCGACTGAGGATATTGACTTTTCCAAAACACCCATGTCCGTTGTAACCAATAACAACGCAACACGTGCAAGACCTACAGGTGTGCCTCAAAAAGGTTGGGCAACAGGGGGAATGAGAACATATAAGTTCGATTTAACAAAAGGTAAAGTTCAGAAAGGAAAGCTTTTTTACGTGGGAGGATCGAATAAGCTGATCAACGGTAATGGATCTACTAGTATCAAAGAAGCTAATTGGATTCAATCCTACGATTACTCTAAGAATAACGGATTTGACTTTGGTAATAGAACTTCAAACTTATTAGCAAATAGTGGATTTGCGTACGGAATTGCAATTTTTGAAGGAACTAAAATAGATGATAAATCAATTCCTGAAGACGTGGTTTTTGTAGCAACAGGTGGAAGTCTGTATGCTGATAATAAAGGATATAGAATTGCTAATACGGATGTATACGATATTATCAATCCTTTGACTTTAGAGGAACAGCCGTTCTACAGAAGTGGAACCAATACAAATGCACATACCTATAATACTCCGGCAAACCTCGGACATTTTAATTATATGGGTGGAGAATACAACCTCACATTGGGAAGATGGACGAAAGTAAGGGTGAAACATAACCCGATCCTTACTAAACAATCATTATTGTCAGAGATTGAAGATCCTGAGTTCTTAACTAAGCTAGTAGAATAGACCAATCATAACAAAAGCAAAACCCGTCAATTTCTGACGGGTTTTCGTTTTTAATATAAAGCCATTTCTAAGTGAGGAATATCATCCTCCAAGTAAACATCGCTTTCTATTTTAAAGCCAAAATTGGTATAGAATCGTTTGAGATATTCCTGGGCGCTAATTCTAATAGGAACTTCTGGAAACTCATTCTTCAAATAGGCAATCGCACGCTCCATAAGTTCTTGACCATACTTATGCTGTCTATGATCAGCATGGACAACCACTCTTCCAATCGAACTGCAATTAGGGTAGGAGACATCAGGAGGCAAAAGCCTAGCGTAAGCTAAACATTGGTCTTCTTCAACCAAATAAAGGTGCTCGCCTTTCAAGTCTTTATCATCACATTCCGGATATAGACAATCTTGCTCCAGCATAAAAACATTGATCCTTAATTGCAAAATTTTATAGAGCTCCAAGGAACTAAGGTCTGAAAAGGATTTAATCCTCCATTCCATATCTTAACTCAATAATGATTTTACAACCTCCGAAATCGTTCTCCCATCTGCTTGACCAGCCAATTTTTGATTTGCTGCACCCATTACTTTTCCCATGTCTTTAATGGAAGAAGCTCCAGTTTCTGCAATAATTCCTTTTACTACATTTTCAATGGCATCACGATCTAATTGTTTGGGTAGGAATTCCTCAATTACTTCCAATTCTTCAATCTCGATCGTGTAAAGGTCTTTTCTGTCTTGTTGCTGATAGATTTCAGCAGATTCTTTGCGTTGTTTCGCAAGTTTTTGCAATACCTTGATTTCGCCGTCCTCAGTTAGTTGTTCTGCATGGCCTTTCTCAGTATTAGCTAATAGTATTGCAGCTTTGATAGCACGCAATCCACGTAATCTTACATTGTCTTTAGCGATCATCGCCGCTTTAATATCTTGATTGATTTTTGCTTCTAATGACATCTTCTTTTATTTATTTTCTAATTACTAATGTTCCGTTTGCTTGTGCTGTTGGCATAACCAACAAGTCATTTATATTAACATGTTTTGGTCTCGAAAGTACAAATGATACAATCTCTGCTATATCTTGTCCAGTAAGCGGAGTCAATCCGTGATAAACACTTTTTGCTCTATCCTTATCCCCATGAAATCGTACCTCTGAAAATTCTGTTTCAACCATACCCGGGTCAATGCTGGTCACTTTGATGCCTTTTGACAGCAAATCAATTCGCATTGCCTTGGTCAATGCATCTACAGCATGTTTAGTAGCACAATATACATTTCCATTAGGATAAACCTCTTTCCCTGCTATTGAACCTAGGTTGATGATGTGAGCTTGTTCACTGCCAGCCATCATTGGAATTACATATTTGGTCACATAAAGCAACCCTTTTACATTCGTGTCAATCATCCGGTCCCAATCTCCGATCTGACCGTCTTGAATCGCATCCAAACCCTGACTCAGACCTGCATTATTGATCAGAATATCAATGTTCTTCCATTCTTCAGGCAAGTTTGACAAGGTAGTTTCCACTTCTTCAGAATTCCGAACATCCAATTTAAAAGTATGGGTCTCAGAATTCGGATTGATTGTCTTTATCTTTTGCGTCAACTCTTCCAGTTTCTCTACCCTTCTGGCACAAAGCAAAAACCTATATTTATTTTCTTTAGCCAATTCTAGGGCACAAGATTCTCCAATACCCGAGCTAGCACCTGTGATTAAAACTGTCCTCATTATTATTTATTTATTTTAATTTTTACACCTCACTTTTTGATAAATTTTCAATAAGATTTACCGCTTGATGTAATGTTTGACTTTCAACAAAGATACAACAAAGTGACTAGAAATTTTTGTCATTCGGGAACCTGTTGTGAACCTAAAGAATACTTAAAGTGGCTTAACTCATTGACTATGAATATTTGAGATGAATTGATGTCAAAACAACCCTTTTAAATATGCTTCGGGTAGGTTATTCACAATGGTCAATCTTATCCACATTCCTCTAAAATACTGATTCTGAATGCTTAAATTTATTTGTTAACAGGTTCTTCACAATCATTGTTAATTATTAGTCCCTGTTTTTCAACCGCTATAGCATGATTGTTGGAGCACCTAATTTTGACTGTTAAAAACTTGATGGCAGGGCAGCTTTTATTTTTATTACATTTGTTACCCTATCCTTGAAAAACAAGGTGAATCAAGCCGAGAAATATTTTTAGTATGTCTTTAGAAAACGAATTTACAAACAATGCGTCAGGGCAACCTAGTCGTGCAAACTTCAACAAAAAAAGAACGAGCTTAAACAAATTGGTCTCCGGACTGGGTAAGCTCCCTCCACAGGCTTTGGACTTGGAAGAAGCCGTGTTGGGTGCTCTTATGTTGGAAAAAAATGCGCTTAGTGAAGTCATCGACATCCTTAAGCCAGATTCATTCTATAAAGAAGCACACCAAAAAATATTCCAAGCAATCTATAACCTTTTCCAAAAAACATCTCCAATAGATATCTTGACTGTTGTCGCTGAATTGCGTCAAATGGGATCCTTGGAAATGGTGGGAGGAGCTTATTATATTACACAACTGACAGATCGTGTAGTATCTGCAGCAAATATCGAATACCACGCACGCATTATTTCCCAAAAATATATCCAAAGGGAACTGATAAAAGTATCAACCGAGATTATCAACTCATCCTATGATGAAACATCTGATATCTTCGACCTTTTGGATCATGCCGAAAAATCATTGTTTGATATTGCCCAAAATAACTTGAGAAGAGACTCAAGAAAAATGGACGATATCATGCGAGAAGCAATTTCTTCATTGGAACTGCTACGCGACAAAACCGACGGATTAACAGGTATACCTTCGGGTTTGACTGCCTTAGATCGTATGACATCTGGTTGGCAACCTTCCGATTTGGTCATCATTGCGGCTCGTCCTGCAATGGGTAAAACAGCATTCGTACTTTCAGTAGCACGGAATGCTGCGGTAGATCACGACAAACCAGTGGCGGTATTCTCTCTGGAGATGTCATCTGTACAGTTGGTTAATCGTCTGATCGCTGGTGAAACTGAAATCGAACAAGAGAAACTCAAAAAAGGAAACCTTGCTGACCATGAGTGGCAACAATTGCACTCTAGAATCGGTCGATTGACTGAAGCTCCTTTGATCATTGATGATACCCCGGCATTGAACGTCTTCGAATTCCGTGCGAAATGTAGACGTCTAAAAGCGCAATACGATATCCAAATGGTCATTGTCGATTACTTGCAGTTGATGCACGGTAAAGGTGACGGAAAAGGCGGGGGTGGTAACCGTGAGCAAGAGATCGGTAGTATCTCACGTGCGCTGAAGTCAGTAGCAAAAGAATTGAATATACCTGTGCTTGCCCTTTCACAGTTGAGCCGTGCCGTTGAATCTAGACCTGGAAACAGTAAAAGACCAATGTTGTCCGACCTTCGTGAATCTGGATCTATTGAGCAGGATGCCGATATGGTACTTTTCTTATATCGTCCAGAATACTATGGACTTCTAGAAGATGAAGAAGGTAGATCAACAGTAGGTGTGGGAGAAGTAATTATCGCAAAACACCGTAACGGTGAGACCGGTATCGTACCGTTAAGGTTCGTAGGTAAGTATGTGAAGTTCGTAGACCTGGAAGATGACTTCTCAGGAATGAGCAATGATGGCGGAAGCTTTAATGACTTTGGCGGTGGAATGGGAAGTGCCATTCAGCCTTCAGGAAACTTCGGAAATTTCGGCGGTGGAATTACAATGCCTTCCAGAATGAATGATATGCCGGATGATGCACCGTTTTAATAGTATTTAGTAGAAAGTATTTAGACCGGTTTATGGTTAGATATTGAACACCAAAGGATATAGCGGACAATTGTCCGCTTTTTTTATCTATTTAGCATTCTGAAGTAAGAATCTAATCCATTTCATATTTTATCACTTCACATCAAAATCAAAGTATTGATCCTTGAATGGTTCATTTTTCAATGTATAGTGCCACCATTCTTCTTCTATCGCTTTGAAACCATGTTTTTCCATAATGTTGCGTAAGACCTTTCGATTGTTCCTTTGTTCTTCGGTAAGATTTTTATAATCATGATGAGAGGGCTCTCCGAAAAAGTCGAAACCAGTACCCATGTCGAGTTCTGTTTTGTCATCTAGCTTTATTATTGTAAGGTCGATCGTGCTGCCTCGACTATGACCAGACTTCTCAGCAATATATCCAAGCTTAAACAAATCTCTTTTGTCAACATTTGGATAAAACTCTTGTTTTGCCAAGGTGTCTGCAATGTCCAATGCCCATGCCTTAAAATTATTTACCGCTTTTTGGGGTCTGTAAGCATCAAAAACTTTGATTCCAAATCCTTTACTATTAAGTTCTTTCTGTATAGCCATCATTGCAGTTGCTGCTTCTTTTGTGATATAAACTCTCACAGCATCATATCCATCCACCGGCCGGCCCAAAAAATTATGACTTCCGTGATAACGTAGGTCTATTTCCATATTGGGTATGGACGTTTTGAGGTCAACAAATGAAGCAGGAATTTCTTTTTGAACAGCACAGGAAAATAGAAAAACGGAAATAAGAACTGCCTTAAGAAATAGAATATGTTTTGTCATATTTAGGATTATTAGATTTTACGATAGTAGAAAATTAAAGATATTTTAGGATTTTTGAATCAATAATGAGAAAGAAAATAGATTTACAGAGTTGGCCAAGGAAAGAACATTTTGAGTTCTTTTCAAAATTTTCTGAACCCTTCCATGGGATTACCGTTGAACTGGACCTGACTACAGCCTATAATCAGGCGAAGAAAAAATCACAATCTTTTTTTCTGTACTATTTGTACAGAGCCTTGAAAGCAATGAATGAAATGGAGCAGTTCAGGCTCAGGATAGAGGATGGTGAGCCTTATCTGTATGATCAAGTGCATGTTTCCAGTACCGTTTTGCGTCCTGATGAAACCTTCGGATTCTCTTATATAGATTATAATGATGATGAAAATTTGTTCTTGGAAGATGCAAAGAAGGAAATCGAAAAAGTACAGAATTCTTCTGGCCTTTATTTGGAAGGGGCAAGGATTAATGAAGTTCATTGTTCTGCCTTGCCTTGGGTAAATTTCACGTCACTTTCGCATGCACGGAGTTTTGATTATCCTGATTCTTGCCCAAAAATCTCCTTCGGAAAGTTGATGGATAAAGATGGAAAAAAGACGATGTCGATCTCATTGCATGTGCACCATGCCTTGGTCGATGGGCTTCATGTAGGTAGGTTTATGGAGCGTTACCAAGCGCTTCTGAATGCCCTGAGCTAACATTCTGCTATCTTCTTGTCACTGTGGATAAAAGTTCTAGTATAGTACGTCTATTTTTATTAAATTTGAGTCCCCATTTTTGAGGCATTACAAAAGATAAATTTAGGAGAGCATTTTGGATTTTTTAGCAGGACTGAACCCCTCACAACGAGCCGCAGTTGAACAGACAGAAGGTCCAGTAATGATTGTTGCTGGTGCAGGATCTGGAAAAACGCGGGTAATTACCTATAGAGTAGCCCATTTAATACAAAAAGGAGTAGATCCTTTCAATATATTGGTGTTGACCTTTACAAATAAGGCCGCAAAAGAAATGCGTGAGCGTATCATGAAAGTGGTCGGCTCAGAAGCCAAGAATATTTGGATGGGAACATTCCACTCTGTCTTTGCGCGTATTTTGAGAGTTGAAGCTGAACTTTTGGGATACCCCAAAAATTTCACCATCTATGATACCGATGATACCAAAAGCTTGCTGAGAGCAATTATTAAAGAATTAAACCTGGACGACAAGCTCTATAATGCTAACCACGTTTATGGTAGGATATCTTCGGCAAAAAACAACCTTATTTCTCCACAAGAATACAATAAGAACGAGGCAATACTAGCTGAGGATAATGCTAATGGCCGAGGACAATTAGGACAAATCTATATGACCTATGCACAACGATGTTACCGTGCGGGTGCGATGGACTTTGATGATCTCCTGTTCAAAACCAATGTGCTATTGAATAAATACCCTGATGTATTGCATAAATATCAGCACCAGTTTAAATACCTAATGGTAGATGAGTACCAGGATACAAACTTTTCACAATACTTGATCGTCAAGAGATTGGCGGCAGTCAATGAAAATATTTGTGTAGTAGGTGATGATGCTCAAAGTATCTATGCATTCCGAGGGGCCAACATCCAGAATATCTTGAACTTCCAAAAAGATTATCCAGATGTTAAGGTGTTCAAATTGGAACAAAATTATCGTTCGACCAAAACAATCGTTAATGCTGCAAATAGTATTATCGCAAATAATAAAAACCAACTCGAGAAGAATGTATTTTCCGATAATGAGGATGGTGAAAAAATAAAAGTAAGCCGTGCATTTTCTGATAACGAAGAAGGAAAGATTGTTGCAGAAGCGATTTCTCAAGAAAAATCACTCAAGAGTCTAAAGTATAAGGACTTTGCAATCCTTTACCGTACCAATGCCCAATCGAGGTCCTTGGAGGAAGCATTGAGAAAAATTAACATCCCGTATAAGCTTTACGGTGGAACTTCGTTTTATCAACGTAAGGAAATTAAAGATTTAATTGCTTATTTTAGGCTGACATTTAATCCTAATGACGAGGAAGCACTGAAAAGAGTGATCAATTATCCTCGCCGCGGAATAGGTGATACAACTGTTGAGCGTATTATGGTTGCAGCAGACCAACAACAAGTGAGGTTGTGGGATGTAGTAGCAAACGCGCAAATGTTCCTTGACGGAAGAAGTGCTGCATCTGTGTCCAATTTTGGATTGATGATCCAAAGTTTCCAAGCAACAGCAAAAACTAATACTGCATTTGATACCGCAATGCACATTGCACAACATTCCGGAATCCTGAAAGATCTGTATGAAGATAAGTCGGTCGAAGGATTGGCTCGTTACGAAAATATCCAGGAATTGTTGAACGGTATCAAGGAGTTCTCTGAAAGAGAAGACTTAGAAGAGAAAGGTTTGGATATCTTTATGCAGGATATCGCCCTGTTGACCAATGATGACAACGATAAGGATCCAAATGCTGATACGGTCTCATTGATGACCATTCACTCTTCAAAAGGATTGGAGTTTCCGGTGGTTCATATTGTAGGGTTGGAGGAAAACTTGTTTCCATCGCAGCTATCCTTAAATTCAAGGTCAGAACTGGAGGAGGAACGTCGGTTGTTCTACGTTGCTGTGACACGTGCAGAAAAAAAATTGCATCTATCTTATGCAACATCAAGATACCGTTGGGGCACTTTGAACAACTGTGAGCCAAGTCGTTTCTTGGATGAACTGAACCCAAGTTGTTTGGACCTAGACTTCAAACCTCGGAGCTCAGCAATGCAGGATGATGATTTCGGATCAGAAAGGGTTCAATGGCAACGGAAAGAAAATAGCAATCCTTCGGGCGATGTTTTCTCAAAACCAAAGCCGAAAGTAGTGAAGACAACTTCGATCTTGCCAAAAGCCCATGTACCGAGCCCTGGATTCGCTCCATCGGATACATCAGGCCTACAAGTAGGAATGGAAGTAGAACATGAACGCTTCGGATTTGGTAAAGTCATTAACTTAGAAGGTAATAAACCCGACATAAAAGCAACTATTTTTTTCAAAGAGTTGGGACAGAAGCAATTGTTGCTTAAATTTGCGAAGCTTAGAATAGTAAATTAAACCCAATTAACATTACATATTTAACACCTATATAGGGTTAGAGCAAAAAAAACATATGATTTTTGATTATAACAGCACTAGACCAAAGTTGATTTTGGCTGAATATGGCCGAAATGTACAGAATATGGTTGACTATATCTGCACACTGTCAGATAGAGAAGAAAGAAACCGTTTGGCTCAGGTGGTCATTGATATGATGGGTGTATTGAACCCACATCTTCGTGATGTATCTGATTTTAAACATAAACTTTGGGACCATCTATACATTATCTCAGATTTTAAAATTGATGTGGATTCCCCATATCCTATTCCTACAAAAGAAAATATCCATCACAAACCTGAACCACTGAATTATCCTACGCATAATATCAGGTTCAAGCATTATGGCCACACCGTGGAAGATATGATCAAGAAAACATTGAACATATCTAACCCAGAAGCTAAATTGAAGATGACCCTAAGTATTGCCAACTTCATGAAAATGGCATACCTAACTTGGAACAAGGATACAGTTTCCGATGATCAGATCCTCCAAGATCTACGTACATTGTCTAATGGCGAATTAGCATTGCCATCGGATACAGTATTGACCAAGCTTGATTTCAAGACCCCGCCTCCAGGGAATCGTGTTAAAACCTCAGGAAGTAGCAACAATAATCAGCAGCAAAACAAGTCGCAAAACAACTACAACAACAAGAGGAACAACAACAATAACAACAATAACAAGAGACCCTCGAACAATAACAACAATAACAGACAAAAGAAAAGTTATAAATAAGACCTCTGAAAGAAGCAATTGAAAAACTTATTTACAATTGCTTTTTTCATATTGGTATGATATGAATTGAACAGACCTTTCAGTATGCTCTATCTGTAGGTTTGGTTGATATGAAAAACTATGAATGCATTTGAAATTTACGGTGGCAAACCATTAAAAGGAGAAATTGTTCCTCAAGGAGCGAAAAATGAAGCATTACAAATTATCTCAGCAGTATTATTGACTGAAGAGAAAATGACCATCAGTAATATCCCTGATATAAAAGACGTCAACAAATTAATCGATCTTCTGATCGCATTAGGAGTGGATGTTAATAGGGTAAATGGTGATACTTATGAGTTTGAAGCAAAGAACATTAATATAGACTACTTCCAATCGGAAGAGTTCAAGAAAAAAGGGGGTAGCCTCCGTGGATCTATTATGATCGTTGGGCCGCTATTGGCGCGCTTTGGAAAAGCAGCAATCCCTAAACCAGGAGGTGACAAAATCGGACGCCGTCGTTTGGATACCCACTTCTTAGGATTTGAAAAATTAGGCGCCAAATTCGTATACGACGCTGAAAACCATTTTTTCAACGTGGATGCCACACAGCTAAAAGGAACATATATCCTGTTAGATGAAGCATCGGTTACTGGTACTGCCAACATAGTAATGGCTGCAGTGCTTGCCAAAGGTGTAACAACAATTTACAATGCTGCTTGTGAACCATATTTGCAACAGCTGTGTAAGATGTTAAACAGAATGGGTGCAAACATCTCCGGAATAGGATCGAATTTATTGACTATTGAAGGTGTCGAAAAATTGGGCGGAACAAGTCATAGAATGCTCCCTGACATGATTGAGATCGGTTCATTCATCGGGTTGGCCGCAATGACAGGATCTGAGATTACAATTAAAGATGTGTGTTTCAAAGAATTGGGAATTATACCTTCGGTATTCTCAAGATTAGGGATCAAATTTGAGCTCAAAGGTGATGATATCTTCATCCCTGCGCAGGAAAATTATGAAATCGATACATTTATCGATGGATCAATCCTTACTATTTCCGACGCACCATGGCCAGGATTTACACCAGATTTGTTGAGTATTGTCCTTGTAACTGCTATTCAGGCAAAAGGAAATGTTTTAATACACCAAAAAATGTTTGAAAGCAGGTTGTTCTTTGTCGATAAATTGATCGATATGGGAGCACAGATCATACTATGTGACCCACATAGGGCGACAGTGATCGGCTTGAACAAACAGAACAAATTGCGCGGAATTGAGATGACATCTCCAGATATCCGTGCTGGAGTATCATTGTTGATCGCAGCACTATCAGCTCAAGGAAAATCAGTAATCTACAATATCGAACAGATAGAACGTGGTTACCAACATATCGAAGACCGCTTAAAAGCACTGGGAGCAGATATCAGAAGAATCGAAGCACAGCCTGCAGGACACTAGGTTAAAGAATTGTCTGACTTTTGTTAAAAAAGTTACAATTGTTTGAATATCTAGTAAGTTGATATATTTTTGTGATGAAATTAATTGTTCAAACAAACAAATGAAAAAAATCACATTATTATCTGCAATTGCAGCATTAGTACTAGCATCATGTGCTGGAAACCCTGAAGGAAAAAAAGCTGAAACATCTGATTCAGTTGAAGTTACTCAAACAGAAGTAGCTGGAGCTACTTACAATGTAGATACTACAGCATCAAAAGTAGTATGGACAGGTACAAAAGTTACTGGTAAACACACTGGTACAGTAAACATTAAAAACGGTACTGTTACTGTTGATAATGGTAAATTAACAGGTGCTAATGTTGTTCTTGATATGACTACAATCAGCTCAACTGACTTGGAAGGTGAATTCAAAGAGAAATTGGACGGTCACTTAAAAGCAGATGATTTCTTCGGAGTAGAAACTCACCCTGAAGCATCATTCACTGTTACTGAGGTAAAACCAGGTGCAACTGAAAATGACCTTACAATCTCTGGTAACCTAGTTATCAAAGGTGTGAGCAAAAACATTACTTTCGACGCTAAAGTACTTGAAGCTACTGAAACTGCTGTAAAAGCAACTGCAAACTTTAACATCACTAGAGCTGACTGGGGTGTTACTTACGAAGGTAAATCTGATGATTTGATCTCTAAAGAAATCAACTTCGATATTACTTTAGTAGCAAACAAATAAGAATTACACTTTTCTAAATATAGAAAGCCTTTGGTCATCGATCAAAGGCTTTCTTCATATAAAATAGGCTATACCACTGATTGGAACTCCATTCAAAGCATTTCATTGAAAAGCAGTTTTATAATGCATAGCGAGCACTTATTAAACGAATACAGCAAATAAAAAGACTATAAATATTATTTTTGCGTTTCAAAGATTGTGCTTATGAAAATTACATTGATCTGTATCGGTAAAACGGATGATCAACATATCGTCAAAGGAATTGAAATCTATACCAAGAGATTGAAACATTATGTCAATTTTCAGATTGTTACCATTCCTGATATCAAGAATTCAAAAAACCTATCAGAGAATCAACAAAAGGAAAAGGAAGCACAGTATTTGTTGAAGAATATCAGCAATCAGGATTACATAATCTTATTGGATGAAAGAGGGAAGGAGTATTCTTCGGTTGAATTCTCTAATTTCCTGGAGAAACAGATGATATCAAGTGTTACCCCACTTAGTTTTTATGATTGGAGGGCCATATGGCTTCGATGACAGCGTTTATCAACGTGCCAATGCAAAGATCTCTCTTTCTAGAATGACGTTCTCTCATCAAATGGTAAGGTTGTTTTTTGTAGAACAGATATACCGTGCATATACGATTATGAGAGGAGAACCTTATCATCACGAATAATTTTATGTAAATTGTATATAATTAGCATCATATAGTAAAGAAGGAGGAAATCATGGAAGAGAATAAGTTTAAAAGAGATTATAAGTATAAGAGCCAAGAAGGTGCACATGGAGGAACCGTAAATAAGTGGATTATTATCATCGGAGGTGCAATCGTGATTTTGTTGGCTTATTTATTAAGATAGAATATTGAGTTGGGATAGATGGGATCTATCCCAGCTCAATATTCTATCTATTCCATTATAGTTTTGCTGCAATGGCAAGATTTTCCCTGATCCCCAAATTAGGCACATTGACCTCAATAATTACAAAGCATTCTTAAAAGAAAAGTTAAAATAGAAATTTTTATCGATTATAGGTAAGCTTAACGATTTTTGTAACGAACATCAGGAATTGACGGTATGATATCGATTAATTTTGTGATTTGAGAAATAAGTATGGATAATCTTCCATCCTAAAAATAAATAAGGCGATACGGGGAGTATCGCCTTAAAATCACACTAACTATTAATAAAACCCTATAGAACTAGGTGTTTTCAAAACATGGATTTTAGAATAGACTAAAGTCTATTTCCAAGACCCACTGTAAAAGTAAAAACCTTTTATTATAAAATCAAATAAAAGTTGCAACATTTATATTATAATTGAATTTTATCTAAACTTTTTAAAAATTCAACCCATGCAACCCTATCAGTTTTAAATGTTAGATCATTTTCTTTAAGCTCATTTAAAGGAATTAATCTAAAAGCTTGTAACTTTCCTTCTAGTGATTTTTCAGTAAAGTCGAAAGATTTTGTCCTAATGTTTAATACAATGTCGTTCTTTTGCTCAACTTGATAGTAAATTGAAATGATTTGACTCTCGTTAAAACTCGATTTTTCGTAAAAATCTGTCGTGTAAATATGTTTTGTAACTTCAACCTCCATACCCGTCTCTTCTAGATATTCCCGTTTTAAAGCCTCAATCAGACCTTCTCCGTATTCTAAACCTCCGCCCGGGAATTTCGTAAACGAAACATTCTCCGTTCGCTCATCGCTAATAAGAACCTCGTTATTTGAATTAAGTAGAATTCCGTAAACCCTGACATTAAATAAAAACATAATTATATAAATAGGACAGCTCCGAATCAACGGATCATGCAAATGTAGAAAATTGTGAATTTTGATTGTGAACAATATATAAATAGCCAGGAAATGTTTTAACCTGGCCAATATATTTTAAATTATAGCGGTTGGAACCCCGGACCCATTGTTTCTGCGTCCATACCTACTAATGAATAGTGCTTAGGCAAGAACCATGAAACAGTATTCATCGCTGCTTGGTATTCTTTTTCGTTTGAAAAGTTCCTAGGAGTAATATTAAAAACTAAATCTTGGGTAACATTCTCCTCGTCATTGTAGTTCCTGGCTATCAACATAACCATCGGATTTTTTACACCCGAATATTGCAAGAATTCCCGAATCTGTTGACGGGCATAACCTGGAAGGATTTCCTCGGATGGCTGACCAACCAAGATTTCCTCATCGCTACCAATCACAAAATCCTGGTTGTTCCTAGCAAAATGATGATCATCGGTATAGAATTCTTTGCGAACAGCATAATTTAATAAATCACCATAGCTGAACATCCAGTCCGGATTTTCCTTCCTCGTATTTAAGGCAACTCCAAAACCATTCTGCAATAAAACAGGCAATTTGTTTTTGATGACATATGCCTGGAAGTTCTCTCCAGGTTCTACAGACCTCAAATTGAAATATGGAAACCCTTCATTACTCATAATGATTTCAGGCTCCGCAACAGCTAAGTTCGCTTCCGCAATGTTATCGATGAATTCTGCAACCCATTCATTGTCCCTTTTCTCTAATGGAATGGTTAGTAGATTGTTAATGACAAGTGTTTTTCTCAAGATCGCCTAAGTTTCCGGATCCTGAATTCGCATCAAAAAAAATGTATGTTACTCATAAGTCCTTTGAAAATACGGCTAAAAGTAAGGATTATTGTCTTAATGTATAGGGTTTAATTAAAAATACATCTCATTTAAACCTCAACAGAAAGGGATAAAGTCGTTTATTTTCTTATTTTTGTTAAAAAAGGAACCACTTTAATGTCAGAATTAAACACGACACGAGCAGTGCAATATAATACATCAAAAATTAGCTACGAGGAATTCCGCCAGGTACTCATCGAAGATTATAAACTAGCCACTGAGAGCCGATTTGTAAGTTTACTAGGAAGGAAAGAAGTCCTAACCGGTAAAGCAAAGTTTGGAATATTTGGAGACGGAAAAGAATTAGCGCAAATTGCTTTATCAAAGGTTTTTAAACCTGGAGATTGGCGGTCCGGATATTATAGGGACCAAACTCTAGCATTTGCCCTAGGTATTAATAGCATCTATAATTTCTTCTCTCAACTTTATGCCAACCCAGATTTGGATGCTGAACCATCATCAGGAGGTAGGCAGATGGTAGCTCATTTTGCGACCCCACTGATTGATGAACAAGGAGAGTGGATGGATCAAACTGCTCAAGTAAACTGCTTTTCAGATATCTCTACAACAGGTGGCCAAATGTCTCGCATTCTGGGACTAGGCTTGGCATCAAAACTCTATAAAAATAACCCTAATCTTTCGCATAAAGACAAATTTACAAAGGATGGCAACGAAGTCGTATTCTGTACTATTGGAAATGCGGCAACATCAGAAGGTGTTTTCTGGGAAACTGTGAATGCAGCAGGAGTAAAGCAACTTCCAGTAGTTATCTCAATTTGGGATGATGGATATGGAATCTCCGTTCCTAATGATATACAAACTACGAAAGGAGATATTTCAGCTGTATTACGCGGATTTCAAGATGATGAAGCAGGACCTGGCTTTGAAATATTTAGAGTTAAAGGATGGGATTATGCAGGCTTATGTGAAGTTTATGAAAAAGCCGCTGATTTTGCCCGAAACAATAGTAAACCTTGCTTAGTGCATGTAGTTGAAATGACCCAGCCCCAAGGGCACTCAACTTCAGGTTCACATGAACGTTATAAAACGGATGAGAGACTGGAATGGGGAAACAGAATTTGATTGCAACAAGAGAATGAGGGATTGGTTGATCGAATCTGGAATGGCAACAGAAGAAGAACTTTCAACAATCGATTCGGAAGCTAAGGATTATGTAAGAAAAGAACAGAAAAGAGCCTGGTCAGATTATAGAAAAACATTACAGGTTGATCTTGAAGAAGCGATCGCTAAATTGGAAGGCGTTAACCATCATGCTGCTGAGATCCCCCTGAAAACCCTATTGTCTACTACAGAACCTTCACTAAAAGAAGTATATGTCAATGTTAGAAGGGTTATCAGAGAGCTGAGGGGAGTTGATGTTTTAGGAAAAGATGAATTGATCTCTTGGTTCCAAGAAAAATTAAAAAGTTAATCATAATAGATTCAACGACAAATTGTTCGTTGATACTAAATACTCACCTTTGGCAGTTGAGACTATTCCTGCAGAATATGACCAGAACTCAGCTATTGTAGATGGCCGTGAAGTGCTGAACGCTTGTTTTAAGGCGAATTTTGACAAGGATGCAAGATTGCTGGCATTCGGTGAGGACGTAGGTAAAATAGGAGATGTAAATCAAGGTTTCGCTGGCCTTCAGGATGAATTCGGAAATCAACGTATCTTCGATACAGGGATCCGCGAATCCGCAATTATAGGCAAAGGAATCGGACTGGCAATAAGAGGTTTTAGGCCAATAGCTGAAATACAGTATTTGGACTACTTGATTTATGCAATGCCAGTGTTGAGCGATGACCTTGCAAGCTTAAGTTATAGAACAAAAGGAAGACAAAGAGCGCCATTGATCGTGAGGACCAGAGGACACCGCTTAGAAGGAATATGGCATTCAGGGTCTCCTATGTCAGTGCTTTTAGGTGGACTTCGTGGAATGCATATTTGTGTTCCCCGTAATATGACCCAAGCTGCAGGAATGTACAATACCCTCTTGAAATCTGATGAACCCGCATTAGTGGTAGAATGTCTGAATGGGTATAGGTTAAAAGAAAAAATGCCACTAAATATTGGAGAATTCACAGTGCCTATCGGCAAAGCAGAGAAAATCCGCGAAGGTTCAGACCTGACAGTAGTGTCATACGGATCAACCTTGAGAATTGTGCAAGAGGCAGCATTAGAACTGGAAAAATTAGGCGTAAGCATAGAAATAATCGATGCTCAATGTCTGCAACCTTTTGACAGAGATCAAATCTCTGTTGAATCTCTGAAGAAGACAAATAAATTATTGGTGGTAGATGAGGATTTTCCAGGTGGAGCATCCGCTTTTATCACACATGAAATATTAGAGAAACAAGGTGGATACTATTATTTGGATGGTCAACCCAAAACTTTAACAGCCAAGGCTCATAGACCTCCTTATGGTTCTGATGGTGATTATTTCACTAAGCCAGCTGTTGATGATGTGGTAGAAACTGCCTACCAAATCATGTCAGATAGTAATCCAACAACATATCCTCCTATTTTTTAAGGAGGATATGTTCCTGAATATTAAATTCCATTTGAAAAACAAGGCAGCTGCACCTATGATAGCCGCATGCTCCTGATACTTTCCAATTAGAATTTCAAACTCTTTAAGTGGTGATTTTTCAGGGAAGATTCTGTCCCAAGCCTTGACGATATTACCGCCAATAACTAAAATTTTGCAATCATATTCCTTGCTGAAGAACTTAATAAAACTCAATAAGTTCTCTTGATATTCCGAAAGTAATTGGTCTACTTCTTCTGTTTCGCCATGTTTTTCTAAGATTTCCCTAAGGCCACTTTCCTTGAGACCAGTCAATTCCTCAAATCTTTTTACAAACCAACGCGTCACTAAATACTCTTCATAGATGGAATCCTTATAAGGAGTATTCCATAAATCGGCATCAAAAGCTTTTTCACCTTGGTTCCAAACGGCACTGCCCAATCCTGTCCCCAATGTGATTCCCAAGATCCGCTCATTGTTCTCCAGACCACAACCAAACACTTCACCCCTGTAGAAAAGCAGCAGCATCGTTGATATACAATATTGTAAGATCTGTATTGCCTAGGCCGTCCAAAATAGGTTCAGTGACCTGCATATTATAGATGCTGTCATATTTGGATTGACCCTTCATTAGGGCAATTCCTTTGTCGTAATCGAATGGTCCCGGGGCAGCGATTCCGATCTTTTTAATCGAAATATCGGTTTTTTCAAGGCAGGCTTTCATGTTATTGGTCCAGTCAAGAAAAATCGATTTAGCATTTTCCAATGAATTTACATGCGAGCGCGTAATGGTTTCGTCAAGAATTTTCCAGGAATCCTTCTCAACGATTGCCGATGTGATATGTGTCCCTCCAATATCACATGAAAGAATATAATTGCTATTCTGCATCCTTTAAATAGGCCTTATATTTTAGAAAATGATCAGCTATCACTAATGCAGCCATAGCTTCTACGATAATTACAGCACGAGGTACGACACATGGGTCATGGCGTCCTTTCCCAGAAATGGTGGTTTCATTTCCTTCCTCATTTATTGTGCTTTGGTCACGCATGATCGTAGCTACAGGTTTAAATGCTGTGCGGAAAGTAATGTCCATTCCATTGGAGATTCCACCTTGAATACCTCCTGAAAAATTGGTTATTGTTTTTATTTTGTCGTCTTGATTGACGAAAATATCATTGTGTTCAGAGCCCAACATTTTGGAGCCTTCGAATCCGGATCCATATTCAAAGCCATGCACCGCATTGATGCTCATCATCGCTTTTGCAAGGTCAGCGTGAAGCTTGTCGAATACCGGTTCGCCCAATCCAACAGGAGTGTTTCTGATTACAGTGGAAATTACACCACCAACAGTATCTCCATTTTTTCTGACTTGATTGATGAAATCTTCCATTTCTGCAGCACTCGCCGGATCAGCACATCTCACAATGTTGCTCTCGCGAGTTTCCAATAATGCGTTGAGATCATTCAAGTTTAAATTTTGAGCCTCGATTTGACCTACTGCAGACACGTGAGCAAAAATCTCAATCCCGTGTTTCTTCAAAAACAATTTAGCAATTGCTCCAGCAGCTACTCTTGCTGCTGTCTCGCGTGCTGAAGACCTGCCACCACCACGGTAATCACGGATTCCGTACTTGCTTTGGTACGTGTAATCAGCATGAGAAGGTCTGAATTTATCTTGAATATGGGAATAGTCCTTTGAACGTTGGTCCTCGTTAGGAATAACGATAGCGATTGGTGTCCCAGTCGACTTACCTTCGAATGTTCCGGAAAGAATTTGGGCAGTATCACTTTCTTTTCTTTGGGTCGTTATTTTGGATTGTCCAGGGCGACGTTTGTCAAGCTCTGATTGAATGAATTCTTCGTCAATGTCAATCAATGCAGGACAACCATCAACAATCACCCCAATTGCCTTTCCATGTGATTCCCCGAAAGTGCTTATCCTAAATAAATCTCCAAAAGTATTTCCTGCCATAATTCTATAGTGCCCGTAAATATATAAAAATTGATACTAATATGCTTAGCTTGCCTGAATAATAATATTATTTTTCTGAGATAGAAAAACCTTGCTGTTGCAAATGATCCCAAAACATCGGGTAAGATTTTTCAACCACTTCAGGTTCTTCTATAATAACCTGCTGGAAGACTAAAGCTAAAGGTGCAAATGCCATAGCCATTCTGTGGTCCTCGTAAGTAGAAATAGTAAGATTCCTTGGATCTGACACATTCTCTGTCTTCAGATGATAGGTTTCTCCGTCGGCAACTAATTCCGCTCCGAATTTTGCTATTTCTGTTTGTAGTGCTAAAATCCTATCTGTTTCTTTGATTTTCAAGGTTTCCAAACCCGTGAAAGATACATCCTTCTTCAACGCCGAAGCTACAACAACGACAGTTTGTGCCAAATCAGGACATTCTTTGAAATCAAATAATGTTTTTTCGGAATTTAAACCTACTTTTTTCAAATGCAATCCGTCAGATTCAAAACTCGATTCAGCACCGAAATGGGTCATAATCTCCACGATTTCCATATCCCCTTGTAAACTATGCTGTTTTAAACCTGGCAATACGATATGTCCATTCTTTGATAATGCTACAATCGAATACCAATAGGATGCGGCACTCCAGTCCGGTTCAACATAAATTACAGACTCTTGAAATGGTTGCTTAGCAATACGGATACTGTTTTGATTAAAATCATAAGCAATACCACATTCTTTAAGCATTTCCAAGGTCATAGTGACATAGGGACGGGAAGTTAGTTCTCCTTGGATGTCCAAAGTAAGTCCTTTTTTCAAAGAAGAGGCAATCAATAGGAGGGATGATATATATTGACTGCTAATATTACCTTGGATTGAAATCTTGTCCTTTCCCTGAATCATTCCACCTTCAATTTTGATGGGAGGGTATCCTGATTTGTTTTCATAATGAATATCGGCACCTAAATCTTTCAATGCATCAACCAAAATACCTATTGGTCTTTGTTGCATACGCTCTGTTCCGGTAAGAACAAAGTTTCCTTTGATCAAATTAAGATATGATGTCAGGAAACGCATAGCCGTTCCCGCTGGGCCAATATCTATAGTTTTTAGGTCTGTTGAAGTATCTTGTGCTTTTTCTAGGGCAGCTTTCAATGTAACAGTGTCGGCTGCTTCTGAAAGATTTTCGACTTTAACAGTTCCTTTACTTAATGCTTGGATGATAAGAGCACGGTTGCTCTCAGATTTGGAGCCTGTAAGCTGTACCGTGCCTTTAATTTCTTGCGAAGGGTGGGTTAAAATTAAGCTTTTCGCTGACATTATTAAGCCTCCGCAACCGGTTTAGTGTTCATAACCTCGTTTTGCTTACGAATAGATTCGTTGTGAACCAATTCCAAATATTTTGATGTAAACTCTTCACTTAAGTTAAGCGCGTTTGCCAATTGGATGCGTTTCTTAACTAAATCATCCCAACGGTTGATCTGAAGAATTGTAACGTTGTTATCTCTCTTAACCTCACCAATTTTCTCAGCAATCTTCATGCGGTCAGCAATTTGTTTGATGATCTGGTCATCCAATTTGTCAATCTGGCTGCGTAACTCTGCTAATTTATCTTCAAAAACCGGATTGTTAGACTCTGGCTTACGAACTGAAACACTATCCAATAGATCTGCCAATGCTGCTGGAGTTACTTGCTGTTTAGCATCAGTCCAAGCAACAGATGGATCAATGTGAGATTCAATAATCAATCCTTGCATATCCATATCCATCGCTTTTTGTGTAATATATGGAATCAACTCACGGTTACCACAGATATGACTAGGGTCATTGATAATAGGTAATTCAGGAGCAATTGCCTTTAATTGAATAGCGATATCCCACATTGGTTCATTACGGAAAGCAGTTTTTTCGAATGATGAGAAACCTCTATGGATGGCACCTAATTTCTTAATACCAGCTCTGTTTACTCTTTCTAATGCGCCTAACCACAATGATAAATCTGGGTTTACTGGGTTTTTGATCAATACTGGAACATCTACACCTTGCAATGCGTCAGCAATTTCCTGTACTGTAAAAGGGTTTGCTGTTGAACGAGCACCTACCCATAAAATATCAACGCCAGCAGCCAAAGCTTCCTCAACGTGTTTAGCTGTCGCTACTTCTGTCGCTGTCAATAATCCAGTTTCTTCTTTTGCTCTTTTCAACCATTCTAATCCGATGCTGCCAATACCTTCGAATTCCCCTGGACGTGTGCGTGGTTTCCAAATCCCAGCACGTAAAACATTCACTTTTCCAGTGTTGGCTAATAAATGTGCAGTAGAAACCAATTGCTCTTCAGTTTCAGCACTACATGGTCCGGCAATGATTAAAGGTTTATCTCCTGTATCTAACCAAGATTTTAATGGGAGAATGTCTAATGAATGTTTCATTGTATTTATTTTTGATTATTTACTTATTAATTATTTTGATTTAGATCTTTTCGTTTTTCACGTATTCACCCATGATACTGAAGTTCACGGTATGTTTTAATACTTTTCTGATGGCAGCGTCGTAATCTGCTTGTTTTTTCCACTCTACATCAACATAGAAGTCATATTCATTTCTACGACCTACAACAGGCATAGACTGGATTTTACTCAGGTTTACATTTTGTTCAGCAAAACATTGTAAAACTGTGGCTAATGCACCAATGGCATGCGAAGTCTGGAATGACAAGGAAGCTTTGTTTGCATTCTTTTGTTCCTCTAATTCATTCGACAGAATTAAAAACCGTGTAGAATTCTTCTTATTGGTTTCAATTCTTTTCTCTAGAATTTCCAATCCATATAATTTTGCTGCTGCTTCACTCGCAATTGCGGCAGTGTTGGTAAGCTTTTCTTCATGAATTTTCTTAGCACAAGCAGCGGTATCCATACCCTCCTTGATAATCCATTCAGGATGGTCCGCTCAAGAATTCATCACATTGTCTGATCGCGATAGGGTGTGATTCTACAAACTGAATGTCGGTGATCTTAACCCCAGGCAATGCGAGTAGGTGCTGTTGAATGTTCAGATGTACTTCGCCGATAATATGAAATCTATAATCTCTCAACAGATTGTAATTAGGCAGGATACTTCCTGCAATTGAGTTCTCAATTGCCATTACAACGAAGTCTGCTTTCCCTTGTTTCAATAATTCGCAAGTCTTCTTGAATGAAGAGCATTCAAGCGTTTCGATATCCCTGCCGAAATATTTGTAAGCCGCTTCTTCATGAAAGGAAGCCTTAACTCCTTGGATGGCAATTTTTATTTTCTCACTCATTGTTTTTATATGCGTTCTTTAATTCACAAAAAAAGGTCCCAAACTTTGCAGCTGGGACCCCTTTATATCTTATATATACTATATACTAGTCCCAGCTCTTATCTCTAAAATAAAAGAACCAAAAGTTGGTATATGTATATTGTTTGTTCATTTCCCGTTTATTTGTTGTCAAATATAGAACTTCTTTAATTAAGTGCAAAATTTTTTTAAAAAATATTATAAAAGAAGTTGATAAAATGTATAAAAATTAGTTAAAAAACAGCCAAAAAACAAGAGTAAAAACAGCCATTTTTTTAATAAAAAAATGCTATTAAAAACGTGTTAATATTTATATAAAGTGCGTTTAACGTATTTAAATACATTTTAATTTGATTTATCGAATAAAAATAATGATAAAAAATCATTAAAAAATGATCTAAAAAAATGAATAAAATAACTGTTAAAATCTGTATAAAAAATTAATATAATTAATGTTTTTTGAGGTTAAAATTACAGGATATTCATGTTTTAATTTGTTTATTTGGTTTTAATTCATTCAATAATGATTTACTATCCATGCATTAAAAAGATATATTTGTACCATTTCAGAAGAATAAATTTAAATGTTATATATTCTCATATCCGTTCTGTGCTCAGTCACAGTTGCCATCATAATAAAGTTCGCCAGGCAACGCGGGGTTAATTATCTTCAATTGCTAGTTTGGAATTACCCCATCGCAATCCTTCTTACCTATTTCATTTTAAAACCTGAATTGGTCCAATGGACATCCGATCTACCTTGGCATTTATATCTGCCTCTCGGATTTTTATTACCTTTTATATTTATATGTATCGCATTATCCATTCGCTTCAGCGGTATAGTAAAGACCGAAGTTGCACAACGCTTGTCCTTGTTTATTCCATTGATCGCTGCTTATCTATGGATGGGAGAAAAAATGGCATCAGAGAAATTTTTGGGAATAGGAGTGGGGTTGGTAGCCATAGTTTTTTCAATTGGTTGGAATAAAAATAACCAGAATAATGGAAAGAACTTTTGGATATTTCCATTGCTGGTGTTTATTGGCATGGGAATAATTGATATTATCTTTAAACATATCGCACAGCATCCAGAGATAAGTTATATGTCATCTCTTTGGATCGTGTTTACCTTAGCATTAGGCTTTGCTTTGCTATTTCTATTTTATTTACTGTTTATAAGAAAAGAAAGTTTTGATGTGAAGGCTTTATTATTTGGAGCAATATTGGGCGTGTTTAATTTTGGAAATATCGTGTTTTATATGAAGGCTCATCGCGCTCTACCTGACAGCCCTTCTTTGGTTTTCACAGGAATGAATATAGGCGTAATAGCTGTTGGAGCACTGGCTGGAGTCTTCTTATTTAAGGAGAAACTTAGCAAATACAATAAAATAGGGGTACTTTTGGCTATTATTTCAGTATTATTAATTGCATTTCTGTGAGTTTATTTGAAGATATATATAAGACTATTGACGAACCTTCTGAAGGGATTTTTAGGGATAAGGGAAGTAAGTTTATCGCTTATGCATACCCATTTAAGGACGAGAATAAGGTAAAAGAAATCATTGCTGAGCTCAAATCAATGCATCCAAAAGCAAGGCATCATTGCTGGGCGTATCGGTTGACCCCAGACCGTACGGTATTCAGAGTTAATGATGATGGCGAGCCTTCGGGAACAGCAGGACGTCCTATCTTAAATGTGTTGCTGTCGATGGATGTCACTAATATCATGGTGGTTGTAGTAAGGTATTTTGGTGGTACGCTGCTTGGGGTCCCAGGATTGATCAATGCCTATAAGTCTGCTACACAAGAAGCATTGCAAATTGCAGAAATTGTAGAAAAAACAGTGAATGATGTGTATGAAGTCACATTTGATTATATTCAAATGAATGATGTCATGCGTATAATCAAAGAAACTGAGGTCATTGTCTTAAGTCAAGATTTTGATACGAAGTGTAAAATTACCTTTGAAATCCGTAAATTACAGGTAAATGAAGTGATCGGGAGAATGGAGAAAATTGAGGGGCTGACGATCAATTACTTACGGACCATATGATTAACGATTCTGAACTTATTATTAACGCAGATGGAAGTATTTACCATCTGAATTTATTGCCTACTGACATTGCTGATACCATTATTTTTCGTTGGAGATCCTGACAGGGTACCTGAAGTTTCGAAATACTTCGATGATATCGAAATAAAAAAAGGACGGCGTGAGTTTATAACTCATACTGGAACTTTACGAGGAAAGAGGGTTACTGTTATTTCAACTGGAATTGGAACCGATAATATTGATATTGTCCTGAATGAATTGGATGCTTTGGTCAATGTTGATTTTAATACCAAAAGCTTAAAACAAGAAATAAAATCTTTGGATATCATTAGAATAGGAACTTCTGGATCCATTCAAGGAAATATTTCCATGGGTACAATCTTAGCTTCTGAGTATGCTATTGGTTTTGATACGCTCATGCAATACTACCGTAAACCATACACCGAACCTGAAGTGCAGTTGCAAGAGGCCGTAATAAATCATTTTGAAGGACTAAGCTTTAAACCTTATGTGGGAAGAGCTTCTCAAAAATTAATGGAAAAGTTTGCTTTCGACCTTCCCAAAGGCATTACCATGACCGCGCCAGGCTTTTATGGACCCCAAGGTAGAAATGTAAGATCCCAAAATATATACCCAGACCTGATCAAGAATGCAAATAGCTTTGATATTTCTGGAAGAAACATCACTAATCTTGAAATGGAAACTGCAGGGATTTATGCCCTAAGCAATATGTTTGGACATCATGCAATCTCAATCAATGCGATTTTGGCAAGTCGTGTCAATGAAGCATTCAGCAAAAATCCGCAGCAGATTGTTGATAATGCAATCAAATTAATCCTAGATAGGATTTAAGAGCTTTCGAAAACTAGAAACCCTGACTGATGGCAGTTCCTTTCCTAGCGGAGTCAAATCTCAATAGGATAAATAATAAAATGGTAAAAGACCATAAGGAAGAACCTCCATAACTGATGAAGGGTAAAGGTATACCTATTACAGGCACTATACCAATGGTCATCCCTATATTAATAAAGAAGTGAAAAAATAGAATTGAAGCAACCCCATACGCGTAGATTCTGGCAAATGCAGTTCTTTGCCTTTCGGCAATATTGACGATACGAACCAACAAAGCGACGTAAATAGCAATCAATATAACAGAACCTACAAATCCCCATTCTTCGCCTACTGTACAGAAAATAAAGTCTGTACTTTGTTCAGGGACAAAGTTGTATTTGGTTTGGGTTCCCTGGAGGTAGCCTTTTCCAAATAATTGACCTGAACCAATAGCTATCATAGATTGATTAAGATTATATCCTTGCCCCTTCGGGTCATCCATTTTTCCAAGGATGATATCAATACGGTTTCTCTGGTGAGGTTGTAAGATTTGTTCATAAGCAAAATCAACACACAATACATATACGCTGGAAACGACGAACAGAATAGCCATATTGATCAGATTCTTACGTTTCTTGCGCATCATAAATGCAAAGAATCCACAGATTAGAGCTAAACAACCTATCAAGATCCATTGATTGACCAATAGGGCCAATACAAATAGAAATATGGCTAAACCACCGATTATCAATAATCCTGTACTGACGTAACCCTCTCTATAAAACACGAAAACCAATGAAAAGAATGCCAACGCGGATCCAGTATCTGGTTGTAACATAACTAATGCTACAGGAAATAGAACAATGCAAATCCCCACAAACAAGGTCTTCATGTTCGGGTTTTTATTGGTTTGATTGCTGAGATAATAAGCCAACAAAAGACAGGTCGCAAGTTTACCAAACTCTGAAGGCTGCAGCCTAAAACTACCTAACGGAATCCAGGCTTGATTTCCGCCAACATTTCTACCGACCACCAAAACGGCAATCAACAACAGAATGACTACAATATAGATTATAGGAGCTGAAGATATAAAAAAACGGGAATCGATAATCAAAATACAGATCCCAATGATCAAGGCTGTAAAGATATAGATAGATTGTTTCCCATAGTTTGTTGCAAGATTGAAAAGACCCGGGTTTTCAGGGTCATAAACTGCTGCATGAATGTTGAACCAGCCAATCAAGCACAATGCCAACCACAAGCCAATGGTCAACCAGTCTATCCTTCCAAAAAAACTTTTCTTTTGAAGACTATTCATGGTTTCTCCTGATTTGACTATGGTGTACTAAAGTTCCTGATTCCTGTCTCTTTTTAGGATTTACTGCTGCAGTTCTCACTGTTTCAACCTTTGTTTTTGTATTCTTTGTACTGTCTTTTTTGATCGTTTCTTCCTTCTTGACCTTCGGTTTTGGAAGCAAGTTTCCATTGTATATCCTATCCTGAATATATTTTGGCAATGAAATGGTATCCTTTAAGTATTTTTCTACCATCATACTCGCGATAGGAGCTGCCCAAGTACCACCATAACCCGCATTTTCAACGAATACGGCAATTGCGATTTTGGGGTTTTCCCTCGGCGCGAAAGCAAAAAATACAGCATGGTTCTCGCCATGAGGATTCTGAACGGTCCCTGTTTTTCCGCACATCTCAATTCCCGCAATCCGCGAAGCAGCACCAGTACCCCCTTGATTAACCGCTTGGCTCATCCCTTCAATTACTGGTTCGTAATATTTAGCATCAACTCCCGCAAAGATTTTCTCAGTAAACTCCTCTTTTATGATTTGTTTCTCGCCAATCCCTTTAATTAAATGAGGACGGTAATAAAACCCTCTATTAGCTACAATAGCCATTATGTTAGCCATCTGTAATGGCGTAATCCCTAATTCACCTTGGCCAATGGACAATGAAATGTTGAAACTCGAGCGCCAGTTTCCACTGCCATATCGTTTGGTATAGAAATCGGATGTAGGAACCAGTCCCGGTTTTTCACCGGGAAGGTCAATGCCCAACTTATGTCCCAATCCGAATTTACCTAAGGACTCTTTCCATAAATCATATGCCTTTGGACCACTCATCCCTCTGGAGTCTATCATCTTAGCATATACATACCCGTAATAAGTGTTGCATGACATCTTGATGGATTTCACTAAGCCCGTTGCACCGTCCACGTGGGTACAGCGCATGATTGCACGACCCCCGCCATAACGATAACCTCCAGGACAATAAAAAACAGTCTGGTCATTGATTACTCCGGCTTGCTGTGCAGTAAGGGCTGAAACAACCTTAAATACTGAACCAGGAGGATATGAAGCTTGGATAGGACGTATGAACATAGGTTTCGTTTCGTCATTCAGCAACTTCATATAATTGTTTCCCAATTCTCGGCCTACCATCATATTTGGATTGTAGGAAGGACTGCTTACAAAACTTAGGATCTCACCAGTGGAAGGCTCTATGGCCACTACTGATCCCAGCTTATTCTTCATTAACTTCTCAGCAAGAATCTGAAGGTCCTTGTCTAAAGATGAAACCAATCCATCTCCAGTTACCGCCAAGGTATCATACTTGCCTTCCATAAAGCTACCTTGAGGTCGGTTCAAAGCATCAACCATTTGATTCTGCACACCTCTTTTCCCTCTTAATAGATCCTCATAGGCGCGCTCAACACCAGAAGCACCGATATAATCACCAGGACGGTAGAAACCATTGGATTTTTCAATGTCGCGGTCATTTACCTCTTGGATGTAGCCCAAAAATTGAGCAGCAATACTATCCGGGTAACTTCTGACCGTACGGTTCAATGGATAAAATCCCCTGAACTTATACAGATGTTCTTGAAATTTGGCATAGACAGTAGACGATACCTGCTTCATAAATTGTGAAGCACGATATGGAGAATGAGCTTTCGCTTTTTTCATCCGCAAATTGAAATCAATCGTATCAATTCCAAGCAAATCACACAATAGAAGCGTATCGAGATCCTTTACTTCACGGGGCGTCACCATAATATCATATACCGGCTCATTCTGAACCAATACTTTTCCATTCCGATCGAGGATAACACCGCGAGCAGGGTAGATGATTTTCTTACGCATAACGTTATTGTTCGCTGACAACAAATACTTGTCATCAATGACTTGGATATAAAATAGCCGTGCCACAATAACTAATGCAATAGCAATAAAAATTCCTTGTATAACGAACTTACGGTTGAAGTAACTATTGTTCATGTGAATAAGACCGTAATTATTAATTACTTAATAAGCGAGATTTTCTTTTATAAATAAGTATACTAATCAATATGATTAACAAGATAGTAAAAATACTGCTTAGTAAGATGCTTAACAGTGTGCTTAAATAGTTTGAGAAACTAAAATATTCCACGTGTAGGAGAACAATGTGATGAATCAAAGTCCCAATAGAAATGTAAGATATAAACCATTTCGAACCCATGTTACCTAAAGAAGGAGTTTCAAAGGAATCTTGAACATCAACGTCCAAAGTAATCCTATGGAAGAAAATCCTGTACCATGCTAATGCAACGCAAGCTGCAGCATGCACCCCGATAGAATCATAAAATGCATCAACCGTTAAACCAGTTAAAAATGCTAGTATGTACAATATAAAGTTTGGTGTGCCGATAGGCAACAAAAAAATAATCAGGATATAGGGAAATGGGGTCGCCAAATTGTAATATCCAATATTCTTGAACAATACAACCTGCATGGCAATCAAAACCACAAATCGAAGGACATTGAAAATAATTAATCTACCCATCATTATCCTCCGTTACTGCTTCCAATTGATTTTTTTCGTCTTCCAATAAATCTTTCACAACATATACATGATTCAAGTTGCTAAAGTTTGTTCTCAGTTTAATCTTAACATCCAAGAATGAACCCCCTGAACTAATACCTGTTTCCTCCACTGCTCCGATTTCTATTCCTTTAGGAAATAAAGAGAACCCGGAGGTATAGACTTTTTGGCCTTTCTGAACTTTTACATGATTAGGGATATCCTTAACAATAGCAAATTGCGGATTTGAAGTATTACCCCAAACCAAAGAACCAAACACATTCGTAGTGTCCAAAGTCACAGAAATCCTGGTGTCAGGGTGTAACAACGATTGGATCGTACTGAAATGTTGCGAAACATTCAATACTATTCCTACCACTCCATTTGAAGTGATCACGCCGAGGCCTTTCTGTATTCCTGCCAATGAACCTTTATTGATAGTAATGAAATTGCTTTTTTGATGAATACTGTTATTTACCACTTCTGCCATGGTAAAATGATATCTATTCATCTCAATGGAATCAACGATGCGAACCGAATCTAAGGTATCTGTTAAGATGTAATTTTGAAGTTGTTGGCGTAGTTGAGAATTTTCTAAAGCCAAGTTCTTGTTGGTTTCTTCAAGAGCCAAGTAACTTTTCCATGAATTGAGTTTATCATAGAATGAACCTACAACAACATTTGAAGAGTTAATGAAAGAAGATCTTTGGTATCTGTTGTTTTGAACAACCAGTAAAAGTGAAGCAACAAAAAAAGAATAAACCAGAAAAAGGCATTGTATCTAACCAAGAAAAGCCAAAGGTTCTTCATTATTATTCTCTTTTAATAGCTACGCGATATAACATGTTTGAACGTTATATCGCGTAATTATAATTTTTTTATTAGTTATTACTGCATTAAGAACTTGAAACGACCAATGTTCTTAAGCGCAATGCCTGTTCCTCTAACAACGGCACGAAGTGGATCTTCAGCAACGTGTACCGGAAGTTTTGTTTTTGCTTGAATACGTTTGTCCAAGCCACGAAGAAGAGCACCACCACCAGTTAAGTAAATACCTGTTTGGTAAATATCTGCTGATAGTTCAGGAGGAGTGATCTCCAAAGCTTTAAGAATTGCTTCTTCGATTTTTGGAAATAGATTTGTCTAAACAGTGAGCAATTTCGGTATAGGATACAGTGATTTGTTTAGGGATACCTGTCATTAAATCGCGACCTTGAACGGCGAAATCCTCAGGTGGATCAGTCAATTCAGGAAGGGCAGCACCAACTTCAATCTTGATCTTTTCCGCAGTGCGGTCACCAATCATGATGTTATGCTGACGGCGAATATATTGTACAATGTCTGAGTCAAAGTTGTCCCCAGCAACGCGGATGGACTGATCACAAACAATACCTGATAAAGCAATAACTGCAATTTCGGTCGTACCACCACCGATATCGATGATCATGTTACCAACAGGTTCCTCAACATCGATCCCGATGCCGACAGCAGCAGCCATAGGCTCGTGGATAAGGTAAACCTCTTTAGCGCCAGCGATCTCCGCCGAATCACGAACAGCACGTTTCTCAACCTCCGTAATGCCGGAAGGAATACAAACAACCATACGTAACGAAGGGAAAAACCAACTTTTACCTTTGTTGATCAATTTAACCATACCACGAATCAAATGCTCTGCAGCCGTAAAGTCCGCAATAACACCATCGCGTAATGGCCTTACTGTTTTTATGTTGTCGTGAGTTTTACCCTCCATTTGCATCGCTTGGCGACCAATTGCGATCACCTTGTTTGTCGTGCGGTCAAATGCTACTATTGAGGGCTCATCTACTACTACTTTATCATTGTGAATGATTAGGGTGTTAGCTGTTCCCAAGTCTATTGCAACTTCTTGCGTAAACCAATTAAAAAGACCCATTTAGATGTGAAAGTATTTTTTGTAATTTAATTGCAAACCTAATGAAAAAAAAATGGTTTTTATAGAAACCATTATCTATAAAAAATCATCTTTTGATGATGAATAATTTCAAAATTTTAAATAATCCTATTGCTAACGAATTTAATATTATTTTATTGTATCGTTACTCCAATGTAATAGTTGAACGTGTCAACCTTGAAATTCTCTTTCGTCAATCCTTCTAAACGCATTACCTTAAACTTGTCCGTAGGGTTAATGAGCTGTCTCTTACCATCTTTATCAAAAATATGGACAGGCATGTCAAAACCTTCAACCTCAGAATTCCAACGTATCATAAATACTCCAGGATTATTTTCAATGACCTCCAAAGTAGGGATACTTGTCCGACGGACATATTGTTCAAAAGTCTTGTCAAGATTGATACCTGACTCTTGGCTCATGTAACCCAAAATGTCATTATAATCCACTGTCTTATGATAGAATACTTGGTTGAGTCCTCTTAATATTTTTAGCCATTTCTCGTCATTGTCAATCATGGTCCGGATCATATTGTGCAATACTCCACCTTTATTGTACATGTCTCCTGAGCCCTCCTTGTTGACATTATAAGGACCTTGGATCGGACTGTCATTCTGGATACCCCTGCGATTACCATTTACATAAGCCTGACTTGCCTCTTTTCCGTAGAAAAAATCAATGAACAAAGCCTCAGAATAATTAGTGAAACTCTCATGAATCCACATGTCACCTAAATCTTTCGCAGTGATGTTATTGCCAAACCATTCATGGCCAGACTCATGGACAACGATAAAATCCCACTTCTTGCCCCATCCGGTCCGAGAACCATCGCCACCTAAATAACCGTTTTGATATTTATTGCCATATGCAATAGCACTTTGATGCTCCATACCTAAATGTGCTGTTTCGACTAACTTGTACCCATCTTCGTAAAACGGATAAGGGCCAAACCAATGCTCAAAGGCCTTCAAAGTTTCATTTGCATTTTTCTTTAAGTGGTCAATCTTACCAGCATTCTCTTTGAGAACATAATAGTCTACAGATAAAGGTCCTTTTTCACCTTTATAGGTTTCCTTGAAATGTGCATAATCACCAATATTTAAAGCTACATTATAATTGTTGATGGGATTTTCAACTCTCCAATGGTATTTTGTGTAACCATTCTTCAACTTCTCCGTCTTGATCAACCTTCCGTTTGAAACATTCATCACTTCATTGGGAACAGAAACTGAAATCAACATGGAATTCACTTCATCAGACTGATGATCCTTATTTGGCCACCACACGCTGGCACCCAATCCTTGACATGCCGTAGCAACCCAAGGCTTGCCATTACTGTCTTTCTTCCAATCAAAGCCGCCATCCCAAGGGGCACGAGTGGCCTGAATCGGATTGCCCGAATAATGGACCGTGAATGAATCTAATTTACCTTTCTCAATATAATCTGGAAAATCAACAAATACTGCATTATATTCCCGACTAAAGGGGATGGATTTTCCTTTATATTCAACTTTATCTACCGAAAGGTTGTCAAAGAGATCAAATTGAAGCTTGTTGAAACGTTCAACAGCCTGAAATTTAAAAAGATTGCTGCCTGATATAAACTTTTTGTCGATGTCAACTTTAACGTCAAGATGGTAATATTGAATGTCATAGCAAGTACGAAGTGGAGTTAATTCCCCCCTTAATGAATCTGCTTTATTATATATATCCTTAGCTTTCATTAATTGGGCTTGACTGAATTGAACAGCAGAGCACATTAATAATCCTAGAGCAATAGATTTAGCCTTAATCATGGTTGGTCAGTATCTTTATTTTACTTTTTTAGTTTTAAAATATTCTTCGATTTGATCTAAGCTGAATGCATTCAAACATTCATTTTTACTTAAACCGCCCTTCCTAGCAACATATACGCCATACTCCATGTCCAAAAATCCTTCTTTTCTATGCGCATCAGGGTTGATAGATAACAATACTCCTTTTTCCAAAGCATATTGATGCCATCTCCAGTCTAGGTCCAAACGCAATGGATTGGCATTGATCTCAATAACCACCTTATTTGCTGCGCAGGCGTCAATAACTTTCTTGAAATCCAAAGGATACCCAGATCTTGACAATAATAGACGACCCGTCGGATGACCTAAAATAGTGGTATAAGGATTTTCTACCGCTTTTATAATTCGATTGGTAGCTTTTTCCTGGTCCATTTTTAGATTGCTGTGGATAGAAGCAACCACAAAATCGAATTTTGAAAGGATTTCATCAGCATAATCTAAAGATCCATCAGATAGAATATCGGATTCTATACCTTTGAAAATTTTGAATGGAGCCAATTTTTCGTTTAGAACATCAATTTCTGCCCATTGTTCCTCCAATCTATCTATTTGGAGACCGTTTGCATATACTGCAGTTTTGGAGTGGTCACAAATACCTAAATACTCCAATCCCAGTTCTTCTTTGCAATATGTTGCCATATCTTTAAGAGAATGTACTCCATCACTATAAGTAGAGTGGTTATGCAATGATCCCTTTAGATCTGCGTAACTAATCAAATGAGGAAGTTTATTTTGTTTCGCCAATTCGATTTCTTTTCCTCCTTCTCGAAGTTCAGGTTCAATATATTCAAGTCCCAAAGATTTATATATTTCCTCCTCAGCATCTAAGGCTTTGATCTCACCAATAGTTTTCAGATCGCTGATATGCTCCTGAGAGCCTGTAGTTAATAATAGATCTTTTGCAAAATCTGCAGTAGAACTAATGATTATTTCAAAAGGAAAACCATTTTGATCATTGAATTTAATTTTATGATTTTCTTTATTAATGTCAAATTCAAAATCCAATGCTTTTATGGCTTCATGTACGGTTGATGCTTCCGCAGCAACAATAATCTCAACCTGTTGCAGTACCTCAACTTTCCTTCTATAATCTCCAGTAAAACTAATAGGGGCTAAGGGAAGGGACTTTTCAAGGCCCTGAATGACTTCCATTGCCGAAGGCATAACTCTAGCATATAAAAACCAACCTTGATTTGCAATGGAGAACTCAATCGCTTTCTTGATGTCCTCTTGTGTCTTAAGGCCAAATCCTTTAGCTTCGATTAAACGGTTCTCATTGCAAGCGTAATATAGTTCACCTACGGATTCTATTTCTAGATCACGCCAGATAATCTGGATCTTTTTTGGGCCGAGACCTTTGATCTTCATCATCTCTAAAATTCCTTCAGGAGTTTTTGCAATTAGTTTGTCGAGATCAGGGAAGGTGCCGGTGGTCACAACCTGCATGATTTTTTCAGCAGTGCTCTTTCCTATATTCGGCTGTTCGCTCAATGTTTCCAAATCTGATTGACTGGCAGCAAACGGCAATTTGTCAATCCTAAAAGAGGCCGAGGCCATAGCTTTAGTCCTAAATGGATTCTCATTATACAATTCCATTAATTGGGAACACAATTTAAAAACTTTCGCTATGTCTTTGTTAGTCATAATTTCCTTCATTATTTGTTGGGGAAACCAAATCTACGAATTTAGACGAAAAAATCCTGAGCTGGGGAAGCTCAGGATTTTTACCAAACCAATTATTAACCTAAATTATGAAATTATATACTCTTATTACTCTTTTGCTTTTCTTTAATACTATAACGCAAAGGAAATTAATTTCGTGTCAGCAAAAGATGGGATTAACATATTTTAACGGAATACCATAAAAAAGCCCTGTTGAAAACAGGGCTCCATATCACTTTGACTTTTCTTTTTCTTCTTGATAAACCAATCTTAACCGATCCAGAATGTCCTTATATTTTGGGTCCGATGCTACATTTACCATTTCATTGGGATCTTTTTTCAGATCATATAACATTTCATAACCATGCTCAATAAAATTGATGTATTTATAATCTTTTGATACCAACGCTTGAGTTTTAGGTAATCCCGGAGATCCTATAAAAGTATGCTCATAGAAAAATTGATTGCGTTTTTTGATTTTTCCTTCGTACATATCTACCAAATCAACACCTTGCATTCCAGAGGGTGCCTCAAAATTAAGCATCCCTAATATGGTAGGAGCAATATCAATATTCAAAGCAAATGATTTCTTATCTTTCTTGCCTTGGATTTCCTTGTTTAATGGGTTGTAAATAATCAACGGTACATGGGTGCTTTCCTTAAATGGAAACCATTTCCCCATGACACCATGTTCGCCTAATGAAAAACCATGGTCACTGATAAAAACAATAATGGTATTATCTGAAATTCCTAAATCTTTCAGTTTTGCCATGATATTACCGATTGCCTCATCAACGCCAGATACAGATGCATAATAATCCCTGGTATTTTTAACCAATAGCTCATTGTCAGAGAAAAATCCTTGCCAACGTTTTCTTCCGATATTCTCATCAGTTTTGAAGAAATCGGGAAAACTATTCCATACTTCTGGTGCTGCAGAAGGAGGAGGGGTAATATTAACATCATCATACATGCCCTTAACTTTATCCTGAAGTAAATAATGTGCTGGAACATCGCCCTTAGGGTCAATTTCATGCGCAGCATTAAAGTTTATCTGAATAAAAAATGGATCCTCGCTTCTGTAATTTTCTAACCAATTATTTGTCTTTAAAGCAACATTATCTGTATGATGGATTCCATTTTCCATCCATGGAAAACTAGGGTCCCAATAATCAAATGCGTCAGTTGAAGGTGGTTTTGAAACACCATAGGGACCTACCCAAGCTAGTTTATATCCATGCTTTTTCAATTGTAAAGGCAATGTCTCAGCAAATGTTTCTGCATTAAAACCCTTGCTGAAATCATCGATACCATGCCTTGATTGATGCTGACCAGAAAGTATACTTGCCCGACTCACAGAACAGATCGCCGTAGTGACATGCGAATTGGAAAAATTCAAACCATTTTTAGCCAGCCAATCCAAATTCGGCGTTTTAATAAATGGATTGCCAGAAACTCCAAGAGCCTCCGCCCGATGACTCTCCCCAACAATAAGGATAATATTTGGTCGAGGATTGTTGCTGCCTTTATTCATCTTTGCCTGCGTAAAACTAGTAGAAGATATTACCATGAATAGGCAAAAACTGTATAGGTATTTGAATATAGTTTTCATAGAAACCGGTTTAGGTAAAGGATGGTCTATACAATAAATATAATGTTTCCCAAGTGCCCAATCAAAATTCAACAGCAACAATTTTGATAAGATTATTATTGATGGGGTTGTAGTTGATTATATTATGTCTACAAGGATTTGCATTTATTTAAAGCTTCACTATTAATATTAATAGCTTATGTGTATGAATTGAACTCATATGGATAATTTTTAAAACTAAGATTCAAGCCTTTAAATGAATAGTATAAAGAAATTTTTCTTTAAAAATAAAATATTTAAAATAATTACTCTAAAACTAAAATTAACTACATTTATTTTAAATAAAATTCTATAAACATAATTAAATAATTGTTAAAGAAAATACAGTAAAATTAACTTAGTTAAAAACTTAAATCATGAAATCCATAATCTTTATTATTTCAATAATATGTCTTTTGTTATTTTCTCTGAAAGGGTATTCGCAAGAAGAGTCAGAAAGTAGAAAAGGAATGTTTGGCCTCACCTATAAATATAGTTTTACAGATGATAATAATACCAAAGAATATGTTTCTAATGGTCATTCTATTTTGATAAATAGAATGTTTACGGTAGATAAATTGGTTTCCGTTGGCCCAGCATTGGATTACACCTATCTGAAGGGATTAGATAACAGAAACAACCTTAGCTTGGGTGCAGATGTTTATTTATATCCTCTACATTTGATTTCTTTATTAAAAGAAGAAGGATATATGCCTACTAAAGATAATTACTTTATGTCTATGGGTTGGTATAAAACCATTAACAAAAGTAATCTCAATTCGATATTTAATGTGATTTTTTATGTTTATTCGCTTCCTGTAGGCAATAAATTAAAAATATCACCTACTATCGGAGCCTCCTTTTACAGACGGAAAGAACAGCAAACAGAAGATTTTAGTTTTTACAATATAGGTTTAAGCCTTCGATTATAGATCAATAATCTCCAAGAGTGGTGGGAGTTTTTTAGTGCCCTATCTTTCGATAGGGCTTCTAAAAATATAGTTTGTTTTTATTGTTGTTCTACTTCTTCTTTTTCCTTGACAGGTTCAGATTCTGGTCTGTTATATTTATGGATAATCAAACGGATACCTGAGTTTTTGGTCAAGAATTTTATTGACCAGTTAACAAATGTCACCAATCTGTTTCTGAAGCCGAAGATGGACACTAAATGGACGAACATCCAAGTCATCCATGCTAAGAATCCTTTCATGTGTAAGCTTCCCATATCTACTACTGCTCTGTTTCTACCTACAGTAGCCATTGAACCTTTATCAAAATACTTGAAGTTTTCAGTTTCCTGATTGTTCAATTGATTCAAGATATGTTTAGCGACATATTTACCTTGCTGCTGTGCTACTGGAGCAACACCAGGAAGCCCTCTCGGATTTTCTTCAGTGATCATTGCTGACACGTCTCCGATTGCATATACATCCTTTTCACCATCGACAACGCATTGCTCGTTGGTCAAAATTCGGTTTCCACGTTGGATAATCTCCGGATTTAAACCCTCAGGCATCTGACCCATTACTCCAGCTCCCCAGATCACCGTTTTTGTAGGGATCTTTTCTCCAGAAGATAAGGTAACCGTGTTGCCATCATAGTCTGTAACAACGGTGTTTAAGATGGTCTTGACTCCTAATTCTTGTAAATACCTTTCAGCATCACGGGATGATTTCTCTGAAAGAGCTCCCAATATTTTGCCAGTACCCTCGACCAAATAAACTTTCATTTCGTAAGTCGATAGTTCAGGATAGTCCTTTTTCAACATATGTTGCTGATATTCAGCGATAGCTCCAGATAGCTCGACACCTGTTGGGCCACCTCCAACAACAACAAAGTTTAAATAACGTTCCCTATCAGAAGTATTTTTACGAAGTACAGCTTCTTCAAGGTTTTGTAATAGATAACTGCGGATATTCAGTGCTTCAATGATGTTCTTCATTGGTAAAGCATATTTTTCAACTTGCTTGTTCCCGAAGAAGTTTGAAGTAGCTCCCGTTGCGATAACCAGATAATCATAGTCGTAGTCAGCAACTGATGTATGAACCATTTTGTTCTTTGTGTCAATGCTCAATACCTCAGCCAATCTGAAACGAAAGTTCTTTTGGTTTTTGAACATCTTGCGCAATGGAAACGAAATGGAATCTGACGCTAGGGTTCCTGTTGCAACTTGGTACATCAAGGGTTGAAATGTGTGGTAGTTGTTACGGTCAATCAGTAAAACTTCAACCTCTTTGTTTTTCAATTGGCGGGCCAATTCCACACCTCCGAACCCAGCTCCAATTATGATTACTCGGGGAAAGTTTCTTTCAGAACGATTTAGCAACATAATACTTCCTTGTTATAAGAATTATAAATAAAGTCACAAATATCTGACATTTTATCGCATATTCCATTAAATAATTGCATTAATTTTAGGGAAACAGCGAAATTAATGTTTAAACTCATGCTATCTTCTTTGTATTCAGTAACTTAAATAACCAATACTAAGTGTAGTTAGTACACTATTGATAAGGCTATTGTAAACTACCTTTGATTTTTACGGTCAAACCGTTATTCATATCGGTCAACCTTAGCTGGCATGCTAAGCGGCTATTATCATCCGAATCTGGCAAGGTATCCAACATGTCCAATTCTTGGTCTTCTGGCTCTGGGAGATTTTCCGCGCCAGAGAGAACTTCAACATGACATGTAGCACATAAGGCCATACCACCGCAGGTCGCCAATATTTCATATTCTGAAGCTTTCAGGATCTCCATCAAGCTCAAATTTACACCTGTAGGGACCAGCACTTCTTGAACCGTCCCATCTCTATCTTCTACATTGATTGTAATAATATTATCCATGTCTAAAATGCATTAATACCGTTTACAGTGGTGTACTTAAAACTCAATTTTTGTTCAGGGTATACATATTTAAATGCACTTTGCACCATCAGCGCTGCTTCATGGTAACCACATAGTATAAGCTTTAACTTACCAGGGTAGGTATTGATGTCACCTATGGCATAGATACGTTCCACATTGGTTGAATAATCAAAAGTATTAACCTCAATGGCGTTTTTATCAATGTTCAATCCCAATCCGCAATCGGACCGAGTTTTGGACTCAAACCATACAACGGAATGAAATGGTCTGTATTTATAACAACTTCCTCCTTGCTTTTGTTTGTCATAAGTACAGATTCTAAATGACCATTTCCGTTGAGCCTCTGTAAGTTATGTGAGAGAAGTAGGTTGATTTTACCGTTCTGTGCGAGGTTGAATACTTTCTCTGCAGAATCTGGTGCTCCCCTGAAACTATCACTGCGATGTACCAAGGTAACTTCCTTCGCGATATCACTCAGAAAGATTGTCCAATCCAATGCCGAATCACCACCACCAGCAATGACAATTCGCTGGTCTCGGAATTTCTCTGGATCTTTTACCATGTAGTGAACGTTTTTACCTTCGTATGTCGTAAGATTTTCAAGCTCAGGCTTTCTCGGCTCGAAGCAACCTAGGCCACCAGCGATTACTACAACCTGACAATGGATCAGAGTTCCTTCAGAACCAATCACAATATAGGAGCCATCTTCTTGTTTTTGTAACTCATCAACACGCTCTCCTAAAGTGAATGTGGGTTTGAACGGATCAATCTGTTCCATTTGGTTATTGATCAATTCTTGAGCCGTTATGCTCGGATATCCCGGAATATCATATATGGGTTTGTGCGGATAAATCTCCGATAATTGGCCGCCAACCTGTGGAAGCGCATCTATCAGATGACAACGCATCTTTAACAGTCCTGCTTCAAAAACAGCAAACAGACCAACAGGTCCAGCCCCAATAATGCAAATATCTGTTGTGATCATATCTATTTAGTTTCTAGATTATTATAAATTGTATTTAAAATTCTTGTGAAATGTTCAAAATCCTCATCCGTTAAATTCTCCCAAGCTTTCATCCTAAATTCCTTAACCATAGGAGCCAACGTTTTTGCTTGATCTTTGCCTGTATCTGTCAATTGAATATGCAAACACCTCCGATCTGTTGGATGCTCAACGCGCATTACATAACCCTTCTTAATCAATAGGTCGATTATACGGGTCATAGTAGGCTGATCTTTCCCACACAGATCTGCCAAATCCTTATGAGTTAAATCCTCATGCTCATACAAAGTCTTGATAACGGACCATTGGTCAACTGTCAAATCAATCCCATGATTTGAAAATGATGATTGGGCAAATTGTTTAACCCTCCTGGCCGTACGGTCCAAAACCAAGGAATATTGATTGAATTTTTCTTTTAGCATAACAATTATTAGTATGACAAGTAAAATTACCGAATGTTTAATGAATAAAAGAAATCTGAGCTAAAAATTACAAGAAATAGACCAGGAAAGAAGGAGGGAAGAAGGGTTACAAGACAAAGGCCATCTGCTTGAGATGGCCTTTGTCTTGTTTTCCATGGATTAGTAGATCCATTTGAAATTATATTGTTTTTCTGGGATTTTCATGCGGTCTGCCAAGCGCAACAAGCGATCTGGAAGTCTCATTAAATAGTCCCTAGCTTTTTCACCGTTTTCATTAAGACCTGTTACTTGATCAATTTTCCAATCAGCTATAAGTTCTTTTAGAATGTCCACATAATCTACAGCAAGTATAAACACCCAATCGTTGTGCCGCGTCTGAAAAATGCGCAAAAGCATCACCTTGAGGTTCGCCTGATTCTCTTAGGAAATGAGCCGGCATTACGATTTTTTTCTTCATCATATCCTCAAAGGCAATCATCACTTCGCTAGGATCGACCACCATGGCATGTGAAATAAAAGACATATATGCTTTGGCATGGCGCGCTTCATCTGAAGCAATTACACCACACATCTTAGCTAATAATTTGTCGCCACTCTTTTTTGATAATGCCGCAACACGTCTATGTGATACATTGGTTGCCAATTCTTGAAAAGATGTATAGATAAAGTTGCGGTAAGGATCAGCACCTGTACCGATGTCAAAACCATCTTTAATTAAATATTGTACTGAGATTTCGAATTGCCTCATGTCAATTCTTCCCGATAAATAAAGATATTTGTTCAAAAGATCGCCATGACGGTTTTCTTCTGCTGTCCATGCGCGCACCCATTTCATCCAACCGCCTTGCTCATTCTTATTCACATCATCTACCATAGTCAACCAGGATTCATAGGTAGGAAGAGCTTCCTCCGTAACCGTGTCGCCAATAAGCACCGCAACCAAGTCGTATGGCAGCTCTTTGGCACTCTCTTGTAAATCACGTACTTCCTCAAAGAAAGTATCCCTTGATGAATCCGGTAAGAAGTCAGCAGGTTGCCACATATCTTCTACAGGCTTAAGATAGTCCGCCATCTCATTCAACATGAATGGCTCCAAATAGGTCATGACCTCTTTCCTTGATCCTTCCGGAATATTTAAAGGTAGTTCTTGCATAGTTTAACAAAGGTAATTAATATGAATTTAATATTTTTTTATTTAACCACAGAATTGTGATTATTACTTTTAAATAACTTGAATCATGCCAATTATGTTTTATTATATATTAACTTTGTAGGAATTAAATAAACATGCTAGAATTGGATACACTAGATATAAAAACGATTAGAGAGGATTTTCCCATATTGAAACGTGAGGTAAACGGGAAACCTTTAGTCTATTTAGATAATGGTGCTACAACGCAGAAACCTAAAGCTGTAATCGACGCCATCCTAAACTATTATACAGATATGAACAGTAATGTGCACCGCGGTGTTCATTACTTAAGCCAGATCTCAACCGATGCTTTTGAGGTAACCCGGAGGAAAGTTCAGGAATTTATCAACGCAAAACATGATTACGAAATCATTATCACCAAAGGAACAACAGAAAGCATAAACTTAGTGGCAACATGCTATGGTCAGAAATTTATTTCTGAAGGTGATGAAGTCATTATATCAGCAATGGAACATCACTCCAATATTGTTCCTTGGCAGATGCTATGTGAGGCCAAAGGTGCTACACTTAAGGTGATCCCAATGTCAGAAGCCGGAGAGTTGGATATGGATGTGTATAAATCCTATCTGAACCCTAGAACAAAGATTGTTTCTGTGAATTATGTTTCTAATGCTTTGGGAACTATAAACCCAGTAAGAGAAATAATCAGGCTGGCACATGAGAATAATACTCCTGTATTGTTAGATGCTGCTCAGGCAGTTCAACACATCAAAATCGATGTGCAGGAATTAGATGTTGATTTCTTGGTGTTCTCTGGTCACAAAATGTATGGACCAACTGGAGTTGGGGTGCTTTATGGGAAAGAAGAGTGGTTGAACAAGATGCCTCCTTACCAAGGTGGTGGAGATATGATCAAAGATGTGACGTTTGAGAAAACTACATACAACGAACTTCCATTTAAATTTGAAGCAGGCACACCGAATATAGAGGCTGGTATAGCATTGAATGCTGCCATAGACTATATCAATGAGTTAGGAATTGACAATATCAAAAAATATGAAGATGATCTGCTTGCCTATGCAACCGAGAGGCTTCTGGAAATTGACGGATTGAGAATCATTGGAACTGCCAAAGAAAAATCCTCAGTAATCTCTTTTGTTGTAGATGGAACACATCCTTATGACATCGGGGTTTTATTGGACAAATTAGGTATCGCAGTACGTACAGGACACCATTGTGCGCAACCAGTTATGGAACAATTCCATATCCCAGGTACTGTAAGGGCAAGTTTAGCAGTTTATAACACAAAAGATGAAGTAGATGCATTGGTTGCAGGCGTGAAAAGAGCCGTAGCCATGTTAGTATAAATAGAATATGACGATTAACGAAATACAGGATGAATTGATCGAGGACTTTTCCTTTTATCAAGATTGGATGGAGAAATACGAATTTATTATCCAATTGGGCAAAGAACTACCATTGATTGATGAAGCCAACAGACAAGACCAATATATCATTAAAGGATGCCAATCAAAAGTGTGGTTGGTGCCTGAAATGAAAGATGATAAATTAACCTTTACAGCCGATTCTGATGCGGTAATAACCAAAGGATTGGTGAGCTTAATGGTGAAAGTCCTGTCAGGACATACACCTAAAGAAATTGCAAATGCTGATCTTTATTTTATCGATCAAATTGGTCTAAAAGAACATCTTTCACCAACAAGGGCAAATGGTCTGCTTTCTATGGTAAAGCAAATGAAACTATACGCTATAGCTCTCCAAGCTAAAGCATCATAAAACAAAGAAAGCTGCAATCTGCAGCTTTTTTTATTTCACCAAATCATGCTCATAGCTCCTATATTCTACAAAGCTCTTTTTGATATGATTTATAATATCAACATCTGTCATGTTGCGATATTCCATAATGGATGGCCGATAAGTATTCTGAAAAACTAAAGCCTCTTCACCTTTTAAGCCCGTATATTTTTCAATCAGTTCAATTTTAAATCCCATGTCTATATACTGAATGGTTATAATGTCTTCTTCCATTTGTTGCTGTCTATCAACTTTAGGCTTCTTCTTAAATAACATTCTTGAAATCGCAAGAAGGTCTACAGATATAAGACTAGATGTACTTCCATTTGCCTTCATCATTGCCGAATTACCGACTTCAGATCGGTCCATTACAATCTCACGGTATTTTGGTGTCTTTGGAATCCCTAAGTTGAGCTTAAACTGAAAGGTGTCTTTCTTCACTTTTTTGCTTTTTACAGTAATCTCCTCAATGGGAATGGAGGATTCAATCATCTCAACGAAAATGGTTTTGAGCCCCTCTAGGCTGTCTTTCTGAATAACAACCCTTCTATACGAAGGAAGTGTAAAAACAATGCTGTCCGAATCCTTAACCGCAATACGGAATTCTGCCTGACCGTTTGAATAGGTTATTGATTTACCACTTTGAACCTTTACGTTCAACAATGGCTTGAAAGATACCTTATCCCTGATTTTTCCTGTAATAATATCTTGTCCATAAGAATTATGGAAAGTCATAATTATTAAAAGGCAAACTAGAAATCTCATTTAGGCAAAATGTTATACCTAAATTTAATACATAAAAGTTTGCGATACAGTAAATTAACTTATTTTAACTTGAGTGCTGTTAGTTTTGAACTTTCAGGAAGCTGGAATGAACTTTCCTGCCGAAAAAAATCTGTGCTTTTTTGTTGAAATCTTCAGGGTCATCGGTCGTGAAAAATTGAAGCATTTTTCCTTTAGAACACTTTTCTTCAACTTCGGGATGTCTTTCCAGATAATCGACAAGACTTTCCGCAACCAGTTTGCCCTGAGATATGATTTTTATACCTTTCGGAACATACTTTTCAATCATGGGCAGTAAAAGTGGATAATGCGTACAGGCCAAGAGAATAGTGTCAATGTCTGTCGATGTTGAAAGTAACTGTTGAATATCCTGCTGTACAAAAAAGTTAGCACCTTCACCCTCCAGCTCATTGTTTTCGACTAGAGGTACCCAAAATGGGCATGCATGCTGAAAAACTTCGATCTGTGGATGAAATTTATTGATCTCAAGCACATAAGAATTTGAATTTACAGTCCCTTGAGTAGCCAAGATCCCTACTTTGTTGGTCTTTGTAAATTGATCCACTACTTCGGAGGTAGGTCGAATAACACCCAATACCTTTTTGCCTTCAGGAAGGTCGTTTTGCTGGATAGTTCGCAATGCCTTGGCAGATGCCGTATTGCAAGCCAGAATCACCAAATTACAGCCTAGGTCAAATAACTTGAAAACACATTCCTTGGTATATTCATAAACTGTTTCAAAGGATCTTGTACCATACGGAACTCTCGCATTATCCCCTAAATAGATATAATCATATTCCGGAAGATGCTTGTGGATTTCCTTGAATACCGTTAAACCACCATAACCCGAATCAAAAATACCGATAGGACCTGAACTGTTTGTTTTCGACATGAACTTGTGTCTTTCTTTTTGTTTCTTACAAAGGTTGTTGATTCTAACTTGAAATGCAAGGAAATTTGAATTAAAAGCTCATTGCCATGGTTGGTGTTAATTGAAATGGTTGGTGTTGATTGCCATGGTTGGTGTCTCCACCAACCATCACTTAAGTGGGCTTATTTGTGATTACCCCAAGCACTAACCCCAAAGGGGTTTTACTATTATAAAACGGATATGACGCATTCCAACCCCAGAGGGGTGTAACTATTATAGAAATGATAATACGGCGCCAATCAACCCTGTAGGGGTGTCACTATAAATTGCTGGTTAATTAAATAACTATCCACACTACCGAACAAACTAAAATCCTGTAATGCGACCAAATAGTTTCCCAAGCTAAAGCTTGAGAATGACACGCATTCCTGATGGGTTAGGTGGGATTTGGGCGGGTAAGTGGTCGCTGCGGCGACCACTTACCCGCCCAAATCCAACCTTCACTAAACAAAGGAACCTGTCATTCCCTCTCGTAAGAGAGGGAAACTATTTAGTGAACTATACACAGCTAGTTTGAATGAGCGAAGATGACTTGCCGGCCATGGTTGGTGTTGATTGCCATGGTTTGTGTCCCCACCAACCATCACTTAGGGCGGCTTGTTTGTGATTTCCCCAAGCACTAACCCCAGAGGGGTGTAACTATTATAGAAATGATGATACGGCGCCATTCAACCCTGTAGGGGTGTCACTATTATAGAAATGATGATACGGCGCCATTCAACCCTGTAGGGGTGTCACTATTATAGACTTTTTGGCTAATGTTAACTTAATATTAAATTTTATAATTTTTTTATATATGGATTAAACTTTGATAGCTTTGGGTTGCTCTAATTCAGTATAAAAATTATTACTAATTATGAAATCATCGTACAAGATCTCTTTACTTTTCGTGGGATTAGCCCTCTTATTTTCATGTTCAAAAAATAATATTGAACCAAAGCCGGAACCTGAAAAGGAACCAGATACTTTATATTATGACAGCAAGTTTGAGCTGTATGTAGAGAATTCCAATTCTGTAGGCAAACAAAGTCTGAACATTTATGAGGAATTAGTTGCCAAAATAAATTTCATTGATATACAGGGTGAGTATTCTATACCTATTATTAGATCAGGATTTGATTCAATCGTATGGAAAGTTCCAGGTGTCTTTTCCGAAAAGGGTAGAGAAAATTCTGTACTGGTTGGTAAAGGAGTTGTTTTTGCTCAACCAGGCGCGTATACATTGTTTGTGCAGGGGTATAAAAAGGGAGAGGTGATCTGTAAAGACTCTGTTGAATTTGAAGTTAAAAATGATAGAGATTTCTTTGGCGTAAATTGGAAAGACGAAGAAGATAGGCATTTCTCGACTTATGTTGAAAATGTGAATGGATTTCACTTAAATCATGAATTTTTCTATAACAATGGAGTAAAATATGCAACTTTAACTGGTTTTTCAAGCAATTCTTCCGAAGGAAATAATAAAATGATTAAAGAAAAGATTCATCAGACCTTTAACAAATTTTTAACCAACCTGTATGGGGAAAGTAAATACGAATTTAAGGGGACTGACTATAGAAAATCAGATCTAATGGATGAATATAAAGCTATTTTTAAAACGGAGGCTAGGGAGTATTCTTATCCATTAAAAATCTGGCAAACAAGCAAAAATAATATTGCCATTATGATAGAATATTTTAGAAATGATCCGGACGACTACTGGTACATTGTAAAAGCTGAACCTAGGGAATAAAAAAAGATTCTATGAAAATAAAAATTTCCGCATTAATCGCCTTTCTGTTGATTTTTGGATGTTCAAATGCTCAAAATTTAATTCAAAAAGTTAGGATTTCTGAGTCAGGACATTCCATGGAATATGAAAATGGAAAACCCTTCTTTTGGTTAGGTGATACTGCTTGGGAGTTATTTCATAGACTAAAAATCGAAGAAATCGAAAATTATCTTGATAATAGGAAAGAAAAGGGATTCAACGTTATTCAATGTGTTGTGTTGGCAGAATTAGATGGTGTATTAGTGCCCAATCGATATGGACATGTACCTTTTTTGGAGAATGATCCAACTAGGTTTAATGAACATTATTTTCAGTTGGTTGATACGGTGGTAAAAATGGCTGAAAAAAAGGGTATGTACCTTGCAATTTTGCCGACATGGGGAGATAAGGTAACGCTAAAATACGGAGGTGCAGGTCCAGTTATTTTCAATGAACAAAATGCTTTTGTTTATGGGGAATTATTAGGCGAGCGATATAAGGGCTTTAATAATATCTTTTGGATATTAGGTGGCGACCGCCCGCCAGCCGACAACGATGAAACTTGGTTGTCAATTTATTCAGCCATGGCCTATGGTATTGATAAAGGATCTGAGAAAAAGACTCTAAAGTCCTTCCATCCAGGTGGATTTATTTGGGAGTCCAGCAAAATGTTGCAACAAGAACCTTGGATGGATTTCAACATGATACAATCAGGACATGCCAAGCTGGATGTCCCGGTTTGGGAATTTATTAAAACAGATTGGAATCTTAAGCCTTCAAAACCCACCATGGATGCCGAGCCTTGCTATGAAGATCATCCAATTAACCCTTGGAATGGTTGGGATCCTACAAAAGGATATTTTCGGGATTGGGAGGTCAGACGCCAAATTTACAGGTCCGTCTTTGCAGGTGGATTTGGTGTTACTTATGGGCATCATGCTATATGGCAGTTCTTTGGACCAGCATATAAGGCGGTAAATTATCCCGACCGAAACTGGCAGGCAGCATTAGATAGACCAGCAGCTTTCCAAGCCGGATTTTTAAAAGATCTTATCTTATCTCGACCATCAACAAATAGAATACCTGCCCAAGCATTAATCAAAAACCAAGATACTTTTGAAAATAAAAATTTCATGGTCGCTTTTACAGATAATGCCAAGTCTTATGCAATGATTTATTTGCCCAACAATAAATCTGCCAAGATAAATATGAAAGAAATTCCGAGTAAAAGAATAAAGTATAGTTGGTTTAGGCCAGAAACAGGTAAAATAGTTCGATCAAAAAACATAAAAACAAAAGGTGATTTAGAGTTCCAAGTTCCAGATACCATTAGTAAAGATTGGGTTTTGATCTTGGATAAGATTGAATGATTCTTATTGGAGAAATATCATTGCCGTCATAAAAAAAAGGAAAGCAGTACTGCTTTCCTTTTTTTTATCCCTAAGCCTTTAACAGCTCTGGTTTTTCTTTATATAATTTCCACATTAACTCGCCAAACAATGTATTTGTCCAGGCGAACCAATGACGTGTGAATTTCTTTGGATCATCTTTGTGGAATGATTCATGCATAAAACCGGTTCCACCGTGTGTTTTCTTCAATGTCTGCACACAATTGCGAATTTCCTCATCATTGGTCGACGTATTTGCACGCATGATGATCGACATTGGCCATATCATATCACGCCCAATGTGTGGGCCACCGATACCTTCTGCATAGGTACCCTTAAAGAAGAATGGGTTCTCTTCAGAAAGAATAAAATTCCTTGTTCTTTGATACACCTCATCATTTACATCTACCGCACCTAAATAAGGCAATGCTAAAAGGCTAGGGACGTTTGCATCATCCATCATCAAATAACTGCCGAATCCATCCACCTCAAAAGCATAAACTCTACCATGGGTAGGGTGATCGATAATACCATATTTGTTGACTGCTGTCTCAACCTCATTTGCCAAACCCTCCATTTGTTCAGCCAAAGCGGTGTTGTTTTTTACCTTTCTCAGGATTTCTGCTGACTGACGTAAGCTGACAATCGCAAATAAATTAGAAGGGATCAAAAAGCCAAAGATGCTGGAGTCATCAGATGGACGGAAGCTCGAAACGATCAAACCAACAGGTTTTACAGGATATCCATAGCCGTCTACTTGCAGCGTGTCTGAACCTCTGGAAGTTGTTCTTTCAAATTTATAGGGCCCTAGGCTATCTTTGCGTTGCTGTTCTTTGAATGTTCTCAACGTTGCTTCTTGTGCTTTAACCCAGGTGTCATCGAACGGAGTGTTGTCATTTCGTTTCTTTCCAATAGCGGTATGCCAAGCGGATAGGGTAACATAATGAATCTATTTCCCATTTTCTTTCATGCATTCCCGGTTTCATATCGGTATGGTCTGTGAACCATTCACCTTTTTTAGTAGGATCATTGTAGAATGCATTCGCATAAGGATCAATATTGATACATTCCTGTTGCTTATTGATCAAGCCCAAGATCATATTTTTCAATTTCTTGTCCTTGTTTACGAATTGGATATATGGCCATACTTGCGCACTGCTATCTCGCAGCCACATGGCATCAATATCACCAGTGATCACATAGGTCAATTGACGTCCAGCCTTCGATTCATCATATACTGTCGTATCTAATGTATTAGGGAGGCAGTTGTTAAACATCCAACCCAATTCTTTATCAGCGACGTTCTTTTGGAATTCTTTAATCATGTCTTCCACCAATTTACTGCTGAAATGACGTTTATCTACAGGCGTACGCACTACAGGGAAGTCATTGATTCCCTCGGCAAAAGAGAATTTGCTGGCTAGCATTCCAGCACCCAAAAGTGCCGAATTTTGTAAGAATGTTCTACGCTTCATTTTCTAGTTACAATAGTTTATCAATTAATTATTCCCACAAGATACAAATTGTTGGCCATTTTTCTATCGATTAGAATAAACGTTTTAGCGAATTATATAGTTAAAATTCGCGAATGCTCAATTAATAAAACTACCTTTGGGAGTTTTTAGGAATAAAATTTGATGGTATTACGCATTCATCTTGACCAACAATTTATGAAGCAAACGTTATCATATGCTATAGCAGGACTTTTAAGTGTAGCTGCAATCGGGCAATTACAAGCACAAGTCAAAAACCAACCTTACTCTTACCAGCATTATCAAAAGTATGATGAAGAGCTGTATTCACCGAATACTCGTTACCATACTTCTTCAAAACCAATCCTTTTTAAAGGCCGTCTTTTAGAGAAAATGGATTCCATTCAATCTCTTTACCCAACGGATTCGGACAATTGGTTTATGCGTAAGATCTTTAATGAACATCTTATTCAAGTTGAGAAAGAAGACCACACCTTTTATCTGGACGTTCTTCCAGATTTCGTAATCGGTACTGAGATGATCGATCCTGATAAAAGAACAACTTGGCTCAATACCCGCGGGATTCAAGCAGGAGTGACAATCAAGGATAAATTCACTTTCTACGGTAATTTCTTCGAAAACCAAGGCGTGTTCCCAAGGTATCTTGATGAGTACATTCAGGCAAATAGAGTTGTTCCTGGACAGGCAGCAACGAAAAAACCTTTTGACAGAACCAAAGATTGGATGTATGCAACCGCCAATTTCACCTATGATTTTAGCGATTACTTCCAAGCAACCTTAGCCTATGACAAGAATTTTATCGGTGATGGTTACCGATCGGTGCTATTATCTGATTTTTCTTCTAACATGGCCCACTTAAAATTCACAGGTAAAGTAGGGAATGTTCAATATACTTCCATCTGGGCGTATATGAATGATCCTAAAAACCCTCGTGTTGACTCTTTGGATTCAGGAGGTCGCTACGGGGACGGTATTAAATGGGGTGCTTTCCAATACTTGGACTACAATGTCACCAACCGTTTGTCGATCGGATTTTTCCAATCCGTAATTTGGGCAAACCGCAATCAAGCTGGACATAGAGGATTCGATTTCAATTATCTGAACCCAGTCATGTTCTTGAGACCGGTTGAAAATAATAACGTCTCATCACCTGATAAAATGTTCTTGGGTCTGAATGCAAAATACAAGATCCTAAATAATATAACGGCATATGGCCAGTTCTTGTTAGGTGAGTTTACTGCAAAAGAATTCTTTGCCAACAATGGCTATCAACACAATAAATGGGGAGCTCAATTAGGAGCAAAAGCATTCAATATTTTTGGAGTGCAAAACCTGAATGTTTTGGGTGAATATAATTTCGTCCGTCCATATACCTATCAACACTTTGTTTCGATCTCGAACTATAGTAATAGGGGTGAACCTTTGGCACATCCAAGAGGTGCTAATTTCCGTGAGGTGATTGGTATCGCTAACTATTCTTGGAACAGATTCGATTTCTCACTACAAGGTTTAATAAGCAACTTCGGTACTGACCCTATCGACGAGTTAGGAAACCGAGTAAATTATGGTGGTGATATCTTCCAGTCCTATAATTCCGCGCCTAATAGATATGGCAATAAAATTGGTCAAGGTGTAAAAAACAACCTTTACTATGCAGATTTAAAAGCTGCCTATGTATTGAATCCTAAATATAACCTTAGGGTTGAAGTTGGTTATACACAACGATACAACAAGATCGAAGGTGAGAAAACTCAAAAATCAGGGGTGATCAATGTCGGCTTGAGATCTAGTTTCCGTAATATATATGGAGATCTTTAGGAATATAGTATCTTTAGCATATAAAATTAATCAATGAAAAAGATATTAATCCTAAACGGCCCTAATTTGAATTTACTTGGCGTCAGAGAAAAAAGTATATATGGAGACCAATCTTTCGAACAATATTTCGATGAACTGAAATCTAAATACGCTGTTTTGGATCTGGAATATTTCCAAAGTAACTCTGAAGGGGCTATTATAGATAAGCTGCATGAAGTAGGTTTTGATTATGATGGGATAGTACTGAATGCTGGAGCTTATACTCATACCTCAGTAGCAATTGCAGATGCCATCGCGGCAATCAAAACACCAGTCGTGGAAGTACATATCTCTAACGTTCATCAACGTGAAGAATTCAGACATCATTCGTACCTGTCCAAAAATTGCAAAGGTGTGATTATTGGTTTTGGATTGGATGGCTATCGATTGGGGTTGGAGAGTTTGTTAGGATAGATGTGAGATGTGAGATATGAGATGTGGGAGGGAGACCAATGATATTGGCTAAAATGGATTTGTATGTTTAGACAATTGACGAAAACCGTAAGGCAAAAGACAATAGACATAAGACATAAGACAAAAGACAGAATTGTTTAACTAAAAAAGGATGGCGAAATTTTGATTTCGCCATCCTTTTTTGAGTTCGATTATTCTACTGATGTTTTAACGTTCTTTTTGACGATCAAATGCAGGATAAGGGATAATATTGCTCCGGCGCACATTACGCCCAACATTGGCCAAGGTGTTTCATTGTGCAGTAGACTGACAACGGCTGATGCCAGCGCTCCGATTGCCATTTGTATACATCCCAATAAGGCTGAAGCGCTTCCTGCAAGGGATTTAAATGGAGTCAACGCAACTGCCGATGTATTAGGGAAAATAAATCCATGTCCAAAAAGAAAGAAGAAAATAAGGATGAGTGTCACAGGGAAAGTCAATGTATTGGTTAAAAGTGCAACGATCATCAAAACTCCAATAAAAGCTTGCCAAGTATTGGCCAGTTGACTGATCTGCTCACTGCTATGTTTCTTTAAGAAATACCTGTTGAGCTGCGTTGCAATAACCATAGCAGAGGCTACAAAAGCAAATGCCAATCCATATTGTTCTTTGCTCAAGCCAAAATATTGTTGCATCACAAAGGACGATCCCGCTAAATACGCATACGTTCCTGCCGAAGCAATGGAACCGATAAGACAATAGGAAATAAATACCTTATTGCTGATGACTTGCCAAAAGTTATTTATAATAGACTTCGGAGCCAGCGAAAAATCTTTATTTCCGGCATAGCTTTCAGGCAAAAGAAAGGCAGTAGCAATAAAAATCAGTAATGATAGGACAGCAAGAAACAAGAAGATATAATGCCAGTCAAAATGGGTTAGCATAAAAGCCCCAATACTAGGTGCCAGAATAGGGGATACACCAATAACCAACATCAATAGGCTGAATACTTTGGCTGCCTCCCGGCTACTGTAATAATCTGTTACCATAGCTCGAGCTCCAACCATTCCACCACAGCTTCCCAATGCCTGCAAGAATCTCAAAAATATGAGGTGATTGATGTCTCTCGTAAAGATACACATCAATGAGGCTACAAAATAAATGGCCAAACCAACCAACAACGGTTTCTTGCGGCCATACTTGTCCAACAAGGGCCCATAAACCATCTGACCGAAGGCGATACCGATAAAGTAACTCGTTAGTGTCAGCTGAACTTTATCAACTGAAGTGTTGAAGTCTTCGGCAATAACATCAAAAGCAGGAAGGTATAAGTCTATAGAAAAAGGTCCGATAGCAGATAATAAACCCAATATCAGTAAAGTTACTTTTCTATTGTTTTTCAATGAGGATGACATGTCTGTTTGATAAAAAAAGCCCTACCAAAAGGTAGGGCTTATATATTAAGCTTTTTTAATCTCTTTTGGTTTTCTGAGTAGCAAGAAAATTCCCGCCAGAATAAATGGTATACTCAGTATTTGACCCATATTCAGCAACATACCAGCTTCGAATGCAACTTGATCTATCTTAACGTACTCTATGATAAATCTTGCGCCGAATAGACCGATCAGGAAAATACCAAATAGTTTTCCTGGTTTTGGATCCTTGTTTTTCTGATACATGGCCCATAGGATGAAAAATAATATGACATAGGCGATGGCTTCGTACATTTGAGCCGGATGTCTCGGGATTTGATCAATATGGGTAAATACAACTGCCCAAGGTAAATCTGTAGGGTTTCCGATCATCTCCGAATTAAAGAAGTTCCCCAAACGAATAAATGCTCCAGCAATAGGTACAACTAAAATCAAGCGATCGGTGATCCACATAAAATTAGTCTTTGTATTTCTAGAGAATAACCATAATGCGGTCAATATCCCCAAAGCACCACCATGACTGGCAAGTCCAGTGAATCCTGTCAATTGCCATTCACCATTTATCTTTTGGAAAGGAATAAAGATTTCTATAAAGTGTTCCCTGTAATATTCCCAATCATAGAAGAAACAATGACCCAATCGAGCGCCGACCAATGTTCCTATAAAAATATAGATTGTTAATTTATCCAATAACTCTTGAGATTTGCCTTCCCTCTTAAATATTTTGAGCATTAAGAAATAAGAAACTACAAAAGCCAATAACCAGCATAATGAATACCAACGGACACCAAATGAACCTATTTTGAAAATCTCAGGTTCTGGTCCCCATGTAATAAAACTTAAAATATCGATCATACAGTAATAAAATGTCTTGTAAAGATAAGGTTTCGGATTTTATTTTTGCGAAAATTACGGAAATACTTAATTTGCGAGAATTAATTCAGAGCTATGGCTAAAAAAACAATTAAAACATTACCAGAAGAAGAACCGAAAAAACCATCTGTAGTGACAGCGGATTCATTAGCTTTTTTCGAAAAATATATCAATAACCCATCCCCAACAGGTTTTGAGTGGAGCGGACAAAGATTGTGGTTGGATTATTTAAAACCGTATGTTGACGAAACCTATATCGATAACTATGGAACTGCGGTAGGTATTATAAATCCTAAAGCAACTTATAAAGTAGTAATTGAAGCACATGCCGACGAAATTTCTTGGTTTGTAAACTATATCTCAAAAGACGGATTGATTTATGTAATCCGCAATGGTGGTTCTGATCATCAGATTGCACCATCAAAAAGAGTGAATATCCATACAGACAAGGGAATAGTAAAAGCTGTTTTTGGATGGCCGGCTATCCATACACGTTCTGGTGAGAAAGAAGAAAGTCCAAACCTAAAGAATATTTTCTTGGATTGCGGTTGCACCTCCAAGGAAGAAGTTGAAGAATTGGGAATCCATGTAGGCTGTGTGATTACCTATGAGGATGAATTTATGATCTTAAACAATCGCTACTATGTTGGCCGTGCTTTAGATAACAGAGCCGGAGGATTTATGATTGCGGAAGTTGCCAGATTATTGAAGGAAAACAAGAAAAAATTGCCTTTCGGACTGTACATAGTGAATTCTGTACAGGAAGAAATAGGGTTGAGGGGAGCAGAAATGATCGCGGATTATATTAAACCGAACATAGCAATCGTTACAGATGTAACGCATGATACAAATACTCCGATGATCAACAAAATCACTCAGGGCGATCTGGCTTGCGGTAAAGGTCCTGTAGTATCATATGCACCTGCTGTTCAGATCAACCTCAACAAGCAATTGATCGAAGTCGCTCAGAAAAATAATATCCCAATCCAAAGGCAAGCATCTTCGCGATGGACAGGAACAGACACCGATGCATTTGCATATTCAAATGGGGGTGTGCCATCTGCTTTGATTTCCTTACCTTTGAGGTATATGCACACCACAGTGGAGATGATCCATAAGGATGATGTAGATAACGTAATAAGATTGATCTATGAAATGGTCTTGGACATCAAAAAGGACCAAGATTTCAGATCATTTAGTAAATAATAAAACCAACTGATAAAATTTGAGATGGAAAACGGAAATTTAAATCAAGAAGGACAAGAATTAAGCATTGAATTGACCGAAGAAACAGCAGAAGGAGTTTACTCCAACCTTGCAATTATAACACATTCAAACACTGAATTTGTTGTGGATTTCGTTCGTATCATGCCAGGAGTGCCAAAAGCAAAAGTAAAATCAAGAGTGATCTTGACCCCTGAGCATGCTAAACAACTAATGAAAGCATTGCAAGAAAACATCAGCCGTTTCGAAGGAGCGAATGGTACTATCCAACCTAAGGATATGCCTTATCCCCTGAATTTCGGCACTCCTAAAGGAGAAGCTTAATTTTATTTCATATAGCTTTATAAAAGCTGCCACAGGCAGCTTTTTTTGTTTTGTGTCGGCTGATTTGGTGGTAATATTGATAAATTATTCGAATCCCTTAAATTTGATTTCTTTTTAGATTTTGCAATTTTTGTAATTATCAATTAATTCTACGTGATTGAGATTAAGTACAATATTGATTAAAGCGAAAAATAAATGCTTTCCCTAACTTATTCATTATAAAAGATTAAGAATTTTACACTGAAAATTGGAATGGGATTTGATTAATGGATAAACATTGCCGATTCTGGCAATTCAAGCTGAGTTAAAAAATGGATATTAAAATAAGAAACCTTAGTAAGAAAGATTATAAGGATCTAAAGAAGTCTATGGAACAAGCCTATCATGGATTGGTAGGTGACCCTTGGACCAAAGAAAACATTACTGATTTGATCGACATCTTCCCTGAGGGACAAATAGCAGTTGAGGTGAACGGAAAAGTGGTAGCATGTGCTTTATCCATTATCCTGAATTCCCGAAAAACAAATATTTACGATAAGTACTATGCCATCATCGATGATGGTAAATTTGATAAACATGATTCCGAAGGGGATACCTTATACGGTATCGAAGTCTTCGTACACCCTGATTTCAGGTCATTGCGCTTAGGTCGCCGTCTATATGATCAACGCAAGGAGCTGTGCGAACAGATGAACTTGCAACGTATCCTGGCTGGGGGACGTATCCCTAATTACCACAACTATTCGGATTCAATGACCCCAAGGACCTATATTGAAAAGGTGAAAAGAAAGGAAATCTACGATCCAACCTTGACATTTCAGCTCTCCAATGATTTCCACGTTAAGAAAATCTTGAAGAACTATCTTCCTGAAGATGCCGAATCCATGGAGGTAGCGACCTTATTGGAATGGAACAACATTTATTACGAACCAGATGCACCTTCCAATTCAGCATCCAAACAGACCATCCGTTTGGGATTGGTACAATGGCAGATGCGTCTGTTCAAAGATCTGGAAGAATTCTACGATCAGATTGAATTCTTCGTGGATACCGTGAGTGATTATGGTACGGATTTTATCATGTTCCCAGAATTCTTCAACTCTCCTTTGATGAGTCCATACAATGAGCTCCCTGAACGTTTGGCCATGGAAAAACTTGCCGAACATACCAAGGAAATTGTCGAAAGAATCCAGCAATTCGCGGTTTCTTACAATGTCAATATCATTGCTGGATCCATGCCGATCATGGAGCGTGGTAAATTATATAACATTACCTACTTATGTCACCGGAATGGTAGTTTAGATTCCTATAAGAAAATCCATATTACGCCAAATGAAATGAAGTATTATGGTTTGGTTGGCGGTTCTGAAGTAAAGGTTTTTGATACCGACTGTGGTAAGGTTGGCTTGTTGATATGTTATGACGTTGAATTCCCTGAACTGAGCAGGATATTGGCTGATCAAGGGATGCAGATTCTTTTTGTTCCTTTTATGACCGATACACAGAATGGATATATCCGTGTAAGGTCTTGTGCTCAAGCGAGAGCCATTGAAAATGAATGTTACGTTGCGATCGCGGGTTCTGTGGGTAACTTACCGAGAGTTAACAATATGGATATTCAATATTCACAGTCTGCAGTATTTACACCTTCTGACTTCGCATTTCCAAATAATGCGATCAAGGCTGAAGCCACCCCAAATACGGAGATGGTGCTGATTGCTGACGTGGACCTTTACGCACTGAGAGACCTACATGAGTATGGTACTGTAAAACTATTGAGAGACCGTCGTAAAGATTTGTATGAGGTAAAATTGCTCAAATAAACCTTTTTCAAAAGTTATATTATTGGGGCTTTTCAGCCTATAAAAGAGAAGGCGTACAAATAATTGTACGCCTTCTCTTTTAATGATTATATGAAAATTTTTCTATAATTCCCTGATCCAGATATTTCTATAAGATACTAGATCACCATGGTCTTGCAATGAAATTGGACCCGGTCCATGAGCTTTCATCTTAGGCAATCCAATATACTCTGTGGTTCCTTGTAATTCGGTATTGTTTTGAACCACTACTCCATTATGAAGTACGGTTACTAAGGCTCTTTTGATCAGTTGGCCATCTTTGTTGAATCGCGGTGCTGTGTAGATTACATCATAAGTATGCCATCCGCTTTCAGGTTTTCTAGCTTCAACCAATGGTGGGCTCTGCTTGTATAAACTTCCAGCTTGTCCGTTGGTGTATGTCTTGTTGTCGTCATTGTCCAAGACCTGCAATTCATACAGCCCTTGTAGGAATATCCCTGAATTTCCGCGCCCTTGACCTTCGCCTTTGATTTTTTCTGGGCTACGCCATTCAACGTGCAATTGGAAATCCTCAAATTGTTTGTTGGTTTTTATTCCTCCGGAACCTGGTTTTACGGTTAAGACATTGTCTGTAATGGTCCATTGTGCTGGGCGACCATCTTTTTCACTTACCCATTCCGAAAGATTCTTTCCATCAAACAATACAATGGCATCCGATGGAGCAGCATTTGCCTTGGTAGTAACAACCCGTGGAACAGGTTCGTAAAACTCAGTGTCTTCAGGTTTAAACTGGGTCTGAGCACTTGCATATGATACGCCCGCAAGTAATGCTATTAATAAAGAGTGTTTTAACATAAGGTTTAAGCATTTGTTATGGTTAATATAAGAAAAAACATTATTTTTAATAAGCAAAACATAAAACTTTCTCAATAATGGCTCGTATAACTCAGAAAATTTCATTGGAAGATGTTCGATTTTACTCACCGATTGGATTCTATGAAGAAGAACAAGTCTTAGGAAACGAGTTTTATGTCAGTGTCTCTGTTAGCTTTCCCTTTCAAAATCCTGACTCGGAGAACTTGGAAAATACAGTCAATTACGAAGAGTTATATGCTATTTTGGTAGAAGTCATGAGCCCCCGACGCAAATTATTGGAATCTGCCGCGGAAGATATCCTCAATAGAATCGTCGAAGAGTATTCATATGTACAGCAGATTGAAGTCGCTATCCGTAAAATCAATCCGCCATTCGGTGGAGATGTTGCAAAATCCGTAGTCTCTCTTTCTTATATCCGAGAATAAAAGATAAAATCCGAAATCAAAATTGTTGCGGTTAGCTATTTTTTACAAAAGAATTGTTGCCGAAAAAAGTGATCTTATCGTTAATCATTCTAAACCAAAAGCTGGTTTTGAGGATTATTAATCAAAGATTTCAACGCTTTTCTTTGTTTTTTAAGTCATTATGTCTGTTCTTTTGTTTTTGATAAGACAAATTGTCTTGAAAATAATCAAATTCGTCCTTGGTACGTTAGTTGAATATAGGATCATATATCAAAAAAGAAATTAAAGAATTAAAAAAATAAGGAGGAATTAAACATGGCATTAATCAAATTACCAGGAAAATCTTACAACACTGATGCAGTGAATCCATTTGTTAACAATGTATTCGACAATTTATTCAATGACTCATTTATTTCGGACCGTTTGGTAACGCGCGTTCCTGCAGTAAATATCACTGAATCCCCAGAGGCATTCAATATTGAAGTAGCAGCTCCTGGCTTACAGAAATCTGATTTTAAAATTAACGTAGATAAGAATATCATCAATATTTCTGTAGAAAAACAAGAAGAAAAAGTAGAAGAGGGCAAGGTACACAGCAAAAAAGAATTTAGCTACACTTCATTCTCAAGATCATTCACACTACCTGAAGTAGTTGATTATTCAAGCATTGACGCCAGCTATGAAAATGGCGTGCTTGATATCAAGATCGGCAAGAAAGAAGAAGCAATCGTAGCAAAGAGACTAATTGAGGTGAAGTAAAGTTTAGTTGTGGTTAGTTGATTAGGGCAGCATTTTAATGCTGCCCTTTTTTTATGCTCTTTTTCTGGCCAGCGCACGCTTCGACTACGCCCAGCGACCATCTTTAGCATTGCTAGCGCAAGTCTTGCGTGGTGGCTATGCGCGCTGGCCTGACTTGGGCTAACAACCCAAATTCTTTACCATTCCATGGCAGGGTGCAGTTACTTTTGAGGCGCAAAAGTAACCAAAACGCTTGCTCATTTAAGGTGGCTTGTCGCACAATTCCAACGCGCATGGACAAAATGCCTTATTGCCGAGGATGCCGTTCTAATCAATTATCTCTTTGGAGGAGATAATTGCTTGAAAGCATCCAAGGGTGGTCCCTGAGCGGAGTCGAAGGGCAAGCCCCACGCACAAATGCCGCGGCATTTTATCCATTCTTCCGCCACTGAAAATGAGCGGACATCTGCTTTGGAAATTCTATTGGTAGCTTTGAAATTCAATTGAACGCCATGCGGCATCACATACGCCATGGTTGGTGTCCACACCAACCATCATCAGCAACGCCAGCGCACGCTTCGACTACGCCCAGCGACCATCTTTAGCATTGCTAGCGCAAGTCTTGCGCGGTGGCTATGCGCGCTGGCCTGACTTGAGCTAACAACCCAAATTCTTTACCATTCCATGGCAGGGTGCAGTTACTTTTGAGGCGCAAAAGTAACCAAAACGCTTGCTCATTTAAGGTGGCTTGTCGCACAATTCCAACGCGCATGGACAAAATGCCTTATTGCCGAGGATGCCGTTCTAATCAATTATCTCTTTGGAGGAGATAATTGCTTGAAAGCATCCAAGGGCAATCCCCTTGCACAAATGCCGCGGCATTTTATCCATCCTGCCGCCACTGAAAATGAGCGGACATCGGCCTTGAAAATTCTATTGGTAGCTTTGAAATTCAATTGAACGCCATGCGGCATCACATACGCCATGGTTGGTGTCCACACCAACCATCTTCAGCAACGCTAGCGCACGCTTCGGCTACGCCCAGCGACCATCTTTAGCATTGCTAGCGCAGGTCTTGCGCGGTGGCTATGCGTGCTGGCCTGACTTGGGCTAAGAACGCCATGGCTGGTGTCTCAACCAACTGCTAGCGCAAAGTCTCTTACTTGTGTTTCGTTCCACTCTCCTTCCACTCTCGTTCCACTCTCAGTCCTCTTTCGTTCGGACCTTGTTCGGACCTTGTTCGGGTGTATTCCGAAGCAGCTCCGAACGAGGTCCGAAGGAAGTCCGAACAAGAGACGAACGAGAGTGGAAGGAGGGAGGACGGAGATAGGAAGGAAACTAGACTAGACTAGACTAGACTAGACATAAGACATTAGACATAAGACATAAGAAATGGAAAGGCTCAGGTTCCTGGGAACACCAACCATGGCTTCAAATCACAGTCTGACAAATCGCAGCGGTGGCGGAGCGGAGCAGAAGCCGCGCTCAACTTTTGTTACGCATGTCGTGGGAGGATTGCGATTTTTGGGAAAATGGGGTTGCGGCGAGCCGCAACCCCATTTTCCCAAAAATCGCCAGTTTAAAAGAAAGGCGGCTGTCATTCTCGAGCTTTAGCTCTGGCGCCGTGGCAGGTGTTCCCGCTAGAATAGTTACACCCCGATGGGGTTAGGCCGCCGTGGCAGGTGTCTGAACCTGCCACCTTAATAGTTACACCCCCTCTGGGGTAGCATGGCAATGTATTTGTCATCAAAATGTCTTTAAAAAAAATAATTACGAAAAACTTAACACTGTTAAGTAGTTTTGTTTTGTAAAATATTAATCAATTGGAAAAGAAGTTAAAACATAAGGAAGATTTAAGGACTTTAATTTTGGAGGCTGCCAAGAAGCTTTTTGTTCAAGAGGGCTATGAAGCAACTTCGATTAGGAAGATTGCCAAGGAGATTGGGTTCAGCCCGACGACCATTTACCTATACTATAAAGACAAAAGTGATATAGTCTATGCACTCCATCAGGTTGGATTTGGGATTTTGAGAGATAGATTTTTTCCCATTGATGGCCGTGGAGAATGCTTTTGAAAGATTGAAGGCATTGGGTAAGATTTATATTCACTTTGCTTTGTCAAATCCTGAATACTACCAAGTTATGTTTATGATGAAAGAACCTTTGTCATTCCTGACCTCGAAAGAAGAAAATGCAGCTTGGATAGAAGGGCAGTATGTGATTGAATTTCTACGTAAAACCATTGTTGAATGTCAGGAAATGGGATACTTTAAGGATATGGATTCTATAGCAGTCGCAATTCAAGCTTGGGGTGCAGTTCATGGGCTGGTCTCTTTGCATGTTACGGAGCATTTGGACTGTATCAAGGATGTTTTTGAAAGAAATGATACCATGGAGGAAATGGTCTATGCTTCGTTTCAGGTATTTGTGGAAATGATAGCAAGATCTAAGTAGATTTTTTTGTACGATAACTTAACACTGTTAAGAATGAAAATAATAAAAACAATAACTGTAGTTTGTGCCCTTATATTTGGATTTAATGGATTAACCATTGGACAAGAGCATGCTTTGGATCGGTATGTCAAACAAGGTTTGGACAGTAACTTGGTTTTAATTCAGAAGGATCTTTCAATGAAAAAGGCCATGAATGGGCTAGAGGTTGCCAAGAGCATGTACCTGCCTCAGATTACATTTGACTTGACTTATTCACATGCTGATGGTGGTCGTTCGATCGACTTGCCGATCGGCGATATGCTGAATCCTGTATATGCCACATTGAACCAGTTGACACAGAGCAATAATTTCCCACAGATCAGTAACGAACAGATCAACTTCTTGCCAAAGAATTATTATGATGCTAAAATCAGAACTTCCGTTCCGATTATCAACACGGATATAAAACATAATAAAGTTGTTCGGGAGAAAATGGTTGAGTTGACAAAGGTTGAAACCGAAACATATAAGAGGGAGCTTGTCAAAGATATCAAGATTGCATATTTCAATTATTTGAGTGCTGTTCAATCTAAAGAGATTTATGAAAATGCGTTGACTTTGGCCAAGGAGGGCAAAAGGGTTAATGAAAAGCTATTGGAGGCTGGGAAAGGGTTGCCAGCCTATGTAATCCGTGCTGAGGCGGAAATAGCTCAACATGAATCAAAAATTGCCGAGGCGGAGCAACAGATCAAAAATGCGAAATACTATTTCAATTCATTGTTGAATCGTGCTGGTGATGCTGAGATTGTGTATGAATCGGGCAAGGAAAGGGCTAATGAGTTGGAAGGTTCGGACATGTCGGTAAATATTGATGGGCGGGAGGAAATAAAATCATTGGAGGGAAATAAAGCTATTCAGGAATCTATGGTTGAGATGAGCAAACAGGCGTTTGTCCCTAAGTTAAGTGCTTTTTTGGATCTTGGTTCGCAAGCTGAGGGGTTGAAGATCAATAGTAATTCTCAATATTATATGGTCGGCGCACAATTGAGTTTCCCAATTTTTCAAGGGAACAGGAACCGGTTGAAAATCCAAGAAAACCAGATTGCAGTTGCTGAAGCTCAGAACAAGATAGATCAAGCGAAGCAACAGTTGGCGTTATCAGCGGAGGTTGCGAAGAATGAGCTAGTAGCAATGCAAAAAAAACTATGAAAGCTCAAAGGTGCAGATGGAAGCTGCTGCCACTTATCAAAGATTGATCTTGCGGGGCTTTAACGAAGGGGTCAACACCTATATCGAAACAATAGACGCTAGGTCACAATATACCAATTCGCAAATGGCCAATAACATAGCAGCATATAAACTTTTATCAGCGATGGCAAAACTAGAACGAGAAAATGCATCATACCCTTTAAAATAATCATCATGAAGTTAGGATTTATAACATTACTATTAGCTGGATCGGCAATTTCATTGGTTGGATGCCAGCAATCGGAGCGAAAAACAGAACTTGCTATTCAAGATACTATTCCAGTTAAATTGATGCCTATTGATCAGGGGTCTGGTGGGGCACAAATAGAAGCTACGGGTGTATTTACGACTGATGATGAGACCATGCTGAGTTTTAAGAACGGCGGAGTTATTTCACGAATCACGGTTAAGGAAGGGGATGCAGTTCGCAAAGGGCAGGTCTTGGCTTCTGTATTGAGTTCAGAAGTGGATGCCAAAGCTGGTCAGGCTAAACTGGCGGTTGAGAAGGCAAGAAGGGATTATGAAAGGGCCAATAAACTGTATCGTGACAGTGTTGCTACTTTGGAGCAGATGCAAAATGCAAAGACCGCTTTGGATGTTGCCCAGCAGGATTTAAAATCGGTCAGTTTCAATCAGCAATATTCGAATATTATCTCTCCAGTTTCGGGCTATGTTTTGGCGAAGCTTGCGAATGAGGGTCAGGTTGTAGGACCTGGAACCCCTGTGCTGCAAGTAAACGGCGCAGGTAATGCCAAATGGATGCTAAAAGTAGGTGTTGGGGATCAGCAATGGACCCAAATAAAAGTCGGCGACCGTGCCAAGATCAGCACAGATGCTATGCCTACCGATACCTTGGAAGCTGTTGTATCTAAGAAATCTGAAGGCCTTGACCCACAGTCAGGAACCTTTGCCATATTCTTGGAATTAAAGCAGAAGCCTAGTTTTAAATTGGCCTCAGGTATTTTCGGCAAATCCATCATTATTCCTTCAACTACCCGGTCAGGAAACTTTTGGCGAATTCCATTCTCTTCCTTATTGGATGGCAATGGTAGGGAGGGTTATGTTTTTATAACGGAAGATGGAAAGACTGCCAAAAAGCAAAAAGTGAAGGTTGCAAGCATAGAGAACGATGATGTTTTAGTTGAGTCTGGTTTGGAGAATGCACAATCATTAATAATTTCTGGGAGCCCATACTTAGTTAATGGAGCACCAATCGTAATCAAAAAATAATTTCAGAACTCATGAGCTTAATTAGATATCCTATTAAGAACTATCAATTTACCTTGATCATGGTTTTGATGATTATGGTAGTTGCCGTTTCCTCAATTTTGACGATGCCACGAGCGGAGGATCCCGACATGAAGGGGGTTACCTTTCCGGTTCTGGTCGTCCATCCGGGAACAAGTCCCAAAGATATGGAACAATTGGTGGTCAAGCCTTTGGAAGCCAGGTTCTATGCCCTAGACAATATTAAAAAGATTGAAACGACTATCAACAATAGTGTTGCATTTTTCTTTGTGGAGTTTGAATATGGTCAGGACTACGACAATAAATATCAAGAGCTAGTTCGGGAATTGAATGCTGGCAGGTCTGAACTTCCAGACAATATCTACAGTATGGAGGTACTGAAGATCGACCCTACCAATGTTAGTGTGGTCCAGATGGCTCTGATTTCAGAGAGTGCTTCTCAATCGACCATGAAAAAGTTTGCTGATGAACTGAAACAGGATCTTGAAAAAATTAAAGCATTGAAGGAAGTAGAAATTTCAGGTCTTCCGGATCAACAAATTAAAATCGACCTTAATCAAGCTAAACTGGCGGAATTGGGTATAACCATGAATAGAATTATTCAATCCGTTCAAAGTGAAAACCAAAATATTCCTGCTGGCAGTGTAAATGCCGGGTCGCAATCTTTCAGTGTGAAGAGCTCAGGAAATTATCAGAGCATTGAAGATATTAAAAATACGATCATTGCCAGTTCGGAGGGCAAAAATATACTGTTGAAAGATGTTGCTACGGTTTATCCAGCTTTTGGTACCAATACACATATCACGAGATTGAATGGTTTCCAGAGTATTCTGATCAATGCTGCCCAAAAAGAAGGGATGAATATTTCAGATACCCAAAAAGAATACCTAAAAGTTATTGATGAGTTTAAAGCTGGTCTACCTGAGAATATTGATTTGGTCTTGAATTTTGATCAGGCGCAGAACGTGAATAAGCGATTGGGAGGCTTGGGTGTAGATTTTGGAATTGCCATCTTGCTGGTGTTGATTACTTTATTGCCATTAGGTACCCGTGCATCATTGGTCGTTATGATTGCTATTCCACTTTCTTTGGGTATTGGTGTCATTGCGATGAACTCCTTTGGTTATTCGCTGAACCAATTGAGCATTGTTGGTTTTGTTGTAGCCTTAGGCCTTGTTGTGGATGATAGTATCGTCGTTGTTGAGAATATTGAGCGTTGGATGCGTGAAGGGTATAGTAAGTTTGAAGCAGCTATTAAAGGTACTGAGCAGATAGCGTTGGCGGTTTTGGGATGTACAGTGACATTGGTCATTGCCTTTTTGCCTTTGGTATTTATGCCCGAAATGGCTGGTGAATTTATCCGAAGTATGCCGATTGCCGTTATATCTTCGGTCATAGGTTCGATGTTTATAGCTTTGCTGGTGGTTCCGTTTTTGTCCAGCAAGCTTTTAAAGCCACATGAACGTGAAGGTGGAAATGCAATTCTTCGCGGAATGCAGCGTATTATTCATAAGTCGTATGGTGTTTTCTTGGATAAAGCTCTTAAACATCCCGGCCGTACAGTATTGATTGCTTTGGCAATATTCTTAGCCTCGTTGGCTCTGATTCCTGCTGTGGGTTTCAGTTTGTTTCCGCCATCCGAAAAGCCTCAATTTATGATTCATATCAATGCTGCGTTACAGTCCAATATAGAGACTACAGATAGTGTGACAAAGGCTATTGAAAAAGAATTGAAGCAATTGCCTGATGTAAAATATTATACTTCCAACGTTGGAAAAGGAAATCCTAGAGTGTACTATAATATGCAGCAGGCTAGGGAAGATGTATCTTATGCTGATATCTTCGTACAGTTGCATGATGATGTAAAGTCCAAGGAAAAGATTGCCTTGATTGAAGATCTTAGGAAAAAATGGACACCATATTTAGGGGCCAAGGTTGAAGTCAGAGATTTTGAACAAGGAGTTCCTATTATATCACCTGTTGAAGTGAAAATCTTAGGAGACAATCTAGATAGCCTGCAGAGTCTTTCTTATAGGATCGAAGATATCTTAAAACGTACTGAAGGCACCGAATATGTAAATAATCCTATTAAGAACAATAAGACAGATATCAAGGTGAATATCAATAGAGAAAAGGCAATGGCCTTGGGTGTACCCACATCTTCTATTGATCAGACTATTCGGGTAGCACTTTCAGGATATAGCGTTGGTACTTATTCAGATCCTAATTCTGATGATAATGATTATGATATTTTGGTCAGTGTTCCAAAAGATGGGGATGCTACTTTGGCGACCTTAGAAGGTATTTTTGTGGACAATGTTGCAGGAACATCCATTCCATTGACACAATTAGCCAACTTGGAATTTGAAGAATCTCCATCGAATATCTATCACCAGGATAAAATCAGAACAGTTTCTGTAAATTCCTTTGTGAAGAAAGGTTATGGTAATGACGAAGTCATTAACTCAGTGATTGAACAGATGGAGGAGTTTCCGTTTCCCGATGGATATAATTACGAGATGGGCGGAGAGGTTGAAAGTAGAGAGATGGCATTTGGTGGTTTTGGAACTATTATTATGATCACTGTTTTTATGTTCATAGCAGTGCTGATTTTGGAATTTAAGACTTTCAAGAGTACGCTAATTGTTTTATCTGTTATTCCATTGGGTATTGTAGGAGCAGTTTTAGCTTTGTTGATAACAGGAAATACACTGTCTTTTGTAGCAACCATTGGGATTGTTGCATTGGCAGGTATTGAAGTTAAGAATACGATCTTATTGGTTGATTTTACCAATCAATTGAGAAGAGAGGGGATGGGATTGAATGAGGCCATCGAGAAGGCCGGTGAGATTAGGTTTCTGCCTATTATCCTGACTACACTGACTGCTATTGGGGGATTGATGCCTATTGCCTGGTCATCAAATCCTTTGATATCACCTTTGGCTATCGTAATGATAGGAGGTTTGATAAGTTCAACTTTATTGTCAAGAATCGTCACACCGGTAGTTTATAAATTAATACCACCCAAGATAGAAGAGGAAATAATTTCTGAAAAGGCATAAAAAGGGAGAAAGGCTGCATGATATCTAATATCTGCAGCCTTTCCTAATTGCTATTGTATTTAAAATTCTGATTTATACCTGTCGTGTTCCTGTTTTAATTCTTCATATTTTCTTTTCCAGTCTTCTGGTGTTTTTGAAGAGATGTTTTTTAATTTTTTCAATTGGAATGCCAAGATACAAGAGGCAAAGCCAGCTGAAATAATTGACATTCCTGTCCAAATCACAATGGTCAATCCTGCAAATACCGGATTCCAAATAAGCACAAAGCTGAAAATTATTCCAAGTATTGCAAAGACGAGAATCCAGCCCCAGCTTTTTATTCCGTATTGTTTTAAGTGTAATGATAATGACAAGTACTGAACAGATTTGAACATAACAAAAAATCCGATTACAAATGGCAATGTTGCCAAAGAAACGGCAGGATTGCTGAGCAATATCAAACCAAATAGGGTGTTTAAAATTCCACCAGCGAGATACCATCCCCATCCATCAATTTCATTTTTATTATTGAAGGCGAAAATAATCTCCATAACTCCGGAAAATAAGAATGATATGCTAAATACAAAAGATAGAGCAAGGTAAGAAGTGAGTGGAGTTGATAATACATAAAATCCTAATGCAATAAGAATTATTCCAACTATTAATGGTAAATACCATTGTTTTACTGCGGTTCGGATGGTTTTGATGAAATTTTCCATGATTATAAGTTTAGGGTTATATATTTAATAGACAGCGAGTTAGTTCATGTATAACAATTGTGATTTCAATAAGTTTTTGAAGTTATCAAAACTGTATAGAGGGTAAGCATGCTTTGAATGAGTAGTTTGATTTATCTCTTTTGGAAATGATGTTAATTGTCAGTTAACAAAACAAAACTCTTTTTATACTGTTTATATTAAAAAAGGAGTAAACATGAAAAAAATTATTACTAGTTGGTGCAGTCACATTATTGTTTGCCTGCAATAACCCAAACAAGCAAGCAGAAAACATTGATAACAATCCTACTGGTGGCATAGCTGAGGGGTCTAGTGATGGTCCTATACCTGCTAATAATCCAGCAGATATATTGCCACATACTGCGAAGCAATTTATCGAAACACACTTTCCTAATGCAACTATTTTACATGTGGAGAACAAACAAAGCCCTGTAACTGATGGGACTGTATTTGATGTTGATCTTTCAGATAAAACAGAAATAGATTTTGACAAAGATGGAGAATGGAGAGAAATAAGTACAGAAGGAAATGTTGAGATTCCAATGGTTGTACTTCCTCTTCAGGTTCAGGAATATATAAAGGCAAATTATGCTGGGCAGGCTATCAAATCAATCGACAAGGATATTGATGATATGTCTGTGGAGCTTAAAAATGATGTTGATCTGGTATTTGACCTTAACGGCAAATTCCTGAGAGTTGACAAATAATATGTCTATAAAAAAATCCCTCAAGTAAATTTACTTGAGGGATTTTTTTATATTTCTGATTAGCCTAGACTAACTAAGCTTTCTTGAAGGATCTGAATTTTTGCTTCAGCATCTGCCTTTTTGTTTTTTTCGTTTTCTACGATTTCAGGTTTGGCATTCTGAACAAATCTTTCATTAGACAGTTTTTTGTCTACTGATGATAAGAAGCCTTTTAGATATTCTATTTCCTTGCTGATACGTTCTTTTTCTGCATCCACATCTATATTGTTTTCCAATGCGATATAACATTCATCTTTTCCAGCCAAGAAACTTACAGCTCCAGAAACTTTCTCTTTGACAAACGTTAATTCTTCAATGTTTGCAAGCTTTACAATGCTTTCTTGATATTTGCTATAGTCAATATTTGTAGCATTGATAGCTAGAGGAAGAGCCACTTTTGGAGAAATTCCTTTAGAATTTCTGATGTTCCTTACTTCGGAGATGATCTGTTGAACGGTAGCAAATTCTTTGATCAAGCTTTCATCGAATTTTTCGATTGAAGGGAATTCAGCTACGATAATACAGTCTTTTTCAGATCGTGTTCCGAAGATTTCATCATGCCATAATTCTTCAGTGATAAATGGCATAAATGGATGTGCTAATTTCAGAACTTTTTGAAATAACGCTTTAACAGTTTCTAGAGTTTCTTTTTCAATAGGTGCTTGGTAAGCAGGTTTAACCAGTTCCAAATACCAAGAGCAGAAATCATCCCAAATCAATTTATATGTTGCCATCAAGGCATCAGATAATCTATAATTAGCAAAATGTTCTTCTATTTCCACCAATGCTTGGTTGAATTTACTTTCGAACCATTTTGCTGCCAACTTTTGAGATTCTGTAGCTGGATTTTCAGTTACTTCCCAACCTTTTACTAAACGGAAGGCATTCCAGATTTTATTGGCGAAATTTCTTCCTTGCTCACAATAAGAAACATCAAACATCAGGTCATTTCCTGCTGGTGATGACAACAACATTCCGACACGAACACCATCTGTTCCATATTGTTCCATTAGTTCAATTGGGTCCGGCGAGTTTCCTAGCGACTTAGACATTTTGCGGCCTAATTTATCGCGTACAATTCCAGTTAGGTATACGTTTCTGAAAGGTGGTTTATGGGTATAATCATGCCCCATAATGATCATCCTTGCAACCCAGAAGAAAAGAATCTCTGGTGCAGTCACTAGATCATTGGTAGGGTAGTAATATTTGAAATCAGGGTTTTCTGGGTTTCTTACACCATCAAAAACCGACATCGGCCATAACCCTGATGAGAACCAAGTGTCCAATACGTCGTCTTCTTGGCGAATGCCATTTGTAGATTTACCTTGTTTTTCAAGTTCAGCAATAGCTTCAGCTTCAGTTTTGGCAATTACCCATTCATTCTTCTCGTTGTACCAAGCTGGGATTCTCTGTCCCCACCATAATTGACGTGAGATACACCAATCTTTGACATTCTCCATCCAGTGCTTATAAGAAGCGAAGAACTTATCCGGTATCAACTTAATAGTTCCATCCTCAACATATTCCAATGCAGGTTTTGAAAGCTTGTCCATTTTCAAGAACCATTGCATTGATAGTTTAGGTTCAATTGCTGCATTTGTACGTTCCGAGAATCCAACTTGAGATTTGTAGTCTTCGATTTTTTCGATCTGACCAGCTTCTTCAAGGAGGTTAGCGATTTTCTTACGTGCAATGAAACGATCTTCACCAACTAATATCTGAGCTTTTTCATTTAATGTTCCATTATCATTCAGGATATCAATCACCTCCAGATTATGTTTTTGACCTAGCTCATAGTCATTCAAATCGTGAGCAGGAGTAACTTTCAAACAGCCAGTACCAAATTCCATCTCAACATATTCATCTTGAATAATTGGAATTTCCCTGTTGATTAAAGGTACCAATACCGATTTTCCTTGCAGATGCTTATAACGATCATCCAATGGGTTGATACATATGGCAGTATCGGCCATAATAGTTTCAGGTCGGGTAGTAGCAATAATCACATACTCGTCTGAATCTTTGATTTTATATCTTACGTAATATAGTTTTTGATTTACTTCTTTACGTATTACTTCTTCATCTGATAGGGCAGTTTTACCTTCGGGATCCCAGTTAACCATGCGGATACCACGGTAGATATAACCTTCGTTGTAGAATTTAATGAACGTATCAATTACTGCTTCGGAAAGGTCGGGATCCATAGTGAATTTTGTTCTTTCCCAATCGCAGGATGCGCCCAATTTTTCCAATTGTTTGAGGATAATTCCACCATATTTTTCTTTCCATTCCCAGGCATACTCCAAGAACTCTTCACGCGAGATTGAAGTTTTTTCGATTCCTTTTTCCTTCAACATCGCCACGACCTTAGCTTCAGTAGCAATTGATGCATGGTCAGTTCCTGGTACCCAACAAGCATTTTTACCTTGCATACGAGCACGGCGGATCAGCACATCTTGAATGGTGTTATTTAACATGTGGCCCATATGAAGCACGCCAGTGACGTTCGGAGGTGGCATTACAATAGTATAAGGTTCACGTTCATCTGGAACCGAACGGAAAAATCCATTGTCCATCCAATATGAATACCATTTCTCTTCAGCTTCTTTCGGACTGTACGTTTTTGCTATGCTCATTTTTTATCTCAATATTGTAAAAGGAGTACAAAAATACGGATTTATAGGGGTATTTCCCATCAGTTAACGCCAAATAAATATTAGATGTTTCTTAAATGAAAATTTAATGTTAATTAACTGTTTCCTATCTGCAATTAATGTAAATTTGGCGGTTGAATTTTTTATGACATGAAGACTGTTGTCAAAGATTTAAGAGGCTTCTTTCTATACTTCGCCTTTTGGCTGTTGATGAGCTTCATAGATCGATTTATTTTCCTTATTTCCTTTTCAGACAAAGTAAATTTTTCTAATCTCAAAGATATCTTGAGAATATATTTCCATGGTCTTCCCTTGGATTTTTCGCTCGTATCCTATATTTGCGTTCTTCCATTTTTAAGCTATTTGGTTCTGAATTATTATGATAATGAAATTTTAAAGCGAAAACTCTTCAAGTGCTATAATTTTATTCTCATTATAATCTTCCAGATTATTACTTTTTCTAATGTAAATATTTATAGGGAATGGGGAGATAAGATTTCGAAACGTGCCCTTGATGCTATTGCAGAGGATGCTTCTGGAGCTGCTGCTTCAGCTGAATCAACTCCAATCTTAATACCTGTTTTAGGTATTGTGCTATTAACTGCTGGTTCTTATTGGTTATTCTTGAAGATCTTTAACCAAGTCGTTTTTCCAAAAAAACTACCTGTTTGGAAATTAGCGATTCATTTTTTTGTTGGCGGATTTATATTATTTGGGTTTATTCGTGGAGGTTTTGGTCGAGCACCATTGAATCCTAGTAAAGCCTATTTTTCGTCAAATACCTTTTATAATCATGCTGCGGTAAATACTCATTATTCTTTGATGCGGGAATATTTTACTCGAAATCAAAGGATGCGTTCTCCGTATAAATATTTTGCCACAGATGCTGAAGCAAGAGCGCTATTGAAATCAGCCTTTATTGAGAATCCTGATTCGTCCTATAATATCCTTAAGACTACCCGTCCGAATGTTGTAGTATTTGTTTTGGAGAGTTTTGTGGGCGATTTAATCGAATCTATGGGAGGTGAAAGGGGGATAACGCCTCATTTTGAAGAGCTGATACGAGAAGGTGTCTTTTTTGATCAGATATATTCTGCTTCAGACCGTTCTGACAAAGGATTGGTAGGATTGTTCAGTGGATTCCCGGCACAAGGGCCTGAAAGTATTATCAAATATATTGACAAACATGAAAACATGCCTGCTATTGGTCAGGAGTTTTTTAAGGCCGGCTACAAAACCTCTTTCTATCACGGTGGTCAGAGCGAGTTTTATAATATGAAATCCTATATGTTGACCCATGGGGTTGAGCATGTTGTTGATATTATGAACTTTAACCCTTTATTACCAAAGACTTCGTGGGGAATTTATGACCATATTGTACTTGAAAGAATGCTAGAGGATTTAGATAAAGCAGAAGGTCCCTTTTTCAGCAGTATGTTCACTTTGGTGAACCATGAGCCCTTTGAACTTAAAGAATATAAATTTGGTAAAGAAAATAATATAAATAAGTTTAAGAGTACAGCTTATTATACAGATCAATCGATTCATGATTTTATAGAGATTGCCAAGACAAAGGCATGGTATAAAAACACCCTTTTTATTCTTGTTGCAGACCATGGTCATCGATTACCTGCTGAGAAATGGGATATTAATATGCCGCAACGTTTTCATATTCCTTTATTATTCTTTGGTGATGTCATAAAAGAGGAATATAGGGGCAAGAAAATACATCATATTGGGAATCAGACTGATCTGGCGAAGACTCTGTTGAAGCAATTGAATCTACCTTCGGACCGTTATATCTGGAGTCGGGATCTATTTAACCATAGTATGCCTGAGGTTGCTTTCTACAATTCCAAAGATGCGTTTGGAATAGTTACGCCGGAAGAGGTAATATCCTATGACCGTGTTGGAAATAGGGTTAATTTTGTGTCCAATGAAAAATATCCTCAAGCTAAGGCAGATAGTCTATTAAATATTGCCAAAGCTTATTACCAAGAGGTAAATGAAGATTTTATGAAATACTAAAGTAATGATTAAGCTAAAAGGGTGGTTTGGGCCATATCTGGCAATGGCAATTCGTTTGGGATTGATGCTATTGCTATATACTTTTTTGAGGCTTGGATTTTATGGTTTCAATGCTTCACAATTTCCACAAGTTGCTGTCGGGGAACTGCTATTCATGTTGGCAGGAGGTGTTAAATTTGACATCGTTGCCCTTCTATATATTAATATATTATATATCCTCCTTGAGTCGATACCTGTTCCTTTTAAATATAGTCCAAAATATTCTCAGGTGAAAAAATGGGTTTTTGTAATCACTAATAGTATTGGTGTTGCCCTGAACCTCGTTGATTTTGCATATTATCCATTTACGCTCAAAAGAACCACTGGAACAGTTTTCAGTCAGTTTTCAAATGAAGAAAATATGATGAGATTATTCCTGGATTTTGGATTGGAATATTGGTACCTCATCTTGTTATTTGGTGTTATTGTATGGGGAATAATCAAACTTTATGATTTAATAAGTGTTGAACGTCCGGTTGTTATCAATTGGAAATTTTATTCCGTTCATTTAGGATTGTTATTATTAGTAGCATTTTTATTTGTTGGTGGTGTAAGAGGTGGCTGGGCTCATAGTACTAGACCAATTACATTGAGCAATGCCGGCGATTATGTGAAATCTCCAGAGGAAATGAATATTGTTCTCAATACTCCATTTTCAATACTTAAGACATTAAAAGCTGTTACTCTTAAGGAGCAACATTTCTATTCTGAAGAGGAATTGAATAAGATTTATCCAGTCATTCATCAGCCAAAAGATTCTTCAGCATTCAAGAAATTAAATGTTGTTGTTTTGATACTTGAGAGTTTCGGTAAGGAACACATTGGTTTTTTTAATAAAGAATTGGATAATGGATCTTATAAAGGGTACACGCCATTTTTAGATTCACTAATTCAACAATCCTATACTTTTACCCGGTCATACGCAAATGGTCGGAAATCGATTGATGCCTTACCCTCCGTTATCACTGGGGTTCCCTCGATTGGCGAACCATTTGTTCTATCGATTTATTCAGGGAATAAGACGACAAGTCTAGCGAAATTATTGGCTGATGAGGGATATGAAACTTCCTTTTTCCATGGTGCTCCGAATGGTAGCATGGGATTTTCAGCTTATATGCAATTGGCAGGGATTCAAAATTACTATGGTAAAAACGAGTACAATAATGATTCTGATTTTGATGGGATGTGGGGGATTTGGGATGAGCCATTTATGCAATATATGGCCAAGGAAATGGATCAAATGAAAGAACCTTTCTTCTCAAGTTTTTTTTCTCTTTCCTCGCATCATCCATTTAAAGTTCCTGAACAGTTTGCAGGCAAATTTCCTAAAGGCACCTTGCCACTTCATGAACCTCTAGGCTATGCGGATTATGCATTAAAGAGGTTTTTTGAAACGGCATCCAAAAGTCCCTGGTATCAGAATACCTTATTTGTGATTTGTGCTGACCATGCCAGCATGAGCCATTTTAAGGAATACAATACCATGCCGAATTCATTTGCGATCCCTATCGTATTTTATTATCCGGGCGGAGAATTAAAAGGCGTGTCTGACAAATTAGTTCAGCAAATTGATATTATGCCTACTGTGTTAAATTATCTTCACTATGATAAGCCATATTTTTCATTTGGATTTGATGCATTCTCCCCAGACAGAAACAATTTTGTTGTCAGTAATATTGGCAATATCTACAATTTTTTCAAGGGGGATTATTTTATGACCTATGGTAACCAAGAGATCACTTCTTTATACAACCTTAAGGAAGATAAATTTTTGAATAATGACCTCAAAGGGAAGTCACCATTAGTACAAGATTCTCTATTAAAGGATTTGGAAGCTTTTATGCAACAATACAATAATCGGATGATCCATAACAAGTTGGTTGCGGATTAATCGATCAAATTCCTGCCAAAGTTATATTTTAAAGTAAACATTTGCTGATTATCGATCTGACCGGGGGAGAAGTGGAAAGAGGCAGTGAATTTTCCTTCAATTTTATCAGATTTAAAAGGAATCCAGCCAAGATCCAACCGATCATAGCTGTCCCGATGGTAAAAAGAATCGCCATTAGGAAGGTTCATTGCTTCACCTAAATAAAGAGTATTGGCAAGGAAGAACCTTTTATAACCGAGATGAATATTGGAAATAAATCCAGCAGTTTGTTGCATATCATAAACTGATCTTACACGGTCAAATCCAACTGCTCCTCCAGCATCGATTGTCAAGGAATCCAAGAATGTTTTATGGCTCAGATCGACTCCTACTCTAACCATTATAACTGCATTGTCTTGGATATGTTCATCAATACTGTCGTTACTTGTTAAAGCATTATGATACAGCAGTCCATCGTTGCGCACAAAGAAGTTTCCAATGGTGTATTTTCCTGATATTCCTGCCACAAATTGTTCTCTTTTAGTTGGTCCCTGTTTACTCATCCAATCGATGAATACCGCTTGTTGAACTATTCCGTTATTGTAATTAAAATACATTCCTTCTATATTAGGTCGGTCATACATTAACGTATCTGCCAATACCATTCTGGGAATATCTTTTAATCTGTCAAATCTTGGGATGAATCCTAAAGCAAAGTCGAATTTGTCGGTTTTATAGTTGTAGTATGCAATGGGGTTTATACGGCTTTTGTTCTCGGCATGTTTTCCAAACTCTTGGTTGAAATGAATACCACCATAGATACGATGATTGTCTTCTAGTTGAAAATAGAGGTTTGGAGAAATGGTCGCTCCAAAGAAAGTTTTTGGAATGGTGTATTGAGCTCCATATTCACGGTTATCTGCATATCCAAAGAAATCTACGCCCAATCCGATTTTTTGTGCCATACTGGTACAGGTAATAAATGTTAGAAGGAGGGAAAGGAATATTTTGGATATTGACATTTTTCGTTGTTGCATAGAATATCTGGAGTCATTTATAAAACCGAATGCTGTAAAAATACAAAAGGTCGCCTGATTTCAGGCGACCTTTTAAAAATTATCTATTTAAAGGAATTAAACTTCCAATAATAATCTAGCTGGGTCTTCAAGTAATTGTTTAACACGTACCAAGAAGCTCACTGATTCACGTCCATCAATTATACGGTGGTCGTAAGAAAGAGCGATGTACATCATTGGACGGATCACTACTTGTCCGTTTTCTGCAACTGGTCTTTGGATGATGTTGTGCATTCCCAAAATTGCTGATTGCGGAGCATTGATAATTGGGGTTGACATCATAGAACCGAATACTCCACCATTTGTGATGGTGAAAGTTCCACCTGTCATTTCTTCAATTGTCAATTTGTTATCGCGTGCTTTACCTGCTAATTCAGCGATTGCTTTTTCGATTTCATAAAGAGACATTGAATCAGCATTTCTGATAACGGGTACTACCAGACCTTTAGGTGCAGATACTGCGATAGAAACATCGGCGAAGTCAGAATAAACGATTTCATTTTCATCGATACGAGCGTTCACAGCAGGCCATTCTTTCAATGCAGTTGTTACTGCTTTAGTGAAGAAGGACATGAAACCAAGTCCGATACCATGTTTTTCTTTAAATATATCTTTGTATTTAGCGCGAAGGTCCATGATAGGTTGCATGTTAACTTCATTGAAGGTAGTCAACATTGCGGTTTCATTTTTCACTGCAACTAGGCGTTTAGCGATTGTTTTACGCAATGAGCTCATTTTCTCACGGCGTTCAACACGTTCACCTTTGCTAACTGGAGCAGTTGGAGTTACCGCTGCAGCAGGTGCTGCAGGCTTAGCTTCAGATTTCGCTGGAGCAGCTTGAGCTTTTTCAGCATCTTCTTTAGTGATTCTGCCGTCTTTGCCAGTTCCTTTTATGGTAGAAGGGTCAATACCTTTTTCTCTTAAGATTTTTGCAGCGGCAGGGGATGCAGTTCCAGCAGCATAAGTTTCTGGACTTTCATCAGCTTCTTCCTTAGCAGCAGGTTTAGCTTCTTCTTTAGCGGCTGGAGCTTCCTCTTTTGCGGGAGCATCTCCAGAGCCAGCAGGAGCATCACCATCTTCAATTGTACAAACAACAGCACCAATTTCTAGTGTGTCACCTTCTTGTGCAATGATACGTAGGATACCAGCTTTTTCTGCAGGTAATTCAAACGTTGCTTTGTCAGATTCTAACTCGGCAATGTTCTCGTCCATTTCGACGTAATCACCATCTTGTTTTAGCCATTGGGCCAAGGTTACTTCGGTAATTGATTCTCCAACCGAAGGGACTTTGATTTCTAAGCTCATATTTACTTCTTTTAAACCTCCATTAAATATACATAATATTACAACGGACGGTTAAACAAATTGTTTATTCAAATGATTTATTAATTAATGCTTCTTGTTGTACTGCATGTTTTTTCATGTAGCCTGTTGCAGGACTTCCGCTTTCAGAACGTGAAATGTGTTCTGTGAACTCTAGATCAGTTCTGTTGAAGATACGGCAGTAATAAGGCCATGCACCCATGTTTTCGTTTTCTTCTTGTACCCAAATGAATTCAGTCGCTTTCTTGTATCTCGCACGGATTGCTTTCAATTGGTCTACTGGAGCTGGATATAATTGTTCGATTCTTACGATTGCAACATCTGTACGCTTGTCAGCTTGTTGTTTTTCTAACAAGTCGTAATAAATCTTTCCAGAACAGAAAAGCACGCGTTTTACAGTTGTTGGTTTTGCATAAGTATCATCAATAACTTCATGGAAGTTTTCTTTTGTGAAGTTATCAAGTTTAGATACCACTTTAGGATGACGAAGTAAACTCTTCGGAGTAAATACGATCAATGGTTTACGGAAATCTCTCACTAATTGACGGCGCAACAAGTGGAAATAGTTTGCTGGAGTTGTACAGTTTGCAATAATCATATTGTCGTTAGCACATAGTTCCAAGAAACGCTCGATACGTCCTGAAGAGTGTTCTGGTCCTTGACCTTCCATACCGTGAGGTAACATCATGACAAGACCGTTAGATCTTTTCCATTTAGTTTCTGCACTGGAAAGGTATTGGTCTACGATGATTTGAGCACCATTGTAGAAGTCACCAAATTGTGCTTCCCATACTGTTAGGGCTTGCGGATTTGCCAATGCATATCCGTATTCAAATCCTAATACAGCATATTCTGATAACAGGGAATTATAGATATTGAATCTTTCACCACCATTAACATTCGCCAATGGGATATACTTTTCTTCAGAATCTTCCAAAGTAAGGACAGCATGACGGTGTGAGAAAGTACCGCGTTGCACGTCTTGGCCTGAGATACGAACTCTTTTTCCTTCATCCAATAGAGTAGCATATGCCATTAATTCACCCATTGCCCAATCGTAGTTGTCATATTTAACCATGGCAGCACGATCTTCGAACAATTTAGAAATCTTACGGAAGAATTTTTTGTCCTTTGGTAGTGTTGTGATCTCGTTTGCTAATTTCAAGAATTCTTTAGCAGGAACTTTTGTGTCTACTTCTTCATAGATATCAGCTTTTTTCGCTGCGTGCAATCCTTTCCACGCCCCACCGAACATAGGGATTTCATCATCTAATTTGTCGGTTTTTTTGGCAATATCAAGTTGCTCTTGAAGATAGTCCTTAAATTCTTTTTCTACGTTTTTAGCGTATTCTTGATCAATTGATTTTTCATCCACTAATTTCTTAGCATATACATCTTTTGGATTAGGGTGTTTTTCAATTGCTTTGTACAACAATGGTTGAGTGAACTTAGGTTCGTCAGCCTCATTGTGACCATAACGACGGTAACATAATAAATCAATGTATACGTCGGTTTTATATTTTTGGCGATATTCAACGGCTAAGTTGATGGCATAAACCACAGCTTCTGCATCGTCCCCATTAACATGGAATACAGGGGATGAAGAAATCTTAGCTACATCAGTACAGTAGGTTCCTGAGCGAGCATCTTTGTAGTTTGTTGTAAACCCTACTTGGTTGTTAATAACGATATGGATTGTACCACCAGTACGGTATCCTTCAAGTTTAGACATCTGAGTTACCTCGTATACAATACCTTGTCCTGCGATAGCAGCATCACCATGGATTAGGATAGGAGCGATCTTGGAAGAGTCGCCATTGTATTTCATGTCGATTTTAGAACGTGTTATACCTTCTACGATTGGGTCAACAGTTTCCAGGTGTGAAGGGTTTGGTGCTAATGAAAGGTGAATTGATTTTCCGTCTTCGGTAGTTACGTCAGAAGAATAACCTAAGTGATATTTAACATCCCCTCCAAATTGTAATTCAGGATCTTCCTCAGCATACATTTTACCTTCGAATTCTGAGAATATTGTTTTGTAAGGTTTTCCCATGATGTTTGCCAATACGTTCAAACGACCACGGTGTGCCATTCCGATCATGAATTCTTGAATTCCTAGGCTAGCACCTTTTTCGATGACAGAATCCAATGCAGGGATTAAACTTTCAGCACCTTCAAGTGAGAAGCGTTTTTGTCCCAAGAACTTCGTTCCTAGGAAACTCTCGAAAATAACGGCTCTGTTTAATTTTCTGAAAATTCTTTTTTTCTGATCAACATCATATTGAGGTTGATTTCTGTCCGCTTCCATATGGTCTTGCAACCATTTAATTTTTTCTGGGTTACGGATGTATTTAAATTCAGCGCCGATTGAGCTACAATAGGTATCTTCGATTAGCTGACGGATGTCTCTTAATTTTGCAGGTCCTAAACCTACTTCTACACCAGCATTGAATACGGTATCCATATCAGCTTCTGATAAGCCGAATGTTTCCAATTCTTTTCCAGGGTAATATTTACGACGTTCACGAACAGGGTTCGTTTGAGTGAAAAGGTGTCCACGGTCTCTATAACCATGGATCATGTTTAGTACGTTGATTTCTTTTAGTGCGTGGTCTGAAACACCTTCTACAGATTCAACAGAACCACCTTCAGATGTTTGACCAAAGTCAAATCCTTCAAAAAACTTTTGCCAACCAAAGTCTACGGAATTTGGGTCAGCTTTGTAAGATTGATATAAACCGTCGATATAACTCGAATCGGCATTACTCAAAAATGTCAATTTGTCCATGTGGATTGGGGTGATAAAATTTTGCCAAATTTATAAATAATAAACATACTTTCCTGCATTTAATCGATATAAAATACAATGTTTTAGCATGTTTTTTCATCTAATTCGGTATGATAAAAAAATAATAGTCGATTTTTGATAAGCTTTGAAATTAATAAAGCTTTTTTCCTTAAAAGGATAACGTTAGAACATTTGTCTTCCTTATTTTGAAACATAGAATCTTTTTGCGAGTTCTTGCCAGTCCGAGCAGCTGTTTTCCTTTTCACTTGTTCCTACAGCGGCCATATGAGACCAAAACCCATAAGTTGTTGCAGGCGCAAAATCCAATAGATGTTCTTCAAAGAAGCTAGCTCCAGCAAGCCAATTGGATCCAATATCTTGGGTGAAATATTTTGAGATCAGTCTTCTTTCAGCATAGGTGATGTTACCTGTTGTAAGCAATGTTTGTATGCTGTCATCTACAGCTTCTTTACCAGTATTTGCAGAAGACCATTTCGCCACTAAATCTTGGTCAATAGACTCTGGGTTTTTCGCTGCTGGATTATTTCCGTTAATCTTAAAAAATATGTTTGGATATTTTTTGAGCATAAAGCGAAAATAATCTCTCCATAGGAGCATAGTCATAAGCCTATCATATCTTTTTTTGTTTTGACTCAATCCGGAAGATTGCATTCTATGGTAAACAAATATTGGAGATAAGGATCCTACAGCTATATATGGAGATATAAGCGAGAAATTTTCATTTCCAGCATAATTTGGGTCCAAGACTGTGTTTAATTTTTCAAAAGCAATATCTTCCCCACCTTCCATGTCTTTTTTAGGCATTTGGATGATTTCGTCTTCTGAGAATCCTAAATCTTGAAGAGAAGGTATCGATGTTTGTTCTAAATGTTGAGGGCTCTGGATAGAGGTTGGTGCATCCAATGGATTGCGTACAGAGCTTTCCCTTTCAATTTTTTTTCTGAAAATATTGAATTTGTCTGGTATGTCTTTGATCGGGAAGGGCAGATCCTCTTTATGGAATAGGGTGTGTCCAATAAAATGCCTTAGATTTATTTTGTTTTCCCAGAGTGCTGATTCTACCAATTCAGATATTTGCGTTTCACGAGAAGCGACCTCACGGTGATGGTAAACTTCCATTACTTCGTATTTAGCACATAGCTTGGGAAGGATTTCTTCAGGTTTACCTACAAAAGTCATAAGGTCACTATCCATGGATTGCAATTTCTCTTTAAGATGAGAGACGGATTCCAATTGGAATTGTGCCCTTTTTACTCCAGTCTTATAATTATGGAATTTGTTTTTGCTGTAATAACGTGGGTCGAAGAAGTAAATGGGAATAATCAAGTCGGATTTATTAATAGCTTCTGACAAAACTTCATTGTCATGGAGCCTTAAATCATTTCTAAACCAAACAAGAACTACTTTTTTGCTCATACTAATATCCCGAAATGCGTTAGTTAACAAATATACTTTATTCTATACGACTAGGGGCAAGATTCGGGTGAATTTTTACATGTGATAGACAATGTTGAAAATTGTTTATTTTTTATTTGTTTTGTAAAATTTTTAGAAAGTTTAAACAAACATTGTTTTTATGATGTTAGGATTTAAATAATTAATTAATCACAAAAAGTGTAGGAGAGATGGAAGTGTTATTATCTGGCTTGAATTCCTATTTAGGGAAGCGAGCAATGAGTAACTTGAGTAAGGAAGACTTTAATGTGCATGGAATTGTCAGGGACTTGGATCTGTTCAAGTCTCGGTTATTTGAGAAGATTACAGCAACTTTAGACAAAGTTGATTTATTGCGGAAAGGGAAGGAGTTTGATTCTTTTAAAATAGATTCTGGAATTGGATTGGCAATTTATATAACACATGTCCCAACGTTGGGCGAATATGTTAACCTTAATTTAGAGCTTATTACCTTACGGAACTTTATTGAGCTAACGAAGCTCAATGGGGGGCCGTCGAATTGTCTATATTGCACGGCTTATGGATAAGCCGTATATCAATGAAGTTGAAGCTTTGCTCAAAGTTTCCAATATTACGTATACGATTGTTCTAAAAAATCTAGCAATCGGAAAGGGAAGTGTCTTGGATAAATATATGCATCAATTGATCAACGGCAAGTATCTGCCATATGATAAATTTTTTGCAAACGTAAAATTCAACCCCATATCTTCCTTGGATCTTTTGCGTTGGATTTATAATGTTGATTGGGATAAGAATTTCATCAATGAGACTATTGAAATCGGTGGTTCGAGTACGGTAACTGTACAGGAAATGTATCGTTTGTACAAAAAAACGCTTTATCCTAACGCTGATGTTAAGAGTATTCTATTGCCTCATTTTATTATGAGCATGGTTTTCCAACAAGCATATCACATCCATAAAGAAGATGTCATAGAATTCAAAAGACTCATGGAGCGGGAATATCCAATTGATAATACCTCCTGGAAAAATACGATGTTGTTTTCATTTACTCCACTTGCCGAGGTCATTAAGCTAGATCAATAAATCAATAACCTTCTTTGATTGGTCCTATTAGTTTATATTTGTAGCTCTACGTGCTATTGCTATGGGATATAAAAGTTTACAGGAATGTGTTGTTGACCTGGAGAGGAATGGTCAATTGATTCGGATAAAAGAAAAGGTAGATCCATATTTGGAAATGGCTTCAATCCATATGCGGGTTTATGATGCTCAAGGTCCTGCCCTTTATTTTGAAAATGTGAAAGGGTCAAAGTTTCCAGCGGTTTCAAATTTGTTTGGAACGCTCGAGCGATCCAAGTTCATGGTTCGTGATACATTGGATCATGTGAAGAATCTCGTTGATGTCAAGATGAATCCGATGTCCGTATTAAAGAAGCCTTTGCAATATGCAGGTTCTTCAATGGTTGCATTAGGTGCCTTGCCTTGGAAAAAGAAGTCTTCAGCGCCAATTTTATATGGGCAGACCAAAATTTCTGCACTTCCTCAAATCGTTAACTGGCCAATGGATGGTGGTGCATTCGTCACGATGCCTCAAGTCTATACTGAAGACATCAGCAAACCGGGGATTATGAATGCAAACTTAGGAATGTATCGTATTCAGCTTGGTGGGAATGATTATATACAGGATCAAGAAGTTGGTTTGCATTATCAATTGCACCGAGGTATTGGTATCCACCAGACCAAAGCCAATGAACTAGGGAAACCATTAAAGGTAAGTATATTTGTTGGTGGTCCGCCTTCACACCCGCTTTCGGCGGTTATGCCCTTGCCTGAAGGTCTTTCTGAAATGTTGTTTGCAGGGGCATTGGGAAATCGCAGGTTTCGCTACTTTTATGATGAAGAGGGTTTTTGCATATCAGCGGATGCTGATTTTGTGATAACAGGTACGGTCTATCCTAATGAAAACAAGCCTGAAGGGCCATTTGGCGACCATATTGGCTACTACTCGCTAGTACATCCATTCCCATTGATGAAAGTTCACAAAGTTTATCACCGTAAAGATCCTATTTGGTCATTTACTGTTGTAGGTAGGCCACCACAGGAGGATACTAGTTTTGGAGCTTTAATTCACGAAATTACGGGGAATGCAATTCCACAGCAAATTGGAGGTTTACATGCCGTAAATGCAGTTGACCCTGCAGGAGTGCATCCTTTGTTGTTTGCTATCGGTAGCGAAAGATATACCCCTTATCAAAAGGTAGAACGCCCTCAAGAGGTGTTAACAATTGCCAATCAGATATTGGGTACCAACCAATTGAGCTTAGCTAAATACTTGTTTATATCTGCTTTTGAGGACAATCCAAAATTAGACATTCATAACATCCGTGATTTCTTTACACATATATTTGAAAGAATCGATCTGAGCAGGGATTTACATTTCTTGACCAATACGACCATTGATACCTTGGACTATACGGGAGATGGTCTAAATGCCGGATCTAAAGTGACATTTGCTGCTGTAGGCGACAAAAAAAGGGATTTAATCAAAGAATTACCAAGCAATCTTGACTTGCCTCGGCCATTTAACAATATTAAACTGGCTTTGCCGGGGATCGTAGTTGTAGATGGGCAATCATTTACAAGCTATGAAGAAGAATCAAAAATATTGGGCGACTGGTGCGAAGCAGCGAAAGATTGTGATTGGAACGGAATACAACTTATTGTATTGGCAGATGATGCAGGGTTTGCCGCAGAAAATGAGAATAATTTTGTGTGGGTAACTTTCACAAGATCTAATCCAGCATACGATATTTATGGAATTGACAGTTTTACCTCCCATAAACATTGGGGATGTCATGGTCCAGTTATCATCGATGCAAGGAGTAAGCCACATCACGCCCCTGATTTAATAAAAGATCCAGCAGTGGAAAGAAGGGTAGATGAACTTGGAGCTAAAGGAGGTTCCTTGCATGGAATAATTTAAGAGAAATACAAAATAAAGTTATAAACAGCCTATTAATTTAATAGGCTGTTTTTTTTTTGTTTAGCTTCCAGAATGTTAAACGTATATATTTTCAATAAAAAAGTTATTTATATACGAATTAATCAAAGAAACTTATTAAATATTATTAAATATTCAATAAAAATTAAAAAACATTATGAATTTAATTTTTATTTACTTTACTTTGTTTCATTAATTCATTGAAACATTAATATCATTTAAAAAATAACAATTGTATGTGCGGAATTGTCGGAGCATTTGAACTGAAACAACCCTTAGCATCCTTAAGGCCACAGGTCTTGGAAATGTCTAAACGTATTCGTCATCGCGGACCAGATTGGTCGGGGATTTACAGCTCAGAAAAGGCTTTGTTAGCTCATGAGCGTTTAGCTATTGTGGATCCAAAATCAGGAAGTCAACCATTATACAGTCCAGATGGGCAGGTTGTTCTTGCAGTAAATGGCGAGATCTATAATCATCAAGAGTTGCGAAATTCATTGCCGAATTATCAATTTTCGACACAATCTGATTCAGAGGTTGTATTAGCATTATATCTTGAAAAAGGCCAGAGTTTCGTTGAAGAGTTGAATGGGATCTTTGGATTTGCTTTATATGATGCTCGTGAGGATTCATTTTTTATTGCGAGGGATCAAATGGGAATTATCCCATTGTACTATGGCAAGGATGAATTTGGTCAATTCTTTGTGGCCTCAGAATTAAAATCATTAGAAGGTTTCTGTACTGAGATTGAGCAGTTTCCTCCAGGACATTATTTATACAGCAAAGAAAGTTTAGAGCCCCAACGTTGGTATAAACGAGAATGGGAAAGTTATGATGCTGTCAAAGACAATGAAACTGATATCGCAAAACTTCGCAAAGGACTTGAAGATGCGGTACATCACCAATTGATGTCTGATGTTCCTTATGGCGTATTGCTTTCAGGGGGTCTTGATTCTTCAGTTATTGCTGCGATTACCAAGAAGTTTGCATCAAAACGTATTGAATCTAATGATCAAGAAGACGCTTGGTATCCACAATTGCATTCTTTTGCCGTGGGATTGGTTGGTTCGCCAGATTTGGTTGCTGCTCAAAAGGCTGCTGATCATATCGGTACAATACACCACGAAGTAAACTTTACCATCCAAGAAGGACTTGATGCGATCAGAGATGTAATCTATCATCTTGAAACTTATGATGTAACTACAATTCGTGCCTCAACGCCAATGTATTTATTGGCAAGAGTAATCAAATCCATGGGTATAAAAATGGTTTTATCAGGCGAGGGTTCAGATGAGTTATTTGGAGGTTATCTTTATTTCCATAAGGCTCCAAACGCGAAAGAATTTCATGAAGAAACAGTTAGGAAGTTGAAAAAGTTATATCTATATGATTGTTTGAGAGCGAATAAATCATTGGCAGCATGGGGTGTTGAAGGTAGAGTTCCATTCTTGGACAAAGAATTCATGGATATTGCTATGACCATCAATCCTGAGGATAAAATGATCAGGGACGGGAGAATGGAGAAATGGGTTGTTCGGAAAGCCTTTGAGGATTATCTTCCGGAATCCATTGCTTGGAGACAAAAGGAGCAATTTTCTGACGGCGTTGGTTATTCATGGATCGATACACTAAAGGCGCAAGCTGAGCAAAAAGTATCAGATACTGAGTTTGAAACTGCTGCTTCACGTTTTCCTATCAACACACCAAAAAACAAAGAAGAATATTTATATAGAAGTATTTTTGAGTCGCATTTTCCTTCGGAAGCCGCGGCTAAAACCGTGCCTTCAGTTAAATCTGTGGCATGTAGTACTCCTGAGGCATTGGCATGGGATGCCTCTTTTCAAAACCTGAATGATCCATCGGGTCGTGCAGTAGCAAATGTCCATAACGAAAGTTATGACAAAAAACCCCAAACAATAGGGGCTTAAAACAGCGTTTTAATCATATCATATCAACTTGTATTAATTGTAGGCTGTAAGAAATTACAGCCTATTTTTTTTGCTTTCAATAATTGCTCCCAACGTAATTCCATATTGAGCTATGATATAGGTGGACATAATCATCAATCCAGAATTGGCGACATAGGCTACGAACTTGTCAACCGCCAATATGGAGTCGGAGACAATAAATAATAAGGCAGCAATAAATGTTATGATAAAGCTCCATAAACTCACAGTATGTTTCCTTGTAAATGCAAATATTGCCATTAAGGCAATGGTTATAATGTATAGGATTACAGGGATTTTCAATGGTCCCAGACTAGGCTCCAAGACAGAAAATAAATAATATGAATAAGTTGCAAGAACTCCTACCACCAAAATATAACCTTTATGTTTAACCAATAGTCTAGGGCTTGTTTGTTTCATGAAAGCAATAACATAGAGAATATGACCAATGAGAAAGGAGGCCAAGCCAAATACAAATTTATCCTGAAACATCAGGAAGGTATCTCCCAAACAACCGAAAAATAATCCTACTGCAATAATTTTATCAATATTCTTCTTTAACCCTGTCCCTTTATATAAAAGGAAGATCAACGCTAGGCAGATCAATGGTTTAGTAAAGAATCTGAGGTTTGGAAAGTTTGCAAAAACGGCATATAGATGAAGCAGTGCAAGGGCAAAAAATGCGATATGTAGTTTGTACTGCTTCATTTATGGTATTTAATTTTCGAGATTTCTGGCTTGTTTAGCTTTGTTCTTTTTCACCAAGACGTAACAGATATACAGAATGAGTAACCATGCTGGTATCAATTCTACGGAAATTTTGAGTCCTGTAAACCACATCATCATCAGTACGCCAAACAAAAACAACAGGCTAAAGTAATTGCTCAGAGGATATAGAATGGTTGGAAATTTTGTTTTGATTCCTTGAGCATCTTTTTTCTTTCTGAAGAACATGTGCGTCAATGTGATCATGATCCAGTTTATGATCAGGGCAGAAACAACCAGGGACATCAAGATTCCCAAAGCTTCTTTTGGAATTACCTTATTTATCACCACTGTGACTGCCACAATTGCTGCAGACACTAAAATAGCGTTAATTGGAGAGTGGTTTTTATTCAGTTTTTTAAGGAATTTTGGGGCATTCCCTTGTTCAGCCAATCCATATAACATCCTTGAATTACTATATACACAACTGTTATACACTGATAGAGCTGCGGTAAGTACAATTACATTTAAGGCATTAGCTATGATTGTTGTAAAATAGAATGTTTTTCCGAAGAGTTCAAACTGGAAACCTTTCAGGGTTGCGAAGACTTCCACAAATGGACTTGTTTCCGCAGTAATTGTTCTCCAAGGCATTAATGAAAATAGGATAAATAGGGCGCCAACATAAAAAACCAAGATTCTCCACAGTACTTGGTTTGTTGCTTTTGGGATATTCTTTTCTGGGTTCTCGGCTTCTGCGGCCGTTATTCCGACCAATTCCAGACCTCCAAATGAGAACATGATTATGACGAGTGCGGCGAGTAATCCTGAGTATCCGATATCTGCATTTCCACTGAGCCAACCATGTGGGAAGAATCCACCGTCATTATATAGGTTTTCGACTGTTGCCCGCTCACCTCCATTTCCAGACAGTAGGAGATATGTTCCGAATATGATCATCGCAATGATTGCGACGACCTTGATAATTGAGAACCAGAATTCTGTTTCTCCATACACTTTTACAGATGCTAGGTTAATAACATTGATTACCATAAAGAAAAACAATGAGGACGCCCATAAAGGTATTTCAGGCCACCAAAATTGGACATATTTTCCTATTGCGGTTAATTCTGCCATACTCACCAATATGTACAGCAACCAATAATTCCATCCTGATGCATAGCCTGCGAAGGGTCCCCAATAATTATTGGCGAAAGAGCTGAAGCTTCCGGAAATGGGCTCTTCGACGACCATTTCACCCAATTGTCGCATTATAAAGAAAGCGACCAAGCCAGCGATTGCATATCCTAATATAACAGATGGACCTGCTAAGATAGCTGCTTGTCCGACTCCTAAAAACAGACCTGTACCGATGGCTCCGCCTAATGCAATCAACTGTATATGTCTATTGCTAAGGCCTCTTTTAAGTTCTTTTTCGTTGTTTTCTTGCACTCTGAAGAAGGTTAATTCCTGATTATTGTTTCAAATTTCTGTTTTTCATTGACGTTACGCCGATAAAAGCCACAAGATAATTTTTTCATTTTAATTTTTGGGAATTTTATGAAATAAAGGCGTTGAAACTGGCAGGTGGTGGACACCTGCCAGGGCGAGTGACTGTCAGATGGGTACACCAGCTTGGTCGTTTAACTGGTAAGTGAGGACACCTGCCAGGGTGTGGGATTGTCAGATGGGTACACCGGCTTGGTCCGTTTAACTGGCAGGTGGGGACACCTGCCAGGGCGAGTGACTGTCAGGTGAGGACACCGACGTGGTCGTTTAACTGGCAGGTGGGGACACCTGCCAGGGCGAGTGATTGTCAGATGGGGTCACCGGCTTGTTCGTTGAAACTGACGGGTGAGAGGACCTGCCAGGGCGTGTACTTGGCAATTAGGATTCGGGCATGGCGTTGAAACTGTCAGGGAAGGACATCGGTCAGGCTGTTGATTCTGCTAGGTCTGAAGGTAGGTCCTACGAAAGGCTTCGAAGTTTAGATAAGTAATGGGTTTTGCTCAAAATAAAAATGTTCAGGGCTTGCCCTGAACATTTTGTCTTATGTCTTATGTCTTATGTCTACTGTCTAAAGTTTATCTATTTTCTCCACATCACATTTACATCCTTTTCCACAACCTGGCGTTTCTGATTTTTTGGAAAAGAAAGGTTTGAATATAACATACAATGCTATAATGAAAAGGGCGAAGATAATAATGTATTGAATAATTAGACTCATTACTTTAAGATTTGATATGCAATTAATGCTGCAACATATGCCAATCCTGTCATGAACAAGGTTTGTATTAAAGTCCATTTCCATGAACCTGTTTCCTTGCGCACTACACCGATGGTCGCCATACATTGCATTGCAAATGCGTAAAACAATAATAACGATATTCCTGAAGCAAAATTATAGGCAGGTTTACCTGTATTTGCATTAATTTCTGAACGCATACGAGTCAACAAAGATGATTTCTGACCTTCATCTTCAATATCGACATCAGGCCCCATGCTATAAACTACAGCCATGGTACCAACAAAAACTTCACGAGCAGCGAAAGATGAAATCAACCCAATTCCCATTTTCCAGTCATAACCTAATGGACGTACCAGTGGTTCTATTCCCATTCCAATATATCCTAAGAATGAATGCTCTAATTTGTAAGATCCGATTTCCATTTCCAACTCATCACCACTAAGGTTAGGGTTTGCTTGTTGTACGATTTCTTCGGCATCATAGAACTTCCTGTTAGGTCCAAAGTTTCCAAATACCCATAACACGATTGATATCATCAAGATAATCTTACCTGCTTCCCAAAGGAAACCTGATGCTTTGTCCCAAACATTGGTCATGACATTTTTCCAATCAGGCATTTTGTAGGTTGGGAGCTCAAAAATCAAAAACGATGATCTGATGCTTTTAATCACCTTGTTCAATATCCATGCTGAGGCCAATGCGCCTACTATCCCCAAGATATACATGATAAACAGGGTAATACCTTGCAGATTGAATCCTAAGAAGCTGTCATTTGGAATGATCAGTCCAATTATAACTATATATATTGGCAGTCTTGCGGAACATGTCATAAATGGTGTCACCAACATGGTCAAAAGACGTTCTTTGGGATTTTCAATATTTCTAGCTGCCATTACCGCTGGAATGGCACATGCCGCACCGGACATCAATGGTATTACAGATTTACCATTTAGTCCAAAAGGTCTCAAACCATCTGTCCATTAGGAATACAACACGGCTCATATATCCTGATTCCTCCATTAAGGACAGGAATAAAAATAGAATTACAATCTGAGGGACGAATATTACAATCCCGCCAATCCCGGCTACAATACCATCAATAAACAGGGATGATAATGGGCCTTCTGGCAACACAGTAGCTAAATATTCAGTTAATTCTCCGAAAGTGCCGTCGATCCAATCCATCAAGGGACCTGACCAACTGAAGATGGCTTGGAAAATCAAGAACAATAAGCCAAAGAAAATAACATATCCCAAGACTGGATGCAGCAAGATTTTGTCAATCTTGGATGTTGTGTCGAGGGTTTTATTTTCAGATTTATTTAATATCCCCTCAAGGTCCGCTGAAATTTTATCGTGCCTTATGAGGGATTCTGTTTTTTTGCATTTCATGCGTATCCAACTGATATTTGTCACGGATTGCTTTTAATGCATTTTGTTTATCAGCGGGGATATAGGAAACATTTTCCTGAGCTAAGTATTGCCAAGTAAGGTATTCAGTAGCTAAAGGAAATAATTTTTTAGCTTCATCCAATGCCGCAGTATATTTCTCTGGAATTTGGAAATTACCGATATAAATCGCTGGTTTTTCGTCCAATGAAGAGATAAGTTTATCCAAACCTTTTCCTGTTCGGGCATTAGTTTGATAAACTTTTGTTTTCAGATAAGCTTCTAATCTTGGGAAGTCGATATGTACGCCTTTGCTATCTGCTTCATCGATCATATTGACCACAAATATTGCTGGTAAACCCAGTTCTCTCGCCTGTTGATATAGGATTATCCCTCTTTTAATGGTAGAAGGTTCAGCAACCACGACTGTTAAGTCTGGCGTCAACTTGTTTTCCTTTTCACTTAATACCTTAAATACTATTTCTTCATCGAGGGAATTTGGAAATAAGGTATAAGTTCCTGGGAGATCAATAATATGATAGGTTTTGTTATTTGCTTTCAGAGAACCTTCTCTTTTTTCGACTGTAATACCGGGGTAGTTACCTACTTTTTGGTTTAATTTAGTAAGTCTATTGAATAGAGAGGTTTTACCTACATTGGGGTTACCAAGCAGGACAATATTAGGGTTTTCCATTATATAATTACTGCTGTGATAAGTTTTGCTTCAGATTTTCTGATTGCGATTAGTGCGTTGTTTTCCACTACATTAACGCAAATTGGGCCGTTTAATGGGGCTTTGTGCTTAACTTCAATGACGGAGCCTGGGTAGAAGCCCAATTCATAGAATTTTGCGGGGATTTCATTTGACTGGATAGCATTAATCTTAGCGATGTCTCCGATTTTTAATTTATCGAGGCTAATATTATTCGGCATTCGACGACAATTTTTTATGAGTTTTTAAAAAAAATCAATATTAGCAAAGATAAATAATTAAAATCTTTTAAATTGCGCATTAAGTCACACTAATGTATTATTAAATATGCCGAAGATCGAAGAATTGGTTAAAGTGAGGCAATTCGCTAGTCCTTGGCATCGCGCAACGATCAATATTATTTATACAAACAACTGGTTGAACGTGATGCTGGAGAAGAGGGCGGGTGCCAAACAAATCACCCTGCAGCAGTTCAATGTGTTGCGTGTTTTACGTGGGCAGTATCCGGATCCTGTTACAAACAATTTGTTAAAGGAGAGGTTACTCACCAAAACCCCTGATATCAGTAGGTTGGTGGATCGTATCGTAAGCAAAGGCCTTGTGTCTAGGGAAAAGAACAGCATAGACAAGCGCGCTGTTGATCTGTTAATCACAGACAAAGGATTAGAATTGCTTCAAGAAATCGAGAATGACATGATGCTGGACGATGTCCTGCCAGAGAACATTTCTGTAGATGATTGCTTGAAGCTAAGTGAACTATTGGATAAGTTCAGGGGTGTTATGGATGACCTGGATTATTAATGTTCATGATCATGATGGTCATGATCATGGTGTTCGTGGTCGTGGGTTTCTTCAGTTTTGTTCTGAAGGTCCATGATGATGGTGCGAATGATCATGACCTTCAAATAGAAAGTTTGCCATTGATACCAGTACTCCCAATAGTACGGCCAACATTTTCTTTTTGTTGAAAGTATGGTGATCTGCCGAGCCAGACTCGAATAATATCGTTGTAGAAATATGTAAGAAGATACCGATTACCACTGCCATTATTTTATCAAAATATTGTGCTACATTTCCGATTTCTCCTGCGCTGATTCCCTTACTTGTCAAGAAGCCAAGTGGAGTCATAGCCGCAAAAACAGCAATAAATAACACGATAGTTTGTTTTTTCAGTCTTGTACCTATCAACAAACTCCCCAATGCAAAGGCAGCAGGAATATGGTGGATTGCAATTCCAAACACCAATTCATTTCGATGTCCGGATGCTAAAGGGAATCCTTCTAAAAATGCATGCAAACATAAGCTGATTAAAATTGCAATAGGGAATGCTTGATGATGATGTCCATCTTTGTTATGATGAATATGGCCATGTTCAATTCCTTGTGAGAAGTGTTCTAAAATCAATTGGAACAAAAATCCGCCGAGAATGTATAAACCAATGATTTCACCTGGAGTTTGGTTACTGTGGTATACTTCAGGTATAAGATGCAATACAGTGATTGCAAACAAATATGCACCACTGAATGACAATACTAATTTTAACAATTGAGTGTTGTCACGTTTTACAAAAAACACTGCTATACCACTCAGTAATGCAGATAAAAATAAAATCGATACGATCAAGAAACTACTCATGCAGGTGATGTTGTTGGTTGGTTTTGGGGTTCGAAAAATTTAGGATAAAACCTTTTAAATAAATAGCCAGTTCCCAATCCGATTAGAGTTCCCAGTATTGCGCCGCAGAGAATGTCGAGCGGATAATGGACCCCTACATAGATTTGAGAAAAGGATATGGAAGCCGCCCATAGAATACATAGCCATAAGGTATGTTTCCATTTGCGACGGAACAATACAATCCAGAAAAATGCCATCGCGAAATGGTTTGTAGCATGGGAAGAAGTAAAGCTGAACCCAGATCCACAGCGAGCGCGCAAATTAACTTCGTTTTTGAACACGACATCATTGCATGGTCTAACACGCTTTACTGATTTTTTGATCAAGTGTGAAGACATGGAGTCTGAAATTCCAAAAGTCGCCAAGGTGCAGGCTACAATAAGAACCCCAGTTTTGCCATAGTGCTTGATAAAGAAAATGATCAAAAATAAGTAAAGAGGTGACCATGTGTAAGGGTTACGTAAAATAGGGAGTAACCAATCAAAAACTATATTGCTGAGTCCTTGATTGATTAATAGAAATAAATCTTGATCGAATTGAATTATTTTATCTAACATATTTTTGCAATAGAACAGTCTAATTTTTTTAATTAAACCAAATCTATAAAAATAAGATGTAATACCTTACTTAGAATCGTAAACGAAACAAAGTTGCAACAAAGATATACATAAGAAGGAAAAAAAGAATAAAAATCCTTAATAATTATTTAAATCCTTTATTTTTACCGGCGTTAAAAACATTGAACTTATGGCATTAATAAAATCTATTTCAGGAATTCGGGGTACCATAGGCGGTAAACCAGGTGATAATCTAACACCTGTTGACATTGTTAAATTTACTGCTGCTTACGGAAAAATCATTACAGAAAATGCGGAAAATAAAACTATTGTCGTAGGTAGAGATGCCCGTATCTCTGGAGAGATGGTTTCAAACTTAGTTATCGGTACACTTCAGAGCATTGGGGTAAATGTTATCGATTTAGGATTGTCGACTACACCTACTGTTGAGATCGCGGTTCCAAAATTAAATGCTGCGGGAGGGATTATTTTAACTGCATCCCACAACCCTGGACAATGGAATGCTCTAAAGTTACTGAACAGTAAAGGAGAGTTCATTGATGATGCTAAAGGCAAGGAAGTCCTTGAATTAGGTGAGCGTTTGAATTTTGATTTTTCGGAGGTTGATCAATTAGGGACTGTAACCAAAGATGATTCATTTCTTCAGAAACATATCGAGGATGTTTTGGCATTGGAATTTGTCGATGTTGAGGCTATTAAAAACGCAAACTTTAAAGTTGCAGTTGATGCAGTAAATAGTACTGGTGGTACTTTTATTCCAGAATTATTAAAAGCACTGGGTGTTGAAACAATTTATAAAATACATTGTGAGCCTAATGGTCATTTTCCTCATAATCCTGAACCTTTAAAAGAACATTTAACAGATTTATCAAAGGCCGTATTAGATAATGGTGCCGATCTGGGTATTGCTGTTGATCCGGATGTGGATCGCTTAGTTTTTATGATGGAAGACGGCGAGTTGTTTGGAGAGGAATATACTTTAGTAGCTGTTTCTGATTTTATCTTAGGTCAGAAAAAGGGCAATACGGTTTCCAATCTTAGTTCGACCCGAGCATTGAGAGATGTTACGGAGAAACATGGTGGTGAATATTTCGCAGCTGCAGTAGGAGAGGTCAATGTCGTTACTAAGATGAAAGAAGTAGATGCAGTAATTGGTGGCGAAGGTAATGGTGGCGTTATTTATCCAGCCTCACATTATGGTCGTGATTCTTTAGTTGGTGTTGCTTTATTTCTAACACATTTAGCTAAACTTGGAAAAAAAGTAACTGAATACCGTGCTGAACTTCCTCAATATTTTATGTCGAAAAATAAGATCACCCTTACTCCTGAATTGGACATCGATAATCTATTGGCAAAGATGCAGGAAAAATATGCTCATGAAAACCATTCGACCATTGATGGTTTGAAAATAGATTTTCCGAATGAATGGGTTCACCTTAGGAAATCAAATACGGAGCCTATTATCCGAATCTACTCTGAAGGTCCTACTCCAGAAGCAGCAGAATCCATTGCTCAAAAATCATGAATGAAATCCAAGAAATAGTGGGTTAACAACCACTAATAATAAAATAAATCCCTCAGAGAAATAATTTTCTGAGGGATTTATTATTTACAAAATTTGTTGTTACAATCAAAGCCAAAATAGATGTTATAACTCTCTATTTTAAGGAATATTTTTATTTTTGAAGCTATTCAGCTACAACGTATTATAGTATTTAATAAATTTGGCGAATAATTTAAAAATATTTCGCCATGAAGACCCATTTCTGCCTGCAAAGGTTATTAATTATCTTTTTTGTATTGTGTCTTTCATCGTGTGAGAAAGACCCTGATTACACTAATGTAATCGTTGATAAAGGATTGCAAGAAATCCAATTCAACACTGGATTTAAAGACCAAGAGATTCAATTGGAATCTGAGTCCTGGAAAGTAGAGTATGTAAGGACGATCAACCCTTCTCAGGTATTGTTGGATGTTAGGCAGCAACTCATGGCCTTAGGGAATGTAGGCAGAGTTGATTGTTCTAAAGGATTTATTTCTCTGGAGAAAAAAGCTGCTGATCCTACAAAGCTTTATGTTTCCATGACAGAGAATTTTTCTGAAGAACCACGTCGAATTTTAATCGGTATCAAAGACGAGAATACAGTAAGGCAAATCGAAATCACTCAAAGCACTGCTGCCAATTATGAAGTAACTGAGAAGATAGTGGAAGAAACTCCGAATAGTCTACAAGTAAATACTATTCGTTTAGCTGCTAAAACTATTACCAACAATACGAGCAATCCCATTGCTTTAAATACTCCTATTCAAGAGTATTTTGTAAATGTCAATAGTACTTCAGAATTTACGTCGCCAATAATAGGCACCTTCGATTATATACCAGCTCCAGACTCTTTGATCTCAATGATACCTCTGATGTATCAAGGTGTTACGTATTGGGATGAAAAAGTAAAGTTCAAAAAATGGACAACTACTACTCCTCACTTGATTCCAAATGGTAAATCACCTGTCAATAAGGTTGTAGCTCCAAACTCAAAATTGACCGTTTTTGGAGAGGTCACCTATGCATCTAGAGCTTGTACATTTGATATTACTGTTAAAAATAAAACTACAGGCTTTATAACTACAGTGAAGGGTAATTGGAAACAAAACATACCAATCAAAACAGAAATAAAGACCATTTAAATTCAATAATCACTTTTTTCAGAAATTATTTCTTTTTTATGTAACGAATTATCTCATTCTATACTAACTTATAGAATTTGGTAAACTATCGGCTTTGAACATAAACGAAAAAGATTTCTTATCAGCAGTAGAAAATCACAAAGGTATCCTGTATAAATTGTCAAAAATTTATATGGATGATCCTCTTGATAGGGAAGACCTATTTCAAGAGATGCTATTGCAGTTATGGAGATCGTATGGAAGTTTTAAGGCACAGAGTAAGTTTTCTACTTGGATGTACCGTGTGGCGTTGAATACAGCGTTGGTTTATATCAAGAAAGAAAAGAAATCCCCGAAATCTGACAGCCTGATTGAAGATATCGATGTAATCGACAAATCTGATCATCACGAAAAAGAAGAACAACTGACGTATTTCTACCAAGCGGTTAAGCAATTGAACGAGATTGAAAAGGCTTTAATCTTTTTCTTTCTAGAGGGCTTTTCTCATCGAGAAATTGCTGGTCAGTTGGGTATTTCAGAAGTAAAATGCTCGTGTCAAGCTGAATAGGACCAAGTACAAGTTACAAGAAATCATTAAAAAGCAAGGTTATGAATTTTGACGATTTAAAAAATGCGTGGAAGCGAGAAGGTGATTCTGAAGTGAATCTGGGAGAAATAAATCTTTCTTTGAAAAAATCGAATAATGCGATTGATAAGGTTAGGTCGAATATGAGGAAGGATTTCTATGCCCTTATAATAATGGCGGTGATGAGCTTGGGAGGTATGATATATGTCAATCTAAAATTAGATTTTCATCCTGTTATTTTGTTTACTTTGAATACATTTTATTTTTTAATTTCTGTATTGGTAATCTACTTTTTCGTTAAATTTTTCAGGTTTTATAGACGATCATATCACTTGAATTATGATAGCAGGGATAATCTGATTTGGTTTTATTATGAGTTGAGGTATTTTATAGATTTTTATCATACTTCGTGTTTTGTGTTTTTTGTGATGGGCTTGGTTTGTGGGCTATCGATTGGTGTGATGTCGGCTAATTTGGAAATGGTCACTGGAAAGCAAGACCCTATAGGTAGGCTGTTGTCTTCGGGTTTAGCAAGTAATTTAATCTATTTTGGTTCTCAAGCAATTATTATCATTGGCGGGGTTTTTCTTTTCAGGTGGGTGATTGAGATGATGTATGGCCGTTATTTGAAGCAAATAAAACATACTTTGGACTTGTTAAAACCTGAAGAATAGAAATAGGAATATCTATTTTGGGATACTTCAAAATAGATAATATTTTTTGTTCATTTAAAAAATAAGTTCTATCTTTGCGACTCATTAAATATTAACAATTTTAATAAATAACAATGTACGCAATAGTAAATATAGCAGGACAGCAATTTAAGGTTGCAAAAGACCAATATCTTTTTGTACACCGTTTACAAGGAGACGAAGGCGCTAGTATTGAATTTGACAATGTATTGTTAGCAGAAGACGGTGGTAAGTTTACTGTAGGTACACCAAGTATCTCAGGTGCTAAAGTTTCAGCTACTATTTTGTCACATTTGAAAGGTGAAAAAGTTATCGTTTTCAAGAAGAAACGTCGTAAAGGCTACAAGAAGAAAAACGGTCACCGTCAACACTTCACTAAAATCCAGATTACTGGTATCAGTTTATAATCGAATTTTTTAATCTGACGCAAGTCATAAATTAGAATAAAGAAATGGCACATAAAAAAGGTGCGGGTAGTTCCAAGAACGGCCGTGAGTCACATAGTAAGAGATTAGGTATCAAAATTTTCGGTGGTCAACAAGCTATCGCTGGTAACATCATCGTACGTCAACGTGGTACTCAGCATAACCCTGATGCTAACGTTGGTATCGGTAAAGACCATACCTTATATGCTTTAATCGACGGTACAGTAGTATTCCGTAAAAAAGCTAACAACAAATCTTACGTTTCAGTTCTTCCAGTAGAAGAAAACAACTAAGGATTTTTTAAAAACATAGAAAAGCCTGTTTTATGTGGGCACTGAAAAAGTCCCCTTTTAGGATGGGCTAAAAAAAGGAGTGGAAAACAACAGTTTTCTGCTCCTTTTTTCGTATCTTAAAGTAGGCTTTAACGGACATCAGGATGCTTTCTACCCAACAAAAAATTCAGTTCAGTTCCTATTCGGGATTGTACGATATCATTGTTCCAAAAGACAATCTACTTCGCAAAATCAACGATCTTATCGATTTCAGTTTCATACATGAGGAACTTTTGGAGAAGTATTGCCAGACCAATGGGCGTACAGCAGAGAGCCCCATCAAGATGTTCAAGTACCTTCTGTTAAAGACGATCTACACCGTTTCGGATGTTGATGTCGTTGATCGTTCCAGATATGACATGTCCTTTAAATACTTTCTGGAAATGGCCCCTGAGGAGGATGTGATCAATCCAAGTTCGCTCACCAAATTCCGTAAGCTACGGTTAAAGGACATGGACCTGTTGAACCTGTTGATCAATAAGACCGTAACGATCGCTCTTGAAAAGGGTATTATAAAATCAAGGTCCATCATCGTAGATGCCACACATACCCATTCCAGATCGAACCCATACACAGCACAGGGAGTGCTAAAGGAACGATCCAAGCTGTTGAGGAAAGCAATATATCAGATCGATGAGGACTACAAAGGGCGCCTACCACAAAAGAACGAGTCCAACGACCTGGACCAAGAGCTTGCCTATTGCAGGGAATTACAGAGAGTGCTGGATCAGGATCAATCTATCAGTGAAATACCGGCTGTAAAAGAGAAGTTGAACCTGTTGAAAGAAACCATCGAGGACACAAAGGAATACTATCTGCTCTCAAAAGATGGTGAAGCCAGACTTGGACATAAATCAATGGACAGTAGTTTCTTTGGCTATAAAACACATCTGGCAATGACCGAGGAACGCATCATCACAGCAGCGGTCGTTACTACAGGCGAGAAAGGTGATGGTCCGGAACTGCCCCGATTATTGGAGATCAGCCAGCAGAATGGAATGGAAGTGGACACGATTATAGGCGATGCCGCATATTCTGGAAAGGACAATCTACGGCTGGCAAAAGAACAGAACATTGATATCATCGCTAAATTGAAACCGGCAGTCAGCCAGGGATCCAGGAAAGAAAGCGATCACTTTCACTACAATAAAGATGCGGGGATGTTTGTCTGTCCGGCTGGCCATCTAGCAATCCGGAAGGCCCGTCAGGGCAAAAAGAACATAGGTAAAAATCAAGCAGACACGTATTACTTCGATGTGGATAGATGTAAGGTTTGCCCTCTCAGGGAAGGATGTTATAAGGATGGGTCAAAAACAAAGACCTATTCGATAACCATTAAATCCGAACTCCATAAAGAGCAGATGGCTTTCCAGCAAACCTATCATTACCGGAGCAAGTCTAAGGAAAGGTATAAGATCGAGGCAAAGAACAGTGAGCTCAAGAATGTCCATGGTTATGGAAGAGCAGATTCCTATGGCATCCAAAATATGGAAATGCAGGGTGCAATGGCCATCTTCACGGTAAACTTGAAAAGAATCCTGAAATTGATCTAAAAAGGAGGAATATTACCTCAAAATCAATGGATTTGAGATTCTGAAAGTCTAAATAGCCACTCATGGTCGATTAACCTTCAATAAAACCATTAAAAAACAAATTTTCAGAAATCCTTAGAACAAAAATGACCGAGTAAGATAAATCCTGTACTCAGTCATTTCTTTAAATCTCATTAAAAAGTTGAGACTTTTTCAGTGCCCTCGGAATTCCAGACGGGCTTTTTGTGTTTATAGATATTAGATATGAGATATGGGATATGAGATATGGGATATGAGATAACTTTTATAAGAAGTAGAGGTTTTATATTTCAAGTTGGTGAGGACAACCTTCTATGCGTGCAGATAAATTGGTCAGATTGCTCATTGACGACCTGCCTTTCAAATATCTCAAATCTCACATCCCACATCTCACATCTGATTAAATAAAAAAAGCAGAACCACGTTCTGCTATTTTTATTTAATCGTGGAGAATACCGGATTCGAACCGGTGGCCTCTTGCCTGCCAGGCAAGCGCTCTAGCCAACTGAGCTAATCCCCCAAATTGCAGCAAATATACTGCAATTTTAATAATGTATTATTTGAAAGCTAAATTATATTTTGTGCCATCCATCAGAGATACATCGAGCATAAACTTACTGAAGTCTGCATAACTTGAAGCAGGGTATGAACCTTCTTTAATCTGAAGTTTTCTATAGCAAACCATCTTACCATCTTTTATTTTGACAGTGAATTCGTAAGATGCCATAGGTACTTCCAATTTTTTGTTTGCAGGAACAATAACTGGCAATATATTATCAGGCAATTGAATTTCTGTTTCGTCAATGTCAGTATAACCCCGAGTAATCTTCACAATATTTGTGCGACTGCGATAATCGGGAATCGCACTGCTGCGGTTGAGGAAGTTTGGATAAACGGTGAAATTATCATTGTTCTTAATTCCAAAGTTGTCGGCCTCAATATTAAGGTCTTCTATCAAAGCTAATTTATCATTTTCTTCAATAGTATATTTGACCGTATTGAATTGGATTCTATTGACATCGTACTGTCTTTTCAACCTTTTTGTTTGCTCGTCCTTGATTTCTTTCATGTTATAAAAATGATTTTCAAATTGGGCACCAGAGAATTCTGTTCTGATATCACCAGTTATCTTTCCATCTTTATCCATTTTGAAAGTTCCTTTTCGATGTTGAAGGTTTTGGTCGTAAGAATATACCTCTGTGCGCATGATCTTTCCTCCATTCTCTGTTACAGCAAGGACCAATCTATCATCGGTGAAGTCTCCTAAATAACCGAAAGGGAGGTCTTGGCTAGTACATTCCAACCATGTTGTATCATTCTGAAAAGGTAAACATAGAATGATGTGGTTTCCATCTACCAGGTTTGCGAATTCAGGATCAACATCCATCTTTCTATTTCCAGCTTCTACAATGCAATAATAGGAAGGGATGTTCTCTACATCCAATAGAGCTTGCATGTAGTTTACCAATGCTTTACAATCTCCATAGCCCAATCGGTCCACATCTTTTGCTGGGAATGGTTCTTGACCACCAATACCAATCTGTATTGAAATATATCTCGTTTTTTTCTGCAGATATTCGTAAAGGGCTTTTGCTTTTTCACGGTCCGTAGTCAAGTCTTTACATATTTCCTTAACCTTTGCGACAGTAGCAGGAGGTAGTTCTCTTTTATCCTTTAATAATGCTGTATTCAGCCATTCTCCAAAAGAGTTCCAATCATTTACTTTTCCTTGATGTTTATAATATTCAAAGTTTTCAGGAACAACGAATACCCTCATTCCAGTTTCATGTCGGTTTGGGCTAAATTGTTCAGATCTTACAGCTTTAATATTCTCGATTTCCCAGTAATATGATTTTTGTTTGCCTTTCATCTCCTCTTTTCCGTCCTTAATTAAATTCTTCTTAAGGATTCGCAATTTATTGTCTGGTGCTGCCAAGATTTCATAGCTGCTCTTTTGTACTGATAAGTCTCCATAAAAATCTGGGCGCCACGAACTGATGAACAAAGTTTGATTGTGTCTTACTTCGTATTCATAGATAATGGTGTAAGGGTAAGAAGAAATATATGGGGAATAGGATTTTAGCCTTGTATTGGTAAACATTGTTCCTTCACTTGAGGCGCTGTAATCCTTGAAATCTTTGATTCCGAATTTCTTTATGCTCTTTCCATCTTCGTCCAAGATTTCCCCTTTTACGCTTTTAATCTGTTTTGATTTGTCATATCCAAGGATCATGTTAGCATAATCATCTCCGGAATTATTATGAACTGTAATAACCGACCTTACTGTTTCCACCATTTCACTTGGGCTGATAATGTTAAAGGTTCTTTGTTCTTCCCGAAAGGTTGCAGATGCCCTGCTCAATAGTTCTTTAGGGATGTTTGAAACCTCATATTGTGCAATGGCCAAATTACTACCCATTAAAATAAGGCTGCTGAATAAGATTAACTTTTTAATCATATCTTTTTAAATTGAAAATCTGTCATTTGCTGTTGAATGATCCTAGAAAAGAATTCCTTTAAGTGGAAGTATTCTTCAGGTGTAAATATAGCCTTGTTCAATGTTGTAGTTTGTTGTAACAATAGAATGTTGTTATCAAAAATTGACCTAAAAGTATATTTGGCGCTATTTTCAGGCAGGGTCATTGCCGAATCTTTGGGTTTGTTTGATAAGTTGAATCCTACAGGAACGGAAATGTTTATGTTAAAGACTTCAATTTGTGGGGCACCTAAATCTACCGGATAATTCCTTTCATCTAATTTAAATGGATTATTGGTAGTCCTATCATACATGATTGGGTTCAGAATAAAATTGTCGCCTCTATAATTATCACGCATATCCATTTCAAATTCCATTACTTCAATCAGAGATTTTTCAACTTCTTCCAAATTTTCGACTTTAGAACTCATTAAACGTATACTTGATACACCTTCTACCAATTTTTCTTCATATTCTTCAAAGGTGTTATAGGAGTCGATTTCACTTCTTTTGATCAATGCGTCGAGGCCATTGTATTGAGCACGTATAGTACCTTTCATTTTACCTGTTGAGTCTAATTTAGCCATAATGTTATAGCTTTTCTTGGACGGTACAGCGTTTGCAAGCGTGACCCAATCAGATTGATTTTTAGAGAATATAACCCTTCCTCTGTCATTGATTGAACTAAGAGATAATTCACCAAATGGAAGGAATTTTTTAGATGCATCCAATAAATAATCTTTGCCATCTATTTTAGCCATACAGATTACAGCATTGAAATCTGTCATTACTGGAAAAATATAACTTGGAATTCCATTGTTACGAGTAGAAATAATAACGGGATAAGCCTCCACTTCGGCAGCATTGAGCGCCGCCACTAACCCTAGGTTAATATCGGCAATATTACCTTTTTTGGTTTCCAGTGCTTTTTTGATGCCATTTTCTGCGAACTTTCCAAGGAAATCATTCCATACAATATTTTTTTGCAGATAATAATAGATAGATTTTGCTATATCTAATTTGTTATCTTTTCCTTCGATTATTCCTGGGAGTATATCCTTAAAGGCGCCTTTGTTTTTTTATTTGTCCTCCAAAATCTTTTTCTTGCATCAGATCCATATCAATATCAGACCATTTTTTAGCATAATTGGTATGTGGTCCTGAGGGATCAAAATATGTACGTAGTTCAAAATTTATAGAACTGATGAAATTTACAGGTGCTAGCATATAATCTTCTTCCTTAAATGCTGGCACATTTTTCATGATGTAGGTCATTCTAGAACAATCCTGTCTGACTCCATTCAGTACAAAATGTTTGTTCAGCACTGATGATTTTTTGATCAGCGAGTGGATAATATCCTTTCAGGTTGACATTATATTCAAAAGAGGATGGAATAACAGCTACATATTCACTGTGCAAGACAGGATATTCAGATTGGAAATACCAGGATCGAAATGTTCTGACTGCAGGAGAGATAATGGTATAAGAATATTCAATGATTGAATTATCTTTTATGTTGGGAAGTGTGAATTTGAGTTTCTCGGAATACGGAGATACCTTATCAGTGAATATTGCTTCTTTTTTCAATTCATCTGTTTGTAGATTTCCTTTTTCAAAAATTCAAGGTCTTGCCTTTAATTTCCCGGACATATTCCATGTCACTACCATACTTATAAAGAGGGATTTCTATATTGGCTGCATCTACACCATCTTTGTCCAGTATTTTTTTTTCGGACAAAGACTTTAGTGACTACCATGAGTCCTCGATTAGCTTCGATTACTTCAAGTTCGGTTCTACCATGTTCATGTAAAACGATTGCATGTGCAGATGTATCGATCTGCTTGTGGTCCGTAGAGAATAAGCCCAAGTCCAACTTAGGGAGCGGATTGTCCTGTGCGTATCCCATTAGGTTTGCACATACCATGCAAAGACCCAATAAAATAGATTTCATAATGATTTGGTAATAATTTTAGTCAAATGTAAATATTTTACATCTGATTTAACTATGGCCAAATCAAATTATTTTGATAAATATTTATAAGGTAAATTTTAAGCTTCCAACAATTGTTTTTCGTATAATGATGCGTATTCCCTGCCCATCCCCAACAGTTGTTCATGGGTGCCTTCTTCAATGATTTTTCCATCATCCAAGACAATGATATGGTCCGCATTTTTTATGGTTGAAATCCTGTGCGCTATGATGATGGAAGTTTTACCTTCCATAATTTTGCTTAGGTTATGTAATATTTCTTCTTCAGTTTTGGTATCTACTGCAGAAAGACAATCGTCAAACATTAATATTTTCGGATCTTTCACCAGCGCCCTAGCGATGGAGACTCTTTGTTTTTGTCCGCCTGATAGGGTTATTCCGCGTTCTCCAATATGGGTTTCGAAACCTTCGTCAAATCCGAGGATATTGTCGTATACAACAGCATCTTTGGCCGCTTGTTCTACTCTTTGTATATCCACAGCATCTAATCCAAAGGCGATGTTGCGTGCTATCGTGTCAGAAAATAAAAATACCTGTTGAGGGACGAATCCAATCTGTTCACGTAATGATTCCAAATTAAAATCTTTTATGTTATGGTTATCATAAAGGATTTCACCTTGATCTACATCAAACATTCGCATCAATAAATTTGCTAATGTTGATTTTCCAGATCCTGTTCTTCCTATAATTGCCATGGTCTGTCCTGCAGGAATATGGAAACTTACATTGTCTATTGCTTTTATTCCAGTATCAGGATAGGTGAAAGAGACATTCTTTAATTTTATATCACCTCTCAATTCGATTTCTAAGTTTCCTTCTTTAATTTCTGATTTTGTATTCAGGAACTCGTTTATACGTTTCTGTGATGCTGCAGCTCTCTGTACTAGAGACGTAACCCAAGCTAAGGACATAGCAGGGAATGTCAACTGATTTACATAGATAATAAATTCGGCAATATTTCCTGCTGTGATGTTTCCGTCCTGCACTTCAAGTCCCCCTACATAAACAGTAAGAATGGTGCTGAAACCAATCAAGAAAATTATTAATGGAAAAAATATGGCTTGAACCCTAACTAGATTTAAGTTGATATCCTTATAGCGATCACTCTCCATCTTGAAATTTTTCATTTTGTCCTGCTCACGCGTATAGGTTTTTACTACGCGGATTCCGGAAAATGTTTCCTGGACAAAAGAAGAAAGATGTGATAACTGTCTTTGGATCCTTTCACTTCTTCTATTAATGACCTTGTTGACAAATAATATAATGACAGAAATAATAGGTATGGGTAGGAGTGAGTATGTCGCTAATGTTGCATTAACATTATACATGGCGTAAATGATCATTATTGACAATACAACTGTATTGATGGCATACATAATTGCGGGCCCCAAATAATTTCGTACTTGATTGACATCTTCAGTAGCTCTGTTCATTAAATCTCCGGTGTTGTTTTTGCGATAAAAGGCAAAATCCAACTGTTGGTAGTGCTGGTAGATTTCATTTTTTATGTCATACTCAATATGTCGAGAGGTCAAGATCAATGTTTGGCGCATCATGAAGAGGAATATTCCTCTTAAAAGTGCCAATACCAATACTACGATACCGAAGAAGAGCAGACTTTTACTGAAGACCTCATAGATGATTGATTGTCGATCAAACCCGTCGTAGAGTCTATAAAGATCAATGTTTTCTTTTACTAGGTCGAAGGCTTCACGGATTACTTGTGCAGGTAGAATTCCGAAGTAATTCGAGATAATAACGAATATCACACCAGGTATAATTCGCCAACGGTATTTATAGAAAAATTTATTGAGGTATGATAGTTCCTTCATTTCAACAAAAATAATGGATAATTTTCAATAAACTAGGGGTTAAAGTTGTGATAATGTCAATAGTTTGTTTCAAATCGAATATTTTACGGCTTTTCACTAAAGAACTAAATAATTTACTAATTTTGTACCTGTTAATTTTGTTTGTTTATGCAAAGAGATTCTACCTCGTTATTTGACTTGATGCGCGTTTCTGACCATCAAAATATCTTCATTTGTAATGATAAGGAAGTCGGTTTGAAGGCTATTGTGGCTATTCACGACACTACTTTAGGTCCTGCTATTGGCGGGGTCCGTATGTTGCCGTATGCTACTGAGGCCGAAGCCATCGAAGATGCGCTACGTTTGTCAAAAGCTATCACCTATAAAGCTTCCCTTGCAGGACTTAATCTAGGTGGAGGTAGTGCTATTATTATCGGAAACAACAGAACTGAGAAATCAGAAGTTCTCATGCGTCGATTCGGTAGGTTTATCAATGGTTTGAACGGTAATTTTATCGCTTCTATCGATGTTGGTACGACTCAAAAAGACTTAGAATACATTCATGCAGAGACAGATTATGTTGCAGGCTTACCAACTTCTTTGAATGGCTCTGGTGATACGACGGTATTTGCTGCTAAAGGAGTATATTATGGTATCAAAGCGGCGATCAAAGAATTATACGGAGATGATAACTTGGCTGGCCGTAAAATTGCAGTTCAGGGTGTCGGTAGCGTAGGGGAGCACTTAGTTTCCTTATTGCGTGCTGAGAATGCTAGAGTTTATGTTTCAGACATGACCGAAGAGCGTAAGATGAAAATCGCAGCTAAATATAAAGCTGAACCTATTACTTATTCGACTAGTTTTGAGCTAGATGCAGATGTATATGCACCTTGTGCCTTGGGAGGTACAGTAAATCCAGATACGGTTCCGCGTATGCGTTGTAAGATTATTGCAGGTTCTGCAAACAACCAATTATTGGAAGAAGAAAAAACGGTAGAATTATTAAAGGAAAACAATATTCTTTATACGCCTGATTTCTTGATCAATGCGGGAGCTTTGATCAGTTGTTTTTTCGGAATTGGAAGGTTACGGTGCTGATCGCACAGATCACCTTATCCGTTATATTTATACAGCGACAAGACACGTTATCCAAAAATCAAAAGAAGAAAATATTTCTACTCATCAAGCCGCTAAAGAATTAGCTGAAAAGCGTATTCAGGACATGAAGAAATTAAAATAAATAGTATAATATCGTTCTTTATTAAATATTCGTTCTTTCATTAAATTATGCTAAATAGAAGACACCTTCGGGTAAAGGTCATGCAGACATTGTATGCCTACAGCTTGTCAGAAGACAAAAACATCGTGAATTTTGAGAAAAGTCTTCTCAAAAGTGTTGAAGAAGTTGATGAGATGTATATCTGGACACTAAATCTACTGGATGAAGTGGCTGAATACGTACTTATCGATGTGGAAGGTATTGCCAATAAGTGGATACCTTCGGATAAAGACAAAAACTTTACCTCAACAAAGCTAAACAGTAATACTTTTATTGATTCTCTGAGACAAAACAGGGAATATTTGGAAAAAGTAAAGAGATACAAAGTAGATTGGAACTATGATCCTGAGATTGTTCGTTCGATTTATTCTCAATTAAAAGATTCTGAAGCCTATTTAGAATACCTGAACCTTGAAGATCGTTCTATTTCAGCAGAAAAAGACATCATCAAGTATATCTTTAAGAAAATTATCCTTAAATCTCCTGATATTGAACAAGCCATTGATGAGCGTTTCATCAACTGGCAAGTAGATAAGGAGGTCTTACAGGCAATGATTGCCAAGACTTTCAAAAAATTTCAGCTCTGAGGTTCCGGCAAAAAACAAATTGGCGGATCTTACCCCTAGCTGGATTGAAGACAAGGATTTCATTATCGATCTTTTAAAGTTAACGATCAAGTATGGTGATGAATACCAAGATTTGATTGCTGCTAAAACCAAGAACTGGGAATCAGACCGTATTGCTTTGGTGGATAACTTATTGATGAGAATGGCAATCACTGAATTGATTAATTTCCCTACAATCCCTGTAAAGGTTACGATTAACGAATATATCGAGCTTTCTAAGTCTTTCAGTACACTAAAAAGTAGTACCTTTATAAATGGTATCTTAGATAAGATTCTTGCCGACCTTACTTCACAAAGGAGAATCAAGAAAGAGGGTCGAGGATTGATCGCTTAAACTTATAAAAATGAAGAAACTAATTTTAACGTGCCTTTCGGCAACAGTATTCTTCGCTTCTTGTAACCAAGGGGCTAAAAATTCTGAAGGAAATACAACAGAAAACACGACTTCAGCAACAGCTGATAGTAATGACGGAATTGGGAAAATGGATTTTAAAGAAACTGTTTATGACTTCGGAAATATCAAAGAAGGAGAGGTCGTGAAGCATGTTTTTAAGTTCGAGAATACAGGAACTAGTCCGGTGATCTTGTCACAAGTTTCTGCGAGTTGCGGTTGTACAACGCCCTACTTATACAACTACTCCGATTTTACCAGGAAAAGAAGGTGAAATAACCGTAGAATTCAATAGTGCAGGTCAGGTTGGCCAACAACAGAAAATTATTACAATTGCTTCAAATGCAGAGTCAAACATTACAACAGTTCAATTGAAAGGTACTGTCGAAGCAATCTAAAAGTAAACTATAAATTATAATATACAGATGATTTCAACAATTTTATTACAGGCAGGAGGAAGTGGATTTACTCAACTTATTCCTATGGTATTGATCATTGTGGTTTTCTATTTCTTTATGATTAGACCACAAATGAAGAAGCAAAAAGAACACAAAAAATATATCGAAGAAATAGGTGTTAACTCAAGAGTTGTAACTACAGCTGGTATCCATGGCCGTATCGTAGAGGTTAGCGACAAGACTTTCCTAGTAGATGTTGGTAACGGTGTTAAAATCCGTTTTGACAAAACTGCTATTTCTTTGGAAGCTTCAAAAGCTTTGAATACTACAGAAGTTAAATAGTATTTAGTAGAAAGTATTTAGTATTTAGACTGAGTACGGTAAAAGATAAGAGCTGCAAACCTGCAGCTCTTTTTTTATGGATCTTTTATTGTGGAATTTCTAGTATTCTTACTTCTGACATTTGGAAGTTGCTTCCACCATTTAATTCTAGCATGGAGAATCTATAATAGTTGTAAGGCACTTTGTTAGTAAATAAGAAAGTTCTTGAAAGTCTTCTTGATTCCCAGAACTCTTCAGAGCGTTCATCAATTTTCACCCATGTATCTCCATCGATTGAACCTTCTACAATCCAACGCTTAGGATCACGGTCAGGAGCATCGTTTCCCGAGGTCATGCTATATCCATTGACAATTTGAGGCGCATCAAAAGTGAAAGTCCATTTCATATTTCCATTTACCCCACCAACGAATAATTTAGTTGTGATATCTCCATCAATCATTTTTTTTAGATCCCTCTCCAGCATCTGGTCCGCCACTGTTTTCGTGAGAAACTGAGAATGAATTTTCAAAAGTCGTAACATCTTTAATCAAGCCCAATTCTGAAACAAAGAGATTCAAAGCTGCTTCCGAACCTTTTGAGGTTGTCAATTTCAACTGAACTTCTTTAAATGCACCGGGTTCAAATTCAAGGTCTATAGTTTTCTCCGAACTCAAAACAGGGGAGTTATTGTTATAGCCATCTTTCCATTCGGTCTTACTAACAGCCATTGGAGTTTCGAACGAAAGGTTTAGTTTTCCAGATCCTACTGTTTTGGTATTGACCTTAATTAAGTTTGCTGCTGATATACGTATTGTTTCTTCGCGCTGAGCCCAATAACCATCACCATTTAAGGCAATCATCTTGACAACATAAGTTCCTGTATTCAGGAAAGTATGGGTAGGAGCCACCGTTGAAGAAGTACTATCATCTCCAAAAGACCATCTAGTTTCTTTGTAATTCGTGGCTTTATTGTCGAATTTATAAGTAAACGGGTCATTCTGGTTCACCAATGCAAATGTAAAAGCAGCAGTTGGTTTTGGTTCCGTTTCAATTATTTCCGGAACACCTTCATCATCTTTCTTACAGGAACTGAACAACAGTACAAATAAGAAACAGACATATACATATTTAGTTAAATTCATAATTTCTAATTCTAGGTTTTGTTAAGGAATTCTGACCATTCTCCATTCAGACATTTGGAACAAACTACTGCTTCTAGTTCTTTCGATGTGTAGTTTTGAACTGTTTGTATGCTTTCGGGAATTCAATATTGAATCTTTTGGTTTCGTTTCTGGCGTTGAATACTTCCGTTCTGCGAGTATCCAATGCTTCCCAAGTTGTTCCATCATTTGATCCATATAGAACCCATTCTGCTGGATCTCTTTCTGGTGCGTCATTTCCTGAGGTAAGGGTGTAAGCACCAATTTTTTGAGCCTCGGTGTACACTAATTTTGCTTCCAAGTCTACAAAATCTCCTAAAAGAAACTTAGAGTTGTAATTGCCATCTATTAATTTAGGAGAATTCTCATTTGCATTGCTAGTATTATCTCTACTCACGGAGAACACTGCATCATTGGTCACATCAACTTCAACTACATTTTCTGAATCAATAAGTAGGATGCTATAGTTTTTCGTTGGATTGATTACATGTAAGGTAGAGTTGGTTAATTCCACCATCACTGCAAGTTTTTTGTCTAAATTCTGATTGATAACCGACCAAGGGACAGTTAGCTCCAAGCTAGAGGTTTTAGCATTGCTGGCGAATTGTACTTTATTTGTAATAGTGTATTGTTCAGGAGTAAGAGCAACAGTGTTTGCTGGTAATACTCCTGAACTGATTAGTTTAGCGATTGTGTCCGTTCTTGTTGCAACATCAACAGTAAATGCTGAGCCTGGAAAACTTGCCAGAGTGATACCTACTGGAATGGTTAGTCCAGATGATGAACTTTCATAGTTTACTTGGTTTTTTGCTTCCAAAAACCATCCCCGCACCATTTATTAGCGAAAGAAAGTGAATATCTGATTCGGTGATCAAATCATTTACTTTTAAAATTATGACGCCTGTGGCATTGTTTTTATCGATCGCATTTCCTTTTCCAGCATTGGTAATATCATATCCAATCACTACATTTTTGCCGAAGTATTTTTCAATTTCTGTTCTTGTAATCGTGAGGCTAAAAACTGTTGAATCAGCTCCAAAATTTACTTTTGCACTATTTGGTAAATAAATAGATTCAGCTTTAACAGCTATATAATTACTGCCAAGATTTTTTGATTTGATATGGTCAGCAGCTGCTTTTTGGTTTACGGCAAGGTTTACATCAAAAGCCTTTGTCGCTGGAGTGCTCAGTTTTATGCTTACAGGCACTGTAACTTGCTCATTGGTTTTCGTAATTCCACCTGCAATGTCCCCCGAGCCGACGGTCGTTGCTGAACCTGGCTTAATACTGAAATCTTCCAATGCCGTATCCTTACAACTAATTAAGGTTAAGCAGCAAAGAATAGGTATGTATATATACTTGAATAATTTAAACATGGTCTTCATAATCTATAGGTTTATTTATCGATCCACACACGTCCGTCCAATCCCCAGCTTAACTGTCTAGGAACCTTTAACCAACTTATAATCTGAGTAGGTATATCAATATTTCTAGGTACTGCCGCACTCAACACTTCAGATGAAGGCGCACAGATAAAATCATTGAGATTGGTAATAGGGTAGTCTCCATGTGTCTTTAGGTGAGCTCCCAACGGTCCTTCATCTCTTAGCATACTACCATCTTTACTATTCATTGGATAATAAGCTACTAAATCAGCAAAATTTGGATGGTTTTCTTCGACACCAATTTCACAGCTATATTGTTTGACAGTTTCTGGAGACAGTGTTGCTTGCCATATCTTTACATCAGCTAGATATGCATCGGATCTCCATCCTTCAAATGTTTCCAAGAAACCGATTCTAAATCTTGCTGAAGAGGTAATTGATCCCCATCCTGTAATATCGGCTTCCTTGGAAAGTTCTCCATTGGTAAACAATTTGACCGTTCTTTTGCCATCCACTGTTTGTCCGGTAATAGCAATGGAGTTCCATGTTCCTCGGTTGAGGTTTTTGTCTGCTTTTACCTCACCAGTTCCGCTATCACCACGTGCGTTGAAAATCCAGGATTCACCAGCAAGGTGAATTACCCAGCCGATACCTTCCGGATCTTCACCCCAACCCCCTTGAAAGTGCTTGCGCTTTCCGATGATTGAAGGATAGGAGAAGGAATAGTTATTGTCGCGGCCTTTGTTTTTCTTGATCTTAATTTCTATGGTGAAATCTTTTTTGTCGAGGTTGAAATACTTGTTTTCTCCAGAGTCTAATTGTGCATAATTTTCTCTTTCAAATCGCATGAAATCACCGATATATTTATTTCCAATAAATGGTTTTCCAATAAATTTGGTTGAATATTTTGGGGAATAAATAATTGTAAAGGTATTTAGTGCAGCATTGCTGAATATAGTATTGTCATTTTGATTTGCAGGGATCTCATATTCTCCGCCTTGGCTAGAGGTTATGATTACCATCCAATTTTCTTTGGCATAGTTTGGTCTAGCTTCCAAAGCTTTGATCATTTGGCCAACTTGTCCATCGAATTTTTCGATTGCAGCTTTATATGCTGGTTTAGAAACATCATAACCACCAGCTTTACCTGCAGCATCTACTGCTGTGAAATGACCTGTTATAAAAGATAGTTTTTCATCTTTTAAATCTGTTAATACTTTGGCGGTAACATCATCATCATTGGATGCTTTTTGAGCTTTGGTATTTGCGCCAAATGTTTCCAAAAATACAGCATTAGGGCTGATCATGCTCATTTTGATGGTATCCCCGGAACTTTCCTTGATTCTTTCAGGCAATAAGGGGTAGGCATCGAATTTATTGTTCTCTAAATTATTGTCTCGAACCCCATGTTTAGTGTAGTTGACACCTGTAAACATATTTGCCCAATTGGAAGTTATTCCTGCAGCATTTTCTTCACTTAAAGATACCCAGGAATAAATGGAGTGGGGCAGTATGGCATTGATATTTGTGATATTGGATGTTCTAACTGATTCTCCACGAGCACCATCTACTATTAGTAATAGCACTTTAGGTGTTCCATAGATTACATCTACTGAATCTGAATTGTTTTCTGGGATAACTTTGCTGAATTCCTCTTGACAAGAGACCAGATTTAGGCCCAGTATGGTCAGCACTATGGCTGATATCGAATTTAAAATACGTTTCTTCATAATTGGCATTTATTCAATTGTTATTCTGGTAATTCCCCTGGCATCGACATTATCAAACTTAGTAAAATCGCCTAACAGTAATAAAGCTCTTTTTCCATCGTCAGATTGTGTTTCGATTATATTTGTGATGTATCCATTGACTAAACCAGTATTATTCATTCCTTTTACAAGATCTCCTGCAGAATCCAGAATCATAAAATTGGATCTAGAGATATTATTGTATGAGTTGAAAATTCCTGAAACAGCAATAAGACCATCATCCATCAATAACCCGTAGCTTAAATTCACATTATCTCCGAAAGATTTCACTTTAAAGTTGCTGTCGACAGAGCCATTGATGTTTAACATGATTATATTTGCTGATGTTACATTATTGAAAGTTTTAAATTCCCCAGTAACCAAATATTTTCCTAATTTTTCATTATAGGAGACGCTTTTAACTGTATAACTAGCACCACTTCCGACATTAAAAGTTTTATCTACAGTTCCGTCTGCATTTAGTCTGACTATATATCCTGCGGGGGAATCATCAAATCGTGTAAATTTCCCAAATATTACTGTTTTCCCTTTTTGGGTTCCAGTTTTATGGTAATAGGCATTAACTGTTCCATTAGCACCTGCCAAGGCTTTTCCTGCAGTAAACCTAAAGGATTTATCTAATGTTCCATCAAGGTTTAACATTGCTACAGACCTAATTTCTGTACTATCTAGAATAATAGAATCTCTAGTTTCCATAAAATTAGGTTTTCCATAAATTCTGTTAATATGGAATCTGAAATCTCCAATTGCTAAAATTTTTCCATTATGTTCATATATATCTCTTATGGCGTTGTTAAATCCACCATTAAATTTTGGATAATATCTTATAGTATCAGGAAGGTGAGGGGGTCTAAATGGTTTTACAGCCATTGTATCAATTTGACCATTAATATATAGTCTAGTGATATTGGAAATATTATCTGTTCTCTGATCATAACCAGAGAATCCGCCAGCAATATAGTAAAAATTCTGAATTTGTATAATTGAGCTTAACCAACCCTGTACACCATTTCCAGCTCTAAATGAAGCGTCATATTCACCATTTCTGAAAGTTCTTACAATTCTGTTGGTGGGTTTGATATTACCTTTTATTTTCATAGTTATTAAATCCACCTATAAATATTCTTTTGTCTTCCGTTGTGGTCAACATTTTATAAATTCCACCTCCAGTTGCACCATATTTAGCTTGCCAAGTAGGGTCTAATTTTACTTTACCTTGAACGGAGAAGTTTGGTCCATAAAAGATAACATCATCGATCATTATTGTGGTAATACCTGTACTAGCAAATTCAGGCACTTTTACTGTAATTTCTTGGTCTGTTATGGATACTATTTCTGCTTGTTGTCCATTAAAAGTAAATACAGCTTTATCTTTGTACGAGGATAATCCTGTGACTTTGATTTTAACTTGAGTTCCAGGTCCTCCAGTTTCAGGTGAAGGTTTTTGTGTCCTTTCTAGGACTACGCCCAGAGTAGGTTTTCCCTCCTGATAAGGTTCAGAATGAAGTTCTGTTTCTTTGGAGCATGAAAGTAACCCTAAGAATAATAAACCGAATAAAATGAATAAAATATGATTTTTCATAATTTTAGCGTTGGCTTTGTTTAACATCCTCCACAAAATCATTTGAATTAGGAGTTAATCCAAACCACGATTTTGTGTAATTAATAACATGAATAACTCCATTATTTGGTTGTATATCTGATGTTGAAATAGGGCAACTTATATAGACATCAGGTTCCGTGTAATCGTGGATATAGGACAACCAAATTTGTCTATATCCTCTATATTTTAATCTTGATATCTCATTTCCTGCATCATCAGTTTGTATTACATCATTAAACACAACTCCAATATTAGATACATATCCCGAATATGAGATATAATTTTGTCCAGGATAAGTTCCTTTAAGATCAAAATCAATTTGAGGGTAATCTTGCAATAAATTTTTCCCTTTGAACATGTATTTTAGTAAATGCTTTCTCCAAATCGACGGTTCAATTTCATCCAATGTTTTAATCGTATCTAAACCATCGGCAAATAAAGTTGGGTTTAATCTGTTTGTTATTAACGTTCTGATATTTCTGTCTGATGGTGCAAAAAATGTAAACTCTTCATTTTGAAAAGTTTCCTCTAAACCTGCTAATTTTATGACTTGAACAACAGAGTCAAACATTACTGGGTTTGTTTCCAAGTATTGTAGAATGCTGCCATCATATTTAGCTTGTGCCAATCCTCCATCTTCGTAATAATCATCTTTATTACAAGCTGTAAAAATTATGAGTCCTAAAAAGAAGAGCATTATTTGCTGGATTTTAAAAATTCTTTTCATAATTAACGTCCAATTGTTGTCCAATATTGATTTAATTGCATGTATGGGTTATTATTGAGAGCCGAGGCATCTATAGGCCAGGTCCAACCACCTCTATTATACTGATCGAGCGTCAATGGACTCATCGTCCATTCTGCACTCATAATCCTTCTGGTTCTGATGAGGTCAAAATACCGAATTCCTTCCCCAATCAATTCTCTTTCTCTTTCCAAAAAGATAAAGTTTTTAAGGTCTGCACCCCGCCACCATTATATCTGCTGGCTTGTGCTCTATCCCTTACCATATTTACTGCTGTGGTAGCTTCTTGATCTCTTCCCAACTCTGCACAGGCTTCTGCATATAATAAGATGGCATCAGCATACCTAAAAATGCTGAACGTATTGTCGGGGTTTTTATCTTCATTTCCAGAGGCATACACATTTGTTCCGAATTTTCTCAAAACAAATTGTCCGTTGTCGGAGGTAATATCTTCGAACCACATTTCCCTTCTTTTATCAGCATCACTCTCTGGGAATATTTGGTTCATATAGGTAGAGATAAAATAACAGTGGCTCAATTGGTTGGTGAACCTAGGGAATTTATATGGCCAGCGTAGAAAGTGATCCCAAAAAGGAGCCAAAGCTTCTACATTATCACCATAATTAATACTTTTATAGAATTCAAACAATGATTCTTCACTTCTTCCTTTGGTAACTATAGCCCAATTTTGATCTGTAAAGGGAGCAACTAATTTATGCTGTTTGCTGTCAATCAATTGTTTTCCAAGATTTACTGCTTCAGTATAATATTTCTGCTTGTTTCCAGGATCAAACTTGCATTCCACATATTCATATGCATCAATAGGGCGATTATTGCACCTTTGGCAGGTCTTGCACCACGCAGTCCAGGGTCATTCAATGACCATGGCATTAAGTCTTTTTGTGGTGAAAGATCAGCAATGCAGTTATTCAACACTGTAACCATCTTTTCTCTCGGCATTGGTTCCGTGTGATATGCTTCTGTATAATATGGTACATCACCATATAATCTGACCATCCAGAAATAAGTGAAACTTCGGATAAATTTGGCCTCAGCCATATATCTATCCTGATCAGATCCTGTTACGCCTGGTATTCCTTCCTCTAATTTGCTGATCAAAATATTGACACTTTGAATTACTTCGTAGTATTTGTCCCATTTTGTGATTTCTCGTATTTTGTACCAATCATAGTTAGGATTGTACATAGCTTCAAGAATATTGTTCTTACCTAAAACCTCGATAACTTTACGGGAATTGTAGCTATTAGCTCCTTCGGAGACAAATATCTCACCCGATCTAGCTTCACCAATTGCACCCATTACCCAGGTTTCATTTATTTTTTCAAAAAATCTTGCATAAATGAAAGCTAGATTTGATTCAACATCTTTTTTTGAAAGGTAGAAATTATTCCCAGTCAAACGGTCTATGGGTTCAATGTTTAAATAGTCTTTACAGGCTTGGAATGAGAATAAGAATGCTAAACTTAATCCAATTACTGATATTTTATTTTTAATCAAATTCTTCATAATTATTAAAATGAGATGTTGAAACCTAATGTATAAGCTCTAGGTACTGGATATCCACTTGAAAGATCCCTTCCGAGTGATGAGACGTTTTCTGGATTTGGACCTGAATACTTTGAGAATGTATAAACATTGTCCATTGATGCATAAATCCTGAATCTGTCTAATTTAAATCTTCTTAAAAATTCACGATCAAAAACATAAGCGATTATAATGTTATTGATTTTAAAATAGCTCCCGCTTTCTTCCCATAAAGTTTGGTCATAACGAAATGGTTGTACACTTAAACTTCTAGAGAAATCGAAAGGATTTGGATATTGAGCATTATCCCCTTCTTGTTTCCAATAATTTAGTCCATCTATTGGAACAACGGTTTTGTAATCCGAATGGGCTGGTATAAAGACCAAGACGTTGTGCTAAAGCATAATTCAAGATTGTTCGAGACGCTGTGTACGAAGCATATATTGAAAATTGGAAATTTTTGTAATTCAAAGTATTTTGAACACCACCTGTCCATAGAGGTTGGGTACTTCCTGATCTTATATAATCTCTTTGGTCTAAAATATAGTCACCATTTCTATCTAGATATATTGGGTCACCAGCTTTGAAAAATGTTCCATCTGCAGTGCGATATCGTAATCCTGTTAAAGGGTCCACAGGAACATCAGCATCTGTTGCATATACCCCCAAGTTTTGCATTAAATAATTAGACAAAGCGGGAGTTCCAACACGATTGACCATATGTAATTGCTCCCAAGAATCGCCCCCACTTGATAAATTGGCCTCTAAATGAAGAAGGTAGTTGCAACAAAACATCTCGATTATATGCTCCATTGATCGAAAAAGTCCAACTAAAATCACTTGCACTTGAAAGAGGTCTTAAATTAATTGCGAATTCATGTCCATAATTGGCAACTCCAGCATCATTAGAATATAGTTTATCAAATCCTACTTCATTACTTAAAAAGGATTCAAACAATAAATTATCTACTTTTTTATAATAAGTATCATAAATGATCTCGACTTTATTGTTGAAAAGATTTAAATCCAAACCAGCGTTATATTGCATTGAGGTTGTTGGTTTTAAATTTGGATTAGGGATAAACTCATAATCAATACCTATCCCTGGAATTTGGTTGTATAACCCTGAAATATTGTACTTACCATAAATTCTTTCCAGAGTACTTGTTGGCATTACATTTACACCCCATGTAAGTCTTATTGATGCAAGATTTATCCAAGGTATAGATTTTATCCATTCTTCATGGTGAGCATTCCATCTTACTCCAATTGCGGGGTTTTTGGTGTATTGATTTTCAAAACCATTTGCTGAGGAGCCATCTAAACGATAAGAAAGATCGAGCAAATATCTGCTTTTATAGCCATAAGAAGCAGACAGAGCAAATGATAGTGCTTTTTCATTTCTAAAATTTGGATAGGACCCCACCACCACGCGAGAAATAACCATCAAAACCTAATGGACCTTCAAACTGATCATTTGGCGTCCTTGCTTGTTTTGTAATGGTATTTTGTCTCTGAGCATGTCTTACCTCATTGAAAAGGTTAATAAAGATATTGTGGGTTTCATTGAAATCTTTTGTATAATTCAGGATATTTCTGTTGTAGAGGTTTGACTCACGGCCAGCAAATGAATATACTTCTGAGAATTGTCCTGCAGCAGCAGCTGGTGTAAATTTATCTTCATTGTTTGAAGCGAATTCATAACTCAAGGCTGATTGTATTCTCAATCCTGGCATGATTTCAAATTTTCCTTCTACATAAGGTCTTATTAATTTTGAACTATTGTCATTTTTTGTTCGTATCGCAGAAATATAATCTGCAGATGCAGAATAAAATCCAGGTGGCGGTAAAAAGGGTAGAGTTCATTCCCCCTGAAGATACTCCAGTCTGAAGAATACCCGTACCATCACCTTTGTTCTGTTTTCCAAGTTGGGCAAAAACTTGTCCAGTAAATTCAAACCTTCTAGCTGGCCTATAATCCATTCTTAAGTTGGCAGAATATCTGTTGAATCCAGTATTTTTGATTACCCCAGTTTCATTAAAGTAGCCAATATTGGATTTATAGGAAAGTATTTCATTTCCACCGTCCAAACTTAAATTATGATTTTGATTAAAGGTATTTTGATAATAAAGATCTTGCCAGTTCGTCGAATTATTATAATATGCATTTAAGCTATCTGCCAACCAAGGTGTTTCCATGATTTTATCTATCTCAATTTCATATCTAGAATTATTAAAGAATTTGAGCTAATTTAATTTGACGTTCAAGGTTTCCCCCCAAGAGTTTCTCTTAATTTTGGTGGGGTTTTCATAAATGTACTATGTGTATAGTTTATTCTAGGAACTGGAGAATTACCGCGTTTCGTAGTAATAATAATTACCCCGTATGCACCTTGAGATCCGTAAAGCGAAGTAGCCCTGAGCATCTTTTAAGATTTCTATACTTTGCACATCTTCAGGTGGGATTAAAGAGAGAGGGCTAATTCCTGGTCCTTGTTGCTGCAGACCAAATTCCGCAGCTCTATCTGCATCCATAGGTACTCCATCAATCACATATAAAGGTGAAGTCGGCATTAGGATTGATTCGCTACCTGACCCTGTAGTGGTCAAGGTAGAGAGACCACGGATCTGAGTTGATCCTCTAAATCCAGGCGCTCCTGTGTTAACTTGAACGTTCAATCCTGGGACTTTTCCTTGCATCAATTGTTCAAGGTTTGCCACTGGCACATCACGCAAGTCTTTTTCTCCAAGTGAATAGGAGGATCCGGTAGAAGTTTCTTTTTTGCGTGCCACATATCCACGCACTACGACTTCTTCCACTTGATCTTGGGTGGAACTCATCTGTACGTTTTAGGCTTGTTTGGTTTGCTCTGACTGTAATTCTTCTTTGTGCAAATCCCACAGCTTTAAACAAAAGAGTTGTATTTGGCGCCACGCTGATGGCAAAATTTCCATTATCAGAGGTTGCAGTAATTGCTCTATTATTTGCTGCATTTAAGATGGTAACTCCTCCAATACCGTTATTGGATTCATCAACCACTCTTCCTCGCACCTCTTGGTTTTGTGCAGATGCGATCTGAAGGCTAAATATGCTTAGGATTAATATAATTAGTTTTTTCAATTTCATAAGGCTTTAGGTTTAATCATCCTCCAAATTTTGGGTTGTCATTGCGGAAATGGAAAACAATTTCCCAATCTCCTTTTTTATAAATCCTGAAGTCTAGGCCAAATTCTGCCCAATCACGCACACCACCGAATCCAAGACGCGTATATGCAAACTTCACTTTGGCATTTCCGCTTTCAGCATAATCTGTTTTAACGGAATTAAGGGGGATAGGGTACGCCACATCATATTGGACATATTCTGGGTTTATAACTTTATTGAATCCGTGGACCAAAAGGTCCCATTTTGTTTCATTAAACTTTAAAGGATTTATAAAATTTCCTTCACGATCCATAAACTTAAATCTTAGACTATTTCCTTTACCTCCAGTAAATGGCCTTATATAAACCACTACATCTTTTTTAATGTTATTATTTTCCAATCTAAGCTGTGTTCTTTCTCCGATAACTTTATCATTGATGTAGCTAGGAATGATATAGTCTTGCCTAGTTGTATCTTTTGGTCTTTGTGGGTCAGGAGCTTTTCCACCTGTGTAAGGATTGATATCGGTGTCTGGATAATAATTTCTTTGCCTCCAAGGTATGATCTGGAAGTCTTTGATGATTTTTGTTCCACCCGAGTTCTGTACCTTAATATCAAAGAAGCGAATATCTTGAGTTTTAAGAACAGTATCTACTGGTCTTGGCGTTAAGAGAGCATTCGTTGCCGAAGCCCAAAGAATCAGTCGACCATTGCTATCTACTTCAAAAATTGGTTTCTCAACTAATTTTCTTTTAGCTTCTATTTCTGCCAATGATTTTTCTTTACCATCATATTCGGTGATCCATTCATATGTATTTGCTTTTGTAAAGAGGTCAGTCACTGGGCGTCCATCACCATATCGCGCATTGACGATTTCAAAAGTCATCGGTAGGGTGGAGTTGTCCGCACTTAAAGAAGTAAATATATTGTTGCGACCAAGTATGGGTTCAATTATTTTATTGATATAATCAATGTTTTGGCTCATAAAATCTCGGTCTTCTGGCAAATCATAGATTTCCGAACAAGAAGTTGCAAATCCATAACTGCTAATGAATACAAAGAATAATTTTATTTTATTTGAGAGTTTCATACACTTTCTTTTCTAGGTTCATGGATTATTTTACTTCTCCTTTGTTCACACTCCAATCAGCCATTTGGAAAGTATTTCCAGACCTTGCTCTTTGGACATGTAATCTGTAAAATTTATAGGCAGTCGTGTTGTTTATCCAGAAAACTCTTTGTTGGAATCTAGAAGTGAATTCTTCTCCAGATTTCGAGTCCAATGTTTCCCAATTCTGCCCATCATGAGAACCGGAAAGGGTCCAATCAATTGGGTCTCTTTCAGGAAAGTCATTAGCAGAAGTCAAGGTATAAGAATTTGCAGCTGTTGCTGTATTTAGTTCTACTTGCATCCAAGCTCCATTGAAATCTCCCAGTAAGAATTTTGTTTCTCTATTTCCATCAAATACATATTTGGATGCTTCAACTGCATTAACACCTCCAGAATTTTCCCTTGACACTGAGAATATTCCGCCAACCGTTACGAATAGGTTAGGTGGAGGTGGGATATAAGTTAATCTGGATACAAAGTCATTGAATCCAAAGACATGATCTGTACTCAGCACATGTATAATTCCATTTTTTGCTTCAATGTTAATGGATGCTGAAGATGCTGTAATCCAATCTCTGGTGAATTGGCTATTTTTTGTGTCGGAATATTGAATAACCTTTGGTCCGCCGCCTTCAAAGCCCGATGAACTTGCAGTTGTTAATTTGGCGTTCATTGTTCTTTGGTATTTGAAATCTTGTAATTGTGCCCCGTCTTTTAAGGTCATTGAATCGCTTGGATAATAACCTTTGACTATATACTGTGCCATCATGGTATCCAATTGAAGTAGATCTACATTTGTTAAGTATTCAAATGGTCGATCGGCCTCCTTTCTGGTATTGTTAAGGTTCTGAATAGCCAATTGAAAACTTTGGTTTGTTGGAGCAAAAAGCGTCATTTTTTCATTACCGCTCAGTACTGCATTTATTTTTGTTCTATTCAAAACTGTCAATAAAGAATCAAAGACACCTGGCTTACTTTGCAGGTATTCCAAGATTGTTCCATCATAAGTTACTTTTTTGAATAGATTGATTATAATATCCTGAATCTTTGGAGCAACTGCTAACCAAGATCAAGAAGAATATACTAAATAATAGGTTTTTGATTTTCATGGTTTTGCGTTTTACTTCCAATATTCATTTTTGGGTTAACATTTTATTTTGAGTCAACACGTCAGTAGCAATCGGCCAATAATGACCATTTTGTCGAATTAATTGGCTCAGTTCGGAATCATCATTTAGGATTTTATAATGTCTGACCATATCATACCATAGATGTCCTTCCCCCATTAATTCTCTTGCTCTTTCCTGAAAATAGCATCGATAAGCTCACCATTTTTAGCTGCTGAATAATCTACTAAACCTCTTCTTTCTCTAATGGTATTCAATAATTCGATTGCTCCTGCTTGTTCTCTCCAATTACTGCCAAAGCTTCTGCTCTTAAGAGATACATATCTTCTAAACGGGTAATTATTGTTGCGCTCGAATAGAATCGGAAAGTTGGGTCCGTAACTCCGCCCATAATGCATTTTACTTTACTGAAAATCGGATATTGTCCATTGAAGTTTTTGAAATAGACATCGGTTACGGGATTTCCCAATGTATCAGCAGAAAAGCGTTCATCAGTAGCTTCATTGAAGATTGATAGGATTTTTTCCTTTGGCATATACATATCGGGGATACTCTTATTTACTACGGGAGAGGCTAGGGTTAATTCTTCGATATGACCGGTGAAGAACCTTCTACGTGATTATAAATGTGTCCAAATCCAAATAGTTGGTTGGGATTTTTATCATAGAAAAACCCATTTGGATCAGTCATATTTGCTGTTGACAGCAAGCCTAAACTTCCCTTTTGTTGGTTGTCTATCACAAATTTTGCATAAGCTGCAGCATCGGGATAGTTACTTTGCCAAGCTGCAACATGGGCAAGGATTGCATAAGCTGTGGTTTTACGGACTAATGAGCCTTTCCATCTATCATTCGTCTCATTGTAATAATTTCCTTGCTGTTGCTCATCATTTAGGCTATATAAGAAAGGAAGGTCATTAGCTGCAGCCTGCATTTCCTGTTCTACCCAAGCCAATACTTTTCCTTGATCCTCTCTTGGTTGATCCGTGAAAGTACCTTCTTTTGAAGAAACTATCAATGGAACATTTCCCCAAATCCTGACCATGTAGAAATATGCAAAAGCTCGAAGAAAACGAGCCTGTGCTATATCTACAGTCATATTATTTGTCGTGTAACGCTCATCTTTCTCTTTTTACTTCCGGTATTCTTTCAAGGAATATATTTGCTGCGTTGACCACTGCATACCATCTCCTCCAGCTTTTCAGATCATTCATAACTCCAAATGAAGCGTTGAGGTCATTGTTAGCGATAGCTTTTAAATCTTGCCTAATTGGGATAGAAAATTCATCTGACCTAACATCACCATATAACCAATGAGCATTATGGTCATTTAAAGCAGATTTGGTCAATCCATAGATTCCCATTAATGCCCCTCTGGAGTCCTCCATGCTCAACCACATGTTTTCTTCGGAAACCAACCGAGTGGAGTTGACATCCAACATTTTTTTGCAGGAAACAAAAACCTGACTCAATACAATTAATATGATTAATAATCTTTTCATGTTCAGTTACAGTTTAAGTTTGAAGCCTAATGCATAAGTTCTAGGAATTGGCAGAGAATAACCTTGGTCATAACCCATGTAATTGACTAATTCAGGGTCTCTACCTGAATATTTGCTTAAGGTCAGGAGGTTATTTGCAGAAATATAGACATATAAATCACCTAATTTCCCCAATCGGTTGCCGATGATATCCTTGAAGTTATATCCAATAGAAGCTGTTCTCAATTTTAAGAAAGAGCCATCTTCAAGGAACAAGGTTTGGTTTGTTTGGAATGGTGAAACTGAAGACCATGGGTTGTATAAGGGATATTGGTCATAGTCGCCTCTTTTTTCCCAATAGGTTATTTCTTTAATGGAGTTAATACTGCTGGCATTTTCATTTTCGATGAAATTGAATCGATTTGCCATTTCTTGGTTTACAATTTTTCTACCGAGGTTAAAATAGAAATTTAAGTTCAGGTCAAAATTTCTATAAGCAACCATATTGTTCCATGAGCCACTCAGTTTGGGAATAATATTTCCTTGAATAACTTTGTCTTCTTTGGTTATTTGATTATCTCCATTGCTGTCGTTCCAGATTGGATCTCCAGCTTTAAGGACGATTCCATTATAGGTCATTTTCTGACCAGAACTTTCAGGTACCTCTTTGTCTGTCTGGTACATTCCATTGTTCTCATATAGCCAGAAAGCATCGATTCTTTCTCCAATTTTTAACAGCCTATCATTCACTTCGATTTGATCATAACCAAAAGGCAGTGCGAGTAGTTTATTTGTATTAACGCCTAAGACAACTCCAGTATTCCAAGTTACTTTATCATTTTGTATTACATTTCCGGAAGCAGAAAGGTCAATTCCCATATTGCGAACATCCATTCCAGATTCATATTGATATTGGTACCCAAAATCTTTTTTGCCCGGTAGCATGATTAATTGATCTTTCGTGTCTCTGATATAAGCATCAAGGGAAACTTGGATATTTCTGTTTTTAAAGCCAAGGTCAAATCCAATATTTATATTGTCTGAATAACTCCAAGGCAAATCATAACCAACCCAACCCACATCATAAGGACGCACCAAAACTGCGATTCCATTATAACCAGGGACAATAGAATTTCCAGTATAACCAAATTGTGCGGTATAGCTAGGTCCTTGGGAATAATTGTCGAATAAGTTGTAATGTCCAATCCTTCCAACACTCGCTCTGATATTAAATAAACTCACTGCCTCATTTTCTTTCATCAAATCATTTTTAGCATTCCAACCCAGTGCGAGAATAGGAGAGAAGAACCATCTGCTCGTTGGCTGAGCATTTGAAGATCCATCATAACGAAGAATTAAAGCAGCAGTATAGGATCCATTGTAAGTATATGAAGCTTTTCCGTAGAAATTGATCATATTGTGCTTCGTACGATCCAAAAATTTATAAACTAATTGTCTTGGAAAAGCTGTAGGATTTAGATATTCATCATCATATGGGTCAGTTTCTAATAAATTTAACTTAATAAAGTCATTCACACCCTTATATGCGTATGCATAATTATACTTATAGGTATCCCATACTAAATTATTTCCTACTTCAGCATAGAAGTAATTCGATCCATTTTCCTTGTCATAACTTATTTGATTATCAACCATTAATCGTTGGTTGTAGCCATAATAGTTTGATGCGAAATTGCTGTTTTCTAGAATAGTGCTCGGATAGAATAGATCTCTATATCCTTCATTGTAATCTACTCCAAATTTACTTTTGAGTTTAAATGGCCCAACATTTACTTGGAATCTAAAAAAGCCTTCGAGTATATTGTTAAAGTTTTTGTCAAAGCTTTTATCGAACTCTTGCAGATAAGTATCGTAAACCTCTTTATTTGGAGCTAATGGTGCTCCTAGATCTGGGAAATAGCCCATCATTGCAAAGCGATTTCTTAAATTTCTGTTCCTATCTCTGCTAATTCTTGCAGCATTAAATAATGTTTCAAAATTCAACCATTTGAATGGTCTCAAATTAAGGTAGAATCTTGCATTGTACTTGTCAAATTTAGTATCATCAGCTACTCCAGATGTTTTTACATTACCTAGTGAGAATTGAAATGTAGCTCTTGGTTGTCCTCCTGCTATGTTTGCATTTACACCATGATTAAGGCCATTTTGATAATAGCTATCACTCCAATTGGAAGGTCCATAATAATCATTGTTCAAAGAGTCACTGAGGTAAATAGGATAAACATCATCATCATTGAACCTTCCATTTGTTGTATATAGATCATAGAACTGTTTTCTAAATGCATTTTCATAGGCCCCATTAATGGTTGTTACATTTGGTCTTTGAGACATGCCGATATAGCTGTTTATGGATATTCTTTTTTGTCCATCAGATGGAGTTTTTCTAGAAGTTATTTCGATAACCCCATTAGCTGCTAAAGGTCCGTAAGTAGCTACTGCTGATAGATCTTTCAAAACTTTAATGCTTTCGATATTGTCGAAATCAATATTTGATAGGAGATTATTTTCAGTTCCAATTCTTTCGATATCATAGTTTTGAATATCAAATGCAAAAGGATGTTCCCCGATCAAAGGAACCCCGTCCATGACTACTAAGGGTTGGCTTGCATAAATATCTCGATTGCTGAGAATAGGTTTGCTGATTCCCCTGACGAACATTTGAATATTTGTTCCTGGTTCTCCATTGGATTCAGAGACATATACTCCTGGCAATTCTCCTTTAATATATTGCTGCAAGCTATTTGCAGTAATTAAGGAGGCTCCTTTCATGTTCCTTAAGTTATTGAACTTAGGTAAGTCCAACTCATAGATTGGTTTTAATTCAGCCAAAGTGTCTATCGGCGGGGGAACAGAATCTGTTTCTGTTGTATCCTGCAGTGACAGGTTGGAGAAATTAGCGTTATGACTATGGGCATGCCCCACAGACATAGACATAAAAATCAGTAACGATTTAAACTTCCATAATACACTCATATTAACAGTGTGGTTTGTTAGGTTAGTAAATTGTAAATATATATTACATGACGGTTATGGACAGTAAACTGCCGTGACCATAATGTTAATTATAATTAAATGGGTTTAGCTAAAACTAAAGAATGGTATTTGTTCGTCGTTCATTCATAATTTAAATTCGGTTTATTTTAAATAAATCAGTTAGGTGCAGCTTTGGTTAATTGAGTTTAGTTTGGGTAAAACATCGGTACCCCATTACCGTTAACTATCCGGAAAATAAATTGCTAAGTGAAAAAGGTGTAAAAAGGTTCATGTCTTATCTGTTTTAGTATTGTTTATTAATGGTTAAGACTAATTTATGAATTAAAAACGTTTTAGCAAATTTTTTTTAAAAAAATAGGAAATCCTGTCCAAATCTGCTTTAACGTTAAAGTAGATTTGGAAATTGTAACAATTAAAAAATTTTATTGTAATTCGATATCTATTTATTCAACCTCCACGACAGTATTCTGTTAATTTTATTGCCCTGGTTCATTTGAGTTACTTTTATGTCAATTAATTTGTGGTACTCAAGAATTGCTTTTAGAGGTTTCAAATTCTCCTTGTTTGATACCAAAACAGTGCATAGTCCTAATTGATCTTTAAGTTCAATGCTTTCATAAATCATATTACTGATAAATTTCTTTTCACCCCCTGGATACCATAATTCATTGGATAGTCCTTGGAAGTTAGTTTTACTGCTTTCTGTTTCTTGATGTAATTTTTGGTTCTTTTTGATTACCGTTTGTCTGTAATCATCACGGGATTTGTAGAATGGGGGGATTACAAAGGACGGCGTCGAAATATTCATTGGGTTGAATAATTCCTTTTAAGATATGTTCAGGATTTTCTTGCTGTCTAATCTTAATTCCTTTTTTTAGATAAGGATTGTCATTCAGGATTTTGTTAGCATGCTGAATAGAAGGTATATGCGTTTCAGCTGCTAACAAAGTTCCAATGATATTCCAAGAAACCCAGAATTGGGTATATCAGACTTGAACCTGTCCCTATATCTAGGACATTTACTTTTTTTGGGTTTTGGCTTGAACCAAATCAGCAAGATAATGGATATAATTCAATCTTCCCGGAATGGAAGGGCTGAGGCTATTGGGTAAGATGTCCCAATGGTTGATTTTGTATTCAGATTCCAATAGAGCTTTGTTCAAAAGAAAAACCGCTTCAGGGTCTCTAAAGTCCAATGATTGTCTGCCGTCAGGAAGAATTTGAATATGTTTTTTCAGTTGGTGTACATGCTTAATCAGTTTCTTGAAATCATATTCCTTGATTGAACTTATTACGCGGGTGTAGATTTTTTGAGATTTTTTCCATTATTTTTACTTGTCACAAAGATATCTATTAAAAAATTAAAATGATCGAATCCAATATATTATTGGTCATGATTCCTCTTTTTTTTCATGGCCATGCTATTCGTGCTTTCCCAACGGTTTAAAATTTCGTATCCTATCTTGCTGGTAATTGGAGGATTAGCTATTTCTTTGATACCTGGATTACCTGAGTTTAGTATAAACCCAGATATGGTATTTTTGGTTTTTTTACCGCCTCTATTATTTGAAGCTGCATGGTATACTTCCTGGAACAGTTTCTGGCAGAATAGGAGATCAATTTTAACGATGGGATTCGGGTTGGTTTTCGTTACATCCATTGCTGTTGCTTACTTGTCGGTCAATTTAATTCCAGGCTTTACTTTGGCATTAGGTTTTCTTTTGGGAGGTATAATCTCTCCGCCGGATGCTGTTGCGGCAACATCAGTTTTGAAAGGTGTTACTATGCCTAAAAGGGGGATTACCTTGTTGGAAGGCGAAAGTTTAGTAAATGATGCCGCTTCCTTAACTGTATTTCGCATGGCATTGGCAGTTATTATGACTGGAGCATTTACCATGCAAGAAGCCAGTCGTAGGATTTTTTACATTGGCGATAATGGGAATCTTTGTGGGTTTAGTGATTGGCCATATCTTATATCTATTTTTAAAATATATAGCTAAAGCCTCCAGTATCACAACTCCGATTACTTTGATAGCACCATACCTCATGTATATTGTTGCTGAACATTTTGAATGGTCCGGTGTATTGGCGGTCGTATCAGGGGGATTGTTTTTGTCCTTTAGGTCTAAGGATTATATGGATTATCATACCAGAATACAGACTCGTGAGGTTTGGGAGACGGTAGGGTTTTTATTGAATGGCTTTGTCTTTATTCTTATAGGTTTAGAATTACCGATTATAATTGAAGGTATAGAAAGTGTTTCTAAAAGTTGGGCTATTCAGATTGCTCTTATCATTACCTTAGTAATCATTGTTATTCGGATTGCCTTTATTTACTTAGCGACGTTTGTTCCGAGGCTTTCCTCTCGAGTTCGCAAAAAAGAACCAAGCCTGGATGGAAGATGCCATTGATACTTGGATGGGCCGGCATGCGGGGAGTGGTGTCATTGGCTTCAGCACTTGCAATCCCGATTTATATTTCCAGTGGACAGCACTTCCGGCATAGAAATCTGATTTTGTTTATTACCTTCGTAGTTATCTTGGTTACTTTGGTAGTCCAGGGTTTAAGTTTGCCATGGTTGATCAGGCTGGTAAAATTAGAGGGAAATTCTTCTGAGATTCCTGAAAGTGTACAAATCGAGGCGATCCGATATCGTCTAGTGAAAGAGGAAATGGAACTGTTAAAGTCTAAATATGCTCAAGAGTTGGAGGATAGCAATACTGTAAAAGCAATTAACCTTTCACTAAAGCGAAGCTTGGAAGCCCGGGCGACTAATCTGGACAGTGAGTCAAAAATTAAGATTGCAAATGAAAGAGAGCTTTATAAAAAAGTGATGCAGGATTTGATTGATGTTAGAAGAAATATGATCTATACCATAAGAGGGGAGAAGAGTTATGATGAGTCCATTTTAAGAAACTTAGAGCATAACCTCGATTTAGAAGAGTCAAGATTGAACAGGAAATAATTGATTGTGGAATTTCTTCCGTTTTTACATCTTATAGATATAAAATAAGATGAAAATGAAGAGGTTAGGGATTTATTTAATTGTAATTGTTTGTTTGATAGCTTGTAGGGAATTGAAAAGTTCTAATGAATTGACATCAAAAGATTTCAACCTCAATGATATTTTTCCTTTTTATTCAATACAAGAGCCTGAATATTCAAAAATTGTGGATGCAGTTGATAATTATATAACGGATAATTCAGAAGAGAAGGAAACTCTAGTTAAGAAATACTTAGTTAATAAGTTGGATGTTTCTATTGTTTTTGAAGGAAGTTTTGAAGTTAATTATTCAGATGAAGATAATCTTTTTAGGAGATCTGACATATTGGAATACGCCATTCAGAATCTTTCAAATTCAGAGAAGGATAGACTGAATTATATGACCCAATTGCTGGATCAAAATAAATATAATTATATGGGTTCTCTGATAAATGGCAAAAATTATATTTTCATAGAGGATAAAGATAAGGTTCAGTCGCCGTACGAAATATATGAATTTGGTCTACCATTATTAACGGCTGATAAAAATCGAGCAATAGTTTTATTGGATATAGATTGTGGTCCATTGTGTGGTTCTGGACATATATATTTATTATCCAAGGAAGGGAGTGGTTGGAAAGTCTATAATGATGGGATGGTTTATATAAAATAATCTTAGAGTTTATAATAACTATAGAAAAACTCTTTGATGGCCATTGCTTTTTCCTTATCATATTTAAAACCAAGCCTATTAGCCACTTCTTTTGCCATTTCATCGAATACGTCTAGAATCTTTTCACAGGCTATCCAATTTTCCTCAATTTTACTTCCTGCAAATGTTTCTTCCAATTTTTTCCATTCATCAGTGGTCAAGTATTTCTGAAAAAGCCTGCCATATTTATTGGTTGTAATTTGCCAATTGTTATTGCTTGCGATATACCATTCGATCATTGGAATAAGATATTCTACCCGGATAATTTTTTCGATCATAAACTTAAGATAAAACAGGTCTTTCCTTGCCAAGCATTTGGGAAGATAGGTGACATCCCACCAGAAATCTTTCACGACCTCTTGGAACTCTTCAAATGATGGTTTTTTAATAATACTAATCTGATGGGTTGGAGGTTGAAGATGTTTTGTTATTTGGTCTTTATCGGCAATTATTGAATAGCCAATGTCCCAATCTTCCGGTAATTTTTCATTTGCAGCTTCCGATTTAAACTGATTTACGCTATATATCTTAAAATCAACTTTTACTCCATCTATATATTGAACCATTTTCATGGCATGCTTGCCTTGGAAAGCTTCAGAGCTTTCTTCATAATAGTTGAGGACTTTGCCGAATTGATTGATCCATTCTTTGTTTTCGAGGTAATATTCAGTTTCCTGAAATACTAGTTCAATGTCGAGGTCACTAAAATCATCAACAGGTGCCAAGGGGTTTACCAATGAGCTAGTGATGAGAGCTGCCCTGATATCTTCATTATCATGTATCCAATTTTTTATTGCCTGTAATTTTTGGTTTCTAATTTCCATTCTGTCTCCTTGAAATTAAGTTAATAAAAAAATCCCAATGGAAAGTCCACTGGGATTTTTGTCTATTACGTTAATCCAACTTATTTGTTTTGATTGTCAATCCATTTACGTGCATTGACGAAAGCTTCCAACCAAGGAGTTACTTCGTCCTTACGTGCATCAGGGTAGTTTGCCCAATGCCATTGAAATACTGAACGTTCGATATGAGGCATTGTTACTAAGTGGCGACCGGTTTTATCCGTCATCATTGCAGTGTTGTAATCAGCACCATTTGGACTATGAGGATATTGATCGTAAGCATATTTAGCTACAATATTATATTGATCTTCAGTTTTCGGAAGGTTGAATTTACCTTCACCATTTGATACCCATACACCAAGCGTTGTACCAGCTAATGAAGACAACATTATGGAATTGTTTTCTTGAATCTTAACAGACACAAAGTTAGACTCGTGTTTCTGAGAAGTATTATGCAACATTTTTCCATGTACATCATGTTCAGGGTTGATCAACTCTAGTTCCATGAACAGTTGACATCCATTACAGATACCAACGGATAATGTATCCGGACGTGCGAAGAATTTTTCTAGAGCTGTTTTAGCTTTTTCGTTGTAAAGGAATGCTCCTGCCCAACCTTTTGCTGACCCTAATACATCCGAGTTTGAGAAACCACCTACAGCACCAATAAATTGGATGTCTTCTAATGTCTCACGGCCCGAAATTAGGTCAGTCATGTGAACATCTTTCACATCAAATCCAGCAAGGTACATTGCATTTGCCATTTCACGTTCAGAGTTAGAGCCCTTTTCACGGATGATCGCAGCTTTTGGTCGAGGTTTGCTCGAATCCACAGCAGGTTTTTTACCATCAAAATGAGCTGGGAATTCAAAACGCAACGGGTTGGTTTTTGTAATTTTTGAAGCGCTCTTCTGCAGTTCCATTTTTGGATTGTTTTTGGTCCAATAGGAAAGAAGTCTTGAACCACGTATCTCTTGTTTGCTCAACATTGAAGCTGAATGAATCGTCGTTGTTCTTGATAGTAATAGTTTGACCGTTTACAGCTTTACCAATTTTGAAAGCCTCAATTCCTGCATCTTCAATTGATTTTTCAAAAATTGAATCATTTTTCGCTTGAAGAACTAGACCGATATTTTCGTTGAACAAACTTTTACAGTATCTTTTTCATTTAATCCAGATAGGTCGTATTCCGCAGCTAAGTCAACATCTGCAAAACACATTTCTAATAATGTGGTTACGAGGCCGCCGGAACCAATGTCGTGTCCTGCAGCGATTTGTCCATCATTAATTAATCCTTGGACAGTATTGAAAGCTTTCTTGAAGTATTGTGCGTCCTGAATGGTAGGTACATCGGCTCCAATTTTATTTAAGATCTGAGCAAAAGTAGAACCAGCAAGTTTAAATGAATCTTGAGAAAGGTTGATGTAATAAATTGACCCTGCATTTTTCTTCAATACCGGTTCAACAACCTTATTGATATCTGTACAGTTACCACCTGCAGAAATAATAACGGTTCCTGGAGCAATTACATTTTCTCCATCAGGATATTTCTGTTTCATGGACAATGAATCTTTCCCTGTTGGGATATTGATTCCTAATTCTATTGCAAAATCTGAACATCCTTGTACCGCTTGGTATAATCTAGCATCTTCCCCTTCATTGTTACATGCCCACATCCAGTTTGCTGATAATGATATCCCAGACAAACCATTATTAATCGGAGCAAATACAATATTGGAAAGTGCTTCACCAATTGCATTCTTGAACCTGCAACAGGGTCAACTAATGCGACTATGGCGCATGCCCTACAGTTGTTGCAATTCCTTCTTTGGATTTATAATCCAGTGCCATAACACCTACATTGTTCAAAGGTAATTGAAGAGGTCCAACACATTGTTGTTTTGCAACGCGACCACCAACACAACGGTCTACTTTATTAGTTAACCAATCTTTTGAAGCAACAGCTTCTAACTGAAGAACCTGATTTAAGTAATTAGGGACTTCACTTACGTTATATTGAAGGTCAGCGTATTCGTACTTAACCTTTTTGTCATTCATGATTGTTTTTGGAGACGATCCAAAGAAGTCTTCCAAAGCATAATCCATTGGTTTTTCACCAGAAGATTGCGATTGGAAAGTAAATCGGTGGTCAGAAGTAACATCCCCAACAGTATACATTGGTGCTCGTTCGCGATCGGCAACAGTTTTTAGTTTTTGGATGTTTTCTTCGGAGATTACCAATCCCATACGTTCTTGGGATTCATTACCTATAATCTCTTTTGCAGAAAGGGTAGGGTCACCAACAGGCAATTTATCCAAGTCGATTAATCCACCTGCGTTCTCCACTAATTCTGACAGACAGTTTAAGTGTCCACCAGCGCCATGGTCATGGATTGAAACGATAGGGTTTTCGTCACTTTCTACAAATGCACGGATAGCATTTGCTGCACGTTTTTGCATTTCAGGGTTAGAACGTTGAATGGCATTTAGCTCGATTCCAGATCCAAAAGCTCCGGTATCAGCAGACGAAACTGCGGCTCCACCCATGCCGATACGGTAGTTTTCACCACCTAAAACAACAATCTTGTCTCCAGCTTGAGGTTCATGTTTTTTAGCTTGGTTCAATTTACCATATCCTATACCTCCCGCTTGCATGATTACTTTGTCATACCCTAATTTACGACCATTTTCTTCATGTTCGAATGTTAGAACTGAGCCTGTAATCAAAGGTTGTCCGAATTTATTTCCAAAATCAGAAGCCCCGTTAGATGCTTTGATAAGGATATCCATCGGCGTTTGGTATAGCCATTTTCTTTCCGGCATTGCTTTTTCCCAGGGGCGGTCTTCCATCAATCTTGAGTAAGCAGTCATATATATTGCTGTCCCTGCTAGAGGTAAAGCACCCTGCCCACCCGCAAGACGGTCACGAATTTCTCCACCAGAGCCTGTAGCTGCACCAGAGAATGGCTCTACAGTAGTAGGGAAATTATGAGTTTCAGCTTTTAAAGAAATTACAGAGTCAAATTCTTTCTCGGTATAAAAGTCTGGTTTGTCTCCAGATTTTGGGGCAAACTGAGTAACTCGAGGACCTTTGATAAAAGCAACATTATCCTTATAGGCAGAAACAATCTCATTGGGATTTGTTTCAGAAGTTTTCTTTATTAGTTTGAATAGGGAGGTAGGCTGTTCCTCGCCATCGATTACGAAGGTTCCATTGAATATCTTGTGACGACAGTGTTCTGAGTTAGCTTGCGAAAAAGCAAAAACTTCAGAGTCCGTTAATTTACGTCCGATCTTTTCAGATAGTTGGTTCAGATAGTCTACTTCTTCAGCGCTCAATGCCAATCCTTCAGATTTATTGTAGGCATCGATATCGTCGATTTCCAAAATTGGTTCAGGAGTAATATTTATAGTAAACATGTCCTGAGTCAGTGCACTGAATTTTTGGGATATCATAGGGTCGAATTCTGAGAATTCGGCATCGACCTGTTGATACTCCTCGATCCTGATAATGCCTTCGATTCCCATGTTTTGGGTGATCTCTACGGCGTTGGTACTCCATGGAGTAACCATAGCAGCTCTAGGACCTACATAATAGTTGTCCAGTGTTAAATCGTCGAGTTTTTTTGAGTTGCCGAAAAGCCAGTTTAGTTTGGAAATATCCTCGGTAGATAAATCATTTTGGGTTTGAACAGCATAAACTGTGTTCAATGGGTTCACGAAGAAATGAATCATTATAAAAGTGAATTTGAACGTCCTTCAATTATTGTGCAAAGTTACGCAAATTATTTAAGAAATATTACATTTGTAGAATGGCGTTAAGGCGAATTAACAAAGTTCAACGTCGGAAATTATCTATTTTCCTACGTTGTATTATCATTTCATTCTTAGCTTGGACCTTGTTTGCAATTTCCAGTGATTATACCTTCACAAAAAAGGCAAGCATGACCTATGTTAATTTGCCAGAAAACAAGGCTTTTCACCCTCTGCAATCCGATACTGTTTCTGTTAAAATCAAGATGTCCGGATGGAAGATGTTTATGGAAAGACTGCATCCCGATACTGCAAAGATACAAGTCGACCTTTCTGGACTGAAATCTAGGAATTTCATCGTCTTCGGAAATCAGATAGGCTTTATAAATAGACAATTTCCTACCGACAAACAAGTGACAGGAGTTTCTCCGGACACATTATACTTTGATTTTTCTAAACAGACCCAACGTAAAATCCCAGTAAAAGCTGTTGAAAATCTTACTTTTCAACGTCAATATGGAGTCATTGGTGCTACACGGACCACTCCAGAATATGTTACAATCACTGGTCCGTTAGAAGATGTAGCGAGTATTGAATATTTAGAGACTGATACTATAAAAGGCAAAGATGTAAATACTGATGTACGAACTGTGGCTTATCTGAACAAACAACAACGTACTAACATAACAATCTATCCAACCTTCGCTGAAGTCATTATTCCTGTAGGTGAGATCACAGAAAAAGTTATAGAATTACCAATTAAGGTTGAAAATAGTAAAGGTTATACATCTGTCCGAGTTTTGCCTAGTAAAGTTAAGGCTACGGTTCTGCTTGCTGTTAAGGACTTTAATAAATATACATCAAGGGATTTTGAAGCTGTAGTTGACCTGGATTCCTGGAAGGACCATAAAGTTTCAAGTTTACCGGTTATCATCACAAAGATGCCTGATTATGTGAAGGTTTTGAGTGTTGAGCCACAGAATGTTGATTTTTTTGTAAGAAGATAATGGGATTGAAAATTGGAATTACCGGAGGTATTGGCGTTGGCAAGAGTGTTGTAACCAGGATTTTCAAGGTATTGGGGATTCCTACTTATGATGCTGATAAGGAAGCGAAAGACATCATGGTAAAAAATGACGCGGTTCGAGGTTCATTGATATCTACTTTTGGGAGTGAGACTTATTTTGAGGATGGAAGTTTGAATAGGGAATGGTTGAGTCGTCAAGTGTTTTCGGATTCTGAAGAACTCAAAAAGTTAAATGCCATTGTTCATCCTGCTGTTATCAAAGATGGGGAGGATTGGGCAGCAGCTCAGACTTCAATTTATAGTGTCAAGGAAGCGGCGCTTTTATTTGAAAGTGGCTCATACAAGTCTTTGGATTTTAATATTCTGGTAAGCTCCCCGTTGGAAGTTAGAATTGAACGAGTTATGGAAAGAGATCGCGTGGATAGGGAAGAAGTGATGAGAAGAATTGGAAAGCAGATGCCTGAAAAGGAGAAAGAAGAGCTTTGTGATTTTATTATATATAATGATGATGAACATAGCTTAATTGAACAGGTTATGGATCTGCATCAAAGATTTATTTCAAAGTAATTTGATGCATATAATTGAAGATTTTTTAGTCAAGAGAGATAAGGGCTATTACTGTACTTACGGTGATTTCTATATTGATCCATTATATCCTGTTAAGCATGCTGTAGTATCACATGCCCATGGTGACCATGCTTCACCAGGTCACAAAAATATTTACAGTACCCAAGGAACAGCATCGATAATGAAATACAGGTACAATAAGCAACCTGTAGAATCCTTCCAAATCAAAGATTTTGGAGAATTTTTTCAGATTAATGGAGTTGATATTTATTTCTATCCAGCTGGTCATATCTTGGGCAGTGCACAGATCCTCATGGTTTATAAAGGAGTTAGGTATCTTTATACTGGCGATTACAAGTTGCAGGAAGATTCTACCTGTGAACCGTTGGAGTTTATTGAGGCTGAAGTTTTAATCACCGAAACAACATTTGCCAATCCCAATACTAAACATCCGGATCCAGTGTCGGAAATACTAAAATTGGATGTTAAGAGCAATATCTTACTTGGGTGCTATGCCTTAGGAAAGGCACAACGGATAACAGCGATGATAAACCAGCACCTTCCACATAAAGAAGTATTATTGCATTATCAGATTATGCCGATTCATAGAATTTATGATCAATTTATAGATATTCCAATGAAATATGAGGCTTATAATCGTAAATCGATGAAAGATCCCGGTGAAAATAAGATTTACTTGGTTCCTCCATTGACATTCAACAGTTATAGAAGAGCTAAGAATGTTCTAAAGGCTTTTGCATCAGGTTGGGAGAGATTGCAAGCTCAAAATGATATTAGCTTATATCTTTCTGACCATGTTGATTGGCAAGATATTCTATATTTTATTGATCGTGTTAAACCTAAGGCAATCTGGACATTACACGGAGATGGACGGTTATTACATGATTATTTTGCTGAACAAATTACAATTCGTGGATATCCAAAGCCAAACTTTTAGGCCAGATTATTGTTGATAGGTATGAAAATCAATTTGGATAAAAGATATGAACAAGTTTTTTAGAGCACTAATTGCAGGCTGGGGAGCCAAGAAAATGGGGCTTGGTTGCTTCGGTACAATTGTAGTATTTATTATTATTTATTATTTGCTAGGCTATTTAGGCTAGTAAATTATAGATCGATAAGAAGATAAAAAATTATGGCTAGATATATATCTAGCCATACTTGTTTAACAAAAGCCAGAACGGCTCAGATGAAGATTTTGTGTAGGGAACACAGCACTTCCATTATGATAAAAATTTTGAAACGTCATTAGTGAAATTCGGTTAATAAATTTCTTGGTTTTATTTGTCTAATTTATACATGAAAATTGAAATAATGTATACCTATTTTGTGGTATTTTAAGGTATTGTCGAGTGTTTGAGATAATCGACTGTTATTCAATGCTATAAATTTTATTTAAGCGGTTTTGTGGGAAATTCAAGGAGTGATAATAGGAATTTATTTAAAGAAATCAGCAATAAAAAAGCCCATCAAACGATGGGCTTTTTTGTGGTGCCAGCTGGATTCGAACCAGCGACACAAGGATTTTCAGTCCTTTGCTCTACCAACTGAGCTATGGCACCTTTTAAGATTTTATTCTGTTCTTATCAGGTCAGTTATCTCGCTATTTGCTTGACAACGGTACAAAGGTAAGAAAACAATAATCATATGCAAATAAAACTTTGTTTAGAGCATGTAAAGAGGTTATTTTCACGGGAATAAAATTTAAAAGTGAAATATTAAACTCTTTAAAACAATCTTGTATGTTACAATAAATAAGCATTTATTAGGCATATCCAATTCGAAATAGGCCTATTTGTTATGTATTTGATTTCTATAATAAATATAATTACATTTAAAATAAAAAATAATTTAATAAAGAAATAACAACCAATTCAGTAATTCTTTAAAATTCTATTTGTTTAAAAATATGTATTTAGAGGTAATATTATGATGTCTCAGATGTGAACTTATACTCTAGTTTTTTGGTAATGAATGTCCTCAAATTATAAACTTTAGAATCTTTATTTCGCCTAATTAATTATGATTAATATCAACATTCTCTACACGGTACTATTCTCTGTTTTATTAATTCCTTTTATTCTACGCAAAGAGCATATTAAACAAAATAAATTTTCCGGTTATGCATATTATATTGTTAAACCTATCTCTGATCAGTCGAGTGATAAAACTTCTAATTTAGTAAGGGATTTAGAACCATTTGGAGATAAGATTTCTGAGAGTTTTGTATTTCTCTTAGAATTTGAAAAAAGTAATTCACAATTTACTCTAACTGATACAAAAGAACTTCAAAAATTTTCTGAAAGAAGCGTTTCTCTTGCTGCGATTCAATATGGTTATTCAGATACTATCTGGCAGAAAGATAAAATTGCTTACAGCAAAACCTATAAAGATTTTGAACATAAAAACCCTGTTCTTCTAAAATCTTATTTAGATGATCCAAAATGGAAAATAACCTCTGAAAAAAAGAATATCGACAAATTTGTTTGTTATAAAGCAACAAAAACCTTGATATACAAGAGGGGCAAGAAGACATTCTCTATTCCCATGATTGCGTGGTTTTGTCCAGATATTCCAGTTTCAATTGGTCCGGCTGAATTTGGCGGTCTGCCAGGGATAATACTAGAAGTACAAACCAATAAATATTTATATGGTTTGAAAAGCATTCATTTCAAAAATGATGTGAAATTAATTCCAATGCCTTCATTAAGTTCTTATACTGAAGAAGAGTTAATAAATCAATTATCTAAGTTTAATTAAAAATAATTTATTGAGACTGTTCGGTTTCCTTTTAGCGTTGTTTTTTCCACTAGTTACATAAGCTCAAAGTGAAAAAATACTCCTATCAGGCTTTGTTTCAGATAGTCTAAATAACCCTTTGGAACTTGCAAGTGTCATCATAGAATTTGAGGATCCTGATAAATCAACATTGTTTAGCAAGTCTAACCAGCAAGGAAGATTTTCCATAGAAATCGAAAAACATACTAAGGGAACAATTACTATCAGTTATTTAGGTTTAGAAAAATATCAAACTTCATTTGACGGAAAAGATGATGTCGATCTAAGTGTACAATTAAGAGGAGAGGTGAAAATTGAAGAGGTTTACATTAAATATAATTATGAACCAATTATTATAAAAAAGGATACGATAGTTTTTGATGTTTTAGCATTTATTGATGGGTCTGAACGAAAATTGCAAGATATATTGAAGAATTTACCAGGCTTCAGCGTAGAAGATGGAAAAGTAAAATTTCAAGGTTCTGCAGTAACTAGTACACAAGTGGGATAATAAATCATTTTTTGGTGGAAATACGAGATTAGCAATTGAGAACATTCCTTCTGATGCAATTTCTAAAATTGAGATGATTAGTCATTTTTCAGAAATAGATTTTATGAAAGATATCATTGCCTCAGATGATTTAGGGATGAATGTGATTTTGAAGGAATCTCACAAGAATCTTTTTTTTGGAGATGTTGAAGTCGCTGGTGGATTCGAAAAAGCATATGCAGCACATGCAACATTATTTTTATATAAACCAGAACATAGTTTTCAATTCATCACTGATTGGAATAATACTGGGAAAGAAATATTCTCCTTTATGGACTTAATTCATTTTCAGGGAGGAATTAAGTCCTTTTCAGATAGGTCACCAATACAAAGTGAGGGCTTGATGGAAATGACAAAAGTAAATCGTGATCACTTATCATTAAATCAACAGTTTGCAGCGGGAAATTTTCAGAAAACTTGGAACAGTAATTTGGACCTAACAATTTTTGGGATTTTTAATAAGATAAAGAGCATTGATAATATAAAGAATGAATTGAATTATTTGTTTTCAGAAACCATTGAATACCGTAATTCCTCCGTTCATAACAATAATTATTCAACTTTGTTAAATGCTAGATTAGAATATAAACCATCAGATTTTGAAGTTTGGGTCTTTAGGGGTATTGTGTCATTAAATAGTTTGAAAATGGAAGATTCTTTTTCTTCAATTTTAAATCTTAAAGCTATTGATTCTGAATCTAGAAATAAAAGTCTACCTATTTCTTGGCAAAATAACCTTGAATGGAATAAGAAGATCAATCCTCAAAATTCCATTAAAAGTGAGATTTATTATGCTATGAAATCAGAAATGATGGATCAAAATGTTTTTACAGATGATTTTCTATTCAAAACACTAATTCCTGAAAGCAATTCAGAATTTTATAATTTTTTAAGAGGAAAGGAACTTTTGACACATAATTTGACTAAAAAAACTCAATATTATTACCAACTCAATCGGAGGCATCAGTTTTCACCCATCTTTCATATTAACTATTTGAATTCAGTTTTAGATGATCATTATGAATTAATGCACATTACACATGAGGATTTAAGAAAATATGGTTTTGGTAATAATATTCATTATACACAATTAGACTTATCATTTGGCTTGCATTATAAATTTGAATGGGACTCTTTTATTTTAAAAGCACTTATGCAACAATCTGTGCTGAAACATGATTTTAGCCAAATAGGTGGTGAAAAATCCTCAAGCGATTGGATTTTTAATCCAAAAATAGATATTGAATACAAGTTTTCGGAAGTTAAGCGTCTGAATTTATCATATCAATATGATTTTTCATACCCCCGATTAAGGCATATAAATAATAGTTTTGATTTAATTTCTTTTAATACTCTATATAGAGGATTGCCTGTATTGTCCACTGAAAGATTTCATACCTTTTCAACTAGTTTCCGAAGTTTTAATTATGAAAAATATAATATTTGGGCTTATGCATATTTTACAAAAAGGAATAATTTATTTTCATACAAAGGCTTGATAGAAAATCACAGTCAAATTTTACAATCATTTATACAAAACAGTCCAGAATATAACTTTAATATTTCATTATTTGGAGAAAGGACCTGGAGGTATATTTCACCATTTGTAATTTTATCATCCAATATTTCCAATTTTATCCAAGCGATTAATGAATCTGAAATTATGACTAATCAATATAGTAATTCTTGCAAGATTGGATTAAAGATTTCAGGAAAAAGGTTGCCTAAAATGACCTTAAGTTATGAAAATTCATTTATCCGGTATGATGGGAATATAAAGTCTAAATTGCAGAATAAGCTCTTGAATATGAACTTTGATTATTCCATGTTGAAGGCGTGGAATATAAAGGCAGATTATCAATATGTTCATAATAAAGGGTCTGATAATTCTTCAAATTTGATATTCAACAATGTTAATACTCGAATTACTTACTCACCTAAAAGTAAATCTTATGATTTTTTTGTTGATGCACTCAATATTACTGGTAATAAGTTTCAAGTTAGGAATTTTCAAAATGAACTGAGTACCTCTATTAATCAAACTATGATCCTTCCACGACAGCTCTTGATAGGGTTAAGATATAAGCTTTAATTTTTTTCATAAAAAAAGCCCATCGAGGGATGGGCTTTCGGGTGGTGCCAGCTGGATTCGAACCAGCGACACAAGGATTTTCAGTCCTTTGCTCTACCAACTGAGCTATGGCACCTTATTTTGCAGATCCGTTACCGAACTTGCGATGCAAATATACCGTCCTTTTTCGAATTCTAAAACTTTTGCAGGAATTATTTTTGAGGTTTTATTCAAAGTCTTGATTTTGATTGAGATAAAATTACATCAAATAAACATTGGGAATGGGCAAATAACGGTATCTTTGCACTTCAATAAAATACTATGAGTAAAAAAGGAAGAGTTTTGGTAGCGATGAGTGGGGGAGTTGATAGCTCCGTTGCTGCTGTCATGCTACACGAACAAGGATATGAGGTCATCGGCATCACGATGAAAACATGGGATTATGCTAGTTCCGGCGGCTCTTCAAAGGAAACGGGATGTTGTAGTTTGGACAGTATCAATGACGCAAGGACATTGGCTGTGAACTATGGTTTTCCGCATTATATCCTAGATATTCGTTCTGAGTTTGGAGATTATGTGATCGATAATTTTGTGGATGAATATATTGCCGGAAGAACTCCGAATCCATGCGTTCTGTGCAATACCCATATCAAGTGGGAGGCATTGATGAAACGCGCTGATAAGTTGGACTGTGAATTTATTGCAACCGGCCATTATGCTAATATTAGATTGCATGATAATGGTCGTCACGTCATTTCTAAAGGGAAGGACGAAAATAAAGATCAATCCTATGTACTATGGGGAGTGTCACAAGAAAATTTAGCTAGGACACAATTTCCTTTGGGAAGTTTCACCAAGAAGGAAATCCGTCAAATGGCCTTGGATATGGGGCAGAAAGAATTGGCAAATAAATCGGAGAGCTATGAAATCTGTTTTGTGCCTGATAACGATTATCGTTCATTCTTACGTCATAAACGTCCTTCGCTTGATGAGGAGATCGGACCAGGGAACTTTATCCTTTCAGATGGAACAGTAGTAGGTCAACATATCGGGTATCCGTACTTTACGATTGGACAGCGCAGAGGATTAGGGATAGCTTTAGGAAAGCCCATGTTTGTAATCCAAATTCTACCTGAGTCAAATTCAGTAGTGTTGGGAGAAGAGCACGAATTGGAACGCAGTAAGGCATTAGTAAAAAATATCAATTTGGTTAAATATGCTTCTCTTGAAGAACCTATGGAAGCAATTACCAAGATCCGCTATAAAGATTCTGGGGCTATTTCTACCTTGACTCAACACGGAGATATTATGCAAGTGGATTTCGTACATAATGTAAAAGGTATTGCTCCAGGTCAATCTGCCGTTTTTTATGAAGGTGATGATTTGATAGGTGGTGGTTTCTTAATGAAAGAAGAGAAATAGAAAATTAAATATATAAAAAGGCGATGTAAAAATACATCGCCTTTTTTTATGAATTGAATATCAATTAAGATAATTTACCAACTTCTTGAGCTAAGTCAATGATTTTGTTTGAGTAACCCCATTCGTTGTCATACCAAGATACAACTTTCACGAAGTTATCATTCAAAGAAATACCAGCTTTAGCATCGAAGATAGATGTACGAGCATCTCCTAAGAAATCTGTAGAAACTACGTCATCTTCAGTATATCCTAAGATACCTTTCAATTCACCTTCTGAAGCTTCTTTCATAGCTTTTTTGATTTCTTCGTAAGAAGCACCTTTTTCAAGACGTACTGTTAAGTCAACTACTGAAACGTCAGCTGTAGGAACACGTAGAGACATACCAGTCAATTTACCTTTTAATTCAGGTAATACTAGACCTACTGCTTTTGCTGCGCCAGTAGAAGAAGGGATGATGTTTTGGTAAGCACCACGACCACCTCTCCAGTCTTTTACTGAAGGACCGTCAACAGTTTTTTGTGTTGCAGTAACAGCATGTACTGTAGTCATCAATCCTTCTACGATTCCGAATTTGTCATTCAAAACTTTAGCAATAGGAGCAAGACAGTTTGTAGTACAAGAAGCGTTAGAAACGATATTGTACTCTGGTTTTAATTCTTTGTTGTTTACACCCATTACGAATGTAGGAGTATCATCTTTGGCAGGAGCAGACATGATTACTTTTTTCGCACCAGCATCGATATGTTTTTGAGCTAATTCTTGAGTCAAGAAGAAACCTGTAGATTCGATAACTACTTCAGCACCTACTTCATCCCATTTTAGGTTTGCAGGGTCTTTTTCAGCTGTTACGCGAATTGTTTTGCCATTTACGATTAAGTTTCCGTCTTTAACTTCAACTGTACCGTCAAATTGACCGTGAGTTGAATCGTATTTTAACATATAAGCTAAGTAATCAGGCTCAACTAAGTCATTGATCCCTACTACCTCAATATCACTGCGTTTTACAGCAGCTCTGAATGCTAAACGGCCAATACGGCCAAATCCGTTAATTCCAATTTTCATTTTTACTAATTTTTATTTATAAAATATTTTACAAGATTCTGTACAGGTTCTCTTATAATGGTTCCCACTGCCAAATGGTTCTCTTTTGCAATTTCCCGGAGCCAATCAGCATAGTTGTTAGCCACAGAACCTGTGAAATTCAATGTTGAGTCCGGATAGGTTTCTGAAAGCGGTATAAGATAAGTTTTAACATATGTTTCCAGTCCTTTCCTGATAATCCCTTCCATGTAGGGATCATCTTTGTTTTCAAGGATAAAGTCCGCAAAAGAAGTTAAAAAGATGTTCGGGTTCGGGGTATTATATGTTTTGTCCAATATGGTCTTTCGATCCATATTATGTTTGTGCAAAAGTTTTTCCCGGAAACCCTGTGGCATTGATTCAGTCAGGAAGTCTTTCAATATCTGGCGTGCTTGCCAATTCGTTGAAGCTTCATCTGCTAAAATGTATCCCAATCCATAGTTGTTATCGACAATCTTTCTACCGTTGTAATAGGCTGCATTTGAGCCACTGCCAATTATTCCGATGATGCCTTTTTCATTTCCGAAAGTTGAAATTGCAGAAGCCAGCATATCATGTGATACTTTGACTTTTGCATTTTTAAAGAATTGAGAAAATACTTTTTCAATTTTTTCTTGTCTTTCTTTGGATGATGCTCCGGCTCCGAAAAAATAAATTTTACGGATTCTTTCGGCATTATTGATGAGTTGGGTGTTTTTGTTCAGGAGTTGAAAGATAAATCTTTCATCTTGTATATAGGGGTTTATGCCGGAAGTTCTGAATCCATGTAGGACTCTTCCTTTTTCGGCAAGTCGCCAATCGGCGTATCTTGATCCACTAAATACGACTGCAATCATAAGTTTAAATGTTCATTACTTCTGCAATAGTGACCAACTCTTCGTCCAGTTTGAATTCTTTGCCACGCAAAGCTTCTTCAAGACTTGTAGCTACCATTTTGCTTCCACGGATACCCACAGTTGCACTTCTATTGCCTTTTACTAGTTCATTGACCGCGAAGTATCCCATACGGGTTGCAAGTACTCGGTCAAAGCTACTTGGGGACCCTCCACGCTGTAAATGTCCTAATATACTAACTTTTGTGTCATAAAAATCAAATTTTTCTTCCACACGTTTCGCGACATTGTAAGCACCGCCATTTTTATCACCTTCAGCGATGATTACGATCATTGAAGTTTTGTTTCTATCTTTTGCTACTTCAAGCATTTCGATCAATTCATCAATAGCCGTTTCTTTTTCCGGAAGCATAATAGCTTCAGCACCACCTGCAACTCCAGCATTCAAGGCTATACATCCTGAATCTCTTCCCATTACTTCGACAAAGAAAAGTCGATTGTGGGAAGCTGCTGTATCTTTGATTTTATCAATGGCGTCAATAACTGTATTGTTGGCCGTGTCAAATCCTAGTGTATAGTCGGTTCCATAGAGGTCATTGTCGATTGTACCTGGAATACACATCACTGGGATATCATATTCTTGGGAGAAGATTTCTGCACCTGTGAAGGTACCATCTCCGCCAATAGCAACTAAAGCGTCAATTCCTGCTTTTCTAACATTTTCATAGGCTTTTTTACGGCCTTCGGGAGTTCTAAATTCGGGACAGCGAGCTGATTTTAGGATGGTTCCACCTTTTTGTAGGATGGAACTTACGGATCGACTTACCATTTCGGTAAAATCACCCTCGATCATTCCTTCATATCCTCTAAATATACCGGTTACTTTTAAGTCATTAAACAGTGCTGTACGAACTACTGCGCGAATGGCAGCATTCATCCCTGGGGCATCGCCACCTGATGTATAAACGCCAATCCTTCGTATCTTGTTCATTAGGTCTTTCGTATTTTTGTTTTACGAATATAATGTGTATTTCTTACACTATTAAATTTTTTTGGTAATTTGTTTGTGTAATTGTTATTATTGTTGAGGTTTTCACGAAACAATTGATCAATATAAATAAATTTAAATTTTGCAGACACATTTTACCATAGATTGCGTCATTCTTACATTTGATGAGGGCCAATTAAAAGTATTATTGGCAGAAAGGAATGAATATCCTTATAAGGATTGGTGGGCTTTGCCCGGCTATTTTGTGAATAAGTATGAAGAAATGGAAGATGCCGTTGCTCGTATCTTATTTGAAATGACAGGGTTAAAAGATATTTATATGGATCAGCTGGCAGCATTTGCCGGGGTGAAAAGACATCCAGAAGGGAGGATCTTAACTGTTGCTTATCTTGCTCTTGTGCAGATGGAAGAAGTGAAAAATAAGATCTTTTCAGGGTCCAATTATATGCGACAATTGAAATGGTTTCCTGTAACAGAGTTGCCAGATCTCGCATTTGACCATAAGGATATTATAGAGCTGAGTCTTGACAGGCTCAAAAAAACAGTTACATATTCGACAACACCTTATGAATTATTGCCTGCAAAGTTCACTCTAACTCAATTGCAGCAAGTGTACGAAGCTCTACTGAACAAGCAACTCGATAAAAGGAATTTCCGGAAGAAAATCAACAACCTAGGTTACCTTAAGGAACTGAATGAATTTCAGAAAGGAGTATCTTACCGTGCAGCCAAATTATATTCTTTCGATAAAAAGAAATTCCACAAAACTTTCAGTCAGGAATAAAATACTTTCTTTTCAGATTATCTAACTGATATCATTCCGTTAAAAAAGTGTTAAGCGTCACTTTTTTGACAAAGGGATGATATTATTTAATTTCTATTCTTTACTTTTGAACAATTTTTAGAAAAAGTCAAAAATAAAAAAAGGTAAAAAATGGAGAATCGTAAGGATCAAATCATTGACGCAGCGCTAAAGCGCTTCTCACAATTTGGTTTTCACAAAACCACGATGAATGAGATTGCGGATGATCTGCGAATTACTAAAGCAAATTTATATTACTACTATCCAGATAAGTCAACACTTATTGTTGATGTATTAATAAAACTTGCCAATGATGTTTATGCAGGAGAGAAGGAAATTGTGGAGAATTATTCTGGTGATCTCATGAAAACTATGTATGAGATTTTGGAATACCGTTCGGAGTATACTCGTAAATATTATGTTCTGCATATCTGTGAAAATCTGGATTGGATAAAAGGCTTAGATATCAATGAAGTTATGCAGGATTTTTATAAGCGGGATGTTTCCTTAATGAAGGTTTTATATCAAAAGTCTGTTGATCGAGGTGAGTTAATGATGGATGATATTGAATCATGTGCCTGTACCATTGTTGAGATCCAAAAGGGATTGGGCATTATTCATACCATCTCAGATGTAATCACTGGTATTCCGAATGAGTCCAATGTGGATATGATTCTAGAGAGTCAAAAAAGAGCGTTAAAATTAATTTTCGAAGCACGAATAGCTAGCAATAAATAAATGAATAGAACTAAACTTATGGCCCTTATGGTGGCAGGTATGCTGTCAGGATCATTGTTACATGCACAAGAAACCTTAACTCTTCAGGAGGCGGTGAAATTTGCATTAGAGAATAAAGCGGAAGCCAAAAAGGCAAAGCTTGACCTTGAAAATTCTGAGTATCAAATTGACGAGGTTAGGGCAGGAGCATTACCACAAGTCAATGCTTCAGCAAATGTCAAATATAACGCGATCATTCCAAGTATGCCAATTGATTTTGGTGGCGAGACACAGTATATTAAAATGGGTCAGCCTTGGAACTCAACCGCAGGAATTTCCGTAAACCAGCAAATTTTCAATCAATCTTTATTTACAGGATTGAAAGCGGCAAAAACTACACGTGAATTCTATCAGATCAATTCACAGTTGACTGATGAGTCTTTGATTGAAAAGTAGCGAATGCATATTATGATGTATACACAACACAATTACAATTAGAGACCATCGATAATAACCTGGAGAACACAAATAAAACAAAAAGTGTTATCGAGGGGTTAGTTACGGCGGGAATTGCTCGTCAGATAGATTTGGACAGGATCATTGTAAATATTAATAATCTTCAGGCACAAAGACAGATTGTTGTCAATGCTCTGGAATTAAAGGAAAATGCTTTGAAATTTGCAATCGGGATGCCGATTGAAACTGACATTGAATTGCCAGCTGAGACTTTTAATATCAAAGCTGAAATGGCAGCTGCTACTACAATGGATCTGTCAGGTAGAACTGAAATCAAAGTATTGGAAAAACAAGCTGAGCTACTAGAGTTAAATCGCAAAAGTATGAAAGCAGCTTATTATCCTTCACTATCGTTTGGCGGTGATTTAGGATACCAAGGTTTTGGTAGTGGAATCCCAGGATCAAATGATTTCAATTGGTTTGCTACATCAGGTTTGGGATTAAACTTAAGCATTCCAATTTTTAATGGTGGTTCTACTAAAGCTAAGATAAACCAGGCTACCATTCAGATTAAACAATTAGAAGTTGATATCGAAGATGCGCGCCTAGGATTAAACTTAGCAAATGAGAACGCTAAAGCTCAGATAAAAAACAGTTTGTTGACTGTAGATGCTAACCGCAGAAATGTTCAGTTGTCTAGAGATGTTTTGGATGATACCCAAAATAACTACAGAAATGGTTTAGCAACCTTAACAGAACTATTGGATGCTGAGAATGCATTGGCAACGGCAGAAAATAACCTGAACACATCTTTATTAAACTATAAGATTGCTGAGATTCAGTTGATCAAAGCAAACGGAGAATTAAAATCATTAGTAAACGAATAATAACAACCACATAAATGAAACGTACAATAATTACCCTAATTGTTATCCTTGCTGCAGGAGCTGGTATCTACCTTATTCTACAGAAAAATAAGGCTAAGAATGATGCAGATACTGCTGCGGTAGCTGAGAAAAATGCTGCTGTTGCTGTTCGTATCGATACTGCTATCAATAGCGATTTAAATTTAGATTATTTAGCCAACGGTACCTTTATGCCTAAGCAAGAAGTAACTGTTGCAGCTGAGACTGGAGGTCGTGTAGTTCGCGTATTAGTGGATGAGGGATCGAGAGTTTCTCCAGGTCAGACCTTGGCTGTCGTAGAAGGAGACAAATTAAATGTAAGTGTTGCAAATGCTCAAGCATCTTATGATAATGCACAAGCGAATTTACAACGTTATGAGAATGCGCTTTCAACAGGTGGTGTTACGCAACAACAAGTTGATCAAATGCGTCTTCAATTTGAAAGTGCCAAAAACAACTTGAAAAGTGCGAAACTAACTGCAGGAGATGTTACTATCAAGACTTCTGTCGGTGGTATCGTGAATTCACGTAAAATTGAGCCAGGAGCATATGTTAGTCCAGGTACGCCTGCATTCGATATAGTCAATGTAAGTACTTTAAAATTAAGAGTAAATGTTGATGAGAAAAACGTTGCTTCTTTGCGCGTTGGTCAATCAGTTAAAGTTCAAGTAAGTGTATATCCAGACAAAGAATTTTCAGGTAGAATCACTTTTATTGCTCCAAAGTCTGATGGTAGTTTGAATTTCCCAGTTGAAATTGAAATGCAAACAATCCTAACAATGAACTTCGTGCCGGTATGTATGGTACAGCAGTATTTGGAGGCCAAGGTACTTCAAGCGTATTGGTAGTTCCAAGAACAGCATTCGTAGGGAGTATTTCAGACAATAAAGTTTTCGTATTGAAAAATGGTAAAGCGGTAGAGTCAGAAGTAGTTGCAGGTAGAAGCTTTGGTGATAACATTGAGGTTATCAGTGGCTTGCAACCTGGAGATCAAGTGATCGTTTCTGGTCAAATCAACCTATACAACAATTCTCCTGTAGAGATCATCAAATAATATTTGCTAAGAACGAAATTATAAAATGAAGATTACTGAAATATCGATAAAACGCCCAAGTCTAATTATAGTATTATTTATACTATTGACTTTAGGCGGGATATTCTCATATTCTCAATTAGGATATGAGCTGATACCAAAGTTTGAGGTAAATGTAATTACCATTCAAACAGTGTATCCTGGTGCCTCACCTTCAGAGGTTGAGAGTACTGTAACGAAAAAAATCGAGGATGCTGTATCCTCTTTGGAAAATATTAAGAAACTTGAGTCAACATCGTTAGAGAACGTTTCGATTGTAATGGTAACCTTAAATGATGGTGCCGACGTCAATTTCTTGCTCACCGATGCACAACGGAAGATCAACGCTGTGTTGAATGACCTTCCGGATGACGTGGAAGCGCCATCTCTTAATAAATTCTCATTGGATGATATTGCTATCATGAGTCTAGCGGTTACATCAAACCAATCAGAGAAAGAATTATATGATCTATTGGACAATAAAATCCAACCTATTTTCGCACGTATAAGCGGTGTTGCGAAAGTTGATATGGTTGGGGGTGAAGAACGTGAAATCCAGGTTTCTGTTGACCCTGAAAAGGCTGAAGGATATGGTATTTCTATTTCTCAAATACAGAATGTAATTGCTCAGTCCAATTTAGATTTCCCTACAGGTAATGTGAGCACAAGGGAAAATAGAACAACGATTCGTTTGGCAGGTAAGGTAGTAGATGTAGAAGAGTTAAGAAACCTTCCTATTACGACTCCTGCAGGGATTACAATCTTTTTAAGAGATGTTGCTGATGTTCAGGATGGTATTAAAGAAATTGAAAAAATCGCTCGTTTAGATCGTAAGAATACAATCTTATTGCAGGTATTCAAACAATCAGATGCCAATGCAGTAGAAGTTTCAAAATTAGTGAAAGAAACAATTGAAACGGTTCAAACTGATTATAAAGACGATGATGTAAAAATCTTGGTTGCAAACGACTCAACAGATTATACCTTGAATGCGGCAAATAACGTAATGCATGACTTGATCATTGCGATTGCCCTTGTAGGTTTTATCATGTTGTTCTTCTTGCACAGTTTAAGAAATGCGGCCATTACCATGGTAGCAATTCCACTTTCCTTGATTGCAACCTTTATTGGTCTATTGTTGATGGGCTATACCCTAAACTTGATGTCTTTGTTGGGATTGTCATTGGTTGTGGGTATCCTTGTCGATGATGCTATCGTTGTAATTGAGAATATTCACCGTCACATGGAGATGGGTAAGAATAAAGTTCGTGCAGCCTATGATGGAGCAAAAGAAATTGGATTTACTGTGTCAGCGATTACTTTGGTAATCGTCGTTGTATTCTTGCCAATTGCTATGTCAACAGGGTTGGTTGCCAATATCCTAGCACAGTTCTGTGTTACGGTTATTATCTCGACTTTATTGTCTTTATTAGTATCCTTTACGGTAGTTCCTTGGTTATATTCTCGTTTCGGTAAAATAGAACATATCAATCCAAAATCATTTATTGGAAAAATCGTTCATGGTTTTGAGGCAGGTTTGACCAAGTTTACTCACTGGATTACTGGAATATTAGAATGGTGTTTGAAAAACTGGAAGACTAAGCTTTCGACACTTTTGATTGCATTAGCACTTTTCATAGGTTCATTCTTCTTAGTTGGTTTAGGATTTATCGGAACCGATTTCTTCCCAGCTTCTGATAAAGGTGAATTTATGATTCAGTTGGAATTAGAGAAGGATGCTTCTTTAGAGAAAACAAACTTCTTAACTCAAAAAGCAGAATCTGTAATTGAATCAAAACCTGAAGTAGAGAGAATCATTACTACAGTAGGTCAATCCTCAGATGGGGTAATGTCTACTGCTGGTTCCAGATATAAATCAGAGATTCACGTAATCTTAAAAGATACATATACTGAAAGTTCTAAAGTTTACTCAGCGAGGTTGAAACGTGAATTGGAAAATAAACTAGTAGGAGCTAAGGTTACCGCGGTGAACATGGGTTTAATGGGCGCAGAACAAGCTCCATTAAAATTAACGGTGATAGGTTCAGATATTGAAGATGCTCGTCAATTTGCGATTAAAGCAGAGGAGCAATTGCGCAATATCCCTGGAGCTACAGGTGTTAAGCTTACTTCTGAAGATGGTAACCCTGAGATCCGTGTACAAGTTGACCGTGATAAGATGACATCTTTGGGGCTTAATGTAGCTACTGTTGGTATGACTATGCAGACTGCATTCTCAGGAAATACAGATAATAAATTCCGTGCAGGTGATAATGAGTACGATATCAATATCCGTTTCTCAGAAAGCGGTAGAGCGGACATCAATAACGTAAGAAACCTTAAGTTTATCAACAACCAAGGAGCAACAATTTCATTGGATCAATTTGCCACTGTATCATATGGTTCAGGTCCAACGTTATTGGAACGTCGTGATAAATCACCAGCTGTTTCGGTTCAAGGTTCTGTGGTTGGTAGGCCAATGGGTACTGTAGCTCAGGAATGGGAAGCTGAATTCTCAAAACTTGAGCGTAAACCAGGAGTTGTTTATATCTGGGGTGGTAATATGGAAAGTCAACAAGAAGGTTTTGGTACCTTAGGTATTGCTTTGATCGCTTCTGTATTATTAGTGTACTTGGTTATGGTGGCATTATATGATAGTTTCTCGACTCCTTTTGTCGTGTTATTCTCAATTCCACTATCATTTATCGGAGCCTTGTTATTATTGGCATTGACAAACCAGACTCTGAATATCTTCACTATTCTAGGTATTATTATGTTGATTGGTTTGGTTGCGAAAAATGCAATCTTATTGGTTGACTTTGCTAATCATAGGAAAGAACATGGTGATAATACACATGACGCTTTGGTAGCTGCCAACCATGCTCGTTTGCGCCCAATCTTGATGACTACCATTGCCATGGTGTTTGGTATGATTCCTATTGCAATGGCATCGGGAGATGGTGCGGATACCAACAGAGGTTGGCAATTGTAATTATTGGAGGTCTATTATCGTCATTATTGTTGACATTAGTAGTGGTACCGGTGGTTTATTCAATCTTCGACAGTTTTGGACGTCGTTGGGGTAAGAAACAAAAAACTGATTACGCTACAATGATGGAAGCAGATTATGTTCCGAACGAACATTACATTGATGAAATGGATGTAAAACATAATTAACAAGAACAATTAATTTTCTAAATATAAAAGGCTTGGGATTCGTCTCAGGCCTTTATTTATTTTATAAAAATCAAAGAAATTCTCACCAAAAAATTCTGTAAGAATAATTATTATATGACTTTTTATAGAAAGAATGGCAATAATTTATGCCTTAATCTGATAATAAAAATAAAGAAATCAATGGAAATTCAATTAAATATTGTTGGTTAAACATTTAATAAATTAAACTGAAAATCTATGTTTAAACTTAGATAAACGCATGTTTGTAGATAGGTTGTATACGGATTTATAATTTACTTTTTTGAAATATAAATTCAACGTAAGTGAATTTTCCCGTACTTAGTAATTAAGAAAATCATCAAAACCAAAGGATAAATTTATACAGGTTTTTAAGGATTTTAATGAGTCGCATATCACACACTAACTATTATATAAATTGGCCTGGAAGGTAAAAATTCCAGGCCATTTTACTGTTATAATTAATCGTCATGATCATCGACTTTGTTTGGATTTGGAGGAAGAGGATTAGTGTCTTCTTCAGGACGTTTACCAGTATCCGATTGAACTTTTTCATTTTCTTCTCTTGGTTTTCCAGTTTCGTCTCTTCCTAAATCTTGATTTTTGACATCTTTTTGTTTGCTCATCATAGTAAGTTTTGAATTTAAAATTTCTTATAGTTATTGGTGTAAGAACAATATTTTATGAAGAAAGTTCAATAAGATTGTTAAATGCTATTCCAAACATTTTTAAAAGGACTATGTTAATTACACAACAGTGATTTAATTTTTATATGGAAAAACAAGAAAGCAAAGGATTTTTTAAGGACACCTTCAATATTTTAAAAAATACAGTGATGGGCTTCATGAATGAAGACAGCATGAAATATAGTGCTTCATTAGCTTATTATACTATATTCTCACTTGGCCCAATCCTCGTTCTTATGATTTCCTTAGCTGGTATTTTCTATGGTGAGGATGCGATCAAAGGGAAATTGTTTGGTGAGTTAAACGAACTGGTAGGTCTCACAGCAGCTAGACAAATCCAAGATGTTATTAAAAACCTGAGTTTATCTGGAAAATCCAATCTGGCAATGATAGTGAGTATCATCACATTGATAATTGGTGCCACAAACGGTTTTTGGAGACATGCAGAATTCTATCAATAAAATATGGCATGTCAAAGCTAAACCTAAGAAAGGCTGGTTAAAAATGATTATGGATCGGTTATTATCGTCTTTCATTGATTATAGGACTTGGTTTCTTATTAGTTGTAACCTTGGTGGTAAATGGTATTATCCTAGCAATGACTGATAGACTACTGCGTTTCTTTCCAGACATGACAGTTTATGTTTATGGATGGCATAAACTTCTTATTAACATTTGGAATTACATTTATTTTGTTTGCAGTTATTTTTAAGGTTTTGCCAGATGTTAATATCAATTGGAGACCTGTAAAAGCTGGAGCTTTATTTACAGCTATTCTTTTTGCAATTGGTCGGTTTGGAATAGGTTTTTTATCTTCAATCTTCAGACACAGAAAGTACATATGGAGCGGCAGCATCCATAGTTTTGATTCTTTTATGGGTTTATTATACAGCTGCAATATTATATCTAGGGGCTATCTTTACTAGAGAATATGCTACTTATCATGGTATCAGCATTGAGCCTTCAGAATATGCTGTTCATGTAGAGCTTAAAGAAATCGAAAGAAATGTAAATGAGATTCCGCCAGCTCCTCTAACAGAGGAAGAAAAGGTAATAGAAAAAATAACAACATTGAAAAGGTCCACTTTTGAATTACTTTAATTTTCAAAAGTAGACCTTATTCATAAATTGATATTAATCAACCCCTGATCAAATCCTATTTTATTGTAATATGCTTTGACTTTGTTTTCGAGATCAATAATAATAGCATTTGCAAAATCTTTACCTGTTATTTTGGTTGCATGAAATAATGCTCCAGGGCTGAAAACATTCACTTCCATGATTTTATCCCCAACTATATCCAGCCCAACAAGATACATATTATCATCTTTTAATTGTTGAGATACCTTTTTTACAAGAGAAAGGATTTGATCATCAATGATCGCTTCTTCAGGTTTTGCTCCTTGATGAATATTACTTCTAATTTCATCTTCTTTTTGAACCCTTCGTACAGCAGCATATTTACCATCTACAATTAGTGGTTCTCCATCCATCATAAAAAAGCGAATATCGCCTTTTTTAGCTTCAGGTAAATATTCTTGAGCAATTACATACCCATCCCTCGAAATTGCTTCCACTGTTTTGTTTTAGGTTTTGCCTTTCTTTGTAATCGATCATAAAAACATTTTTCCCACCCGATCCTTTCAACGGTTTCAATATGATCTTATCTTTCTGTTCTTCCAAGAATCTAAGGACATCTTCATGGCTTCTTGTTACCAAAGTCTTTGGTCTTACAGATTTAGGGAAATTTTCGAGATACAGTTTGTTGTTGGCTTGTACGAGGTAGTCAGGGTCATTGATTACTAATCGGCCATTCTTTTTGACCAATTGTGCAAATTGAATCCCAGCTGCTGCTGCCCAAGGTCTATTTATCATATCTAGTGTAGGGTCAAACCTCAACCAAAGTATGTCCACCTCATTTAGATCTACTAATGTTTTTTCAGCGTCTTTGAGATATTTGACAAAATCAGCTCCATTGGTTAATCCGTGGCCTGGAGTGATGACTCTGCAATGGGCAGAGACAGATTGCTCATCTTCATAGACAAAATCTGCCAAACCGATGTACAAAACCGTATGCCCTCGCTCAAGGGCTTTTAAAGCGAGCATAGTAGTGGTAAATCTTTCCTCTTCTTTATGAGATTGATTGATTAAGATTGCGATTTTCATATATCTATCTTGTAATATTTTATTGTATTAATTTGAAGATGCTTCCTTTTCTTTTAACGTCTTTCCACTGAGGACTGAATTCTGGAAATAAATAACGTGGAGTGACTGCAGGTGGGATTAGGATTTCTTTTTGCAAGAGATCTTTAATGATTGGTAGATAGTCTTTTCTGATTTTTCCCATCATTAATAGATGTACATTGTTGCCATCTTTAAGATAAGTGATAAGTTCCATCAACCCTTTGAGGTATAAAGCATCTTTCGTAAGACCTCCACCTCTATATACTCTCATGACAATCGTAAATGCTGTTTCAGGCAAGAAATTATATTGGTCTACGAGCATAGAAAACGTGTCAATGAATGAGTTTCCCAAAAGCATATTTTGAACTGCGATGACACGGGCAGCAATGATTCTTAAACGATCGTTGTTTAATCCTCCGACAATATATTCAGCCAGTACCGCCAATCCTTCTTGCAATTCTTCATACCCCGGAACTCCTAGACTAAAAATGCTCAATGGTTGTTGTCGTCCATTAAAGTAAGTGACAACGTGTGTGCCGATTTCGTGCTGTATCAATGCTTCTGCTCTTTTTCTGGTCACCTTATATTCCTTGCTGATATTAAGAACGCCTCGATTGACCATGACGCCTGAGATATCTTCACGAACGCGGACAGGGCTGTTAAATTCAGCATTTTGCCTCTGTAAAAAACTTAACCTCGTCTCGTGCCATCTTTGCAAATTCGTTCGCAGAAATATAGTCATCAGCTTTTTTTATAGGCTCTTCAGGTTCGGTAACCATCAAAATAGCCATCGCAGATTTATAAAGTTTCTCAGATACATTCCCGAAGACCTGGAGGCTTCCATGTAAAAAATCATCTTTTCCACGATCAGCTATCATGCTGACCATATTATCTAACTCTGTTCTTTTGTCCCTAAAAATATAGGCCATAGTAGGATCATAAATATCCTCGATCCGAAGGTTGTATAATCTCCGTTTCACAAGATCAGGGTCAACATGAAGTGGACGATAAAGAAACTTCGGAGTTTTCCAATATTTATCTTTTTTAAATTGGAGCCAAGCTTCATGAGCATTCAAAGGAGTAACCATTAACAGGAAATCAAATTTGGTGCTTTCCTGAGCTAATGATTTATCTATTTCATTCATCAATGGGGTTAATTCTTGATGAAAATTTAATCTTTGAGCGGTAGCATTTAGATGGGTGTAAACTCTTAAAAATTCAAAGAATAACCTTGAAAGACATTTGGCAAGAGTTTCCCGATATAACCTAATCAGCATGGGCAAGACTAGATCGTCAGAATCAACATAATTTTGTTTGATGGATATTCCCATCAATAGAATCTGTTTATTCTGTAATTCCTTTTTACTATATAAAATAGGGACACCTATAGGTTGTGGTATATTTAGATCCTTTGCGATGGAAACAAAAATTTCCCTAGCTTCTTTTTTAATGTTTTTTTGGAAATATTCGGCTAATGGGAGGAGGTCTTTTTGACCTACATGGATCATAATATCTTCTTTTTGATTAATGATCAGCTACCCACGCTTCTACCAAAAGGCATGCGCCAAACTCTTCAGCTAATTTTTGCGCAATAGGTTTCAGCCATTCTTCTAAATTGAAGTCATATGATTTGCATACAATACTGGCATTCTCCGTCTTTGCTAAATCAGCAAGCATTTTATCCCCGTTTGTCAGGACTTGGAACCCTATAAATGAATATATAAGGAACTATTTTATTGAATATGAATTTTCCAATATTTGGAATTTGGTAGTGTACAGGACTCCGCTTATTAATAGCGCTTAAGATTTTTTGAAGTGCTTTATTTTTATCCGGCGTCATAATGGAAATAGTGGTTTAAAACCTGTATAGAATTCATTAAAAGCTGTTTGCAAGCAACAATTTTATGTAAATCTGGAGTTCCGGTCCATTCGTCCATAAAGTCTTTCCGGAATTCAAATGATATTACACATCCAATGCTCTGCAAATTTTTTATTTATCAATTGTGATAAATATCCTCCCTTAAATTTAATATTTTCTTGAATATCAATCGGTTCACCATATAGATTTTCTTTTCGTATATATTCGACAAGCTCTTGAATGAGAGGTGTCCATTTTTCAGAAATATAGGCTGTTCCTAGATTTATCTGGGGATTTTTAATAGTGTCAACGGCCTCTTCTGGACCTACTCTTTTTGCATTATAACTATGGATATCAAGAATTACGAAAAATCCAAATCTGTCGATTGTTGCCTGAATTAGTTCTTCAATCTCTTTATAAATATTTTCATGGTCTAAATACAATTCTGTAACAATATCTTCAGGTAAATCCAATTTCCAAACATTCAATCCCAAGCTTGTTCAGGTCTCAAGTAAACTGAATCATTAATTGTTCTATTGAGATCTAATTGAAATCTAGATGAACCAACAATAAATTGATTTATCGGAAGTTCTGCCATTACAGAGGTAAAAGGATCCTCTTCACGCAATCTTTCAGTTTCGTTTAAGTTCAAGAATGGGGCGATTTGTTCATCAATCTGGTGCCCGTCATGAATTGCAAATGCCCAAAATGGACTATTGTTTTCCTTAATGAAATATTTAGTGAATTTTGCCATAAAACTTGATTTCTAATCTAAAGAACAAAGATTTAGAGAATTAGTTTTGGTGAGAACCAAATCCAAGATTAATTGTTTTTATTTTATAAATGTCATACTATCAGAGTGTTTTACAACGTTGTGAAAGTATAACCAGTTAAAAAGGAGGTCATTATGAACCTAATTCAACGCATTGAGCATTGGGGAGATGCCCATCATCCTAGATGGATTGATTTCATCAGAATAGTTCTCGGAATTCTGATTTTTGCAAAAGGTATAAGTTTTATTATGGATCGAGATTCTGTCGCTGCATTGATAGAGAGGACGCATTTTCAATTAATCCATTTGGGGTGCTGTTCACTATGTTGTATTTGCACACTTGGTAGGCGGAATATTTATAGCTTTAGGGCTATGCACCCGTCTGGCTGTAGCACTGCAAATACCTATTCTGATTGGTGCTGTTTTCTTTGTAAACATCACAAATGGATTTAGCTTTTTGAATTCAGAATTTTGGTTATCCCTGGTGGTTTTGCTATTACTTATTTATTTTTTAATTGTCGGTTCAGGACCTATGTCCTTAGATAAAGAAATGAATAAGCCTGGATATAAGAGACAGATTTAGTAGGTGATTCCTACTCAAATTTCTTTTTATTATGTGGAAAGGCCTTGCATTGCAAGGCCTTATTTAGTATAGGTTAGCAATATTGAGAACAGTTCTTACCATACATCAATACTTTCCGATTTGCTGTGGTATACCTTTGTATTATAAAAAGGAACATACCATGAAAACAAAACAAATTGAAAGGATTATAAAACCTGGTACTCCACATTTTGTAGGAGATGGTTTTAGAGTACATAGTTTTATTCCGTCTGCAATATCAATGCAACGAATGGATCCATTCTTAGTATTTGATTACAATTCAACATATAATTTTCCTGCAAGTGAAATTCCTAAAGGTGTTGGTGTCCATCCGCATAGAGGATTTGAAACTGTAACTTTGGCTTATAAGGGCAGAGTAGAACATGGCGACAGTAGTGGTGGCGGAGGTATAATTTCCGAGGGTGATGTGCAATGGATGACTGCAGCCTCTGGTATTTTGCATAAAGAGTTTCATGAAACTGAGTGGAGCAAGAAAGGTGGCGAGTTTCAAATGGTACAGCTTTGGGTCAATTTGCCAGCACAATACAAAATGTCAAATCCAAAATATCAAGCCTTGGAAAATAAATCAATCCCTAAAGTGAATCTTGATGAAGATAAAGGATTTGTAGAAATTGTGGCAGGGGAATATAAAGGAATAAAAGGAGCAGCAACCACTTTTACACCTGTAAATATGTACAATGCAAAATTGAAAGCTGGTGGTAGAGCTGAGTTTGATTTTCCTGAGAATTTTAATACAGCCATGTTGGTGCTTGATGGTACTGTAAAAATAAACGGTACTGAGATTTCTACTGATTATTTTGTACTGTTTGAAAACAGTGGTGA